>DASPKX010000114.1:0-27359 GCA_035627835.1 Candidatus Methylomirabilota bacterium
ACGAATATCTCCCCTGCCCGTTCACCAGATTGTCTGGAGCGTTGAAGTGCTCCCAAGCAACCTGCCCAACACGCAGACAGCGGTGGTGGTCATTGTTCCGAGGGATGTTATTGAAGGGTTCCTCGGGCGGCTCGAAGAGGCTGGTTACGTTCCGGATCGCATTGAATTTCCCTATCTGCACCAATTAGTGATCCCGCCGCAGGAGCAGGACGGGGTGTGGCTCTATCCGCTTCAGGAAGGTGGCAAACGGCTTTGCCTGGCGGCGTGGTGGTTCATGGGTTCGTTGCAGCACCTGCAGCTGATCCATCTGACGGGGGAAAATTGGCAATCGCTCCTCCAGGACCAACTCAGTGAGACGTCCTGGGCTGGAGAAGTGGAAGGATGGCTAACGACACCGTTCCGCTGGCATGTGATCGCTCCGCCTGAGGAAAGCGCGGAGTGGGAAGGATTAATTCGCCAATGGTCTGATGCTCCGATCGCTACCTCGCAACCGAAACTGACGCCGCAATTGGCGGAGGTCTCCGCAGCCCGCAGCGCGAGGGGCGAGTCCCATGCGAACCTTTTGCCGACGGAGCATGCCGCCCGATATCACCAACAATTTGTGGACCGGCTTTGGATGCGCGGTCTGGCGGGCGTGTTCCTGATCTACGTCTTTGGAGTGCTCGCGTACTTCGGCGCCCTGCAGTATCTCAAAATAAAGAACTCGAGCTTGCAGACGCAGGTGGCGGGGCTCGCGCAGAGCTACACCAACACGCTCCAGCTCAAGGAGCGCATCCAGGTGATGGAGGATCAAAAGATCCTCAAGTTTGCCGCGTTAGACTGCTTCCGCGCAGCGGCGGAGCAACTCCCCGAAGGCATGACGTTGAGCAGCTTTCAGTTTGGGCGCGGTTCGGAAACGCCGACAGTAACGCTGCGAGGGAGCGCTCCTTCTGATGAACCGGGCAAGGTGAACGATTACAATGACGCGCTGCGGAATTTAACCGTAAACGGAGAGCCGCTCTTCCGCCGGGTCACACCGCCGACTTCCACTATTAGGGGTGGCGTGGCTGGCAGCCAAAGCATTGAGTGGAGCTTTTCGGCAGAGATGGCCGTGCTGGAACGATGAAACAATCGATTTTCGACAAACTAAACCTGCGCCCGCAAGAACGGCGGATCGTGGTTGGCGTCGGCGTATTGGTGTTTGTGATCATCAACATCATGTTTGTGTGGCCCCAATTCAGCCAATGGGGAGAGGTCCAGAACCAGATGGGGCGGTCGCAATCAACCTTCGACCGCTATCAAAAGGAATTAGCGAACAAGCCGACGTACGAAAAGCGGCTGCGCTCGCTGGAGCAAGAGGGCTCGCAGGTTTTGACGGAGGAACTGCAGCTTGACCGCATCATCGCCTCCCAAGCGGCTTCCGCTGGCTTGATCTTGAACCAATCCCAACGCGTTCCTCGCGGAATTGGCGCAAATGCGAACCAGTTCTTTGAGGAGCAGGCGCAGAATATCACTTACTCCGGCGGGCCCGCGTCGCTCGTTAATTTCCTAGTTAAACTCGCGTCCGATAATTCGATGATGCGGGTTCGAGAGCTGCGGGTGCAACCCGACCCGAGCCAAACACGTTTTTCTGGAACAATGACGATTGTGGCTTCGTTCCAAAGGAAAGCCCCAGCTACGCCTGCCCCACGCGCGTTGCCCGCGCCAGCCAAGGCAGCGGCGGCGCCTTCGGGCAAATCCGCCACAAACACTTCCCCCGCTCCGGGCGCTGCCCCCAAACGGCAAACGCCAACGAACACAAAGTAATTCCCCATTTATGGCGCTCATACGCACTACCACACTGCTGTTGGCCAGCTTGCTTCCGCTGCTGGCGCAAACCAATCAGGCGCCTCCTGGAGGTGGTTTCCCGCCTCCGAGCCCGACTCCCCAGATTGCGACGAACGCTCCACGTTTGTTCCGGTCGCAAAACACCAATGACCGTGGCGGTTTGCAACGGCCACGGAGGCTCCCAACGGCCCCTGGAGCCATGCCCAATCTTTCTGGCAATGTCGCGCCAGCAGCAACAAACGTCATTGTTCCCCCCCCAGTGATCAACACGTTGCCCGTGCCGGTGGTGACGCCGGTTCCAACGGCGGATCAGACGGCGAGTCCGGCTGCGGACGGAGCAGCGGTTCCGAACGTGGGTGTTCCAGCCGGGCAGGTTCCGACTGTCACGACACCGGCGCCAACGACCACTTTGCCACAACCTGGTGTGCAGCTTCCGCAGCCAGGAACTCAGCTTCCGCAGCCTGGCACGCAGCTCCCTTCGCCAGGCGCTGACCCGAATGCTCCGGCGGTTGCGACTGGCCCTGGAGAAACAATTATCACTGGCGGGCCCGTCCCGGTGCTGCAATTCCAACAGGAGAGCATTGAGAACGTGTTAGACACGTACAGCCAACTGTCGGGCAAAGTAATCCTGCGCCCATCGAACCTTCCAGCTGTTCCGATCACCCTAAAGACTGAAGGGCTAACTGTTCCTGAAGCTTTGCAAGCGATCGAAGCCACCTTGGCATTAAACCAACTGACGATGGTGCCCTTGGGAGACAAGTTCATTAAGCTGGTGCCTTCAGTGCAAGCGTTGCAGGAAGGTGGGCGCATCACTGAACTGTCAGGCGCGCAGCTTCCAGAGACGGAAGAGTTCGTGACGAAAATCGTGAAGCTGAAAGTCGCGAAGCCCTCGGAAATTCAGCCGCTGTTTGCGACCTTCACGAAGAACCCCGCCGCGATCACGGCGGTGGACAGCAATAACACACTGATCCTTCGCGACTACGCTTCGAACGTGAAGCGAATGCTGGAGATTATTGAGCGCATTGATGTGCCTGCGGAGATCGATTTCAAACTGGAGGTTATCCCGATCAAATATGGCCGGGTCGCGGACATTTACCAGACGATGAACGCGCTCATCACGGGCGCGAGCGGTGGGACAGCAGGATCGCCTGCCACAGGGGGCTCCACTCTTGGTGGGGGTTTCGGTGGTGGGGGGTTTGGCGCCGGCGGCTTCGGCGGTGGTGGGTTCGGCGGGATGAACCGCTCCGGATTCGGCGGGATGGGTGGTGGCATGGGGGGGATGAACCGCTCGGGCTACGGGGGAATGAGTGGCGGCTTTGGCGGGGGCTATGGCTCACGGGGCGGCATGGGCACTTACTACCCACAAGGAAATGGCCAGGAACCCGCGCAAGGCCAAGGGTACGGTGAAGGGCTTTATTATCCGCAACAAGCGGCTGTGGTTGGGGGAACGACAGGCAATCAATCTTCCTTCCAAAACAACCTTAATCGTCTGGTGAATCGCGCGAGCAATCCGAACCAGATCCAGGTATTGGAGAACGCGCATATCGTCCCTGACGAGCGCTCCAACCGCCTGCTTATCTTCGCAAACAAGCGTGACATGGATATGATCACGAACATCGTCGCGAAGGTGGATGTGCTCCTGGCGCAGGTGATGATCGAGGCGGTCGTCATGGAAGTGAGCCTCGAGGATGGTTACAACTTCGGCGTCAGCGCGACGCAGAATCCACGGCGGTTCGGGGCAGATTTCACGGGGTTCGGCGGGTATAACACAGGCCCTTCCCTGCTGAGCGGCGTGACGAACCTGAGCAACCTCGGCGAAGGGTTTTCTTATTGGGGCCGCGTGGGGAACGAACTGGACATTGCGGTCCAGGCAATCGCCACAGATAGCAAAGCAAATGTTGTCTCCAGGCCGCGCATCATCACGTCGCACGCGATTCCGGGGAGTTTCTTCATCGGCGAAACTGTTCCGTACGTCACAGGCTTCACGGATTACGGAGGTGTGATCGGTGGCGGGCTTTCGACTCGGTCGTCCATTGACCGCGCGCAAGTTGGTTTCAACCTCGACGTGATTCCGTTCATCACGCCAGACGGGTTGATCGTGATGCAGATCTCGCAGAACTTTGACACCCGCGGCGCGGACGTGGTGATTGAGGGCAACCCAATTCCAATTATCAATAATCGCCAGGCAGCATCCGTGCTGACGATGCGGGACGGCGACACCATCATGATGGGCGGGTTCATCACGGACGCAAAAAGTGAGAGCAAGTCTGGTGTGCCGGTGCTCAAAGACATTCCTGGGCTGGGCGTTTTGTTTCGCTCAAAGTCCAAGAGCAATGATCGGACGGAGTTGATCGTGCTGTTGAGGGCCAAGGTGCTGGACACGCCAGAGGATGCGGCGATCCTGGCGGAATCCGAAAAGATGCAGCTTCCGGGCGTCCGCGCGGCAGAGCGTGAAAATCGTGAAGCTCACGAGAAGCGCCTCGAGGAAGTCCGAAAAGAAGAGCGCAAAGCGCGGGATAAAGCAGCGAAGCGGGGACGCTAAACCGCGTTTTGGGCCGAGCGTTGCTGCCAAACGTCCAGGAGTCCTAGCGTGACTGAAAGGATTAGCGGCCCAAGGACCAGCCCGGCGGCGCCGAAGAGAAAGAGCCCGCCGCCTATTGCGAGAAAAACAAGCAAAGTGTGCACTTGGCTGCGGCGACCGATGAGAATGGGGTATAAGATGTTATCGATGAGACTGACCACCAACCCGCCCCAGGCGGTGAGGATGAGCGCTTTCATCCAATGCCCTTCGAGCGCGAGGAGGATCGCCGCAGGCACCCAGACCACGAATGCGCCAAGGATCGGGACGATGCCGAGAAGGCCCATGATGACGCCCCAAAGCAGCGGCGCAGGCAAACCGAGCCACCAGAACATGAGGCCGCCGAGAACGCCCTGGACCACGGAAACAGCGACGGTGCCGTACACTGTGGCCGCGATCATGTCGGTAACCGAAGTGAAGAGGCCCTGCGCTTCTCGTTCACTCAAGGGGAGGAGCCGCTTGAGCGCAGCCAACGCCTGGTCGTGGTCCCTGAATAAATAGAAGAGAAAAAAGAAGGTGAGCAACAACTCAACCACGCCCCAGGCTCCGCCTGTGACCAGTGACGCCGCTTTGGTGGAGAGCCAGGTGGCGGCTTGCTGCAGAGGCGCGGAGAGATCCATTTCAAAGCCAGCCCGGCGCATGATGCTGGCGACCCTCGGACGCTGCTCGACGATTTTCTTCCATCGACCGGCCTGGATTTCCGTCTGCAAAGTTTCGATTCCCTTTGTGGCTTCGGACGCAAGGCGCTGCGCCACAATCATCACCGCGCCCGTGATGAAAAAGGCAACGAGCAAAGTGGAGATGGCAGCGGCGGGATTCACTCGGCGGACCCGAATTAACACGCGTTCGTGCAGCGGCAGCATGGCAATGGCCAAAGCCAACGCCCAGGCGAGAGGCGACAGGAATGGCCGGGCCAATAGGAATGAGAGCCACAGCGCAATGCCGATCCCTGCGAAGAGAGCAACCGCGCCGAAACGTGCGGGCGTCCCGCCCGTCTCCGCACCTGAATTTGTTTGGTTATCGCCCATGAGTTACCCAGCCGTGACACTACCGGTTTTAGCGGAGGTTGGGAACGGGCGGAAAAGAATTGGAGCGGGTGACGGGAATCGAACCCGCATGGCCAGCTTGGAAGGCTGGAACTCTACCATTGAGCTACACCCGCCCGCAGCAGAGGCTTCACTTTACGCAGCAGCAGAGGCTTGTCAATGAAACGCGCCACCCACTTACCATTGTTCATTTTCCGCGAAATCCCGGTCGTTTGGCGGACGCTCCTCCTCCTGCTTCTGGCGGTCCAGCCCCTTAGATCCCAAGTGGTGATCACCAACGCGGACCCTGCTGAGGTTCTCTCTGCCATCCGCGCTGGCGGACATATCCGCCTTGGGTTTGTTGGATCCGTTGGCTTTTCGAATGCCATTCCTATCAGCACGGATGTCACTATCGAAGGCTTGGATCGAGCATCTAATATCCTGAGCGGCTCCTCGGTGACGCGCCTGTTTGTGGTTGAGCCAACGGGCATCCTTCGTTTGAGAAATGTCAGCCTCGTGAGTGGCCGGGTGACGCCGACGACAATTACGAACGGCATTATCCAGAGCTATGCGGGCGCCGGCATCTACAACGACCGGGGGACAGTTGAAGCTTACAACAGCTCGTTCTCAACTCACTCCGTTGTCGGGCCCGCAGCGCAAGCTGGCGCCGACAACGCAACGTTCGACGGCCAAAATGGGGAGGACGCCATCGATGTTTATGGCGCTGCGATCTACAACAACAGCGGCTCTATCTTCCTCAGCAACTGCATCGTGCATCGCAACGATCTGAGCGCTGGGAACGGGGGCAAAGGAGGGAACGGCGGCAACTTTGGCAATGGGCGCAATGGCGGGCGCGGTGGGCGCGGCGGAAGCGCTTACGGGAGCGGGCTGTATTCCCTCGGCGGCAGCGTGACACTTTCGGGAGTTTATTTCGCCACGAACACCGCCATTGGTGCGACCGGCGGCCAAGGTGGAACCGGTGGCGGTGTGCTTGGGCGCCACGGCTCCACAGGCGAGACCGGTCATGGCGGCGGCGCGGTGTCGCAAAGCGGCGGAGCCTTGATGGTGGAGGGATCGGTTTTCGAAGGTAATCGAGCTGTGGGGGGCAATGGAGCGACCGGCCTGGCGGGACAGCAAAGTTTCGAGGGCCAGAACGGGCAATCGGGCGGGACAGGTGTTGGGGCGGGCATTTACGCGCTGACCGATCTCACGATTCAGAATTCCATTTTTGTTCGCAACAGTTCGGTCGGAGGCGTGGGTGGAGCGGGAGGGGCTGGGGGCCCAACTTCCTTCGGCAGTGATGGCGGCGATGGTGGTGTGGGCGGGCCAGCTTTTGGCGGGGGCGTTCTTGTGGGTGGCGGCTTTCGGGCGACTATTCTGAACTCGACCTTCCATGACAACATTTTGACTCCGGGGCTCGGGGGCGCTGGCGGGGCAGGAAGCGGGTTCACGGGGCGGCGTGGGAGTGACGGCCCGTTAGGTGAGGCTGCTGGCGCGGCCCTTTACAGTCCGGGCCTGTCCGATGTGGCAAACTCGATTTTTGCGTTCAGCCGAGGTGGGGGGAATTTAGCGGGGAATATTAACGATCTCGGCGGGAACCTCAGCACCGACCGCAGCTACGATCTTCATGGGCCCAACAGTGCGTATCCCATTGACCCGCGCCTGCTGCCACTCCGATTTATCACCTCGCGGTTCGCGCCGATCATGGGTTTGCGGGCGGATAGTCCAGCTCTCGGCCGCGCGCTGCCCCAATATGCGCCTGCGCTCGACATTCGGGGGTTGCCACGAGGAGCGGGAGCTGCTTCAGGGGCCTACCAATTACCGGCTCAACCAGTCCTCCGGATAAGCCGAATCGCATCGACGAACACAAATGTGGTTCGCTTGATCGTTCCAATCACCTCGCCCGAAACCCGGGTTGAGAGCACAACCAACATTGTGAACCCGTTTGCATGGACGCTCCGCACAAACGTCGTACAGCAAACGGGCACATCGCTTGTGCTCGATGTGCCCGCCACGAATCGAATGGAATTTTTTCGGGTAATCGTTCCTTAACGATTCTGGCCAGTCGCACTGTTGTTCAGCGGATTTGCTCCCGCGCCAGTTCCCAAAGCGCCGCCAGTTGTCCCTGCTGCGTTTCCGGTCTGGCCACCCGCAGCGCGTCCTTGTGAGCGCTGGGCAACGAGCAGCTGTTGCAGCTCATTGTTCAAGGCCATCACGGTCGTGTTAGGCAAGCCGCTGGCGCGGAGTTGTTGCCGCGCCACGACGAGCGCCTGCTGCGAGGCGGCTGGATTGCCCTGCGCTGAAAGCACACCCACGACGCTGCTCAGAATCTGCTGTTGCTGAGTGACCGTGAGGTTTGAATTCTGCCATGCGTTAGCCAGACCTGTTGAAAGGCGTGTCAACGCCCCGGCTGGGAGCTGCGCGTTTTGACCCGCCATTTGGCGGAGACCCGCTTCAATTGTCGGAACAGCTTGAGCCGTTCCACCCGTTCCGCGAAGCGCATTGAGCTGCACGGTCAGAAGCTGCATCTGCTGTGTCTGAGCGGGCGTCAAAGCCATTCCCTGGGCAACGCCAGGAGCGCCTGGGTTTCCTGGGAAATCAGGAACACCGCCGACTGGGTTGCCGGAGGCCGCGCCGCCGATGCCGACGTTGGGCTGAGCTTGCGGCAAGGTTGTGGGGTTCAGTCCGGTGTTGTTAAGGCCGCCGACCGGTGAGCCGGGTTGAGCGCCCACTTGTGGGAAAGCACCGGGTGTGTTCCCCACCGTTGGCAGAGCGCCCGGGGTGTTGCCCACAGTCACGCGCTGGTTAATGCCACCGGGAGCCGGTGTCGCTGGAACGCCGCCCGAGATAGCGCCGTCGGCGGTCGGATTACTGACAGCTGTGCCTGGTTGTTGGCCGGAAAGAGCCCCACTCTGCGCGCCGGGAGCGGATAAGGCTCCCTGCGTGGTTGTCCCGCCGGTGGTGGCTGTTGTGCCGCCGACAGCCGTTCCGCCAGCAGCGGTCGTTCCGCCTACGGAGCCAGATGTGCCGCCCGCTGCGCCGCCCGCAGCTCCACCACCACCGCCCGCTCCACCGCTTTGCGCCACGGCGTTACTGCCGAGCGCAACCATCAATGCTGCAATAAATAAAAGCTTCATAAGAAATCTCTCTGCTGCAACCTCACGGCGGAGAGGGTTCCTATCAACATGGGACACGCCCTGATTTGCACCCGGTCCATAGCGCGGGGGTCAGGCGCTGCGGATATTTATATGCTCCAGCCGGACCGGTAGTGGTGCTGGATGAATTTGTCAGCTTCGGGGGCGTTCAGAGCTTTGCCTGAGGCTCCGTCCCAGAGAATCTTTTTGCCTGTGCGGAAAGCCACATTGCCCAGCAACGCGGCTTCCGTTAGCCGCGCGCCGTAATCGAAATTGCAGGTGGTGTTCGGCTTTTTGGTTTTTGCAGCATCGATCCATTCCCGGTGGTGCCCAACGGATGCGGGGATGAATGGATCCGGGCGCTTGAAGCCGGCGAAGTCTTTCTCGGGCAACAGGAGATGCTTTCCATAGTCGGCGAGGAGCATTCCTTTATCACCAATGAACAATGTGCCGTCGCCCCACTTCGGCAGAAGCCCTTCAGCGAACTGCTTCGGGCGCTTTCCGCCGTTATGCCATGTGACGGTCACAGGCGGCTGTGTGCCGCGACCTGGAAATTCATAGCGCACTACGAGCCATTCGGCAGCGAACTCAGGGTGAACGGCAGGACCATCAGCTTCGATCGAAGTTGGGGAGCCAAGGTCAAGAGCCCAGAAGGAGAGGTCCATGTGATGGCAGGCCATGTCGGCCATGGCGCCGCCGCCAAAGGCCCAAAACCCGCGCCAGGCGGCGGGCACATACGCGGGGCTATAAGGACGTTCCGCGGCGGGCCCCAGCCAGAGATCCCAGTCCAGGTGAGGGGGCGCAGGGGCGTTCACCCGCTCACGATTGTGACCCGTCCAGACAGAGCCGACCCAGTGATGGACTTCGCGCACAGGACCAATGGCGCCTGTTTTTACCAACTCGACTACACGGCGATAGTTCTCGCCCGCGTGAATTTGGGTGCCCATTTGCGTGACGAGGCCGGTCTCCCTGGCGGTGCGGGCGACAATGCGCGCCTCGGAAATCGTGTGGGTGAGCGGCTTTTCGCAGTAAACGTGAAGGCCCTTCTTCAGGGCAGCCACGGTGGCCACGGCGTGGGTGTGATCTGTTGTGCTGATGACCGCGGCGTCGAGCTTCTCGGCATCGAACATCTTCCGCCAATCGGAGTAGGTCTTGGCATTCGGAAACTGCTGCCTGGCGGCAGCCAAAAAGTTCTGATCCACATCGCACAGCGCAACGATGTCCTCGGAAGCCACAGCTTTCAGGTTTTCACCGGCGCGGTTAGCAACACCGATGACGCCGATGCGCAGTTTTCCGCTCGGCGAATCGACGGCAAAATTCCGTTTGGAGACGAAGAAAGCGCCGGCGGCGGTTAGGGCGGAGCGGTGGATAAATTGCCGACGAGTGAACTGCGGGTGCATCCGCAAGGCCTAACCACGGACTGGCGAACCGTCAAGAAAGTCTGGCGGCTTGCCCTCGGAAATGGATGGCCCCGCCGCAGAGCGCCGCAGGCCTTTCAACGCAGACTCAGCAGCGTGGCTTTCCGCCTGCTTCTTGCTTTTACCAGAGCCACGGCCGATTTCCTGACCGCGATATTGAACCGTGCATTCAAACACACGGTCGTGGTCAGGGCCGCTGACAGATTCAAGACGGTAAACGGGGGCTTCTGGCGATTCGGCCTGCAGAATCTCCTGCAGCTCGCCCTTGGGGTTGTCGAGATTCGGGATGACGTGAATGGACCCGAAGACATCCTGGAATTGTTCCAGGATAAAATCACAGGCCTTCTCAAAATTACTGTCCAGGAATATAGCACCGATCAGAGCTTCGAACGCGTCCGCCAAGGCTGAAGGGCGCTCCCTGCCGCCGCTCAATTCTTCCCCACGGCTTAAGACGAGGTAGGCGCCCAGCCCGAGCTTGTGGCCGTGCTCGGCAAGGGTCTTGCGGTTGACGAGCTGCGCGCGGGCTTTAGTCAGAGGGCCTTCGCCGAAGCCCGGGAATCGATTGTAAAGCTCCTTGGTGAGCGCGAGTTGGAGGACGGCGTCGCCCAGATATTCGAGGCGTTGATTGTGTTGCACCGCCCCACCCTGCTCGTGCGCGACAGAGGGGTGAGTTAGGGCGAGCTTGAGCAACTCCTGATCCTGGAATGTGTAGCCGATCCGCTCCTGGAAAGCGTCCGTGTCAAAGACACCGGCGCCAGAACCGCGTTGGCTCACAGGCTCCATGGCTCGCTTAAGGCGCTGCTCCGGCGCCAGCTTCCTGTTTTGAAGCAGTTCCACTTTCGTCCCCCGCTCTCTCCGTGTTTTGACCCTCTCCTGAGGTTGAAGGTTCAAAACCCCGCTCCAGTAGAGAGGCTACATCTGTCTGAACTTCCGTCAACTGATCCAATCGCAGGTCGGGATCAGGGACATGGAAGAGTTCGCCAGTCTTGGAATGCTCGTAAAGGAACACTCGTTGACTGCCCTGAGTGAGCTGGGCCTTGACCTTGAGGATTCGTTTTCGTTCCAACATCACCGCCAGGATGAAGCGGGCCCCGGCGTGCGCCGGGTCGTTGTTGGACATGAGCTTCCGAAGGAGGCCTTCCGCAGTGTCCTTTTGGATGGCGTCCGGGGCGTTGGCGACGGGCGCGTTGTATTGGCTCTGCCAGTGGGAAACGAATCCCTTTCGATCCATAGCCCCCTGGCTGTGCTGATTTTCCCAGCATTTCTGGCAAATATCGAGGCGGTCATAGCCCTGCTTCACGTCAAACAACAAGGTGTGAAAAGGTTGCTTGTCGGTGAAAGGCTGGTTGCACGCCTGGCACCCATGGGCGCGGGCTTGGATATTCCAATCGATCATGCAGGGTAGTTTCGGTAACCGTGAGCCGTGTGCGGCTCTGCCTTAGCTTTTAGCGGCAACAACCCACCTTCTGCAACCTCCGTCTTGTCAGGAAATGACTGATAGCCAGCCCAGCAAAGCTGAAAAGCCATCCCACAGACAGTGGCGCTGTGTTGCTGTATTTGCAGAAGCCTTCTAAAGTCCTGCAAGCCCTTGCAAGATGACCTCCTGGACCTCTGGCTGCCCAAGGTTTCCAAGATGGCCTCCAGCAGGAAATATCTTCAACCGCTTCGCATCAAACGTCTTTTCCAGCCACTGCACGTCCTCGGGTTTCAGAAGGATGTCATTCGCATTCACGATCACACGCACATCTCGCTGCCCGGCCAAAACCTGTCGATGGGCGCGAATGTCGACGGCCCGCTGAAACTCCTCGGGCGCATTAAGATCGAGGCCGCGCTGGCGGTAGTACGGAACAACAAACTTTTGCAGGTACTCGGCAAAGGAGTATTGGAGGATTTCCTCATAAACCTCCTCCCGGCGCCATTTGCGCACCGGCTCTTTCAAGACGCCGAGATTCGTTCGCGACTGAGTCAGATAAATGATGTCGCGCAGGTGGAGCTTAAAAGCCAAGCCGATGAGAAACTTCGACTCCTGAGCGGAGAATGGGAGTTGTGTGTCGGTGTTTAGCTTCATCGTTCCTTCAGTGAGCGCAGCCACTTTGAGGAACGTCTGCCCGATTCGCTCGGTGCGCTGCTCAGGCGGCCATTCAAGAGCGGCGCGGAAATGGTCATCCAAAGCTTCGATGCCGTGCGCAAGACTCACCGGCGTGTCGATTGCGATATATCTATCGAAGCGAAAATCGTTGGTCGGAGCGCGGTCGAGAAGAGCGGCGACCTGCAGAGTCTGGAAACCACCCATTGAGTAGCCGATCAAAGCTTTTTGGGTGACCCGTGCGCGGCCCTCTTTGGTGAGGTCGTCGTTCACGGCCCGCAAGGCGTTCAGCATATCTTGGACGTCCACAGGCGCGTACCCCGGGACGGCGGCAGTGCTGGCGCGAGCGAGGAATTCATGGTTGTACCCACTGCTTACGACGACGACGGATCGCCCGCTGTTGTAGAGCAACTCGGCCAACGCAACGGTGCCGCCGCTGAAGCGATGGGCGCCCATTCCCGGCAGGAGGAACACCAGCGGAGCAGGCCCTTTTTGCAACCAGGTGGTGTAAGGCAGCTCTCGGCCCGTGGCGGGGATTCGGACGTCGCTCGTTTTCGCCCGGCGCACGAATTCCGGATCTTTAGCCGTGAAGAAAACAGACTGCAGCGTCTCCAGAGATGGGCGGTCCTGCTGTTCGCCGTCCGCGAGCTTGAGCGGAACGGGCTTGGCGTTGCGTCGGATGGTCCAGGCGTAACGCAACAGGAAGTATGGGTCATGCTGTTGGCTGGCCAGCCGGATAAAATGGTCGGACCGGTGCGCGAGGTTGTTATAGGTGACGACGTTTGGGATGTATGAATATGGCTCGAAGTAGCTGAGCGGGTTTACGAAACGGTCCCCAACCGAGCCCACCATGTCGCGCTCGTTGCTCGGCCCCAGCAATGGGAGCATGACATAAACCTTCGGCTTCCAACCCCAGGTGCCGAAGGTTTGGCCGAAATCAGCAGGTGATGGCTCGATGTCGAACTTCTTTCCGGCGACATCGAAGAAGCCGCCAACGCCGAGGACAGTGTTGCAGAGGAATCGGTAACTCTCATCGCGCGCCCCGCTCCAGCGACCCTGAAGCGCGTTGTTTACCAGGCGGGTGGGAAAGCCGAGGTTGTCGCCGACGTTCCGAACGCCGTCGCGAAACTCATCGCAGGTGAGGAACCGATAGACCTTTGCAGTGGGCTCGATGGCTCCAACCATGATCCCCTTGTTCAAACTCCACATCGCGCGGTTGAAGGGCTCGATTGGATCGCCAATGGGATTGGGGATGACGATGATGTGGTTTGTGGAGGCAGAACCGGGTGAGTTGGTTCCCTGGCCGAACGTGGTGGCCATCAGGAAAGCCAGGACTGCGAATTTTATCAGGACATTGGAGAGGTGCATTCTCATCAAACGCCGGCAGGGTACAGAGAAGCACGGGGCCTGACAAACAGAGTGTGCCAGCGGGTTGTTGGGTGTGCAGGAGCATACCCCAAGAAGGGCGAGTTGTGCGCCTCCTACCGGAGGCTCGAGACTATTGCCGGTTAACCCACGGGCTGCGCTGGCGCTTGCCCGTGGGCTACTCTGTTTGGCCCCTCCGAGGCCTGGGAAGAAGGCGGCGACGTGGAACACGCAATCCGCAGGATCCCCGAGCCGTGACCGAATGAGCCTTCATAGGCCCCGCCGGAGTAGATCACACACAGCACAGGACGCCCGGTCGGGGACCGGGCTTACCATTCGAAGCAGACGCCAATTTGAAGAGGCAAAACGAGGCGCGAACGGAAGCGCAGAGCTGGAATGGTAAAGGCGGAGAGGGTTGCTCTCCGCCTTTCGTGAATCGTTATACCGGGGACTTATGGCTTATCGTATTCGCCGAGGGGACGGATCCAGATGTTGCGGAAGCGCACGGGGTTGCCATGCTCGTACAGGTCGATGGGGCCTTTCGTGTCCTTGGGGCTGTATTTCTGAATCGCTCTGTGAGTCGTCGGCCCGAAGAAATCCTGCTTGTGATGCACCACCACGCCGTTGTGGATCACAGTGACATTGGCTTTCTTGGTCAGCTCGCCGGATTCATTAAAGCGGGGGGCTTCAAAAATGATGTCATAGGTTTGCCATTGGCCTGGGCCGCGGGAGGCGTTCACCAGAGGGGGACGCTGGCCATACATCGCTGCGGCCTGGCCGTCTGGGTAGGTTTTGTTCTCGTAGGAATCCAGGATTTGGATTTCAAACTTGCCGAAGATACTCACGCCATTGTTACCGCGCCCCTGGCCTGAGCCTTCCACCTTTTCGGGCGTGGCGAACTCGAGGTGGAGCTGAAAGTCGGAGAACTCGTCCTTGGTGCGGATGCGGCCGCCCTTTGGAGTTGTTTCCATGTAACCATTCTCGATTTTCCATTTTGGCTCGGCGCCTCCCTGGCCGAGCCATTTCGAGAAGTCTTTCCCGTCAAACAACACGATGGCATCCGCAGGCGCTTTAGCCATGTCGCTGAAGCTCTCGCCCGGTTTCACAATACGGGGCTGGGGGCGATCCCCGTCATGAATGTGCCAATCGGTCCCGGGAATTTTGGCAGTGTCCTTGTATCCGAGATTGCCCTCGGCCGCGTTCGTCGCCAGAGCTGTCCCCAGGGCCAGCCCAAGGGAGCAGAGGGAGCGAAGTGTGAGTTTGTTCATAATATGGATGGTGTTGTTAAGACGCTGGATGCCAACTCAGTTATTCATCTTCGAGGAACCGAGCTTGTGAATGGTGGCGTAAATCTCCTGGGACAACGCTTCTCCTTCCGCGCTGTCCAGGCTGTACTTCAGCTTGAACTGGTCGCTCGGGCGCATGTCGTTGATTTTCAGGAATAGCTTTTTGCCATCCTTTGAAAGCTTGGCTTCCGCCACCTCGAGGCGGTCGTGCTTGCGCTCGTCAGGATTGCGAACGGAAAACTCTGGCGAGCCATAGGCCCCCGTCCAACGATAATTCCACTGCTCAACGCTGTAGCTGCCAACATCCTGAGCGCTCTCAGCTTTTAGAGGGCTCGCGAAGGCCAGCTCCACGCCATCTTTTGTCGCGCGGAAGGCGGTTGGCAACACCACAGGTTTCTTTGTGTAGCGCACGCGGTACAAGCCGCCGTTGCGGGTGGCGCTCGATTGCCAACCTTTCAAACCGCAAAGATAAAGCTGCCCATCCTTCGGATTGAACCGGCCGCGCATAACGCCAGAGTTGAATTTAAGTGGCAGTTGAACCATTGCGGCCTGACGCACGCCATCGACCTCATCAAGCATGGTGTTGAAGAGCGTGCATTTGCCATAGCTCATGAACAGGAGCTGACCTTTCAACGGACCCCATTTGTCGCTGGTCACCCAGACCTGGCCGCCGCTGGAGTTATCCATGTTCATCGGCAACCAGGCGATTGGCTCATCGTAGCTCTCGGGCTGTGGCGAGTTCGCGTCCCAGCCTTTGAACTTATGCAGAGCGCGCTGCTTTGGATCACTTGGGTTGGCGGTGATGTTCGTGCCGCCGCGAGTCATCTTCAGCTCGCGTTGCGCGGCAGGGGTCATTCCGTAGAAGCCGCCTTTCTCGACCCAGTTCAGCTTGCTTGCTGGCATCCAGTGCCCTTGGTTGTCGCTGACTGTGATCTCACTCTTCGGGCCCACGGTCATCCCGTTCGGGGCGCGCAAGCCAGTGGCGATCACCTCGAGCTTCGACCCGTCTTTGGAGACTTTGATCATCGTTCCCTGATGCGGGGACGTAACCTCTGGCTCCCAGGGTGAGCCTTTGGCGTAGTAGAAGTTCCCTTGGGGATCGGTGTGCAGGTCGAGTTTGAACTCGTGGTAATTTGCCGTGACGACGGTGTCGTTATTGAAATTCTCGTAGTAGTCAGCCTCACCGTCCTTGTTCAAGTCATGCAGGCGCGTGATCTGATCGCGGCCCAGAACGTAGATCCGGTCGTCAACCACCTTCAACCCAAGCGGCTGGAACATCCCGGTGGCGTAACGTTTCCAGGTGAGATTTTGGAGGGAATCATCAATGCCTGAGACGATCCAAACATCGCCGTGAAACGTGCAGATTGCGATGCGACCGTCCCTGAGGAAGTCGAACCCGCCGAAGAAAGTCTCAGCGCGGTATGGGTTTTCCGTTGGTTCGGTGATGGTGTCCACCACGTAAGCCGCATCATCATTCCCGCGAACACCTTTTGTGGTGACCGTTTGCGTCCAACGGGCGGGCCCACCCTTGCACAAGGTTGCTAAATCAGCGGGCTTGGAAGCGCCTTGCAGGAATGCGGCGTGCTTTTGCACAGCTCCTTGCTCTTTCGCGGAGCTGATCGCCAGCGTGAACTGCAACTTGCCGCGATGTGCGGGAATCTTTAAGTGCAGGGCTTCGGCGCCGCGATCGAAGGTGACGTTATCAGGCGCGCCAACCAGACCGACCGCCAACGCATTCTCGCGCCCGACAGTGACGTAACGGCCAGCGCCAGCAGGCATCATGGTCGGGTTTGCGGTGAGATCGCCGGTGGCATCGAACGAGCAGACCGCCAGCGTCATTTCCGAGTCGGAAGGCCCTATGTTGAAGGTGCGGGTGAAAACTCCGGCGCCTTCGTGCGACTGATAGCCTGGCATCTCCAGCACCTCGGTTTTGCCCACCTTGTAAGAAAGAACAACCTGATCGCCGTTCACATACAGGCCGGTGTAATGGGCCCAATCCTTTGGCAGCGGCCCCTGGTTGTTAGCGCGAGGGTCGGAAAGCGATTCGCCTTTGGCCCAACCTGGGCCGGGCTTCAAGGAGAACACAGGGTTGCCTTTCACTTGCGGCGGCGGCGGCCAGGCAATTTGGTTCAGTGTGTTGCCGAATTCGAGAAACTGGCCCGTCCAAGCCATGGAAACGCGCAGCAAATCGGTGTCGTAGCAAACGTAGGCGTTCTTCTCGGCGCCAACGGTGACCACAACGCCTTTCATGGCGATAGGCTCGTTCACTTTTGGGCCGCGAATCGTGCCGGAGAACACGGGACCACGGATCGGCTCAACGGGAGGTTTCGGTTGGGGCTTCGGTTCAGCCGCAAATGAGGACGCGACAATGGCAACTCCAAGGCAGGCGAGGCTGCGGGACAAATGCTTCATATTGGTGACGGGGGCTAACTTATTGCCGGAGACCTGATTCGGGCAAGCCCTTTGCCTGCCGTGGCCGAAAGATTTGCACGGTGGCAGACGAGCGGAAGTGACGCCTTTCCAAACGGTTCCGATGGTGTGCGCACAGAAAACCATAGCGCCTGGTTTGCGGAGATGTTAAAGACGCGTTACGTAAATTACGCATGGCCGGAGAGCAAATGTTTGGCGCACAAGCTGTTGGAGCCCCGATTCAATTCGGGCCATATCAACTCCAGGAGTTGATCAACACGGGCGGCATGTCGGAACTCTGGCTGGCCACCGATGCGCAAGGCCAAGTCTTCGCCCTGCGGCGCATGATTGAGAAGCCGGGGCTGAATCTTCTGACGAAACAACGCTTCTTCCACGGTTGTGATGTCCTTTCCAAAATTCACAGCCACGAGTACGTCATCACCTATTACGCGCATGGGAAGATCGAAGGGGTGCCGTACCTGCTCATGGAATATGTGGAAGGGGCGAACCTGAAAGAGCTGTTCGCGCTGAACGATCCGATTCTGCAAGAGAACATTGGGAATATTCTCATCGATATGGCTGTGGGCCTGGAGCATGTCCACGACAGCGGGTTCATGCATCTGGACTTCAAGCCAGAGAACGTGATGATTTCGCGCAACGCCAACGTGCGCCTGATCGACTTCGATCTCTCCCAACCGATTCCCGATAAGCCGAAGAAGGCTTCCAAAAACCCAGGCACTCCCGCGTATATGGCGCCCGAGCAGTTGCTCCGCCAGCCGTTCGACCAACGGGTGGATATTTTTGCGTACGGCGTCTCTGCATACGAGCTGCTGACGGGACAAAAGCCGTTTGGGGGCGAAAGCGCGGAGATGATCCTAAAGAACGAGTTGGACCGCAGCAATTTCCAGCCTCCCCGGGCTTTGAATCCCGACATTCCCCCCAAGCTTGAGCAGATTATTCTCAAGTGCATCGTGGCCGATATGGATAAACGTTACCCAACGATGACCATCCTGACGCACGAGCTGAAAAGCGCGCTTTACGTCTAAGGCTGCAGAAGGTTCTTCTGCCTTTCCCAAGCGCTGTTACGGGCGCAAATCCCGCTTGTTTTCCAGCGACTTTCAGGCCATAGGATACGGCCCGTTTCAAACGGGCACTGATCTCTAGAACGATGAAGACAACCATGCGCGCTGTGGCCGTTGTGCCAGGAAAACGTGAAGTCCGCCTGCTGGATCACGAGATGCCCTCGTTATCCTCAGACCACCACGTCAAAGTCCGCACTCTTGAAGTCGGCGTTTGCGGCACCGACAAGGAAATCTGCACGTTTGTGTATGGCGCTCCCCCTCAAGGTTACGACTATCTCGTGCTTGGCCACGAAAGCCTCGGAGAGGTTATTGAAGTGGGTTCGCAGGTCTCCACGCTGAAGCCCGGTGACCTCGTTGTTCCTTCTGTCCGCCGCCCTTGCGAGCACGAGCATTGCATCCCCTGCCGCGCTGGCCTTCAGGATTTTTGCTCGACCGGTGATTTCACCGAGCGTGGCATCAAGATGCGCCATGGTTACATGACGGAATATTTCGTTGAGGACGCGAACTTCCTCACGTCCGTTCCGGCTTCGTTGCGGGATGTGGCAGTGCTAGTGGAGCCATTGACTGTTGCGGAAAAGGGCCTGGCACAGGTCTGGAAAGTTCAGGATCGCCTCCCGTGGGCGTCGCACGGCTCTGCGCGTGGGAAAGGCCTCAACGCTGTCGTTCTGGGCGCAGGTCCCGTGGGAATCCTGGGGGCGATGACGATGGTGATCAACGGCTTCAAGACGTACATCTACTCCCGCTCTCGGAAACCAAATGCAAAGGCTGATTTGGTCGAGTCTTTCGGTGTGGAATACATTTCTTCTGAAGACGTGACGCCTCATCAACTCGCCGAAAAGGTGGGCAACATCGATCTGGTTTACGAAGCTGTGGGCACGCCTCGCATCTGCTTTGAACTGCTCGAAGCGCTCGGCACCAACGGCGTTTACGTTTTCACCGGGATCCCCGCTCCCAAAGCTCCGATCCCTGTGGCCGCGTCGGCCATCATGCGCAACCTCGTGCTGAAGAACCAAGCCGTGGTCGGCACTGTTAACGCGGATGCGGCTGCTTTCTCAGGCGCAATTCGCGATCTCGCCATCTTCAAGGAACGTTGGCCTGAAGCTCTCAAGAAACTGATCACCGGCCGCTACAGCATTGAGTCCTATCGTGACCTTCTGGTCGGCGATAAGAGCGGCATCAAAAACGTGATCGCGCTGGGCTAAGCAAGGGGATTTATGGGCAAACAGTGGATTGATATTTCTGTCACCATCAAGTCGGGGATGGTGCATTGGCCGGATAATCCGGAGATTCGCGTCGAAAAGATGCTGGATATGGGTCGCGGCGACGTTTGCAACGTCTCGACGCTTTCCCTCGGCTCCCACACGGGCACGCACATGGACGCGCCGCTGCATTTCATCCGGAACGGCAAGAGCCTGGATAAAATGCCGCTGGATGCCACGATCGGCCCTGCGCGGGTTGTTGAGATCAAGGACAAGGAAGCGGTGAAGGTGGAGGAACTCCTTCCCGCGAAGATCAAAGCGGGTGAGCGTATCCTGTTTAAAACGCGGAACTCGAAGCGTTCCTGGAAGACGGACAATTTCGACGAGGATTTCATTTATATCTCCAAGGAAGCCGCGCAGTTCCTGGCTGAGCGCAAGGTGACGACGGTGGGGATTGATTACCTCTCTGTCGGCGGTTTCAAGAAGGACGGCATTGAGACGCACCAGGCGTTGCTTGGCGCGGGCATCTGGGTGATTGAAGGCCTGAATCTCGCGAAGATTCAGCCCGGCAAATACGAACTGCTCTGTCTCCCGATCAAAGTGCTGAATAGCGACGGCGCTCCTGCGCGCGCTCTGCTGCGTTAAGCCCGGCGTCGCGGCCATGCAAACTTCGGTCGCGCAACTCATCACTTCGGAAATCCAGCGGCAAGGGGCGATTCGCTTCAGCCGCTTCATGGAGCTGGCTCTCTACGCGCCACGCCTTGGTTATTATGAAACCCGCGATCCTGTGGGCGCGCGTGGGGATTTTTACACCAGCGCTTCCGTTCCTCTGTTCGGAGCTTTGCTGGCTCGGCGATGCGCGGAGTGGCTGCGCCCAAACCAGGGGATCTACGAAGCCGGGGCGAACAATGGGCAGTTAGCTTCTGCGGTCCTCCGGCAGCTTGCCGTTAATTACACCATCGTTGAACCATCGCCGGCCCAACAGCAGCGGCAGTTGGAGTTCCTCAGCGCTCAGGGAGTTTCGGAGAAGGTCTCCTGGGTTCCGGATCTGCCCAGAGGGTGCGAAGGGGTGCTCCTGACGAACGAGTTGCTCGATGCCATCCCCTTCGACCTTTGGCAATGGAATCGCTCAGCGAGAACCTGGTCTCTGCTGGGCGCCACGCAGCACGAGGTGGCATTCACCTGGAGCGTTCTGGAGGGCAGCTCCCGGCCTCAACTTCCCTGGATCGAACTACCCTCAGAGCTTCTCGATATTGTTCCAGACGGTTTCAGAACTGAAGACCATTCTCGGGCGGCGCAATGGTGGAAGGAAGCGGCTGAGCGACTCCGCGACGGTTATCTTGTTGCTTTCGACTATGGGCTAAACAGCGAGGATTTTTTTGCGCCGGAGCGCGCGCAAGGCACCTTCCGTGGTTACGCAAAGCACCGACAGCTCACCAATGTCCTTGATGCCCCTGGCGAGCAGGACATCACGTCGCATGTGAATTTCACCCGCGTTCGCCAAGCCGGAGAAGAGGCGGGGCTGGAAACAATCTTCGACGGGCCCCAATCGAAGTTCCTGCACGAAATCGCGGCGGAATGGATTGCGGCCGCGCCCGCTGACTGGACCGCATCAATGGCGCGGCAATTTCAGACGCTCACGCACCCGGAGCATCTGGGTCGCTCGTTCCGGGTTCTGGTTCAGCGGCGGCCGGCATGTTCCCCACCGCCACCTCGCGCAACGCCTTAATCACATTGTCGCTCAACTCGCGCATGATCTTGGAGGTGCGGAGAATGGTCTTGTATTGGTTCCACTCGTCGCGAGCTTTCGCCAGATGCGCGCGCCAACTGATGTCGGCCTTCTCGTTGCCCGCGACCATGGCGAACTGCTCAGGTGTGAAGACATCGCGGTAGTTGCTGACGATCTCGAGCATTCGCCAATATTTCTCCAGCACCTGGTGGTCGGCCATGGCCTCCACAAGTTCCATTTGCTCCTGGGCGGCAGCGCTGCGGTCGCCTGTGGTGTCCGAATTCCGAAGGGCTGGCGGCTCCGCGTCACGTGCTTCCTTGGCGCGCCGTCGCAAGCTGGCCAACTCGCGCAAATACGCGCGAACCTGGGGAATGGCTGGCTCGTACTCAGTAAAAAACGCGCGACGATATTCACTCTGCTCGATCAGCTTAGACCCGCCCACCAGCTCCACGGCCATGAAGAATCCGCTCTTGCCGAAAATGTTCAGGTGATCTGCGACGATCAGGGCTAGCTCAAGCAATCGATCATCCTGGTCGCCGATAACGTTCAGAGGCTGCGCGAGCAACGCATCCAGGCGGCGCACTGCGTCCGCGCGCTCATCAGGAGTGGGCGCAGGAAGCGTCGCGAAGTCAGGAACATCCTTGAAGCGCATGAGCACGCCCATGATTTCCTGCTCGTGTTCGGTGGGCGCCCGGCGCGGGTTGCGTAACTCTTCGGCGTTGTGCGGAAAGATCGGATGGCCTGGTGAATCCATGTGTCCCTGTTGCGCCTTCTCCATTGATGCGGCGCTACCGCCATAGTACGTGCTGCCATATAAACAGCAAGCCACCCTCTCGGCGTCCTCCTGTGAAAGTCCCCCTTCTTGTTCGATTCGCTTGCGGGCCTGTGCTAGGTTCACTGGGCCCAAGGGGTGTATGACGACAAAACTATTTTCTGAACTCGGTCTCTCGGAGGAAATCCAGAAAGCGATCGACAAACTCGGCTTTGAAAAAGCCTCTCCCATTCAGGCGGAAACTATTCCCCTGCTGATGGAAGGGAAGGATCTCTTCGGCCAATCCCAAACCGGCTCCGGCAAAACAGCCGCCTTCGCGATCCCGGCAATCGAAAAGGTCGACACCTCCAACCGAGCAGTCCAGGCGCTTATCCTCACGCCGACCCGCGAGCTGGCTATCCAGGTTTCCGAGGAAGTTCACAAGCTGGCCTTTTTTAAACGCGGCATTCACGCCCTCCCGATTTACGGGGGCCAATCCTACGACCGGCAGTTCTACGGGCTGAAGCAGGGCGCGCAAATTGTCATTGGCACACCCGGGCGCGTAATGGATCACATGCGGCGCGGCACGCTGAAGCTCGAGCAAACCAAACTGGTGATTCTGGACGAAGCTGACGTCATGCTGGACATGGGCTTTCGCGAGGATATCGAGGTCATTCTCAAGGCAGTGCCCAAGGAGCGGCAGACGGTTTTCTTCTCCGCGACGCTCTCCCGCACGATTAAGGAGCTGATTGAGACTTACGCGCGCGAACCACAGCATGTGCGCATCGAGCAGAAAACGGTCACGGTTCCGACCGTTGAGCAGACTTATTACGAGGTAGATCGGCGTTTCAAAGTTGAACTGCTCACCCGCTTGATCGACATCCACGACCTGAAGCTCGGCATCATCTTCTGCAACACTAAACGGATGGTGGACGATCTCGTGGAGCACCTGAACGCGCAGGGTTATTCCGCTGACCGTTTGCATGGGGACATGACGCAAGCTATGCGCGATCGCGTCATGCAAAAGTTCCGCAAGTCGGGCTTGGAATTCCTCGTCGCGACCGATGTTGCGGCGCGCGGGATTGACGTTGATGACGTGCAGGTGGTGTTCAATTACGACCTTCCATACGACGTGGAAGATTACGTCCATCGCATTGGCCGCACTGGGCGAGCAGGACGCAGCGGGCGCGCCATCTCTTTCGTCGCGGGCCGTGAGTTATTCCAAATTCATCAGATCGAGCGCTACACAAAGACCCGCATTCATCGAGCGAAAATTCCGACCCAAACGGAAGTCGAGCAGGCGCGCGACGCTGCGTTCATCACTAAAGTTCGTGAGACTCTCCAGACCGGCGAATACAAGAAGCAGGACCAAGTTATCTCCATCCTTCTCGAAGAAGGTTTCAGCTCCACCGACATCGCCTCGGCCCTGATCCATCACCTCCAAGGGGACGACACTCGCAAAACCGCAGAGCCCCCGCCGCGCAACGAATTCCGCGAGGAACGCGAGCGGGATGATCGCCGCGGACGTTTCGATAGAGGGGACAGGGGGCCACGTGAAAGACGAGGGCGGGATGATTACGGTGATCGCCGGGCTTTCGCGGCTCAACGTCGTGAATTCCCAGCCCAACCTCGGGAAGGTCGTATGCCTGAGCGCCCAGCAGCGCCGGTGGGAACCGCAGCCGCCGAAGTGCGCAAACCCGCTGCGGAACGGGCCCCTGCCGCAGAGCGCAAACCGCTCGCCCCTCGAAGCGAGTCCCCTCGCCCGGAACGTCCGCTTGCGCCGAAAGCCAAGGCCCCTTGGCCCGTGGAGCCACCGACATTAGCCCCAAAGAGCCGCAAGACGCCTGAAAACCAAACTCGCCTGCACGTGAATGTAGGCGCCGAAACAGGCGCAACCCGCGAGGAGTTGCTCCGTCTTTTTCAAGGCGAGACCGGCCTGCCAGCAGGCGCGTTTGGTTATGTAGACATCCGTGAGCGCCACGCCTTCGTCGACGTTGTCCATGAACACGCCAAGTCCGTGGTCAGCAAACTGAACCGGACGCAATTTAAGACTCAGCGCCTGAAGGTAAAAATGCGCTCCGAAGAGGCGAACGAGAAGTGATGATGATGGTGCCCGCAACTCCAACGGGCATCCTTCATCTTCTTTTCTTATCTGCGGAAATCTGCGCGATCTGCGGATTGCTTTTCCGCCCGCCTCAGTGCCGGCGCAGGATCAGCTTGTGATCCACGCGGCGGGTCTGGGTGTAATCCAGCGGCGGCAGGTCCACTAAGGTTGGCGATTCGGTTTCATCCAGCGTGTCGCGCGCTAATTCGCGGAAGGCCATCCACCGCGGCCAATCGACCGCCGGGGCATGCGAGATTTGCCGGAGCAAACTGCGCCACTCAATAATGACCCGGTCGATGTCGCCCACGCCGAGAAAATCAGTCACCCACTCGTATTTGCTTTGCGGATTCTTATGCACATGAGCGACCACGATTTCCGCTCCGGCGCCATAGCGAGGCGGCACGCCGTTCTCTAGGTAACCAGGCACGGATTGGCTTCCGAATGCTTCATGGCAAGCCATCGCGAGTTTACCTGCCCAACGATTCTCCTCGCCACAGAAGCGGAAACCGGCGTCGAGATTCGCGACGTCGTAGATCAACTCTTCCAGCGGATAATTTGGATCTTCTAACGCGGCGGCGATTGCCAATCCATCTCCTTGCTGAAAAAAGCTAACCACTTGGCCCCGCTGCGTCGGCACGCCGTATTGATCGATCAATTTCAAGCGACGCCACAGCAACGCCACGCCGGTGGATGTATCCAAATCCCTGCAGACCGGCACCAGCGGGCAAATTGCGCAGTCGGGCGGAAACACGTCCCGTTCCACAGGGTTCCAGATTGCAACGCCATGCGCATCGACAGGAACCTTAAGCGTCTGACTAGCGAGCGAGAGGTCCGCGGTTATCCTGTGCGCCTGTCGGCGGAACCGCACCACGGGAGTCCCCTGCTCAGACATCTTCGTTTCGATGAGCGGGCGGATTGTGCTTTCGAATAACTCCATCGGGGCCTGGCGACCGCGCCAATTGGTTAGACGACGCATCCACTTCACCAGGACGATCTGATCATTCTCGAGAACCTCCGCCACTGTAATCCCGCGGCCATAGCGCGGCTCCTCGCCAGGCTCGGTTAACCGCACCAGCGAACCGGTCCCGAGTTTTCCGAGAATCTCCTGGTTTCCGAGAGCTGGCTTCAGTTCAACGGTCCCGGGGCAAGTCTCGTCTTTGGGCTGCTCGGCTTTCGTGACGTAAAAAATATCTGCCACTTTCACGTCCTGAGGCTCCGGATGGACCTCCCATTCGCCGCGCGAATTGAGGATCTGACGAACCCGTTTGCGCACATGACGCGCCCGCTCGGAATCAGTGGGCAAGCCACACGGAACGCTGGGGTGCTTGATTGATTCCTCAATGCCTAAGGAAATAGGCTTAGTGGTAAACAGGCGATCCTGCACGCGAACCGCTGCCTCAAACGGATTCTTGTCGAGGTTCGCGGCTCCGGTCATCACTCCAAGCAACGCGCTCCAATCAACGGCTCCGCTTCGCGAGAGATGGGCCGGACGCCCCTCCATCAACCGAATCTCATTTGCGGTGACTAAAACATAGCCGACTTCATCGAGGCCGCGCCGCCCCGCCCTACCGAACATCTGCAAAATCTCGTCAGCGCGAAGCGGCTGCTCCACGTAATCCCGCTTATAGGATTCGCCCGCAAGAGCCACACTACGGAGAGAGAAATTAATTCCAGCCGCCAACCCCATCGTCGCAACCACCACCCGCAACTGCCCCGCCTTCGCGAGTGGTTCAATCACTCCAGCGCGCACCGCATAACTCAGCCCGCTATGATGATACGCAACGCGGCTGCGCAGCAGCTTGGCCAGGTGCTCCCCGACCAGGAGCTTTTGTTCTGCAGTGAGCTGAAGAGGATTGGGATTCGGCAAATAGCGGGCCAACTCGGCGGCCATTGCTTCTGTTGCCCGCCGCTGAGGGGCGAAGATCAACGTCGGCCCAAGATCCTCCGCCAACGCCTTGGCAATAACACGCGGCCAATAACCACGAATTTCTGTGGGCACATGGAAGTTAAGGTGATTGGCAAAAACTTCTTCCAACGGGACCGGGCGCACCTCATGCCGAATCAACACAGCATCTCGGCCAATACGCCGCAGCCACTCCACGACATGGTGCGGATTGGCAACGCTGCCGCTGAGCAAAAGCAGTTGCGTTTGCGGCGGAGCTAAAGCCATCGCCAACTCGTAGTTCAACCCGCGATCCGGGTCAGCCAGCATCTGATACTCATCAATAACCAAAAGAGAAGGGCCATCGCCTGAAATCAGCCGGTTCTTCTGCGTCTCCAGCGTGGCGACGAGCACGGGCGCGCGAAGGTTCTCAGAAAGATCGCCCGTGGCGATCCCGACATCCCAACCTTTGGAACGCCATTCAGCCAATTTGTCATTAGCGAGCGCGCGGGTTGGAACCGTGTAGATCGCTTGCCCACGATTTTTGCCATGGTTGGACCAAAGCTCGAAGATCAGCGTCTTGCCGGCTCCCGTCGGCGCGTGCACGACAACGTCCTGCCCCGCCCTAAGCGCCGCAACGGCCTGCTGCTGCCAAAGATCGGGAACGGTCACCTTGTTCAGCACGCTTTCCAGCTGCGCCGCGACACCTTCCATGCCTTCAAAGTAGTGCACCCTGAGGCAAATGGCAGTTGGGAAAATAATGTCAGGTAAAGCCCTGACGGAAATTAACTGCCCTACGCGTTTTCCTTCGCCTTGTGAGCGGCCGTCTTTTGGGATAAGACGTTCGCCATGTCCTCCACACCGCTTTCACGGCGCAGATTCATCTATTCTTCAGCCGCCCTTGCTGCTGCGGCAGCCCTCCCTGCGTTTGGCCAAAGGACACGCAAAGTCCCAGCCAATGAGAAGCTGAATATCGCCATCATTGGCGCGGGCGGACGTGGCGCCGAAAACCTCAAAGGCGTGAGCACTGAGAACATTGTCGCGCTTTGTGATGTGGACATGGAGCGCGCGGCTGACGCCTTCAAACAATATCCCGCAGCCGCGCAATACACCGATTGGCGCCGGCTCCTGGATCGCGAAAAGAACATCGACGCCGTGGTCATCAGCACCCCGGACCACACTCATGCGACCATCGCGGCCGCAGCTCTTCGCGCTGGGAAACACGTTTATTGCGAGAAGCCGCTCACGCGAACGATTTACGAGGCTCGCACTCTGCAAAACCTCGCCAGCAAAGGCCGCTTAGTTACGCAAATGGGTCAGCAAGGCCACGCGACGGAAGGCACCCGCCGCCTGGTGGAAACGCTCCGCTCCGGCGCGCTTGGCGACGTAACCGAAGTCCATGTTTGGACCGATCGCCCCGCGGGCTGGTGGCCTCAAGGCGTGACCCGCCCCCGCCAGCGCCCACGCATCCCGCAAACACTCGATTGGGATCTCTGGCTCGGCCC
>DASPKX010000115.1:0-30926 GCA_035627835.1 Candidatus Methylomirabilota bacterium
CTAAACCATAATCGGATTCAGCCGATTAATCAGTCATTGGTCGTTTTCTGTTGATCGCGTCGTCCGGCGAATCAGGAAGCGCCCTGACTGATTATGCCTACAAAGCCATTCGACGGCCGCACTGCAACGGAATGGGCTCAAGCCCTGTTCGAACTTTCCGATGATGCGCAGGTGATCTGCACGCTCGATGGGCGCGTGCAGCATTTCAACCGCCGGGCGGAGTTCTTCTTCGAAATCACTTCCAGCAGCCAGGACATTTCCCTCAGCAACTTTTTCAGTGAGCCTGTCGCGAAATCTTTGCGGGCCATGCTCCAGTCGCCCATCAAAACGCAAGAGCAGCTCAAGTGCGTGAGTTTTTTTGCCGGCGGAACTTTGCGCTCGATGGTGGACCTGCACCTGAGCCGCCTGGACGCGGAGCACTGGGTGGTGACACTCCGGGACGCAACCCGCCGGTACCGCATGGAGTCCCACGCCCAGCGGCTCGCGCAAGCTCTGGACGCCACGCCGGATGTCTTCATCCTTGCCGATGCCGATTACCGGATCACCTACGTGAATGCTGGCTTTCACACGGTGACCGGCCACACCATTGAGGAAACATTGGGACGATCAGCGGATTTTCTCCGTGCCCCGTTCGAGAAGGAGAAGATCGCCAGCTACACACAAGCCATTGAGCATGGCCTGGATTGGGTCGGGGAATTGCAGAATGTCCGCAAGGACGGGGCGGTTTACACGGTGGAGGCGACGATCTCACCCATTTACGACACGCAGGACCAGTTGCTCGGATATGTCTCCTGTGAGCGCGATGTCAGTTTGAAGAAACGGATGCAGGAGGAGCTTCGGCAGGAGCGCAATTACGCGCGGAGCATCCTGAACTCGCTGGACTCCGCGGTTTACACGCTGAACCGCAACTTCCAGATCCTGCAGGTGAACGAGGCCGCACGCCGCATGGGCCTGACCCACGGCCTGCTGCACTTTCCGCAGCCACCGGAAGCGGGCATGTCTTTGTTGGAGTTCGTGGCCGAACCCATCAAGCGCACGGAGCTGCGACTCGTGTTTGAACAGGCCTTGAGCGACGGGAAAGTCGCGGAGATGTGCTCGGCATCCACGGATGGCAAACACTGGCACATCAAGATTTCGCCTTGGAAGCATGAGGAGAAAATCGTCGGCTTGCTATATCAAGTCACAGACCAGTCCAGCATTAACGAACTGCGCAACTCCCTTTACCAGGGTGAAAAGCTAAGAACTATTGGCGCGCTGGCCGCCGGCATTGCGCACGACTTTAACAATCTGCTGCTCGTGATTCAGGGGAATCTTTCGCTGCTCGAAAATGAGGACGAGGATCCCGCCACTCGCGACAAGCATCTCAAAAATATCGAGCAGGCAGCGGCGCAAGCGGCCGAGATCACGCAACAGATGCTGGCCTTCACGCGCGCTTCAAAGCAGAAGATCGCAGTCTTTGACTTGAACAGCACCGTGCTGGAGGTCTCCCGTTTGCTCACGAGATCCATCAAGCCAAACGTCGAGGTGCAATTCGACCTCACGCAAGAGGCGGCCAAGGTGAAGATGGACCCTTCCCGCGCCCACCAGTTGCTGCTCAACCTCTGCGTGAACGCCCAGGATGCAATGCCCTCGGGTGGTCGCGTGACGGTCCGAACTGAACTGGTGCGCCTGACCCGCCAGCAAGCGGTGAAGACCGATTATGCCCCCGATAGCTGGTTCATTCGCTGCAGCGTGGCGGACACCGGGACGGGAATTCCCCATGAGATCCTTGACAGAATCTTCGACCCATTTTTCACAACCAAGGATCCCGGGAAAGGGACGGGCTTGGGACTTTCTATCGTCCATGGGGTCGTTTCTGAAGCGGGCGGCTTCATCGAGGTGGACACGCGCCTGGGTGAAGGGACGGTGTTCAATGTTTACTTCCCCTCCGTTGATAGCGACCTGACAATCGCGAAGAACGAAACCTACGCCGCGGCAGCCAAAGGCACCGGCCGGATTCTGGTTGTGGACGACATCGAGCTGGTGCGGGAGTTCACCTCTGACTTTCTCCAGGCAGCCGGGTTCGAGGTGACTGCGGCCGGGAACGCTGATGAAGCATTGGAAGCCCTGCAATCGGACAGTTTCGATGTGGTTTTCACCGATTTCAACATGCCGGGGCTAACGGGTCTGGAGTTGGTGGAACAGATCCGCGCCCAATGGCCGCACGTGAAAGCGATTGTGACATCAGGGTTCTTCGAAGAGCAGGTGCAGACCAGGCTTGTGGAAGATCTTCAGGCCATGACGCTATCCAAGCCGTACACCGTCAAAGAAGCCACAGAGGCTGTTCTGGCCTTGCTCAGCACAAAAGAGTGAGCGGCCGCTAAACCGGACTCGACCTCCGTCTGTCCGTCCGATTCTTTCCGCCAATTCTGTTTGATGTTTTGCGGGGGGTTCATAACTTTACCCACTTAACGCACCCACGAAAAAGTGGGGCGGAATCTGAATGAAGGTTGTAATCCTCTGCGGGGGGCTTGGCACCCGCTTGCGTGAAGAGACAGAATATCGCCCGAAGCCGATGGTTCCCGTCGGAGGCCGGCCGATTCTGTGGCACATTATGAAGACCTACGCCCATTACGGGCATAAGGAGTTCATTCTGTGCCTTGGGTACAAAGGCGAGGTCATCAAAGATTACTTCCGCAACTATCATTGGAACACCAGCGATGTGACGCTGCGGCTCGGCCGAACGCCGAAGATCACTTACCACACCGCGCACGATGAGGAGGATTGGACGGTAACGCTGGTGGACACCGGCCAGGAAACGCAAACCGGCGGGCGCCTGAAGCGTGTTCTCCAATACATCCCTGAGGACACTTTCTTGTTCACCTACGGTGATGGCTTAACAACCAGCGACATCAACGCCAGCGTCGCCTTTCATCAAAGCCACGGCGCCATCGCGACCGTCACCGCTGTAAAACCGGTGGGACGTTTCGGCGAGCTGGCCATCGACGGGCAAACCATTGTCGCTTTCCAGGAAAAGCCCGCGCAGGAACAAGCTTTCATCAGTGGCGGTTACTTCGTCCTTAACAAACAGATTGGCGATTATATCGAGGGCGACAGCACCGTGCTTGAGCAGAAGCCAATGGAGGCATTGGTAAAGAAAGGGCAGCTCAAGGCCTTCCAGCACGATGGCTTCTGGCAGTGCATGGACACCTATCGCGAGCAGGAGTTGCTGAACAAGATGTGGGTGGCGGGCAAGGCCCCTTGGAAGATCTGGTGATGTTTCGCGACTTCTATCGAGGAAAGCGAGTATTCGTCACCGGCCACACCGGCTTCAAAGGAGGTTGGCTTTCGCTTTGGCTAAAACAACTCGGCGCAAGCGTCTTTGGATACGCATTGCCTCCCCTGCCCTCACCGAATCTTTACGAAGTCGTCCGCCCAACCTCGATCAGCCGCGAAACATTGGCGGACATACGAGATCCCCAGGCGCTCTCCGCCGCCCTCAAAGAAGCGTCGCCAGACATCATCTTCCATCTCGCTGCCCAACCTTTGGTTCGCCTCTCTTACGCTGAGCCATACGAGACGTTCGAAACGAACGTCATGGGCACGGTGAACCTTTTGGAAAGCGTCCGGCTATTGGGCATGCCCGCCACTGTCGTTGTGGCGACGAGCGACAAGTGTTACGAGAACGCCCAATGGGACTACGCCTATCGCGAAAACGATCCGCTCGGAGGGCATGACGTTTACTCCACGAGCAAAGCGGCGGCGGAGCTTGCCGTGCAGACGTATCGTCGCTCATTCTTTGCGGTTGATCCGAAGCTCGGAAACATTGCCACTGTCCGGGCAGGCAATGTGGTTGGCGGAGGAGATTACGCAAAAGACAGGATCGTTCCAGATTGCATCCGCGCGCTGGAGGCGGGCGAACCGATAAAGGTGCGCAACCCAAAAGCCACGCGACCTTGGCAGCATGTGCTCGATTGCCTGAGCGGTTACTTGACACTGGGCGCAGCCTTGGCGCAGGCGCCTAAAAATTCACCTCTTGCGAGCGCTTTCAACTTTGGCCCCGGGCCATTGGCTAATCTGCCTGTGAAAGCCGTGGTGGAAGAACTGTTAAAGTCGTGGCCGGGCAAGTGGGCGGATGTTTCAGACCCGAACCAGCCGCATGAAGCTTCACGCCTGAATTTAGCGATCGACAAAGCGGCGGCCCAACTGGGGTGGGCTCCCACTTGGAGCTTTGCGGAAGCCATTCAGCAGACTGCCGTCTGGCACCGCGAACGGCATTCCGGAGACCGCGAAATCTTGAAATTCACAATTGGCCAACTGGAATCCTTCACTGCCAAAGCGCGGGCAAACGGCCAGACATGGGCAGCATGATCACGTCATCTTTCCAGTGCAGGAGCTGCCAGAGTTCGCGCGGCGAACTCGCCCTCGACCTTGGCATTCAACCGCTGGCCAACAATCTTCTTCGAACGGAGGATCTCGGCAAGCCCGAGCCAAGATTCCCCTTGCGTCTGGCCGTCTGCCGCGACTGCTGGCTGATGCAGATCATGGACATCGTTCCTCCAGTGGATCTGTTTTCTGAGTATCTCTATTTCTCGAGCTTCTCGGATGCCATGCTCGCGCACGCTAAAGCTGCAGCCGAACGTCATACTCGTGAGTTCGGGCTTGGGCCAGAAAGTTTCGTCGTGGAAATCGCCAGCAACGATGGTTACTTGTTGCGGAACTTCCAGGCAGCAGGCGTGCCTTGCCTCGGTTTCGAGCCTGCTCGGAATATCGCGAGGGTGTCGCGGGAAAAAGGGATCGAGACGCTGGAGGAATTTTTCACGACTTCCAGCGCCGAGCGCCTTGCCAGCGGCCGCAAAGCGGATTTGATCCTCGGCAATAACGTCTTTGCCCATGCCCCCGACCCGAATGATTTCGTTCAGGGGCTGAGGCGTTTGTTGAAGCCCCACGGCCGGGTGGTGATCGAATTTCCCTACGGTGTCGATTTCGTGGAGAAGAATGAGTTCGACACGATCTATCATGAGCACGTTTTTTACTTCACACTCATCCCGCTCATGCCGTTATTTGAGCGGCACGGGCTGGAAATATATCACGCGGAGAGGTTGACCATTCACGGAGGCTCCTTGCGAATTTATGCCGCCCATCGCGGAACGCAGAAGCGAACCGCTGATTTGCAGGCCTTGCTCGACGCGGAACAAAAGTTGGGCGTCAACACGACCGGTTTTTATAAAGGGTTCGCTGACGCCGCCCGGGCAATCCGCGGAGATCTGCTGGCGCTGATTGCCAAACTGAAGGCGGAGGGCAAGCGTGTGGCGGCGTACGGAGCGTCTGCCAAAGGAAGCACTCTCCTAAACTTTTGCGGCTTTCCCGCCGGCTCCCTGGACTTCGTTGCTGACCGGAGTTCCTACAAGCAAGGACGACTCACACCCGGCGCTCATATTCCCATTCTGGCGCCGGGTGAGCTGCTTGCGCAGCGGCCCGATTACACGCTACTGCTGACTTGGAATTTCAAAGAGGAAATCCTCCACCAGCAAGCTGAGTATCGGGCGGCGGGCGGGAAGTTCATCATTCCAATCCCAAGAGTGGAGGTGGTGTGACCTTTACGGAGACGCAGCTTCCAGGCGTGTGGAGGATCGACCTCAAAAAAGTCGAGGACGACCGCGGCTACTTTGCCCGCACCTGGTGCGCGGAAGCGTTCAGGGCGCATGGCCTCGACCCGACCCTCGTGCAGTGCAACACCTCTTTTAATCGCAAGCGAGGGACGCTCCGCGGAATGCACTATCAAGCCGACCCGCACTGGGAGCCGAAGCTGGTGCGCTGCACGCGAGGGGCAATTTACGATGTCGCCTTGGATTTGAGGAGCGGCCCCAACTTCGGCAAATGGATCGCAGTGGAGCTGAATGCGAACAACGGTCGCATGCTCTATTTGCCACGCGGCGTGGCGCACGGCTTCCAGACACTCGAAGACGAGAGTGAAGTCTTCTACCAAATGGGGGTGGAGTATCACGCCGAGAGCGCCCGTGGCATTCGCTGGAACGACCCTGCTTTCCAGATCGACTGGCCTATCACGCAGGCTATCCTTTCGCCGAAGGACGCCGCTTACCCGAACTACGCATGCTAACTCCAATTATCTTTTGGGGAGCAAGTGGGCACGCAAAAGTGTTACATGAATTCATGCGCCAAACCGGGTTCGAGGTGGTCGCGCTCGTCGACAACCAACCTGGCATCCCCTCCCCGTTGCATTCGGTCCCCGTGCTGCATGGGAAGGAGGGATTGCTGGCGTGGATGCACAATCAACAACTAACGAGTCCAAGGGCGCTGGTCGCTATCGGCGGGGCGCGCGGAAAAGACCGCTTAGATCTGCAAAATTGGCTATCCAACCGCGGGTTTATTATATCCACCGTAATCCATCCCACCGCGTTTGTGGCTGGCGGAGTGGCTCTTGGCGCCGGCTCCCAGGCATTGGCTCAATCCGCGATAGGAGTTGAGAGCGCTGTTGGTTCAGCCTGCATTATTAACACCGCTGCCAGCGTCGACCATGAATGTGTACTCCGTGATGGCGTGCATATAGGTCCCGGCGCGACTTTGGCTGGCTGTGTCGAGGTCGGTGCCTTTTCATTCGTAGGCGCAGGGGCGGTTGTATTGCCGAGGCTGCGGATAGGCGCCCACTCCATTGTGGGCGCTGGGGCCGTGGTGACCAAGGATGTGCCGGATAATGTGGTTGTGTTCGGCAATCCAGCCCGGATTATTCGGCAGAACGTTTGAACTGTTATGGCAAATCAAAGTCCTAAAGATTCGGAATTGATCGCGCGCATGGCCGCTGATCCAGAGATCCGGAAGCTCGCTCATCAGCTATTTCTGGCGACTTGCCGCTACAAGTATTCTTACAATTTTTCCTGGCTCGGCAGGCCGATCATTCAATACCCGCAGGACATGATCGCCATGCAGGAGCTGATCTATGAGGTTCGGCCCGATTTGATCATTGAAACCGGCATAGCCCATGGCGGCTCTCTGATCTTCTACGCGTCCGTTCTCGAACTGATCGGAGGCGAGAGTGAGATTTTGGGCATCGACATCGACATTCGCCCGCACAATCGCGCGGAAATCGAGAAGCATCGCATGGCAAAGCGAATCAGGATGATTCAGGGCTCATCCATCGATGATGGGATTGCGGAGCAGGTTTATGCCTCGGCCAAAGGCAAAAAGAAGGTAATGGTCATCCTGGATTCCAACCACACCCATGCGCATGTCCTCCGAGAGCTGCAGCTTTACGGCAAGCTCGTGACCAAAGGGAGCTACCTGGTCGTGTTCGACACAGTTGTCGAGGATATGAGCAAAGACTTCTTCCCGGACCGGCCTTGGGATGTCGGCGACAATCCAAAGACTGCAGTTCGCGAATACCTGCGAAGCACAGACCGATTTGTGGTGCAAAATGAAGTCGAAAACAAACTGCTGCTGACAGTCGCGCCTGAAGGTTACCTGAAGTGCATTAAAGATTGAGGTATGGAGCGGATTCCTGTTTCCGGCCCCTGGATCACACAGAAGGAGATCGATTACGTCGCGGACGCGGCGGCGAATGCCTGGTACAAGAACGCGAACATGTACCACGAGCGCTTCGAGAAGGCGTTCGCAACCTATCTCGGAGTGCGGTTTGCCGCGGCCTTGCCTTCCTGCACCTCCGCGATCCACCTTTCCCTCCTGGCTTTGGGCATCGGGCCCGGAGACGAGGTCATTGTCCCTGATGCGACCTGGATCGCCTCCGCTGCTCCGGTCACTTATGTGGGAGCCACTACCGCTTTTGCCGATGTTGATCGCATCACTTGGTGCTTAACGGCTGAATCCTTTGAGAAATGCATCACTCCACGGACCAAGGCGGTAATTCCAGTCGCCCTATACGGGAGCATGCCGGATTGGGACGCTCTGCTCGCTGTCGCGGCAAAGCACAACATCGCTGTCGTTGAGGATGCGGCCGAAGCCATCGGTTCAGAATACAAGGGCAAGCGAGCAGGGACCTTTGGCAGAACGGGCGTTTTCAGCTTCCATGGCTCGAAGACATTGACGACCGGTGAAGGCGGCCTGCTTGCGACCGATGATGAGGCATTGTTTAGCCGGATCCTGTTCCTGAGAGATCATGGACGCCCACCCGGCGATCGGATGTTCTATAACACCGAAGTCGCCCAAAAGTATAAGATGAGCAGCATGCAAGCTGCCCTCGGCCTTGCGCAGCTGGAACGGGTCGAGGAATTGATCACGAAAAAGCGGCAGATCTTCAGTTGGTACCAAACAAATCTCCGCGATGTGCCAGGCATTCGCTTAAACGCGGAGCCGCCCGGCACCAAAAACTCTTACTGGATGAACACGGTCATTCTTGATCAAAGTCGGTATGCGCTGACGAAGGTGCAATTGATGGACTTGATGAGCCAAGCGTCGATCGATACCAGGCCTTTCTTCCACCCATTAAGCTCGATCCCTGCCTACGCAGATAAACCGGAAGCCGCCAACGCCCGCAATCGAAACAAGGTCGCTTACGAAATTAGCGGCAGCGCTATTAACCTGCCCAGCGGGCTGAATTTAACTGAAGATCAAGTGCGTTACGTTTCCGAGAGCCTTCGCGGAATTCTCAAGAAGCATGAGAAGTGACGGCCATGTTCGTCACCACCATTATACCTGTTTACAACGGTGAGCGGTTTATTGCTGCGACACTCGAGTCGGTAGGTCGCCAAACTCGGCTGCCCGACAGGCTCGTGGTCCAGGATAACTGCTCAACCGATAACACTGCGAAGCTCGTAGCCGCCTTTCAAAAGGCATTCCCGCGCGTGCGCTGCGAGTTCAAGCGCAACGAGCAGAACATCGGAGGATTGGGCAATTTCAATCGCGCTCTGAAGTTCGCTGAAGACACCGATGTCCTCCACATCCTCTCGGCGGACGATCTAATCAAGCCGACGTTTTTTGAGCGCCTGCTGCCACTGTTTGATGATGTCCACGGCTATGGCCTGGTTCATTGCGAACTTGAGTTCATTGATGAAAATGGCTTGATAGCTCCACCGCTTCCCCGCCAAATCCCCGCCGGTGTTGAAGAACTCACGCGCCTGCAGTTTCTCCGCAGGCAAGCAGAGCTGCGGCACGTTTATTGCCAGTCAGTGTTGCTGCATACCGGCCGAAAGCCTGCGCCTGCCTTCTTCAGAACGGATATGCTCCAGGCATCCGATGTCATCTTCTTTGCTGAGTGGGCCACTCACTGCGAGCGCGTTCGCGTGCTGCGGGAACCGCTTTGCCAGTATCGTGTGCACGCGCAGAGCACAACCGGCGGGAACATCAACAAACTCGAAGCTTGGGTGCTTGAGGAATGGCGCGCCATGGAAATCATCGCTGAGTTCATCCGGAAGGAAGGCTTTAGTGACCGGCTCCATCGCGAGAAGCGCAAGAGCATTTTTGCCGCGCGCTCCAAGGTGAAGATGCAAATGGTCCAACAGCGAGACCCCGCCTACTCGGCAGCGATCCGCGACGCAGCCCGCCGTGTTGTTGGCCCGCTTCATTGGGCTTTGGGTTGCGGGGCTGTGCTTGCGCGAGATTTGCTCAAGGGCCGCCATCCCGCCGCCGCTTAACTCCACGCGCCCCGGAACAATAATACTGTTGACCTTTCAAGCATGTTACATTACATGTAGTTCGTGGTGTTCATCAACCATGAAAGCGCCATAGGAGCCGCTGCTCCACTCATTGAATACGCTTGCGGATTGGCACAGCATCCACGGCCCCACGGAGCCGCAGTTTCGGAAATACACAATTTTACACGCTTTTACACGATAATACACGGTCTTGCGGAAATCTTACCCGTGACGTGAGCCGACAGGCGCCCGCCCTTCTCTCCCGTCGTTGAAAGGTGGCGTTTTTCGAACTTCGGCGCTTACCTTCCTTTAACGCGATTCGCGCATGCCACGCTCCATCGTCCATCTTGATGCTGATGCTTTTTTCGCCTCCGTGGAGCAGGCGTCCAATCCCTCGTTGCGTGGCAAGCCAATTGCCGTTGGCGGCGAGAAGAGGGGCATTGTCGCCTCAGCATCGTACGAAGCTCGCAAAGCGGGCATCTACACGCCGATGCCCACGTCCCGCGCGCGCAAGCTCTGCCCGAACCTGATCGTTGTTCCCGGCGACTTCGAGAAATACGAGCAGTTCTCGAAATGGATGTTTTCCTATGCCTACGATTTCACCCCGGATGTTGAAATCAGCTCCATCGACGAAGGCTACTTTGATTTAACTGGGGCAAGGAAGTCCCCGATTGAAGTTGCCGCAACAATCCGAAAGGCGATTCGGGAAACCCTCAAAATCAACGTGAGCGAAGGCTTGGCCGCGAACAAGCTGGTGAGCCAAATCGCCGCCAAAGTGAACAAGCCTTCCGCGTTCGTGGAGATCGCTCAAGGGAAGGAGACCGCCCTGCTCCATCCGCTGCCCAATCATTGGCTGCCCGGCATCGGGCCTCACACAGCGCAAAAGCTGAATGCCGCCGGGCTGGCACGCATTGGCCAATTGGCCGAAACGCCCATCGAGCTGCTCGCGATGCTGCTCGGGAAGCAGGCTGCCGATGTGCGCCAATTCGCCCATGGCATCGATGAGCGCCCGGTCATCCCGATGAGCGTTCCAGCCAAATCCTATGGCCATCAGGAAACCTTCAACACCGACACCACCGACGAGGAATATGTCGAAGCCACCCTGCGCCGAATGGCCGATTCGTTGATGGCCAAAATTCGCGAGGAGCGAAAATGCATCCGCACTATTAGCGTGAAGGTGCGCTACAACGACATGGACGAAGAGCAGCGGAGCGACACGCTGCTGGAACCGACTGACCTTGAAACCGACATTTATGGCCGCATCACATGGCTGCTGAAGCAAGCCTGGAGCCGCAGAGTGAGCCTTCGCCTGGTCGCGCTGAAGCTATCCAATGTTTATGACGCGTTCTTCCGTTCGGAATTGGCGCTCGAAGAACGCTCACAGCAGCAGGAAGCCCGACGACGCCTCGCCGCGGCCGTTGATTACTTGAACGACGCTCACGCCAGTCGGGTGGTGTTTCGCGGGCACGACTTTGTGCTGCGGGATGCCCCGCGCGAGCCAGCGGCTGCACGCCCACTGCAACCGCCAAAGCGCATCCGCCTGGTCGTCCGCAAAACGAGCGAGGCGCGGGCGACCTACACCCCGCTTCAAACCCGCAGCTATTACTCCTTTCTGAATTCCACGTTGTCCGTTCAGGCAATCGTGGAGCTTGCGCGCAAGCACGGCCTTCGCGCCGTGGGAATATGCGATCCGAACCTGCATGGCGCTGTGGAGTTCGTGAAAGCCGCCCAATCCGCAGGCATAAAGCCGATCATCGGAGCAGAAGTGTGGATTCACGGGGAGGCGCTCCATCTCTACGTGGAGAACACGCAAGGGTATTGGAATCTCTGCAAAATTCTGACGTTAAGCGCGCAAACCAGCGATGATCACAGCAACACTCCCGAATGGTTGGGAACCTCAACGGCGGGGTTGATCGCGACGAGCCGGTGTGATCGTTTCGCAGACTTCTTCCCGAATCGTTTCTATTATGAAGCGACGCCGGGTGAGAAGTTAACCACTGCGCAAGCAGCACGCGCGATCGCGGCTGTGCCCATGCACTACGCCGCTCGGCAGGATCGTTTGAAGTTCGACGTCGCGCAAAGCATTCGCACCCTCACCCTGCTAAAGCAGCCGCATCCTGAGAAAACATCTGGGCGCGAGCTTCATTTCCGCAGCCCGGTGGAAATGGCTGTGCTCTACCAGGATTTTCCTGAGGCTCTCAACCGCACCAACGAACTGGCTGACCGCTGCAATGTTGAGCTTCCTTTCGGCAAACCGCAGTTCCCGGCTTTTACCCCGCCAAACGGCAAATCTCCACGCGAGTTTCTGCGCGAGCTGGTGCTCGAAGGTTTGGTCCGTCGATACGGGCCAAAAGCATCGCAGCGGCGCGCGCAAGTTGAGGAGGAACTCGCGATTATTCATGAGGTTGGCTACGAGGAATATTTCCTCGCCGTTTGGGATATATTGCAGGAATGCAAGCGACGCGGCATTGACTGGATCACCCGCGGCAGCGCGGCCGATTCGCTTGTCTGTTATTGCCTGGGCATCAGTGACGTTTGCCCCATTCGGTTTGAATTGTATTTCCGCCGGTTCCTGAATAAAGATCGCATGCTCCTGGACAAGCTCCCGGACATCGACCTCGACTTCCCGCACGACCGCAAGGATGACGTCATTAATCTGATCTTTGAAAAGCACGGCAACGAGCGCGTGGCGGTGGTTGGCGGCTTTTCAACATACCAGGCGCGAAGCGCCATTGCGGATGTGGCCAAGGCGCTCGGTGTTTCGGAGCAAGAGGCGCGACGATTTACGAAGCGAATCCAATTTCATCGCCCAACGGACATGGCGGAGAAGATCACCGCCAGTCTTGAGAGCCGCGATCTGCCGATCCATGAAGATCCGTATAAAACCACGCTCGAAATAGCTGAGTTCCTGGATCAATTCCCCCGCTACGCGAAGATGCATCCATGCGGAGTCGTTGTCTCCCGCGAGCCGATGTCGCATCTGACTCCTTGCTTCGTCTCTGACAAGGGTTATCCAACCACGCATTTTGACATGGAGGCCGTGGAGCAAATCGGCCTCATCAAAATGGACATCCTCGCGCAAGGCGGGTTGGCCGTAATGCGGGATGTGAAGCATTGGCTGAACGCGCGCGGGGTGGATTATGACCTGGCCGCTTTGGAGCCGTGGAAGGATGAACAGGTTTGGGAGATGATCGCGAGCGGCGGCGCGCGCGCGGTTCATCACATCGAAAGCCCCGCGATGATCAGCCTCTGCCGCATGTGCAATGTGCGCGACATTGATGGGCTGGTTGCGATCGTCAGCGTCATTCGGCCTGGGGCGGCGAACGAGCACAAAAAGGTCAGCTTCACGCGGAGGTATCAAGGCCTTGAGCCCTCAGTTTACCCGCACCCTTCGCTTGAGCCGTGTCTCCGCAGCACTTTCGGAATGGTCGTTTATGAGGAGCACATTCTGCAAATCTGCGAAGTGTTTGCGGGCTTAAATGGTGGCCGCGCGGATGTGTTGCGGCGCGCGCTGAACAAGGAGAAGCAGGAGGTAATCGCAGAAATTCATCCTGAATTTGTCGCCAGCGCAAGGCTGCTTGGCCGCAGCGATGAGGATATCGCCAACGTTTGGGAACTCGTCACGAGCTTCCGAGGTTACGCTTTCTGCAAAGCCCATAGCGCCGCGTATGGCGTTGAAGCGTATCAATCCGCTTGGCTGAAGTGTTACTTCCCGGTCGAGTTCATGGCGGCGGTGCTCACCAATGGCAAGGGCTTCTATCATCCGCTGGTTTACGTCCTGGAATGCCATCGGCTCGGAATCAAGCTGCTCGGGCCGTGCGTGAATGAACCTGGCCCGCAATTCACGCCCAAAGATCGAACCATCCGCCCGCCCGTCACGCGCATCAAAGGCCTTAGCGATAAAACCAAGGCGCGTATTCTAAAGGCTCGGCAAATGGGACCGTTCAGCGGGATTGCAGACTTCTACAAACGAACGCATCCGCTTCCCGAGGAGATGGATCTGCTGCACCGCGCTGGCGCGTTCGACGGCTTCGGCGACAGCCGCTCCGCCCAATTCTGGCAGATGCAATTCCTCTTGCGCGCTTACGGCCACGATCGAAATGCAGCCGCTCAAGGGCTCCTCTTCCCGGATCAGGACAAAGAAAAATTGCCGGAAGTGCCTCTGGAAGAGCCAACCAAATTGCAGCGTTTGCAATGGGAATCAGAACTCTTTGACTTTCCAGTCACAGGGCACCCGCTCGAACTGCACCCAAACATTGCCTGGGAGACCTACTGCCCGATTGCAGAACTGGCGAAGCATTGCGGAGAGGAAGTGGTCGTCTGTGGGCTAATCATTGAAGAACGCATCCACCACGAAGCCACTGGCGAGCCGATGAAATTCTTAACCATCGCCGATTGGAGTGGAATGGTGGAAACCGAGCTTTTCGCGAAGACCTACAAGACCTACGGCCTGGCCACGATCCGCTATCCCGTCCTGGAAATCACCGCGACGGTCGAAGCATTCGAAAATGGCCGGGGGCATACCCTGCGCGCCCTCCGGGCGGCCAAACCGCGGATGCGCCGTTAAGGCGAATCGAGTTTCTTGGAGTCGGAGCCGCCCTTCCGCTTTTGCACCGCCTGCTTGAGCAGGTATTCAATCTGCCCGTTCACGCTCCGCAATTCGTCGGACGCCCATTTCTCCAACTCCTTCCAGAGTTCAGGGTCAATGCGAATCAAAAAGGATTTGCGGGGCTCGTTTGGCATCCGATCACGGCGTTAAAATACAGGAGGGGCCAGTTTGAACAAACTGGCCCCTGTTGGATTAGCTGTAGAGGGTGCCGGCGTTAATTACCGGATGCACATCGCTTTCACTGCAAAGCACAACCATGAGGTTGCTGACCATCGCCGCCTTGCGCTCATCATCCAGGTGGACCACTTGTTTAGTGGCGAGATCGCTGAGCGCCATCTCGACCATCGTCACGGCGCCATGCACGATCTTGGAACGCGCGGCAATCACAGCTTCAGCCTGCTGGCGCCGCAGCATGACGCTGGCAATCTCCGGAGCATACGCGAGGTGCGTTAAACGCGCCTCCTCTACCACCACGCCGGCCTTTTCCAAACGCTCCTGCAATTCCGCAGTGAGCGCCGCAGCCACTTCCTCGCGTCCACCCAACAAAGTGACTTCATCATCCCCACCGTGATCGTACGGATAAACCGCGGCCAGATGGCGCACCGCAGACTCGCTCTGGATACGCACATATTCAGCGTAGGAATCGACGTCGAAAACCGCCTGCGCCGTGTCTTGCACACGCCAGACAACGACAGCCGCAATCTCGATTGGGTTGCCGCGCTTATCGTTCACCTTCAGGCGCTCGCCGTTGAGGTTGCGCGCGCGAAGGGAAATGCGCTGCTTTCGGTTGAAGGGGTTTGCCCAGTGAAAGCCGTCCGCCCGCGCCGTTCCTTTGTATGAGCCGAACAGGATCAAAACCATTCCTTCGTTTGGTTGAAGAGTGAAGAAGCCGGCAAAGCAGATGCAAATGGTGGTGAGGCTCAGGGAGCAAGCGATGATTCGAGCCGCTTTCTGGAGGTCAGTGAATTCTTCGGATCGGATAACGCTCACCAACCACCAGGCCAGCGCCAGGATGATCGCTAGCAGAATGGTGAACATGACCCAGCCGTTGAGGGTTCTAGCGGGCATCTCGTGATGCGTCGGTCGTTCGTGGTGTATGGTTTTCATAAATATCGATGTGATATCACTATGATTTCTTTTGGATGTCAAGGCTCCTCTTCGTTTCAATGGCAAATCGTGTGGTTGCCCAAAAGCCCAGTTATTCCCCGCAGACTTGTTTTTTGGGTCTCGAACCGTAAAGTGCTTCCATGAAGAAGGATGTGTTGCCAGTGGCGATCCGCGGGATTCTCCCGGCCAATAGCGGCTGCGCCATTTTCGTGGGCAACGATGAAAAGGTCTTCGTTATCCAGGTCGAGCACAACATGGGCGCGATTATCGGCATGTTTCTGCGCGACACCCCCAAGGAACGGCCTTTAACGCATGACCTGATCAACAACATCTTTAAAGGCTTCGGCATCAACGTGGAACGGGTGGTGATCACGGAGCTTAAGAACTCCACTTACTTCGCGCGATTGATCCTCCAGCAGCAAAATGAGCTGGGGCGGAAGCTGGTGGAAATTGATGCCCGGCCGAGTGACTGCCTTGCCTTGGCCGCCGCGCAGAAGAAACCGATTTTTGTCTCAACGGAGCTGTTCGAGCAGGTTGAGGACATGTCCGAAGTGCTGGAGCGGATCAACGAATCTGGCGAAGAGCAGGAATAAGCGAGTGCCCCCTGCCCCCACCAAAGGTTCCGCCCCGTTGCACCTGGTGCATGGCGAAGACGAATTCGCCGTCAAACAGAAGGCGCGCCAGATATTTAATGCCTGGATCGCTGAGTCTCCGGGGATGGATCAGGAGATCATCGACGCGAGCGCCGCCAACAGTGGTGAAGCCTTGAATGCGCTCCGCAAATTGCGCGAGGCGATGCAAACATTGCCCTTCTTTGGCGGGGCGAAGGTGATCTGGTTCCAAAACTGCAACTTCTTGGGCGAGGAGCGCGCTGCTTCCACGGCAGCGGTCACGGAAACGCTCGGTTCACTTGCCGATGAGCTGAAGACGTTCAAGTGGGATGGGGTCAAACTGCTCATCAGCGCCGGGAAAGTGGACCGCCGGAAAACCTTCTACAAAACGCTGGAGAAACTCGGACAAGCAGAGGGCTTTTCGGGATGGTCCGCTGAGGACAAAGAATGGAACAGCGAGGCGGAGTTCCAGGCCAGAGGTCATCTGAAGGAACTGGGCAAAGACATCAGCGAAGAAGCTTTGGCTCTGCTGGTGGCCAACGTGGGGCCGAATTCGCGGCAACTCCACAACGAAGTGGAGAAGTTAAGCCTTTCTGTGGGTGATCGGCCAAAAATCACCGCCGCTGATGTTGAGCGCATCGTCACTCGCAATAAACAAAGCCGTGCTTTTGCATTGGCCGATGCGCTTGGGGAACGGAATCTGCCCAAACTGCTCAAGCGATTGGACGAGGAGCTTTGGGAGGTGCGGCTCGATAGCTCCCGCAGTGAGATCGGGCTTCTTTACGGCATCATTTCCAAGGTGCGCGCGATGATATTCCTCAAGGAACTAGTCGCGCGCGGGTCGTTGAAGGCAGGGTCGGATTACTCACGCTTCAAGTCTCAAATTGCGGCAATCCCCAGAGAGTCACTGCCTGCGGACAAGCGTTTCAACCCGCTGGACATGCATGTCTTTGTGCTTTTCCAGGCGATGGGACACGCGCAGAATTACACCATTGAGGAGTTAGTGCGCGCGATGGATCACTTGCTGAGCTGCAATTTGTTGATGGTGTCCAGTGGCCAGGAGCAAGCCTCTTTGCTGCAGCAGACTTTGGTAAAAATCGTGCAGCGCCCTGACGGCCAGGCGGCAGCAAGGCGCGCCGCGTAAGGTATGGCCACACCGACGAGCAAATCTTCGCCCATGATTTTCGTCGCCGTGGCCGAAACAGCGACGGTCATTAAAGTCGTTGGGCGCGCCAACTTCAATTCAAGCGTTCACTTTAAGACGGTCATCAATGAGCTTCGGCAGCGTGGCCAACAGACATTCGTCCTCGATTTAACCGAGTGCATCACCATGGATAGCACGTTTCTGGGTGTGCTTGCCGGACTCGTGCTGCACGGGAATGAGAATGTCGCGGCAAACCAGCGGATTGACCTCCAACTTCTCAATCCGAATCCCCGTGTGGCGGATTTGCTCGAAAATCTGGGGGTAGTCCATCTTTTCAAGATCTGCTCGACAACCACTGCCTCAGCTGCGTTTCAACCGGCGGAGGAGAATCGGCCCGCGACGAAGGAAGAGCTGAACCGCGCTTGCCTTGAGGCTCATGAGCTTTTGATGGCAATCAATCCCGCCAATATACCGAAGTTTAAGGAGGTCACTCAATTTCTCGCGGAGGACCTCAAAAGGGCCAAAGCCGAATAACGGCCCGTTCCGCGCATTTCGATGATCAAAAATATCATTTTCGATTGGTCAGGGACATTGGTGGACGATTTACCGGCAGTGTGGGAAGCGACCAACCATGTGTTCCGCCAGGCTGGTGTTCCGGAGATAACACTCGAGAAGTTCCGGGCGGAGTTCTGCCTGCCATTCAAACCGTTTTACGACAAATACCTGCCACACGTTGCCCCGGCGCAAATGGAGCAATGGTTCCATGGGCGTTTTAGGGAAGTTCAGGATGCGGTTGTGGAATTGCCGCACGCGCGGGACTTCCTGGAATGGTGCGCGAAAAAGAACCTGCGCCTGTTTGTGCTCACGGCGGTGCCGAGCGAGCATTTCGATCGCCAGGCGCGCACGATGCGTTTTGAAAACTTCTTTGAGAAAGCGTACACGGGCGCCGTTGATAAGCGAAAGATCATTCCGACCCTGCTGAAGGAACAGGATCTCGCTCCTGAAGAAACACTCTTTGTGGGCGACATGCAGCATGATGTGGAAACGGCGAAGTTTGGGGGAACCCGCTCCGCAGCCGTTCTGACGGGGTACAACTCCCTGGAACAGTTGCGCGCGAGTTCGCCAGACCTTGTGGTTGAGCACCTCCGCGAGCTTCGTGAACTCCTCGAGCAAGCTGATGGGGCATTCAGCGTGGTCGCCTCCGCCCGCCCCGTTGTTACAGTTGGAGCGCTCATTTTCAACGATGCGGATGAGGTCTTGATGCTTCGCACCCACAAATGGTCGAACATGTGGGGGATTCCCGGTGGTAAAACGCGATACCTGGAGAGCAGCGAGGATGCATTGCGCCGCGAGACGCGCGAGGAGACGGCACTGGAATTGGACGACATCGAATTCGTGCTCGTCCAGGATTGCATCAACAGCCCGGAATTTTACCGGCCCGCGCACTTTGTGCTTTTGAACTACACCGCGCGCGCAAGGGGCGCTCAAGTCGTGAGACTTAATGATGAGGCGCAGGAACACCGTTGGGTGCCGGTGGAGGCTGCGTTGGAGCTGAACTTGAACACCCCCACTCGCCGCTTGCTGGAAGCTGTTGCCGCGCAATGGACACCATCACGCTCCACGACCTAGCGGTCAGCTTTCACGTTGGCGTTCCCGATGCTGAGCGGGCGCGCAGCCAACGGTTGCTCCTAACGGTTGAGCTGCAGGCAGACCTCTCGCGCGCTGCTGCGACCGATGATCTGAAGCACACCGTCGATTATTTCGAGTTGGTGCAGGCGATTAAGTCCTTTGGCGCCGGACGGGAGTGGAGGCTCATCGAGAAACTCGCCGCGGATATAGCCGAAATGATCCTGGATCGTTATTCCGTGACGCGCGTAAGCGTTGAGGTTCGGAAGTTTATTGTGTCGGACTGCCGGTTCATTGCTGTGCGAATCAGCAGGAGCCGGGCCTGACTTGGCTTTGTTAATACGTGGCGCGCCCGCCAGAGATGTCATGAACGGCGGCTGTGCTGAAGGAGTATTCCTCCGAGGCTAACCAGCAGATCAGATTCGCCACCTCTTCCACCTGCCCCATGCGCCCCATAGGGATTTTCGAAACCATGTAATTGATATGCTCCTGCGTGGTCTGCTGGAGCATCTCGGTTTCAATCACCGCAGGGGCGATGGCGTGCACCGTGATGCCGCTTTGGGCGAGTTCCTTGCCCAGTGACTTCGTCAAGCCAATGACTCCGGCCTTGGCGGCGCTGTAGGCGGAGGCGTTCGGGTTGCCTTCCTTGCCAGCGATGGAGGCCATGCTGATGATGCGCCCGTATTTGTTGGCGAGCATGAGCGGCACCACTGCGTGGCAGCAGTTGAAAACATTCACCAGGTCCACATCAATCGCCTTGCGCCAGTCCGCAGGATTACATTCCCAGAGCTTTGCAGTCGGCCCGGCAATCGCGGCATTGTTCACGAGAATATCGAGCCGGCCAAAGCGAGCTTGAACGCTCTCGGCAGCGTTGTGAACAGCAGCGACATCTGTGAGATCCACCGTGATCGTATGCAGCTTCGCTTGATCCAGCTCAGAGCGCCGGCGCTCCAGGTCGGCTTCGTTGATGTCCCAAATGCTGCAACTGGCGCCGGCGGCCATCAGCTTCTTCACCACAGCAAGCCCTATCCCTCTGGCGCCTCCTGTGACGACGGCAACCCGGCCGGTAAAATCGAATTGAATCATGGCTGAGCGGCCAGTTTAGCGAAGCGCTCGCGGAGCGCCAGCCTCCAACAAAATCGAAAGCAGAGTTGAAATCTACCCACCGGGACGGCAGGGTCTTGCGGATTTGGTTTTTGGCAGAAAAGCGAACATGAAGTCCTTAGCGGATATCGGGCTGGAACAAACGCCGGGCAACGAAGCGCGGTTGATTCACGCGATCAATATCAAGCTGGCAGAACTTGGTTTTGCCACGGTCAAAGCGGAAACAGAGGAGCAGCTGCATGACATTGCCCGCGCAATTCTCGCGCGGGAAAGCGAGTCGTCGCATCGCGCGGGAAAGAAACCGCCTGTGGACCAGCGGGTGGAGAAATTCCTTGAGCGCTACCTGGGCCTGTCGGGATTGAAGCTGCCGGAGCGGACATTCGTTCTGGATGAGTATGGGCTCGCGCGAACACTTTCACTGCCCCTCACAAAGGATGAGTTCGTCTCCGACATCATCAGCTCGTACCGCGTTAAGAACGGGGTTCTGCACAATCCAAAGAGCGATCGGCGCACGACGCAGGGAATTTTCCATATCGCTGAGGGCGGCTTGCCGGTGCCTGCGGACAAAACCGCAGTTCCGAAGGAAGTTTTTGCCCGCCTGTTTGAGAAGGCGCTCCAACCGCCGCCAGAGTTGCTGGAGCTTCCGTTCACCTTTGACCAGGCGCAGAAAGCGCGCTGCTGGGTTTCCCTGCTCCTGCGGCCCATCCTCTGCCCTGCGGTGGAAGGCTTCACCTCGCAGAAAACCATGGAGGTGCGGTTCTTCGCCCCTGGCAACCTGGTTAGCAATCTCGACTTTGTGGAGAGCATTTTCGGGAACGGCGGTGACCCTAACCTTCCAGAGAATGATGCAGCATTGGATGTGGAGCATTGGAGCGGGCACACCGGCTGTGTGATTCTGGCGCCGCACCTTGTGCGGCTCACGAAGAAGGAATTGGGACTTCCTCACTACAGCGCAGCCAACGAACGGCAGCGGCGCGATGGGGTGTGTTGGCGCGAGGAGGACGAACTCTACAACAACGGCAACGCCTTCAAGATCACCTGCCGCGACGCTTCAGGCGTGATGGTCACGATCATTGCCGATAACTATTTCGGTTACTGCAAAAAGGAGGTTAAAACCCAGCTCAGTTTTGCCGCGAATCTCTTTGGTTTATGCGAGGAGGAGCATGCGGGGGGCGCTTACGTTTACCCGAGCTATGATCTGGGTGAGGAGTTCAGCGGCCAAATGCATTTGCGCCGCCTGGGCCACTCTTTCCACGAGGTCGTCTCTTTGTATCGCGACGTCATGGACGTTAAACCCGAAGGGTATGCGGTCGATAAAAACTACCCGGACATCATCTACGTTCCGGATGACGCGCACTTTGACCTCTTGGCCCAACGGATCTGCTGGACCGACGCGCAGGGGGAGCATTCGATTCGCTTGATGGCCGAGCGCGTCTATGTGCGCCCTTCGGGTTACAAGGTGCGCCTCGTAAAGACACCGGGCACCAAAAACTGGCGGCTCATCGGGAGCGTTGCGGAAGGGACGCTCTGCCATAAGCCCTGCACCGTCTCGGGGGGTGGGAAGTCTGAAATCTCCAAGTCGATCAGTGACGCTATCCTGCAGGGGCCGGTCTTTGTCGCGGATTTGCAGGAGGATTTCGCGCTCGTGGATGAACTGCTCCGGCGCGATTACTCCGACCGTTTCAAGCCGGAGTTCAAGACGGAGACGGACAGTCGGCCGATCCTGAGCGAGGAGCGCTCTCTCGGTTCAGTGATCAAACTGCTAACACCCTCCACGACCGAGTACACGCAGGAGTACAACAACTGGCTGAGCACGATTCCTCAATACGTGAAGCAGCTGGTCTTCGTGGTGAAGCGATATTACCGCCCGACCTGGGGCGCGAATTGGCGCGACCATTTCTCGGTGGATATCGTCAATGGAAGGCCCGGCAACGAGTTGAAGTACGAGAACCGCAAGGTGGTCACCAGTTATTTGCGTGTGGGCTACGATGCGGATGGAGCGTGGCGAACCTTTGGGCTGCGCAAGGATTTCCAGCCTGCGGATAAGATTCAGGCGGAAGACGACATCACAGCCTCGATCACGGTGCCGGTCCAACGGATCTCTGGAGCGCGCACTGAAAGCAGCGCGCCTGCGGTTAAGTTCGTGCTGAACTGCGAGAATCGCCTGTTCCAGCGGCCTGACGAAGCGATTCACAAGGGGTACGACAAACAGACGGAGGCCGACTTCTCGAGGAACAACAACTTCTTCTCGAATTTTGAACCGCTAAAAAAGGATGCGGCGCAGGAGTACTTGGACGACGCGATCGGTTTTGACCAATTCACCGCGCCGATGCAGGGGCTGATTCGTGACTTTGCCACGAATGGAGGCCCAACATTCTTCGTCAGCTCGTGCCAGCCGCGCATTATTGGGGGCAAGCCATCGAAAAACCCGCGTTACCTCCAAACGCGGCCTGACCTCGTAAACCAACGGGATGCTTACCTCGCATTGATGGCGACGCGCCTGCATCGACGGCTCCCACTGCACCAGGCGGTGCATCGGCAGGTTGGCGCGGTTCTGCCCGGGCGCCGAAACAACCCGCCCGATTCGGGCATCCGCCCGCTCGCGGTATATAACCCGATTCATTACATGGAGCTGCCGGAACTCTTCATGGAGTTCATCTGCAGCATGACGGGGAAGTCGCCATCGACGACGGGCGCCGGCTCTGAGGGGGCATTAACGAAGGGGCCATTCAATGCCCTGCCCCCGATCTACGATTTGAATAATGCGTTGGTTGCCTACCTTCTGAACGGTCACCAAGGCTTCGTCACCGCGGCGGGGTATGTCGGGCCGTACATGCGGGTGGATCACGACATCAGCTTGCTCGTGCCGGAGATATGGGCGCGCATGAGCCCGCAGGAGCGTGATCCAAAATACATGATTGAGCACGGCTACCTGGAAAAGCTCCGAGACTTCAAGCACAACGGCAAGGAAGTGCTTGCCAGCCGAATTGGTTATCGCATCACGTCCCAATTCGCCGTGATCTTTTTTGGTCGGGTCTTCAACCATCCGCACGTCGTCCTCACGCCGGAAATGCTCCGGCCAGAGCTGCAGGACATGGAGGTCTTCGTGGACGGCATCGACAACATCGTCACCACGCAAAAGCGCGTTGCGGATCTCTACTTCGAGGATGGCTCGATTGAATGGGCATGCCCGCCGTTAAAGGCGTTGCTGCACATCATGGCGCATGGCCATTACGAGGGGAAAGGGCTCAACGATCCCGCCATTCGCTCACTCTTCACCCTGGAACATCTTCTCGGCAGCGATTGGTACCGGCAACGATTGGAGACTAAGCAGCGCGTGGACGTGCGGCTTTGGGAAAGGCATGTTGCCTCCTTGCAGCGGTTTGTCGAAGAAGCTGACTACGTGGAGCACGATTATCTCGACACGATCCAAGACCGCCTTGAAGAGGCAAAACGGGAGCTGCAGAAGGTTTCTTCGCCGCAATACCTGGAGCATCTGCACGGCACGATTGGGGCGCAACCGATCGCGTGAGAACTGCGCCTTGCCTGTGGAAGAGTTCACATTGATATTTCGCGATGAAACTCTTCCTCATGGGCGCTCTGGCTTTGCTGCTCGTTGGCTGTGCGACCACCCAGAATTGGGAGCAGCGCGTTGGGGTGTACCGGATGGACGATGCAATCACTGAGCTGGGACCGCCGGAGAAACAGGCGCAACTGGCGGATGGAACTGTTGTTGCCGAATGGCTGCGAGTCCGAGGCGGCACGCAAGTAATCGCGACTCGCCCGCATTTTTATCGGCATCATCGCGGCTTCGCGCACTTCCACGATCCATTTGATTACCGCACCGTGCGCTGGCCGGACAACTACTTGCGGCTGACCTTCTCGCCAGATGGGCGGCTCATGGCCGCGAAACGGATTGCGAAGTAGCTTACTTGCTCGCGAACTCCACCTGCTCGAACCCGAGCGCCACAAAAAAGCCTCTGAGCTGGATCTCAGCCCTTTCCCGCGCATCTTTCAAAATGCCGGCGTAGCGCGCCGCCCGGCGGATATCGTCCACGGCGATGCGGCGGGCATTCTGCTCCAGATCCTTTTCCAGCTTCCGGAAAGTTCCCGTCTCCCGCTCGATGACCTGAGTCTTTGTGTCATCAAGGTAGGCATCTGTAATTGTTTCCTGCGGCAGGATGATTCGCACCTTCTTCCCTTCAACAATGATGTCACCCGGCTGCAGTTGATCCAAATTCACGCCAGCCTTAACGATCCCATGGGCGAGCATCAGCAGGCGATCCTGGCCGTACCACTTCGCATCTTCCAAAATCACCACCTTCTCCATGACGTATTTCACGGTGACGAGCTGGGAGAGTGTTTGAACCTGCTGAATGACGGTTGAGGTGTTGATCTGCTGCGGCTTGGCAGCGCGGCCGGGCAGAGCGCCCATCAGAAACCCCATCGCCATCCCGAAGGCCATCACGATGAACAAAATGCAGAAAATGAGGATCTTGGTTTTTCGCATCTGGAAGCAACCTAGTCAGGAAAAGAGCGCGGAACAATCAATATGAAACGGCGCCGAGGCGTGGGCACGAAAAAGGGACTCCGAAGAGTCCCTTTCGTTAAAGTATGGGCGAGCGGAATTACTTCAGCCGATCAAAGGTTTTCTGCAGGATTTGCCAATCAGCAGCGCCAGCGACCTTGCTGCGCGCGCCGTCGATGATCTTCTGCTCATTCGCGTTCTTGGTGGGGCGTTGCTTGTTGTTGTAGAAGATCCCGAAGTAACCCGGCCAAGCGGTGCCTGCGAGCTTGTAAGCCGCAGCTTCATCAGAGACGTCATGGTCCACGGGAACCAGGTTGAACACGCCACCTTTGCGCGGATTGGCCGCATCGAACGCACCTTCGTAGAATTCGATGCATTCGCTCAAGCACTCAATCACGCTAAAGCCATCGTGATCCATGGCCGCTTCCATCATTTGGAGAACGTGATTTGGATTTGAGGCAGTGGTCCGGGCCACGAAAGTTGCGCCAGCGGAGATCAACTGCTTCATCGGGTTGATTGGATTATCAACCGCGCCCCAGGTGTCGGTTTTGCTCTTGAAGCCGAGCGGTGAGGTCGGAGAAGTCTGCTTCTTCGTCAGGCCGTAAACAAAGTTGTCCATGATGACGTAGGTCATCTTGACGTTCTTGCGCGCAGTGTGGTTCAGGTGGTTGCCGCCGATGGAGAAGGCATCGCCATCGCCGCCGAAGACGAACACATGCAGGTCGGGGCGGGAAAGGGACACGCCCGTCGCAAAAGGCAGAGCGCGGCCGTGAATGAAATGCACGCCGTGCGCCTGCACGAAGTAAGGGAAGCGGCTCGAGCAGCCGATGCCGGCAACGGTGGTGATCTTCTCGTGCCAGATTTTGCGCTTCTCGATCAGTTTAAAATAAAGCGCGAGCACCGAGAAATCGCCGCATCCTGGGCACCAGGTCGGATGATCGGCAGCGATTTCCTTCTTCGTGAGCCCTTTGCGCTCCAAAGCCGGGGGCGCCTGGATAACCGCAGTGGCGCCCAGCGGATTGGCTGGGATTGGTTCAGCAGTGGGAAGACTCATAATCGTAATTCCAGGAAAGTTAGTTGCTCTCGGCCAGCCGCGCTTTCGCAGCGTCCAGGATCTCGCGCACCTTGAAGGTGAGCCCGTCCGTTTTGTTAATGCCTTTGATTTTCGGATCGCAGTAGCGAGCGCGAAGAATCGCGGCCAATTGGCCGTAGCCGTACAGGCCCTCGTCATTGATTTCCACAACGAAGACATGCTTGAAGCCCGCAAAAATCTTGTCTAACCCCGGTGGCAGTGGGTTTAAGTGCCGGAGGTTCACGCAGGCATATTTCTCACCAGCGGCGCGGGCGCGATCGACGGCCTCGCGAATTGGCCCCTGAGTTGATCCCCAACCCACGAGCAGGACGTCACCTTCACTGCTGCCATAGACCTGCGGCACCGGCAATGAAGCGGCCAAGGCCTGCAGCTTCTTGCGGCGTTTTGCGGTCATCTGCATATGCAGCTTGGGCGAGCCAGTTGGATGGCCCATTTCATCATGCTCAAGGCCGGTGATGACCGGGTACTTGCCGCTTTGAATTGGGGTGCCGGGAGCAACACGCGGGCTCACGCCGTTGGGTGTGCTGAGATCGTAGGGCTTGTGGTCAGGCAGTGGCGCGAAACTCGGGCCAATATCCTGGCAGATCTCCTGCAGCTTTGGCTCCTCGAAGGCTTCGATGCGTGTCGCAATGGCTTGATCGGTCAGGATGAAAACCGGCACGTTATAGTTACGGGCAATGTTCACCGCTTCGATGGCGGTGTAGAAAGCATCTTCAACATTGCAGGGCGCGAGAACCACGCGTGGGGAGTCACCATGGCCGCCATTGATGGCGATGTTGAGATCAGACTGTTCAACGTTCGTCGGCATGCCTGTGGAAGGCCCGCCGCGTTGAACGTCAACAACGACCAGGGGAACTTCAGCCATCACGCCCCAGCCAATCGCCTCGGTCTTGAGGGAAATTCCAGGCCCGCTGGAACCTGTAACAGATACCCGGCCGGCATAGCTGCCGCCCAAGGCCATCGAAACGGAAGCGATTTCGTCCTCGCACTGAATGAACATGCCGCCGTATTTGGGCAGTTCGCGCCGCAGCAACTCCATGATGTCGGACCATGGGGTGATGGGGTAACCAGCTCCGAAGCGGACGCCGCCAGCGATCAAGCCGTAGGCCAATGCTTCGTTGCCGTTCATGACGACCTGGTGGCCTGAGCGTTTCTGCCCCTCAACGAATTGGTAGGTCTCCAGCACGTTCTCAAGCGAGCGGCTATAACCAGCTTGAAAGGCAAGCAGCGCGTTCTTCAGCACACTGTCGTCCTTGCCCGTGAAACGTTCACCGATCAGCTTCGTTAGCTTGGCGACGTTCAGATCAAACATTTTCGCCAGCAGGCCCAGGACGTAAATGTTCTTACCTTTGTCTTTGGAGGTTCCGCCAATGGCCTCGACGGTTAAGCTGGAGATCGGCACGCCGATATGCTTGTAGTCGCTGCGCCACTCCGGCTTTGGCTGCACGTGATCCTCATCATAAAGAACAATGCCGCCCCGTTTTAACGAGGAGATATGGCTCTCATACGAATGCTGGTAGAAGCAGACCAGCAGGTCAGCCTCATCGCCGGCGCTCAACACTTCGCCAGACCCGATGCGAACTTGGAAAATTGAGGGGCCGCCGGAGATGGTCGAGGGGATCGTCATGAATGTCATGACTTCCTGCTCGCTGCGCCCGGCCAGACGGGCCAGGAAACCACCAATCGCTTGGATGCCGTCCTGTGAATTGCCTGCCAGGCGGATGACGGCTTCTGAAATTCGTGAAAGTCTGGGGCTGCTCTGGCCAGCAGCAACTGTCGCTTCGCTCATGTTATTAACCGTTCTGATAACCCGCGCAAATCAGCTAGAAAGCAGCGGGGTAATCGGTCACGGAGTGGACACTAGCGCTCCGCACCCCTAAGTCAAATGGGAACGGGATCGGTGGTATAGTCTTGCAGCAGAACTACTTAAGCTATTTCCAAGTTATTCACAACTGAGAAAGTCCTTAGGTATAAGCTGATATAATTCCGTTGCATCAACTTCCCAAACCTTTGCCATTCTCCTGCCGGCCAGCGATTTTGAGCCTGCGCGGCCATTGCTGGTTTGCCTCCCAATAGGTGCGCTTTAATTTAATCTCAGGGTCCTCTGCGGAGGGTTGCACTCTGCCTTCCTCGTCAATCGCGCGGGATACGACCTTGTGCTCACCCGCTGAGGGATCGGTCCAATCGTAATGGAAGAAACGCCATGTGTATTTCTCCCGTGGGCTGCGATCAATCTTGGCCGGCATCCATGGTCCGTCATCGATTTTAACTTCAACGCGCTTAAGCGGAGTCCCGTCTCCCCAGGCGGCGCCGGTCAGGCGAATGGCTCCAGTTTTCAGCTGCACCGCGCGCGCAATAATGGATTTGATGTCGATCGGCCCAACGCTCGTCAATCGCCAGATCGTCTTTTCCCCCCGCTCTTCTCCGCGCAAGGTTACATATTCATGAGCCATGTACTTGCTCATGTACCGGCGGTCGAGAAGCTCGATCCGGTTCAACCACTTGACCCAAGCGATGCCGAACCAGCCAGGGACGACCAATCGCAAGGGGAAGCCATGCTCCTTTTCCAACGGCTGGCCGTTCATCTCGTAGCAAAGAAGAATCTCCTCCCGGCGCGCGTCGTTGATATGCAAGCTGCGGGCGAAGTTCTGGACGTAATCTTTGTCGCGGATTTTTTCCATCTTCTCATCCGCGCCGAAGAAAACGACTTCAATGGCGCGCTTCAGAGGCTGGGTTTCCTCCAGGAGATCTACGAGCGGGGTGCCGGTCCACTTCACGTTGCCAATCGCCCCCATGAAACCAGGGCCATTGCCGTTGCCGCCGCATTCCAAGGTCGCGGTAATGGTCTTTCGCTTGCGCTTCTTGATTTCTTCCAAGGTAAGAGTTCGGGGCTTCCGCACCAATCCGGAGACCTCAAGGGTATGTTTCGATTCGTCGAGGGCGGGGTTGCCGTAATGGCTGACCACGTAGAGGTCCTCGCTCTTGGTGTGCCAATCGGTTAGCTCCTGCCATCGTGTTTGTTTCCGGACTACCGGCTGCGCGTCGAGAAATGGAATCAGCACGCCGCCTTCCTCAGCGGGAGGGCCGCCGAACAAGGAGAGTGGGTAATTGGCAAAGGTGACCGCTGCGGCAGCCATTGTGCCTTTGAGAAGCCGCCTGCGGCTGAGCGTGATGGAAGAGTTCACGGTAATGGGGATCTGGTTTGCGCAAGAGTATTGAACCGTCGGCAGGTTGGCGAGTCAGGAAGCCAATGCGAGACGTCCTTCTTGCTTCTGGCGAAGGGTTCTTTTAATAACAGCCCCGCGCATGGCCAAGGCAAACACGAACACCGCCTTCGATTTAAACTCGTACCTGGAGGTTCGCGTCGGGGAGATTAACAAGGCCCTCGATGCACTGCTGCCAAAAGCACGAGCGAGGCCGGGCACCATTCACCAGGCGATGCGCTACTCAATGTTTGCCGGTGGCAAACGGCTGCGCCCCGTCCTCTGCCTCGCAGCCAATGAGGCTTGCGGGGGCAAGCCAGCAGATGCCCTTCCGCTCGCTGCGGCGGTCGAATGCATTCACACGTATTCATTGATCCATGACGACCTCCCCGCCATGGACAATGACGATTACCGCCGCGGCAAATTAACGAATCACAAGGTTTACGGTGAAGGCATGGCGGTCCTCGCGGGGGACGCCCTGCTGACGGAAGCGTTCATGCTGCTGACGAAAGCGAAAGGGTGGCCGCGCTACGATCATCGCCAACTCGTGAGTGAGCTGGCGGAGGCTTCAGGATCCTTACAACTGATCGCTGGGCAGGTGGCGGATTTGGAAGGTGAAGGCAAAAAGGTGAAACCGGCAGACCTGAAATACATTCACGAGCGCAAGACTGCTGCTTTGCTCCGGTGCTCTGTGCGGTTGGGGGGAATGTCAGCAAACTGCACCTCCGCGCAACTCCGCGCTCTGAGCGATTTTGGCTATTATGTGGGCCTGGCCTTCCAGGTTATTGATGACATTCTCGATGTGACACAATCGAGCGACAAGCTGGGCAAGACAGCCGGCAAAGATGTCGCCGCTCAAAAAGCAACCTACCCTTCCATTCTAGGAATGGATAAATCGCAGAAGATCGCAGCCGACCTGACGAACCGAGCTTTTGCCGCGCTTCGTCCGCTCGGGAGCAAGGCTGTTGCGCTGCACGCGCTCGCCCATCATCTGCTGCAGCGAGACCGTTAAACTTCACCCCGAACGGAAGAGGCGTTCTCCTGGTCTAAATCACAGCCCCTGAACGAGAACTGAGGGGCGCACGGCGTTTCCTGCACGCGGGCTTTGCTGTAGATTTTTGGAGACACGCTTACTAAATTGATCCTATGCCAGAGAAGACGCGAGGCGAGATGCCAACGGATGTGCGGGAGTTGTTCCAGCGCGGCGTTGAGGCGATGCAGCGGGATAATCTCGATTACGCCATTACCTTGCTGACGCAAGCCTGTGTGCGGGAGCCTGGCTTCTACGATGCGAGGCAAGCGCTCCGCCAAACGCAAGCGCGCCGCAACCCCTCCGGTGGTGGTTTGTTCAAGCGCATGCTTGGAACCGCCAGCTCCTCCCCCTTGCTGGGGAAGGGCCAGATGCTCCTCCGAAACAATCCGGTCGAAGCAATAGCCGTCGCTGAGCAAATCCTTAACTCCGACCCCAGCAATGCCAGCGCTCACAAGCTCCTGGCCGATGCTGCGCTTGCCGCGGATCTCCCAAAGACCGCGGTGCTCTCGCTCGAAATCGCATACCGGATGCATCCCGGCGACAAGACCACAGGGATGCGGTTGGCTGAAGCGCTGCTCAAGACCAACCAGACCCCTCGCGCGGAAAACGTCATGCGCGAGTTGGAGAAAGCGCACCCTCACGATCCAGACATCGCCCAACTCCTGAAGGATGTCACCGCTCATCGCACGTTGCGCGAGGGGGGCTATAACGCGCTCGAAGGCGGCGAAGGCTCCTACCGGGATATTCTGCGCAACAAATCTGAAGCGGAGTCGCTCGAGCAGGAGAACCGCCAAGTGAAGGACGAGGATGTCGCCACCCGCCTGATTCGCGAGTACGAAGCCCGCTTGCTGCGCGAGCCTAAAAATTTGAAGCTGCTCCGGGATATTGCGGAGCTGGCTACGCAGAAGAAGGATTACGACAAAGCGCTGGATTACTACAATCGCATCATCAACGTCGAAGGCGTAAACGACGCCTCGTTGGAACGCGCGGTGGCTGATGTTCATGTTCGCAAAATCGAGCACGCGAAGGCCGCTCTTAACCCAGCGGATCCGGCTTATGCCGCAGAGGTGCAGAAACTGGATCTGCAAAAATCTGAGTTCCTGCTCGCACAAGCGAAGGCTCGCGTTGATCGGCATCCGACCGATCTCGAGGCGAGGTTTGAACTCGGTGAGCTTTACCTGCAGACGAACAAGGTGAGCGAAGCCATTCAGGAATTCCAAAAAGCCCAAACGAATCCGCATCGCCGCATTCGCGCCCTGTATTACCTTGGGCAGTGCTTCGCCA
>DASPKX010000116.1:0-29972 GCA_035627835.1 Candidatus Methylomirabilota bacterium
GAGTTTCCGATTCCATTCGGTCCCGGGAATGTTGCGCAGCGCCGATCAAGTCTATCTGGTATTGCTCGACCACCCATCCCGCCACAAACGAAGGCGCGTACGGCACCAGTTCCTTTGTCGGGAACGGCTCAATTCGCCTGAGCAAATCGGCATGCATTCCGCGCGAAGCGCATACTAGCTCATCATCGAAGAAGTGCTCGAGGCTGCCGGATGAATGCTCCCATCGCGTGTGCTGCACACGCCGGGTCTGGGTGTTTCCCTGCGCGTCCCGGTAACTTTCCGTGGTGTAATAGTGATAACCCGACTCCGCAGTCCAATCCGCATGCACCAGCGCGTCAAACGTCCAATACGGCAAGTAAACGCCGTGCAGTGTGTCCGTCAGAGCGGCGCGCTTCAACTTGTTTGGGGCGAACCAGCGTGTGCCATACCATTGGCGAAGTGCATCGCGCACCCGTCCTTGGTCGATCTTGAACGGCAGCAAGCTCTCCGGGCTGATCGGCGGCTTCACCTGCTCATACGGCACAATCTGCGCCGACCCGCAGAACTCACAACGGGATGCCACCTTCTCCGGGTCGAACACTGAAATCGCCTGGCAACTCTGGCAACGCACGGATGCCTTCGCTGCCTTCCACCCGCGCTTATCCCCAGGGAGATTGCGCAAAGCAGCGGCGAGGTCATGCTCTTGCACTCCTCCTTCAGCGCTGGGCGGCGCATCCATAGGGGACGTGGTTCCGCAATACGCACAAACAAGCGCCTGCTTGGACGGATTCCAGTGCGCCTCAGCCCCGCAGGCAGGGCAGGCGAATTTCTCCCGCGCGACTGCTTCCATTACGATCTGAGAAATTCGTCAAGAGCCGCGCGGCTTACCCGGTACGTGCTTCCAATCCGCTTCGCCTTAAGATCCCCGGCTTCAATCGTCGCAATAATGTCACCTTCGGAAACCTTTAGGATCTGCGCAACTTCACCGGGGCTGAGCAACTCCGGCAAGCCGCCGCTTGTGTTGCTTCCTTGCGCGATGATCGGGGGAGCTGCCATTGCCGCTGGCGCTGCGGCACCAGCCGGTTGCTGCTGCTGTTGTTGTTGGACGAGTTGCTGGGCCATAGCCATACCAAGAGCCAGTTCGGAAGCCATCCCGGTATTGCCTGTCCCTTGCGTCAGCGACTCAGCCATCTGGAAGCGCACATAGTCATTGAGGTTCCCAATGGCGGACATGCTCGAACGCTTGTCGATCGCCTGCTCAACCTCGGGCGGCACGGAAACGTTCTCCACCACGAAAGTCGTGATCTCCAGGCCGTACTTCGCCGTGGTGATCACATTGATGATCGGCAGCAACGACTGCCCCAGCTCGGAATGCCGTGTTGCCACATCGAAGATTGGAATCTTCGCCTGGGCCAAGGCTTCGCTAAACACGCTTACCACGCGGGAGCGCATCGTCTCGTTAAATTCATCCAGCCGAAAATGATGGTCCGTCCCGGCGACTTCCTTCAGGAACATCCGCGGATCTGAAATGCGGAAATCAAAGGTTCCATACGCGCGGGCCCGCACAATCCCAAGGTCGGCGTCCCGCAACATGATCGGATTCTGCGTGCCCCATTTGTTCCCGGTGAACAACCGCGTGACGACGTAATAAACATCCGCTTTGAACGGCGACTCGAATCCATACTTCCACGACGCAAGCTTCGTGAGGATGGGAATGTTGTCAGTCGTGAGTGTGTGCTTGCCAGGGCCAAAGGTATCGCCGAACGAGCCGAGATAAACAAATTGCGCCACCTGGCTCTCGCGCACGATCAACTGCGCTCCGCGTTTGATCGCTTTGTCTTCATCAGGAAACCGCCACGCCAGCGTGTCCCTCGAATCATCCGTCCACTCGATGACCTCAATGACCTGCGACTTAAGAAAATCGAGAACCCCCATAAGTAAATGCACAGTATCACCACTGTGCCCCAAAGAAAATGCAAACCGCCGCCTATATCTCGCCGGCAAAACTGTTCTGCCGCAGCGCCTCAAATAACACCAGGGCGACGCAATTGCTCAGATTGAGCGACCGCGCAGCGGGATTGAACATCGGTATCCGCAGCCAGTGTTGCTGATGCTCGTCCAGCAACGCCTTCGGAAGTCCCGCTGTTTCCCGCCCGAATACGAGATAGTCATTCAGCCCGAACTGCGCGTCCGAATAGCGGGTCGGCCCGTTGGATTCCACGAGCCATAGTTTCGACGTGGGTGGCACCGCCTCCAGGAAAGCGGGCCAGTTCTTCCAACGCCGCCAATCAACATGCTGCCAATAATCCATCCCGGCGCGCTTGAGTTGCTTGTCGTCCAACGTGAACCCGAACGGCTCGATCAGGTGCAGCGTCGATTGTGTTGCGGCGCATAAGCGGGCCACATTGCCGGTGTTCGGCGGAATTTCCGGCTCTACCAGAACGACGTGCATTACTCCTCGTCCTCCTCGGCGCCGGGCTTCGGCTTCGCTCCGGGGGTGTAAAACACTTTCCACAACACCAACCCGTGAGCCGGAGCCGTCATTCCAGCAACCCTCCGGTCTCGCTTCTCCAAAATCCGCGGAATCTCATCCGCGTTAAACTTGCCGAGACCCACCTGGACCAGCGTGCCCGCAAACCCACGGCACATTTTGTAGAGGAAGCCGTTCGCCTCGAAGGTGAAGGTGATTAACGAACCGGATTTTCCGACATCGCATCGGCGAACAGTTCGCACGGTGGTCAAGGGAGGATGCCCTCGATTCGCCGCGAATGAGCCAAAGTCATGCTTTCCCACGAGGTGCGCAGCCGCGCGTTTCATCGCGGCGAGGTCCAGCGCTTTAGGCACATGCCACGCTTGCGAGCGGAGCAGGGGATTCATCGCGGAATGGTTCCAAACGAAGTATCGGTATTGTTTCCCAGCGGAATTGAAGCGCGCGTGAAAGTTCCGCCGCGCCCGCGCCACCGACGCAATGCGAACATCCTCCGGCAAATGCGCGTTCAACGCGAGCAACAGCTTGCTCGGCTCCATGCGATCCTCAGTCGCGAGAACATCAAAGTGCGCGGCCATCCCAAGCGCATGCACACCAGTGTCTGTGCGGCTGGAACTGTGCAGCTGCGGGTTTGAAGGGAACAATGCAGCAAGAGCTTTCTCCACCAATTCCTGGACGCCCACTCCAGACTTTTGCACCTGCCAGCCTTTGTAGTTCGTGCCGTCATACGCCACCACCATCTTGTAACGGTTGGCTTCGGGCGCGGCATCATCTCGGCCGGCAGCTTTCATCCCTGGCTGTCCAGAAAACTCTGCAGCAGAATGGCGGCTGCCATCTTATCCACCTTCTCTTTGCGATCCCCTCGACGCACATCGGCTTGGATGAGCATTCGGTTCGCCTGCGAAGAAGTGAGCCGCTCATCCCATGTCCGGACCGGCACCCCAATGGTTTCCTTGAGCACAGCGACAAACTCCTGCACCTTCAAGGCCGCTGGCCCATAACTCCCATCCATGTTGCGTGGCATGCCGACGAGGATCATTTCCACGTGCTTTTCGCGAATCAACTCCTTCAGGCGCGTAAGGAAATCGGCGAAGGGCTCCGCGGGAATGAACTCCAGGGGTGTGGCCACCATTCCGAGTTCATCGCTAACAGCAATGCCCATCCGCTTGGTTCCATGATCGATTGCCAAAACGCGCATTGCTGCAAAGGTAAAACCGCCACCACTACTGCTGCAAGCAAACCTGTGCGCCCTACGGGTCTCTCTTTTCTTTGAATCTCAATCCGCTGCGCGGTATTCTCCGCGCGTGCTCTCGTCGCTACTGCGTCATGCGCCTGAATCGCTCAAAGATCCTTTGAGGCGGCAGGTCTGGCAACGTCTTGGGCTCGATTGGACCCTTCGCAGCGGCTTGACTGTGCAGGTGCGCAGCCATGCCGATTGGTTCATCTACAACGAAATCTTCGTCAACGGCGAATACGACGTTCCTCTGCAAAAGCTGCTGGACGCTCCTCGGCCTGGCGAACCTCTCACCATCTGCGATCTGGGGGCGAACGTTGGCTACTTCACTCTGCGGGCCTACGATCTGCTGATTCAACGCGGCGTCCCCCCCTCACTCCTCTCGGCCCACGTCGTCGAGGGCGCCCCACAGCTCTTTGCTGAGCTTAAGCAGCGTTTGCAAACGCAGCCTGCACAACTCTCAATCAAACCGCACCATGGCCTCGTCGGTAAAAAGCACGGCCACGCGAACATCACCGAAACTCACCGCCACTTCGCCAACACTGTTCAGGAAAGCGCTGATGGGGGCTCCGTTGTGCCCTACCTCGATCTTTCAACCATTATGAGAAGCGATGCCCGCATCGATCTCTTGAAATGCGACATCGAAGGCTCCGAGCAGGAATTCATCGCCAATTACCCAGACATTCTCGCGCGCACAGACAGAGCCGTGTTCGAATTCCACACGGCCCTCTGCGACATCCCCAAATGCATTGCGATGCTTGCCCAAGTCGGCTTGGTCCACCAAACACCCATCCGCGCCGAAGGCAACTTCCCCTTCATCTACTTCGAGCGTTGAGGCCCGATCAGTGTGGCGTCTTTGCGAGAGGCATTGAACCTAATCGTGACTGACGAACCCTCCACCCGGTTGGCTGATTTCGCCACATCGTGTGACTACCTTGCTCATACGCGTCATATTTTCCCGGACGAACCCCACACGATTTCGCCTCATTCAGTGCGCTGCCGAACGTCCATACATTCCAGCACGAAGATGAATTCGATTAACAAAAACCAACCTGAGGACAACCGGGAAGATTTGCAGGGAGCGGCTGCCATAAAACAGATCAAGGCTATCATCGATAAAGCCAAGACCTGCTTTTTCTGCACCACCGTCGGTGGCAAGGCGCTCGCAGGGATTCGACCTATGAACATCCGCGACGTTGATGATCAGGGGAATCTTTGGTTTCTAATGGCCAATGATAGCCACGCCTACCAGGAGGTCTCAGCAACCCCGCAGGTAACGCTTCTTGCCCAGGGATCACCTCATTCCGATTTCCTGCACATCACAGGCGAAGCTCTTGTTTTAAGGGATCCTGCCAAAATTGACGAACTCTGGGAGCCCACCCTTAAAACCTGGTTTACTGAAGGAAAAGACGACCGTCGCATTGCAGTGGTCAAAGTCACGCCGACCGGCGGGTATTATTGGGACACCAAGCACGGCAATCTCGTCGCGGGAGTAAAGATCCTCGTTGGAGCGCTTACGGGTAAAACCCTCGATGATTCCATCGAAGGAACCATTCAATTGGGGCAAAGGAAAACCGCCCGATAGCCTCGGAGCACACGGGCTCAACTACACTACCCGCAGCTCAACCTTGCTCTCACCGCGCGCAAGTTTGGAGTAAGGGCAGGTCTTATGGGCCGTCGCCAGAATTTGCTCCGCGAGGCCTCTCTCGATTCCGGGCATTTCAGCTAAGATTTCCACGCTCAGGAAGTACCCGTCATTATCATCTTCATTCAGCGACGCGCGCACGGTAAGCGTCGAGTCATTCAACTTCGCGCCATGTTTCTTTGCCGCATTTTGCAATGCGCCATGGAAGCATGCCGAGTAGGCTGCCGCAAAGAACGTCTCCGGGTTTGGTCCCGGGGGGCTCTGCTTGTCGAGCGGATTACCCAATTGCGTATTAATCGCCCCATCTTTCGCCCTCACCGAGCCACTGCGACCACCCTTCGATGCCACCTCTGAAGTAAACAACTTTTTCATATCCCCAATTTCCTGTTTATATCTTTCGTCACCAAACCAAGCCCCGCAACCCGCACGCTTGCTTTTTCTTACCAAGTTCGCGTTCCTCGACCTGCGTAACTCTGCGAGTCACCGGACATCCTCCTGCTCCTCCCCCTACTAGTAGATCAGTGTCGGGGACAAACACCTCCACCAACCAAATCCAGGATCTCCTTAACAGCCCCTGCTATTACTACCTTCCCGCGCCGCAGTTGTTCAACAGCCGCAGTTGACCAGGCGAATACCGTGAAACATAATGTTTCACATGAAGAGCGCCTCCGTGCGAGATTTACGGCAGGATTTTCCACGTGTCCTGGCGTGGATCGAAGCTGGCGAAGAGGTTTCCATCACCAAACGTCGCGAGGAGATTGCGCGCCTGGTGCCTAGCCCAAGGAAAGCGGCTAAACGAACCCCAGTGCCCGACATTGCCGCTCGATTAAAAAAGGTCTTTGGAACAAAGATGATTTCAGAAGAGGCGATGGAGAGCATTCTGGGTAACAGCAAAGGCCCGTTCTGACTGCCTACGCCGACTCCAGTTTCATTGTCGCGCTTTACTTGCTTCTGCCGGAGCCATCCGCTTCATGCAGGAATATGGTAAGCCTTTGCCATTTACGCCTTGGCACCGGCTAGAGGTCAGAAATGCAATACGCTTGGCTGTCTGGCAACGCGAGATCCAGTCATTTCAAGCCAAAGCCCAACTCCGCCAAATCGACACTGATCTGCGTGAAGAAACCCTTTTGGTTCACGCCAATATTGATTGGATAGACGTCCTCCGGGCAGCGGAGAAACTCTCTGCTGTGCATGCCACGAATCTAGGCTGTCGCAGCTATGACATCTTTCACGTCGCAGCCGCTCTCTGGATGCGCGCCAAAAACTTCGCCACTTTGGATGCGAGGCAAAGAACCATGGCCAACGCAGTTGGTCTCACCGTCTTACCATAAAACGTATCAACGCATCCTGATGCGTTGATTTTAGTTCTTGATATTCGATGCGGGTTCTTCTATTCTCCGCTTCATGCTGCCGGGGCAGCACTTGCGGTTTGAGCGGTCTTTTGCCCCAGCAAGCCTTTATTGATGAACAACATACAATATTCAGGTCGCGGTCAGGAACTGGCCGAATTGCTCAAGAAGCGCATCGTCATTATCGACGGCGCCATGGGCACGATGATCCAGCGCTACAATCTTTCCGAGACTGATTTCCGCGGCCAACGCTTCGTTCAATGGCCGAGCGACCTGAAGGGCAACAACGATCTGCTAAACCTGGTCCGGCCGGACATCATCGAAGCCATCCACACCCAATATCTCGAAGCTGGCGCGGACATCATTGAGACGAACACTTTCAACAGCACCTCCATCTCGATGGGCGACTACAAGATGGAGTCGCTGGCTTACGAGTTGAACAAAGCCGGCGCGGAGTGCGCGCGCCGGGCAGCCGAGAAGGTAATGAAGGCAAACCCAGGCCGCACCTGCTTCGTCGCTGGCGCTCTCGGGCCAACCAACAAGACCGCGTCACTTTCCCCGGACGTCAACAACGCCGGGTTCCGCGCGATCACGTTTGATGAACTCGTCGCTGCTTACACCGAGCAATTGCAAGGGCTCATAGACGGCGGTGTGGATCTGCTCCTTGTAGAGACGGTCTTTGACACGTTGAACTCGAAGGCGGCGTTGTTCGCCATTGAGACCTTCTTTGAGAAGACCGGCAAGCGTTTGCCGATCATGCTTTCGTTCACCATCACCGATGCGAGCGGGCGCACGCTTTCGGGGCAAACGGTGGAGGCGTATTGGATTTCGGTGTCGCATATTCCGCTGCTGTCCATCGGCATCAATTGCGCGCTCGGGCCTCGTGAAATGCGCCCGTACATCGAGGAGCTTTCTCGCATCTCCTCCGTCTATGTGAGCTGCTATCCGAATGCCGGCTTGCCTGACCCCATGTCGCCGACCGGCTTTCCAGAGACACCAGAATCAATGGCTCCAAAGGTCGCTGATTTCGCTGCGAACGGTTGGTTGAACATCGTGGGCGGCTGCTGCGGGACTACGCCGGACCACATTCGTGAGATTGCAAAAGCAGTCAAAGCATACCCACCTCGAGTGCCAGCGACGCCCGAGCCATATCTACGCTTGAGTGGTCTGGAAGCGCTGACCGTTCGACCGGACACAAACTTCGTGAACGTCGGTGAGCGCACGAACGTCACCGGCTCCCCCAAGTTCTCGAAGCTGATCCTTGCGGGCAACTTTGAGGAGGCCGTGGCCATCGCGCGCCAGCAAGTCGAAGGCGGCGCGCAGATCATCGACATCAACATGGATGAGGGGATGCTCGATTCCGAGAAGTCGATGGTTCAATACCTGAACCTGATCGCCTCGGAGCCGGATATTTCGAAGGTCCCGATCATGATCGACAGCTCGAAATGGTCGGTGATCGAAGCGGGTCTGAAATGCAGCCAGGGCAAAGCTGTCGTCAATTCCATCAGCCTCAAGGAAGGCCCCGCGAAGTTCAAGGAGCAGGCCCGCATTATTCGGAAGTATGGAGCCGCAGTCGTCGTTATGGCTTTCGACGAGCAAGGCCAGGCGGACACCGCCGATCGTAAGGTCGAAATTTGCACTCGTTCGTACCGGATTCTCGTGGATGAAGTTGGCTTCCCGCCGCAGGACATCATCTTCGACCCGAACATCCTGACCGTCGGGACGGGCATGGAGGAGCACAACAATTACGCCGTCAACTTCATCGACGCTACCCGCCGGATTAAAGAGACTTTGCCGCACTGCAAAGTCAGCGGTGGCGTTAGCAACATCTCCTTCTCATTCCGCGGCAACAACGTCGTTCGGGAGGCGATGCACTCCGCGTTCCTCTACCATGCCATTCGCGCGGGCATGGACATGGGCATCGTGAATGCAGGCGTGCTGGCGGTTTACGAAGAGATTCCGAAGGATCTGCTGGAGTTGGTTGAGGATGTCCTCCTGAACCGCCGCCCAGACGCCACCGAGCGGCTGATCAAATTCGCGGACTCTATAAAGAAGCAAGACAAGGCTGAAGTCGCTGAAGAAGAATGGCGTAAAGGCACAGTCGAAGAGCGTCTCTCACACGCATTGGTGAAAGGCGTCGTCGATTACATCGACGTTGATACAGAAGAAGCGCGCCAGAAGTACCCGAAGCCACTGCACGTAATCGAAGGGCCACTAATGGCCGGGATGAACGTCGTGGGCGACTTGTTCGGCGCTGGCAAAATGTTTCTGCCCCAGGTGGTGAAGAGCGCGCGCGTGATGAAGAAAGCGGTCGCTTACCTCATGCCTTACATGGAGGCGGAGAAGAAAGCCTCTGGCAACAACGAGCCGCAAGGCCGCGTGGTCATGGCCACGGTTAAGGGCGACGTCCACGATATCGGCAAGAACATCGTCGGCGTGGTGCTGGCCTGCAATAATTACGAGATCATCGATCTCGGAGTCATGACCGCTGCCGAGAAGATTCTGCAAGCCGCCCGGGATCACAAAGCGGACATGATCGGCTTGAGCGGGTTGATCACTCCGTCGCTTGAAGAGATGTCGCACGTCGCGCGGGAAATGGAGCGGCAAGGGTTTGAGATACCGCTGTTAATCGGCGGGGCGACCACGAGCCGCGCGCATACCGCAGTCAAGATCGCGCCGCACTACCACGGCCCCGTAGTCCATGTGTTGGATGCCTCGCGCGCTGTTGGTGTGGTGAGCAGCCTGAAGAGCAAGGAACAACGCGCTGAGTTCGCCCGCAAGAATGCTGAGGACCAGGCAGCGTTGCGAGAAGACCATGCCAAGCGGCAGACGCAATCAACTTTGCTCTCGATAGCAGAGGCGCGGAAGCGCCGCACACCAATCACCTGGAAGGCTGAGGATATTGCCAAACCGGAATTTACCGGCACGCGCGTGCTGCGGAACTTCCCGTTGGAGAAAATTGTTCCCTTCATCGACTGGTCGCCGTTCTTCCATGCTTGGGAGATCCGGGGGCGTTATCCTGCGCTTCTTGATGATCCAGAAATCGGACCAAAGGCGCGTGAACTGTTCCGCGACGCGCAGCAACTGCTGCAAAAGATTGTCTCCCAGAAACTGCTCACCGCACACGCTGTTTACGGCTTCTGGCCAGCCAACAGCATTGGCGATGATATCCACCTTTACCTCGATGACACGCGCCAGCAGCCGCTGATGACCTTCCACACGCTCCGCCAGCAGATGCAGAAACCAGCGGATCAGTTCAACCACGCTCTCGCAGATTATATCGCACCGAAAGAGAGCGGGCTGCGGGATTACATCGGCGCGTTTGCAGTGACCGTCGGGATTGGAGTCCCCGAACTGTGCGCGAAATTCGAGAAGGACCATGACGATTATCATTCTATCCTGACCAAAGCCGTTGCGGATCGATTGGCCGAGGCGTTTGCGGAATGCATGCACAAGCTCGCGCGTGAGGATTGGGGTTTCGGGAAAGCCGAAAACCTGAGCAACGATGACTTAATCAAGGAACGCTACCGCGGCATTCGGCCGGCGCCCGGCTATCCAGCTTGCCCGGACCACACGGAGAAGCGGTTGCTTTGGGAACTGCTGCAGGTGCAGAAGAATGCCAAGATCCAGCTCACCGAAAGCTGCGCCATGTGGCCCGCCAGCAGTGTTTCCGGCATCTACTTTGGGCATCCGGAATCGAAGTATTTCGGCGTGGGGAAAGTTGGACGCGACCAAGTGGAGGATTACGCCGCCCGCAAGAACATGAGCGTGCCTGAGGTGGAGCGTTGGCTTGCGCCCTGGCTGAACTACGATCCGGCCCCGAGCGCGAGCATGCCCGCCGCCGCCCCGGCGCGAGCCGCGCAGCCTGCGACGGCACGGCATGGAGACGGGTGTGGGTGCGGTGTGAAGAAGTAGCCTCATGGCTTACACTTACACCTGGAAGAATGGTCCTGGGTTAAATCCCGCAGAAGTAGCCGATCACTGCGCGCTCTTCTCCGCCCATTATGGAATATGGGGTACGGGTGGAGCGAAGCCGGACAGCGTGTTCGCCTCTCCCCAGCGCAACTCGCTAAGTGGGTGAAGAGCCGCAACAGCTGGGTGGCCAGCGCTTACGAGGGTGGTGATTTGGTGGGATATGCAATCGCTATTATCGGCCCGCTACCGAGCGGTCCGCGCGCTGCATGGGTGACTCAGCTAGTGGTGCATACGGAGCATCGACACCACGGAATTGCGAAAGAGCTGCTGAGTTCTATTTGGGGTTTCTCGGATTTCGGGGCGTGGGGCATCGTTAGCTCGAACCCATATGCAATTCGCGCATTGGAATCCGTTACCCGACGCCAATGTGATCCGCTCGCTATTCAACGCCGCAGCGACGAGTTAATGACGTTCGGGCGGCAGCACATTCATTATCTCGCTGGCGCGGAGCCAAAGCTGAATGGCTCGAGCAGTGTTATCAATACTCACTTCCACCTGCTCCAGCCAAAGCTTGGTGAGAAGCTCCAGCGGGCTTCCGCCAAGCGCCCATGGCGCCTGGGAGCGATTGGTGCAGGCGAAGAATGGTTCGCGTTCACATTTCGCGAGCAGCCTCAGGTGTCGATCTCGGTGACTGAGCTTGAGGTATTGTTGCGCCGCTCGGAGGAGACACTTCAAGCAGCCTATGCTCGCATGGCTCTAGACGACCAGCACGGCTGGATGAAGCACACAGAAACGGAAGCAGGGTTCTTAATATCCGCGCTCCGATTACAACCGGACCACGCAGTGTTGGATTTCGGCTGTGGGGTGGGACGGCATCTGGTTGCCCTTGCGTCGAAAGGACTCTCTGGCGTCGGTGTGGACCAAATAGACCGGTTTAATCACGAGGCCCAGCTAGAAACCGCAGGGCGGTTGCAGTTCATTCTGGGGGATTGCCGCTCGGTGAAGCTCGATAGAAAGTTTAACGCAGGCATCTGCCTTTACGATGTGGTCGGATCGTTTGTTCGAGAGGACGACAATCTGTCGTTGCTTCCTAATTTCCGGGCACACCTTGAGCACGGTGCGCCTGTGGTGGTGAGCGCGCTCAACCTGCCATTAACCGAAAGTTTGAAGCCGCGTGTCCAGGACCCTTTCCTGAATCCGGATGCTCTACTCGAACTGCCTGCGGGTAATGTGATGCAGAGAACGGGAAACATTTTTGATCCCGAGTTTATGCTCCTAGATCGGATCCGTGGAGTAATTTACCGCAAGGAGCAATTCGACGGTGACGGAGTTCTGCCTGCGGAATTCATCGTGCGCGACCGACGCTATTCCGCGGAGCAGCTATCTGAACTCATGTCAGCGGCCGGATTTCAGGAGCTGTCGTGCAGATACGTTGCGGCGGGCGATTGGAAGAACGCGCGCCCCTCCACGGATCCCAAAGCAAAGGAAGTGCTCTACGTTGGCGTAGCGCGTTAACGCTGGGTCTGTAGGAAAGGCCCCTCTCGGATATTCCGGGAGGGGCCTTTGCGTTAAAGCGTGAGCGACTTAGCGGCCAGGGGCGTTGGTTGCGGCCTTGGCTGGGGTGGTCGTGTTCTGGTTGGCCGGAGCAGTAGTTTGGGCTGCGGGCGTGGTCGCTGGCGCAGTCTGGCCTGCGGGAGATGTCTGCTGGGGGGCAGGGGACTGCGCGTTGGGCAGCGGCGTAAAGATGTTGGAGGCAGGCGCTTGCTGCTGCACAGGAGCCGCCGCAGGAGCCGCCTTGGCAGCGCGATTCAACTCGGCTTCAAGGCCGCGCTCGCTTGAGCGGGAGCGGTGGATGTTCATAACCGCCAGGATCATGGAGAGCGCCAGGAACGCCGTGGCTGCGTACTTGGTGATCTTGGTGAGCGCGCTGCCGGAGCCAGCGCCGAAGAGGGCGTCTGTGGCGCCGCCGCCGAAGGCCACACCTGCCCCAGCTTCTTTCTTGGGAAGCTGAATGAGCACTAACAGGATCAGGAGCAAGGCATCCAGGATCAGGACCAGGGTTAACAACCCAATTACAATCGTCATAACAGTTAAATCGAGTTCTTGATTATATCAGAAAAGCTGCGGACTTCCAACGAAGCTCCGCCAACGAGCGCGCCGTCAATGTCCGGTTGGCTCATGAGTTCGCGGGCATTGGCGGCTTTGACGCTGCCGCCGTATTGAATCCGCACGCGTTTTGCGACGGCGTCATCGAAAAGACCGGCGAGACGCTGGCGAATGAAAGCATGAACAGCTTGCGCTTGCTCAGGGCTTGCGGTGCGGCCAGTGCCAATTGCCCAGACAGGCTCATAGGCGACGATGGTTTCGACCATCTGCTCTTTGGAAAGACCCGCGAGGCTGCCTTGAATCTGCGCGCCGACTACAGATTCGGTCTGGCCGGATTCACGTTGCTCCAGTGTTTCGCCGACGCAGACGATTGGCTTGATGGAAGCGGCGTGCGCAGCGAGGGCTTTTTTGGAAACCAGTTCGTCGGATTCTTTTTGGAACTGGCGGCGTTCCGAGTGGCCGAGAATGACGTAGCGAACGGAAAACTCGCGCAGCATGCCAGCGGCGATTTCGCCGGTGAAGGCGCCGTAGTTCTGCTCGCTCATGTTTTGAGCGCCGAGGCGGATGTTCGAATCGAGAATGGCGCGCGACACTTCGGAAAGCGCGGTATAGGGCGGGCAAACAACGATGTCCGCCTCTTTAACCGAAGCGAGTTCGCGCTTGAGATTGTTCACAAGATCGAGGCCCTCGGCCACGGTCTTGTTCATCTTCCAATTGCCCGCGATGATGAGTCTGCGATCTTTCATGGTGAGCCTTATTTGTCGGAGAGAGCGGCCACGCCGGGCAGTTCATTGCCTTCGAGAAACTCGAGGCTCGCGCCGCCGCCAGTGCTCATGAAGGTGACACCTTTGCCAAGCCCAGCTTGGTTAATCGCTTTCACGCTATCGCCACCACCGATGATAGTCTTAGCGCCATTCTTCGAGGTGGCTTCCACGACTGAGCGGGCCACGGAGAAAGTGCCTTCAGAAAACCGCTTGTCCTCGAAAATGCCCATCGGGCCGTTCCAGAGGATGGTCTTGGCTGCGACTATTTCCTTGCGGTAGGCCTCAATAGTGGCAGGGCCAATGTCCACACCTTCAGCTTCGTCCGGGAGAGCTTCCGCTGGCGAAACGCGAGGGTTCTGAAGGTCGAAAACGGGTTTGCCCTTTTTGTTGAGCTTGCCTGTGTCCACCGGGTTGGCGACCAGGTTGTCGCTCGGGAGGAGGAACTTCACGCCGCGAGCTTTTGCTTTTTCCAAAGCGGCTTTCGCCACGTCCACGCGATCTGGCTCCACGAGGGATTTGCCCACCTTGCGCCCAAGGGCGAGGCCGAAGGTGTAAGCCATGGCGCCGCCGATCAAGATGGTGTTGGCTTTCTCAAGCAGGCGGTCAATGACCTTGATCTTGTCGGAGACCTTGGCGCCGCCGAGGATCACAACGAATGGGCGGGCTGGGTTTTCAAGCTCATCGCCGAGGAACTTCAGTTCTCGCTCCATGAGGAGGCCAGCGACTGCTTGCCCGCCGCGTTTGCGGATGATGCGGGCAGCGCCTTCGGTTGAAGCATGCGCGCGATGAGCGGCGCCGAAAGCGTCGTTAGCGTAGATGTCGGCGAGCTTCGCGAGCTTTTCAGCGAAAGCAGGATCGTTGGCTTCTTCCTCAGAGTAGAAGCGAACATTCTCGAGGAGAAGGGCTTCGCCGGGTTGCAGTTTAGCCACAGCCTGCTCGGCTTTGTCGCCAACGCAATCGTCCACGAAGGCAACGGGGCGTCCCAGCATCTCCCCGACACGAGCGGCGACCGGCTGCAGGGAGAGCGTGGCGTCTTTGCCTTTTGGGCGACCGAGGTGCGCGGCTAAAATCAGCTTGGCGCCCTTGTCCAAGAGCAACTTGAGCGTTGGGAGAGTCTCCTGGATGCGGGTGGTGTCGGTAATAGTGATTTTGCCATCCTTCTCCTCGAGAGGGACGTTATAATCGACGCGCATCAAAACGCGTTTACCGCGGACATCCACATCATTGACAGTCAACTTGGCCATAAAGCAAACAGGGGGCAAAGGATAGCGAACGAAGTCGAAGCGTCAAAATGAATCTGACGCTGTTTCGCACGCCTTTTCAGGGCAGAAAACCCTCTCCCCGACGTTAGCCGAGGAGAGGGGGGGTAAAAGTGCGAAGGCTTAACGCTGAACGCGCGCGTTGCCTTTCCAGATGCTCCAGACCTGGTCTTCGTCCGCAGGCTGGGCGTAGTCGGTGAGCATTGTGGTGGCGAGAGCGCCGGTCGCCCAGCCGAACTGGATCCATTTCTCTGGGGTCCAACCTTTAAGGATGGCGTAGAGCATGCCGCCAACGAACCCGTCGCCGCCGCCAATGCGATCAAGCACCGTAATGTCGCGAGGCTCAACGACATGCCATTCATCGCCTGAAGCCATGATCGCGCCCCAAAGGTGATGGTTGGAGCTAACCACTTCGCGAAGCGTCGTGGCGAATGTGCTGGCGTTGGGATAGGCCTGCTTCACGCGACGGATCATTTCTTTGAAGCCTTCAATTTCGGACTTGAGGCCTTTGCCGCCGGCTTCAGGGCCATGCACGCCGAGGCAGAGCTGGAAGTCTTCCTCGTTGCCGACCAGCACGTCAGAGACGCTGGCAATTTCCGCGAAGATGGCGGAAAGCTCCTTCTCGCGGCCTTTCCAGAAGGTGGCACGGTAGTTCAGGTCAAAAGAGATACGGGTGCCGTGCTTTTTGGCGGCGCGAGCAAGTTCCAGGCAGAATTGGCCAGTCTCAGGAGAGAGCGCAGCGATGAGGCCAGACAAGTGAACGATCTGAACGCCTTCCTTGCCGAAGATGCGATCCAGGTCGAAATCCTTCACATTCAGCGTGCGGCCAACTTCGCCAGCGCGATCGTTCCAGACGCGAGGGCCGCGTGAGCCGAAGCCGCTGTCCGCAATATTGAACTGATGGCGATAACCCCAGGGGCCACCCTGCGCTACTTCAGGCCCTTCATAGTCCATGTGGCGGCTGCGCAGGTTGTCTTTAATCATCTGCGCGATGGGGCTGCCTTTGACGAAAGTGGTGAGGACCTTGGTGGGGAGGCCGAGGTAAGCAGCGACGCTGGCGACATTCGTTTCAGCGCTGGTGATCTGCATCATGAACGTGCCGCCAGAGTGGACCGGCTGGCCATTCGGCGGAGTGATGCGCACGCCCATGCTGGTTGGGACGAGCAGCGCGTATTTGCAGTTCTTTTTCAGTTCAATCGTCATGTTATGTTGGGCGTTCTTGATACATGGCCCTTCCGGCAAAACAAGACGGAACTCGCCTGAAAGCTTCCGTCAGGGCGCCGGTTGGATTGCTCAAGGCGCGCGTAACCTTGCCTTGTTCTCATCAGTGTCATCTCTGCAGACCTTCAAAAAAGTTTTGGACTAGCCGGTTTTAGCCGGTATTAGCAGAGACTAGCCGCATATGACTGGGAATATCCGGTGAAAGGACAAACCCTAGCCGTGCGGCGTTATCCTTGCCAAAGTCACACCAACGGTGTCTGCGGGGGCACTTCAGCCCTAGTAAAGATCTGTGTAATATAAGATTACAATGCCGTCAAGCTAAAGATGGGACCTCCACCAGCGGGGCCCTTGAGACGATCAATGAGCATTCCGTGACAAGGCGCGCTAACAAGCGTAACATTCTTCCATGGCTCCCAAGAAGTTCAAAACCGCGCTAACTGTCGCGTTGGTGGCAGACTTCATTCAAATCGCCGTTTTCCCGCTGTTCGGTTGGGGGGCGATTGTCCCGCTGAACGCGGCTTACGATGTGATTCTTTGCCTGGCGCTCACCCGGCTGATAGGGTGGCATATAGCGTTCCTACCGTGCTTTCTGCTGGAACTCACTCCCATTGTGACGTTGGTCCCCTCGTGGACTTTGGCCGTCATCATAGCGGGCCGAAGCCTTCGGGCTCCGGTAGCAGGAAATGACGTTGAGCCGACCTTGGCTACCCGCGGCCCTGTCATTGACGTCTAAAGGATAGCGGTTTTTTGGGTGTGCTCTCCAACACACAGGAGTCGTCGGGTGAGATCTCGTTGTGCTCAGAGGCGTGAGCTGCTACAAACGCCCAAACCCGTCCCTAGCTGCATGAAGACACGCGCTGCTTTCACACCCCAGCACCACTCCAGTGGTTTCACCCTGATCGAACTCCTGGTCGTCATCGCCATCATCGCGATCCTGGCTGGCATGCTCTTGCCCAGCCTGGCCAAGGCCAAAGAAAAAGCCCACGGGATCAAGTGCATGAACAACCTGAAGCAGCTTCAACTGGCCTGGCACTTTTACCCAGATGACAATCAGGATCGGATCACGACGAGCGGATATGTGAATCCCGTGGAGCCTACGGCTTGGGTGGCCGGTTGGTTGGATTTTAACGGGGCCAATCGGGACAACACCAACATTATGATGTTGAAAGATCCGAAGTTGTCGAAGTTCGCCGCATATTTGCAGTCGCCCGAAATCTATAAATGCCCAGCGGATCGGAGCACGGTAAAGATCGGCGGGCGGGCGCATGACCGAGTGAGGAGCATGGGGATGAACCAGGCTTTGGGCGGTCCGGGCGGGTGGCTGATGCCGACGACTTACAATGAAGGGCAGAAGAAATACCGCACCTACTTCAAGACGGCTGACATTATTGATCCATCCCCTTCAAAGTTATATGTGCTGCTGGATGAGCATCCTGATGGCATCAACGCGGGCGGGTTCGCGAACATGATGGTTGAATCGCCAGGGGCCGCGCGCATCATCGACTTCCCAGCGAGTTATCACAACGGGGCTGCAGGTATTTCGTTTGCGGACGGGCATGCTGAAATACGGAAGTGGGTGGATGGGCGAACGAAGCCGAAGCCGAAGTATAACAGTGACCTTCAATTGAACGTCGCGTCTCCAAACAACCAAGACATGATGTGGTTGGCGGAACGGACTTCGGCTTTGCGGGCGCCTTAGACCGAGGCATCAGTGTGATTTCTGGCATGGTTAATCAATCCTGTTGACGTCCGCGTCCTTGGGCGCTGTTCTTCCGGTAAGCCGCAACGCTGGCTTGCCATGAATCGATTCTGCTTTCTCCTGTTTTTGGCCCTGGTATCCGCCTCGTCCCTCACCAATGGGCAGGTGGTTCCGTTGGGGCTTGGCAACATCGCTCTAGATCGGGGGACGGAATTCAAAGGACAGCTCGAAGGGCCCAACGGGGCGGAAATCTACGTTGAGAGCAGCGAAGACTTACGGATCTGGAACCCATTAACATTCGAGATTCTGCATTCAGGCGCTAGTTCCTTCGTGGACACCATCGGCGCCCAAGACAAAAGAAGATTCTACCGCTTGGCGAGGACAGAAAGCGCGTTGTTTGGAGCGGTTGACTTTCATGGTGGCCCCGCGCCGGAGTTGGTTGCCACGGAGTATCGGACACAGGATGGAAAGTTGATAACTACGGAGGATGCACTCTCGGGGTGGGTGCAACTGGTCGTGGATCCGCTTGGCGCTGCCACGAACGTGCAAGATGCGGTAGCGATTCAGCAGGGACGCATCTTAAGCAAAGCCCCCAGGCTGGGTTTGTACCTGGTGGAAGTTCCGCCAGGGAGCGTCGCGGCCTTCATTGATAGCATGCGCGTGAACTGGTGGGTCGAAGCAGCGTTTCCCGCAACGCTTCCGACTCTTGGAGCGAAGGGCGGATACTCGTTGGTGATGGATTGGAACAGCGAGGAGGGCAGCTACTGCGGAAGGAATCACATGTTCGAAGTAAAACGCCTCGCCGAAGAGCAGGATGGGCGAGTGGTAACGCAAGATGTGGAAAAACTCGCAGCAGATGCGACGAAATTAGCCCTGCAGGTCATCGCCAATCTTCACCACGCCGCGATAAATGACATGCAAATGGTGATAAACCTCTCGCTGCAATCGACGACCTCCGGAACTCATGAAATCGAGAAGGGGACATTTTGCGCAACTAGCATTTGCCACAGCGTCAGGGAAGCGCAACTGAACTTCCTAACGATCTTCTTCAAAGCCATGGAGGAGGCGGTGCGTTCGGACCCAAAAGTGGGGAACGCTGGCCTGATTACGATTATTGCCGGCAACGCCGGAGTCGATCTGGATGGCGAAGTTGATGCGCTGAAGCGGAAATACCCCTTGGGATTTGAGCGGATTCAAATCGTTGGGGGCAGCACCACCAATCAGGCCGTCGATAAATCTCTAAATCACTTAGCTGTTAACAAGGGTGGCGAAATGGTTTATGCGCCGGCTAAGGAAGTCGGGCTCGGCAGGTGCAGCGGCACCTCATTCGCAGCCCCCAAAATCGCGGGCGCGTTGGATCGCCTCTGGAGCAGCAACCGAGTTGCAACATCCGCACAGGCATTAAAAGCTTTTCGGCAGGCGGTTGTTGAATCCAATCCGGAGGGTGTTCTTCCGGTGGACGAAAACGGAAAGATCCCCGAGGCGTTTTTTGCGCGAGCGGCAGAACTGCTCCGCGGTGGATGCACCACTCCTTTAGCCGGGAAATGGAAGGGGACGTATAGTGTGCAGATACACCAAACAGGCTGTCCGGACGTTCCGATGGTCATTCAGACTGGGGAAATTGAAACCAGTCTCACCGCGAATAAGGCGTGTGACCAGGTTCGGGATTTTGGGGGGAAGATCACGGGCGTTGTCCTGGAGAGCGACTGCGCCGCAACGGCCTCCTATTCTGACGCGACCATCACGTTCGATGATCTCCGTGAAGGAGGCGCGGGAATATCGGGAAGTGTTTGGATTTCGTTTCCGTTATTTCCGAATTTCCCGTTGCGCGACAAAATCACGCTGGTGGGTGATTTGGAGAACGGCGTCATTCGGGGTGATGCGTTCGTGTCGCACGGTGACACCGGGACGTTTGTGCTCAGAAGGGTGGAGTAACCCACGCAAGCCAAGACCATCCGCGCCAGGTTCCTGAAACTGCGGGAACAGTCCGGCCTATTCGACCGCGAATTTCAGGCGCACGATTTCGTTGCGGCGGTGGCGTTCGCCTTGAGAGGTGTCCACGTCGAAGAGTTCACCGATATTGTTGCCGGCGAGGTCTTCAATTAATGAGGGAACTTCCAGAGTGTAGGAACCGCTTTGCCACGGTGCGTCAGGCTCAAAGCGCAATTGTGTTTCGCGATGCGCCAGGGTTGTCTTTCCAGGGATAACGGCGCCACTTTGACCGCGAACGTTGATGGTGCGTGTGGCTATGGCGTGATCGAGCGGTTCGTCGAACGTGGTGAGCAGCGCAGCTTTGCTTTTGGCGGGCGGCGGCTCGACTTTCCAAGCTGCTGGGTCTGGTGACTTTCTGTCCGCGGTGGTTACGGTGAACTGTTTCTGGAATCCTTTGGCGAGCGGCGCTCCATTCGCGTCCTTCCAAGTGGTTGCAACTTCGAGTGTGTAAGACCGGCCGGGCTTGAACGAGCCGCCGATTTCTTCCAGCGGCTTCACTCCTCGTTTGATCCGACCGGGGTCCAGAAACAGCGTGAGGCGGGTTAAATCTCGGTTCCAGAGTTCCTGGTCAATTTCGAGGAACGGAAGTTCAACCAAGGCGCCTGAATCGTCTTTGAGCAGAATATGGTCATAGATCCCGCCGCGACTCATGGGCGCGCTGAAGTGAATATAGAATTTCAGGATGTTCTCCGGGATCTCCGGTGAAGTGGGATAAACAGCCGAGACTTCGGTTGTGGGCTCGATTGCGGGTGTGTTGAGAGTAAAGGTCGAGGTGAGCAGTTTCCCTGTCACCCCGGGGAGCCGATCGGGGCGAAAGGTGGCACGATACTTCACGCCTGGCTCTAGCGGGAAGGCTGGGGTGAACTGAAGGGAAGCGCCGTCAATTTTATAACTCCCGACCATGCAGGGAGCTGTTGGATCGATGAGAATATCGGCGCTCTCGGTTTGGACGGAAAAGATGCTCTGCCACTCCTTGTGTGTGAGCGTGCGCGCGGCCAGCGAAGCTCGCGCGGGCTCCGGCAATGCGCGGACTTCCACCAATTTTGAAGTCCAGGAAATCGCTGGTTCCTGAGCGGTTGTGGCCGTCACGCAGCACACAACCGCCAGCAGAAACCAAACCGCACCACGAACAGTGATCAAGGCAATTGGATAGCTTCGAGGGTGTGGCCTGCGTCGGTTTTGCGCAGGACGAGGGCGTTGCTGTTGTCGAGCTTGTCGAGTTGCTCGATCCCGGTCCAACCCTTCACCGTCTCATATTCGACACCTTTGCGCTCTTCGCGGACAGGCTCAGTGATCGCCTCAGCGTCCTGCAGTTTGGCGGTCGCAATCTTCATCACGCCGCGGGAGCTGTTCGCCATGAGCAGGTAATCCTGGCCGTCCTTATTGTAAACGATCATGTCGAGGGGACGGTTGCGGTTTCCGAGTTCGGCGACCGTCTTGCCCTTAACTTTGGCTTTTGGCTGAATTGAATTCAGCGGGATTTGCACCAACGGTGTGCAGGTGTAAGCGGCGAGGAGTTGCGTTTCATCACCGACCTTCATTGGAACGAAGGTCCGGATCGGCGCGCCTGTCTCGAACTTGCCGTGAGCGCCATGGAAAATTTCGACGCTAGTCGGCTCAACCGAGCTATTGAATGGGAATGGGATCGCGCGGAACGAGGAGGCAAATTCCTCGTTCGACAAACCAGCCACGAGGACGCGGTCACGGTCGAACGCGATATCAGTGATGGACTCAAGGCGTGGGTTGCCACGACGGCTGCCAGGCTCCGGCTCGCGATCGATAGGGGGCGCGGGAAGCTCGGCTCGGGAGAAATTCACCTGATCCAAGGGGATCAGATCCATTTCACTCTTGGCGTTCACTCGCACTATCGCCGGCATTGCGCCTGGTCCGCGACCGCGAGAGACAGCGATGTAGGGGTTGCGCGAAACCGGGTTCACAGCAACGTCGTTGATGATGATCTGGTCAGCGCTCGTGCCGAGCAGCGAAGCGAGTTTCTGTTGAACATTTTCTACTTTGATCGTGCTGGCAGAACCCGCTTTTTTGTCGCCGGTGTCGATTGCCACAATGGCTGCGGCTTTGCTGTCGGCCGCGAATAGAATCCCCTCAGGGCCAAAGGCGAGTTGGGTGATGGATTGGATCTTTGGATCGCCTTTTTTGAAGCCTTCGGTCCAGTTGGCGGCGTGTGTGGTTGCGCAAAAAGCGCTGGCAAGCATGAGCGCAGTGGCTTGTTCAAGTGGTTTCATAATGTGCAGTGCGGAGGGGCTTTGGTTTTTTCTTAAGACGCTGGATAGCTTCGCCCGGTTACACGTGCAAGCCCGCAGTTGGGCGCAAAAGAAGTTGTTGCGCGCGCGATGGTTCGGAACAAGCTTGGCCGCACACGCGCTGGGATTCCAGGCGTGAAGGTCGCAGAAATGAGCAAGAGATCGCCAGAGCACGAAGTTCCGTTATCCAAGTTTTTGCTGATCCTCGGGATTGTCCTGGGAGGGGTGGGGATTGGAACCTATTTCACGCTATTCTTCGACGGACCGCGCCCAAGGAATAAAAGAACTGCGCTCGGGCATGTTGTGCCGACGGCGCCGAGGACAGAGGGCGTGGAGGGGATGGTTTGGCTGCCGGGCGGCGCGTTCAGCATGGGATCAGAAGATGGACGCGCGGATGAGAAGCCCGTGCATGTGGTTACGGTGCATGGGTTTTGGATGGATAAGACCGAGGTGACGAACGAGGAGTTCGCCCGCTTCGTTAAGGAGACCGGTTATGTTACTGTGGCGGAGCGTGTGCCTGAAGCGAAGGATCTACCGGACGTTCCGCCCGACGGGCTGAAGGCGGGATCAGTGGTGTTCCGGCCGCCACCGGGCGAAGTCCCTCTGGATAACCATTACGCCTGGTGGGAATACGTCCCTGGAGCAAATTGGCGGCAGCCAGAAGGGCCTGGCTCAACCATTGAAGGCAAGGACAAGCATCCAGTGATCCATGTGTGCTGGGAGGATGCGCAAGCGTATGCGAAGTGGGCTGGGAAGCGGTTGCCGACGGAGGCGGAATGGGAATACGCCGCTCGCGGGCGCCTTGAGCGACAGCCTTATGTGTGGGGCAATGAATTAACCCCAGAAAACAAATGGCGGGCGAACATTTGGCAGGGGCGGTTTCCAAATGAGAATTTAGCAACGGACGGATTCAAAGGCACGGCGCCCGTTGCGTCGTACATGCCGAACGGTTATGGCCTTTATGATATGGCCGGGAATGTTTGGGAGTGGTGCGCGGATTGGTATCATCCTGAGTATTACGCGCAGAGCCCGCGCGAGAATCCCAAAGGGCCTGGCGCGAGTTTCGATCCTGATGAGCCGGGCATGGCCAAGCGGGTTATTCGCGGGGGGTCGTATTTGTGCAGCGATCTTTACTGCACTGGTTACCGTCCGAGCGCGCGCATGAAGTCGGCGCCAGACACAGGGTTATCACACACGGGTTTTCGGTGCGTGAAGGATGCAGCGGCGCAGTAGGAGCGGACGCCTCACGCCCTCAGGCTCCCTTCAAACTCCTGGCGATCGCACACACAGCCGCCAAGTGTTTTGCGCCGCTCCGCTGGATCTCTTGCGCTGTTGACACCTCCGGCCCCAGGTAGGGCAGGGGGTAAACCTGGCTCCCGGTGAATTCCTGAATGAGCGCGGTATTGCTCGTCGTAATCTCCTGCGTGCTTTGCGGATGACCCATCAGAATGATGGCATGGGGAAGTTCATGCGAATGAAGAACCAAATGGAGGAGACGCGCCTGGTTGATCGCCCCCACACGGTCTGGAACGGCGGCGAGGACTTTGCCAGGCAACGCCTTAATTATCTCGAGAGAAGAAAAACGCTCGCCCAAGGGTGACAAAACTCCTCCTGCCCCTTCGACCAAGAGCAGGTCGCATTTCTGGCGTTCAGTATTTAGCCAATCAACGACCTCCCTGGAGGACAGCTTTTCACCCGCGTTGCGCGCGGCGAGCAGCGGCGCGACAGGCTGCGGCCAAAACCAGCGGTTCAGCTCTGTGACCGGCGGAGCGCCTTGGAGGGCGCTGAGGATTTGGGCATCGCTTTGGTCGCCGGTGGCGACTGGCTTAACAGCGCGCACGTTGCCGCCATTGCTTCGGAGGTGGTGGAGCAGGAGGGCGGTCAGGACGGTTTTTCCTACCCCGGTGTCAGACCCAACGATGTGAACGACTGCGGCCGGCTTGGTCATAGCCATGCTTAACGCCAATGAAAGAACTTGATGACAGGATCGGAGGGATTTTCAGCGCGGTTAAAAATGGCGACGAATTCGCGGCGTGCGGTGCCGATGCGCGCTTCAACAAAGACCTGGAAGGTCATGCTCATGGTGGTCATTCGGCCGGCAACGCTTCCGCCGCCGATGCCTGCGACACCGGCTGCGAGTTGAGGGCTTTCAAAGGGCACGTCGTCCTCAGTTCCATCCACCCCGTCGTAACCACGGCGTTGGCGGATGACCTCAGCCGCCAGGGTAGGGTCGTTTTCCATCACGAGGGTCAAGACTTCCTGGGAGGCGGTGTTTGGATTGACCAGACCGCTGAAGTTCATGGCTGTGAAGAGGTCAATCATGCCGACGCTGGCCAGAGTTTGATCCATGCGCATGGGATCAGGGCGCACGTAGTTGGCCACGGGGTCAATGGAGACGCCCAGCGAACCAGCGCCACTTGGACCCCAGAAGATTTCCGGAGTCATGCCCTTCAGGAGCAACAGTTCAGTCATCTCGTCAATCATGCCGTTCTTCGCGAAGTAAGGAACTGGCTGCGCGAGGTAGTAATCGTTCTCGGCCCCTTGCAAGCTGCTGTTGCTGTCTGGATCAAGCCAATCCTGAAGAGCGTCCGCAAGCATTGTGCGGTCCAGCTCACTGGCGCCGCAGAGAGTCAGGGCATCATTTAGAATGCGCTTGGCGTAATCAGTCTGAGGGTAAAGAGAGTTGATGCTCAGCTTCCGCTCCATGTCGATCACGCGGATCGAAATATCGCCCGGGGGCAGGGGATGATGATCGATGACAATTGGGGCAAGGTAATCATCATTCGTGCCGCCCGGACCGCCGGCCCAGCGCTGTTTAAGCGCGGTGTAACGGCCTTCATTGGCCAACCGGGATTGCTGGGCCACGAGGTAGCGAGCGAGTTCCACGCCGGAGCGGCCCATCCATTCCAGCTCAGTCTCGTAACTGGTGTTGCGGGCGAGTTGCGTTTCGACGCGCATCCGAGCGGCGAACAGGCCAGCGAACACGCTGAGGACGGTAATGGCGAGCATCACCACGATGAGCGCGATGCCTGCCTTGTTTCGTTGAGCGAGACGAATCTTCATCAGCCGCCTCTCCTCCCGCCGCCGCCTCCCGGGCCGCGACCGCCACCGCCGCCTCCTGCGCCGAACGGATCGTTCCGGCGACCGCCGACGTTCCAGCCGCTGTTATTTGGGAAGGGGGGGCGATTTTCGCCGAGGCTTCCACCACCACGGCCCCCGCCGCCGTTGAACGTTCCGCCACCTAGGCCTCCGCCTGCGGGATTATCTCCCCGTTGCCGACCTGGACCCGCAAATCCGCCCCCGCCAACTCCGCCGCCGCCGAGGCCGGCGTTGTTCACTGGCGGTCCTGCCGCTCGGCGAACCGGGCTTGCGGCCATCGTAATAACTCTCGTGGTGATGCGCTCAGGGCGTGAGCTGAACCCTGAGCCGACATTGCCGAAGCCAATCGCCACTCGAACAGCCCGGGGGAGTTGATTGGTCTGAAGCCACTCCGGAGCCCACTCGCCCATCTGCGCATCCCAAAACTCCATTTGGAACAACGAGAGGTTTGGAACCAGGGAAATCCGGTATGGTTGATCGACTAATTCGGTCGCTTCCAGGAGTGGACGCTGAGTGAGGACAAGCTGTGTGCCGCCCGAGGTGCCGGGCTCAACACTGAAGGTCACACGGCGCACGGGTGCGCCTTGGTAACGGCCGCTGCCGATGAAGGAGCTTGGCAAACGCGCAACAAAGCTGAGCGACGGCGCGCTGGAAGCGGTGTCGGCGAGGAAGGTGTAGTAATTCGTCCGCCCGCTCTGGAAATTTACCGCAGAAGCCAACGCTTCTTCCACCGTTCGAATGGCTATGCGCGTGCGCTGCACTTCGTCGGCCGCGCGCATGGCCGCTTCGGTGCCGCGGACAATCGAAAACCAGCAGCTGTAAATCGCGACGATGATCATCATGAACATCGAAATGGCGATCATGATCTCCAACAGCGTGAAGCCACGCGCCGCGTTGCGAGCGGCGGAGCGAGTGAAGCTGCTGGAGTGGAGGCGCATTAGAAGGTTTGGGTGATCCGCGACGCTGGCTTGTACATGTAGATGCTGCTTTCGCTCTCGATCTGGCCGCCACGCATGATGCGGAAGTTCACTCGGAAAAACCCATTCGTGTACCAGGGAACAATTTCGCGCTCCCAGCTGTGTTCCGGAAAGTTTTCAAAGCCATCGCTCAGCACACCGAGGTCCTCGTCCGTAAATCGATTCGTCAGAACGAGTGGGAGGACCAATTCGCTGATGTCCGCATGCGTTGGGGAGAGATTGCGTGCGGCGTTCAAGCTGCGGGAGCTGAGGGCGAGCACGGAGAACATCGCGATGAAAAACAGCGCGCTGGCAATAAGCACTTCCAGAAGACTGAAAGCGGTCATTCGGCGGTTCGCTGGAAAATGAAGAATCATCGCGGCGCGTTGAGGATTGGTTTGCCGGTGACAATGTCGAGCGTGATCAAGCGCTGCCCTTCATCACTGTTGAGCAAAATTGTGAACTCGTCGCTCGTGCCGTTCGGGTGAAATCTGACGCGCACGGCGTCGGTCTCCGTTTGGTTCATATCCACAAAGTTCACCGCAAGAGCGTCGACGAAGACTGTGTCTGTGAGCGTGCCTTTGTAATTGGCGGCTTCCTTGCTCGGGCTGCCACTAGGCGCGGGGGCTGCTTCTGACGAAGCAGCGGGGGATCCGCCAGCCATGGCGCTCCAGTTCTTCGCTTGCTCGACTGTTAAGGATCGGTCCGCGTGAATGACAAATTCGTGCGGGATGCCGCGAAAGATCGCCATCTCGCGGGCGAAGGCGCAGCCATCGATGACATTCTGAACAGCGGTGGTGAGATTGTTCCGCTTCATCGTGCGGAGGATCGATGGAATCCCAACCGCCAGGAAAATGCCCATGATCGCGACCACGATCATGATCTCAATGAGCGTGAAGCCGCGACGGGCGCGGGACGGGACGGCAGAGAACTGGCGGCTGCGAATCATTGAACGCCGATATTGCGGGTGATGGCGAACATCGCGGAAAGCACGCTGAACAAGAGGAACCCAACCCCAACCGCCATGACGATGATGAGGGCTGGTTCAATGAGATTCGTCAGCACCCGCAACGCGATGCTCAACTCGTTCTCGTATGTCATGGCGACATTGTTCAAGGCCCCTGGCACATCGCCGGTTTCCTCGCCGATCTTCACCAGGTCGATCATGAGCTGCGGAAACACTTTGCTGCGAGCGAGCGGTTGCGCAATGGTTTTGCCGTCGGTGACCTCCTCGCGTGTCTTGGCGATTGCCTCCTTGAGCACCAGATTGGGAACAATTTGCTCGGTGATCTTGAGCGCAGTGAGGACGGGCACGCCGTTCTGCAGGAGCGTCGAGAGAGTCCGCGCAAATTGGCCGTAGAGGTTCAGCTTCACCACGCGGCCGAACACCGGGAGTTTCATCTTCCAGGAGTCGATGCTCCGCCGCCCATGGGGGCTGGAGGCGTAGCGCTTGAACACCATGATGATGGTGAGCAGCACCAGCAGCATTAGCCACCAATAGCCTTTAAAGAAATTGCCGAGGTTCACCAGCATCTGCGTCGATGCCGGGAGTTGCATGTCGAGGCCTTCGAAGATCGACATGAACTTCGGCAGCATCACGGTCATGAACACGAAAATGATCACCACGCCGACGGAGGCAACGATGGCTGGGTAGATCATTGCCGACACGAACTTCGATTGCACTTCAGCGAAGCGCTCAAAGTGTTGCGCCAGGCGCACAAGAACTTCGACCAGCGCGCCGCTCTGCTCGCCCGCCCGAACCATGTTGACATAAAGATCGCCGAAGATGTGCGGCTGCTTGGCCATCGCGTCCGAAAGGCTGCGACCCTCCATAACGTCCTGCTTTAAGCCTTTGGTCACATCGGAGGGAATCGCTTTGGATGCGATGTGCGTCATGCTGTTCAGCGCGACGGTTAGCGGCATGCCGGAGCGAAGCAGGTTCGAGAGCTGCTGTGTGAACGTGGCTAGTTCCTGGAGCTTCGGCTTGCGCTTCTTCTCCATGAAAGCGCGGAGAGCCGGGGGCAAGGTAACCGTCCGAGGCTTGGCCTCGTCACGGGCGGCCGCTTTGCCTGCGCCCTTGGGCATTTCGACGGCGACAGGCAGCAAGCCGAGGCGCTCGATCTGAGCCAGGGCCGCAGTGCGGTCGGCGACGTCGAGCATGCCCTGGACGAGTTCGCCGGAACGACGGCGGGCGCGGTAGTTAAATTGCGGCATATCCGATAGTTAATAATAACCAGACCAGAAGAAAAGTTGTTCAGCCGGGAGGGAAGGGCAACCCAATAACTTTAACGCGAGGGGCGTTTGATCCGTCCCCGAGGTGGAGTTCGGAGCCAGCATCCCAATGCTCTTTGCGCACATACCCGAGCGCGGCGTGGCCCCGGCCACTCTTCGCCGGAGCGATGCTGGTCAAGCGGCCCACTTCCTTGCCTTCTTTAAGCAAAGGCGCCCCTAGTTCCGGCTTTGTGCCCGATTCAGCGACTTCGAGCCGCCGGAGGCCTTTAGCGAGTTGGCCAAAGGCTTTAAGCCGGGAGATGATCTCCTGTCCGATATAGCAACCTTTGTTGTAGCTGATGGCCACCGGTTCGATGCCTCCCTCAGGAGCCAGGTTTGCCTCGGTCATATCCTGCCCGTAGCGGGGGATCCCAGCCCGGATTCTGGCTGTTTCGAGGGCGTTCCAGCCGGCGAGTGTTCCGGACTTTTGCCGCGCGGCGGTTATGGCCTTGTCCAGAATCGCTGAGGTTGCAGCAGTGGGTGTGAAAAGGTCGAAGCCTTGGCTTCCCGCGCGCGCGCGGTTGATGATGTAAACCTGGCCCAGGGTGGGATCCTCTTCCGCCGAAACGCTCATTGGTTTGGCGGGGGGCTGCCACCCAAGGGCCTGAATCACCTCAGCGCTGCGTGGGCCTTGAACGCTCAGCATGTCGTAATGCGGCGCCACTTCGACAATCTGGACGTCGTCCGCCACGATGTATCTTTCAAGACGCTCCCGCACCGTTGCGATTAAGCCGGGTTCGAAATCGAGCAAGAGTTCGTCTTTTAAGGCGTAAATGTTCAGGTCGCTCTGGATTTTGGCTTTGGCTGTGACGAGGGCGGCGTAAACACCCTCCAGTGGTTTGAGGGCTTTGATGTTGTTGGTTACCTGCCCATTCAGAAAAGACGCCCGATCGGCTCCGAGCAGCACCAATCGGCTGCGGTAGGAAAGATCGAGAACAGAGGCTGTATCCTCAATGGCGTGCAGTTCCGCTGCGGGATCGCCGTAATGCAGGGGGATGTTCAATCCCGCCACGCTCCCAAAGATTGCCCCAAGGGCCTGATGTGAATCCGTCAGCATCCGCCGGATGTTCGCGTTTCTGCCATGCCGGCGCAACTCCGATGCACCTTGCCAAATCCCCGGCTGCAGGCGTAAAGCAAGGGTGTGCCGGACCAGCCTTCGACCACGCCACCTCCGACTGAGATCGATGAATTCATCCAGCATTACCGGGTTGAGCGTGGCGCGTCTGAGTACACGCTACGGAACTATAGCCAGGCGCTGAACGAGTTCCTTCATTGGTGGGATCAAACTCGCGGGGGCGCCCCGGACTGGAGCAACCTCACGCGGGACGATTTCCGCTCGTATTTGCGGCAGCTCTCCGTGCGCCAACTCAGCCGCGCCGCTATTCAACTTCGGTTTTCAGCTTTGCGCTCCTTCTACAAACGGCTCATGCGTCAGGGAATTATTGAGAGCAGCCCCATCAAGGACATCAACATTCCCAAAATGCCGAAGCGGTTGCCCCGCACTCTCACTGGCGACCAAATCAACGCATTGCTCGCGGCGCCCCTGTCCGAATGGGAGGAGCGAAAGCAGAAACAGGACGCGGCGCCTGATAAAACCGTTTACCTGCGGGATGCCGCGATCCTGGAGACGCTTTACTCCGCCGGGTTGCGCATCAGTGAAGTCTGCGGGTTGAAGGGGGAGGATCTGAACACGGCTGAAGGATTTGTGCTCGTTCGCGGCAAAGGAAAGAAGGA
>DASPKX010000117.1:0-44928 GCA_035627835.1 Candidatus Methylomirabilota bacterium
TGCTGGTATTCCATATGCGCCCAGCTCGCCCAACTTGGATTGGCCGCAAGCTGCGCTTCGACAAAGGCCCAAGGCCTGGCGAAGGGAAACGTGTAGGAACTCCGGGCGCTGATCCTGGTCACATTGCCAACGGCATCATGACCGTAGCTCAGTGTGCCTTTCGGCATTTGTTTCACTTTGAAACGCCCCGGCTCATTATACGCGTCACTGGCGGTTCGGGCGTTGCTTCCCAGTGCCGGTGTTCCCAGCCTCATCGGGATGAGCAATGCCGTAAATGGCAGCCCCGCCGTGGAGTTGCAACGTTCACTTCCACTTCTCCGGCTTCGCCCGAAAACGAAGTGTCGAGTAGACCGGACGAAATGTAATGAAAGTCGGCAATTCCATGGTTGGACGAAAAAAGGCGGGAGGGATTTCGCTCATGTAGTCTATGAACCGCGGCTTCGGTGGTGGGGAGCCAACCCAAATTCCATTGGGAGAATCACTATCGCGCAACCATTCGTCACCGCAAAACCGCAGCTGTCCAAAGGAACCTGGCTTACTCGCAACGCCAGACTCCTGAAACCACAGACGCATTGCTAGCCACTCCCGCCGTGTCGGCAAGCGGCCTCCAAAGAACCTACAGCTCCTTTCTGCTTCATCCACTCGCAGGCAAGTGGCCGGCACCTTTGCAACATCAATGGGCGGAACTCCGTCGAAGAGGGGATTCTCCCAGAAGGTAAACTCCTCATTCTTTATTTCCGCGATGGAGACAAACATCGTTTTTTTTGCGTATAAAGCAAATTGACACGCGGAAACTGGTTGGAAAGAAGTGGCAAAGGCGGGCACCTTCATTGGCTTGCCTTTGCGTAACTCGACGGTGGTGGCAGGGATCGTGACTAAGTCCATCGTTAAAAGCGGGTGACTGTCATTTGCGCAGTGATCATTTGCCCCCTAACCGTGGCAGCAGACATTGCAGCACGCGCCCCAAGGGCAGCGCGGGGACCAATAGCTCTCAAGGCTGAGGCGGCGGAATGCGCTGAGATCGCCGCACCCGGTATCGCGATAGGCACGAGAAATGGCTCCCAATCCCATTCGTCGGGATTTCTGAGCCAATAATAAATAAGTCCCGGGGTATCGGAAGCCGGCCTGATAACCATTTCTTTCATCCTCTGAGTCACCGGATCAAACATCACTCCGATCGCTGTCTCTTTCGGAACTAACTCGAAGGAGGTTCCAGGCACCACCGGAATCGAACTCATCACCGTGAGGTACGAAGCGATTTGAAGATCCGCTTCAACAGAAAGGATCGAGGAGGACTCATGGCTGATTGGTTTTAATTCAAAAAATCGTCGCTTGCGCTTTTCTAGGACATCGGGACGCAAACGTGAGTTAATGGAAGGGAAAACAGCTCCAACTTCGGCGTCGAAATATTTCGTTATGCCTCGTGTAATGCAGTACACATAAAATAATTCGTGGGCGTCTTGCCCCCGGCCGAAATCAGGTTCCACAGCAAACCCACTTGGATCGACCATGTTCACTGGGTTTGCATGGGCGTATAGGTATTTGTTCAGGGAGAGAGGATCGGTTTGATTCCCCTCGAAGCTGTCCATGGTCCAGAAACGGCCGAGGTCGGGATGATAGTAGCGAGCACGGAGGTAGTACATCCCCAGCTCCGCATCCCATTGCTCTCCGGCATAGCGGTAGTTGCACTCGGTTGTGCCGTTCCGCGCGATCTCGTTGCCGAACGCGTGGTACACAAACCGGTCGCTCACCACTCCGCCCGCAAACAGGAACCGCACACTCCCATGCCCGTCATAGCCATAGAAATGTGTGTTCGCTCCCGGCTTCCTCTGCTCCAGGATCCTTTGCCCAAGCGTGTAGGTCATCACGGGCGATCCGCCCAACACAGCGGATTCCTGCAACACCTGCGCGTATCCGCTCGGGTTCTGATCGTCCACCAGGTAGTAACGCGTCGCTGCGCCTCCATTTAGCTTCCGCACCCGGTGCCCATCACCGTCGTAGACCAGCGTGATCGTGCCCGCTCTGCTCACCAAGCGATTGTCCGCATTGTAAACATCCGGCGCCGCTGAGGTCGAGGCCACGAGCCCGGCAGTGGCTGGCGACGTGTAAGTGGCCTGGTATCGGCTGTTTCCATTCCCATCGTAACTGGCGGGCGAGGAGACGTAATGCAGCCGGTCGTTCAAGTCGTAGCCCAGCCCGCTCTGGGCCTGCACGCCTGCCTGGTTCTCTGTCCGGGTTTGGCGGTTACCCACCTTGTCGTAACCGCTGCTGTCATAGGCGTCGGCAAGGTCGTACAGAATATCCCCACCATCCGGGCTCGTTGGAAGAGCCACGCCGGGCCAGGCTGGCCACGATGTGGTTCCATTTCGGGCCCGCTCCGCTTTTAGCCGGTTCATTCCGTCATAACTGTAACTGACCAGCCGCCGCTGGTTCACTCCGCCATAGATGATCCGCTCCGCCACTGCCTGCCGCAGGCCTGAAGCCGCAAGCTTGCGCTTGGCTGCATCAGCCGAACTCTCAGGTGCCGAGTTGTGAAAGTTTAACGCATCAGATGTGTCGAAATCGTCGTAATCAAAAGAGGCGTGCGTCACAGCCCCGTTAAGTGATTTCTGGTAACGCAATTGCCCGCGCGAATTGTATTCGTAGGTCGTCACAAGGCTGCCGCTGCCATTGACCAACGTTTTCACCTGCCCGCCTGCATCATACTCATAGGTGCCGCGCGGATCACCATTCCCCGGAGCCCCAAACACCTTCCACAATCGGTTTCGGCTGTCATGCTGGTATTCCATATGCGCCCAGCTCGCCCAACTTGGATTGGCCGCAAGCTGCGCTTCGACAAAGGCCCAAGGCCTGGCGGAGGGAAACGTGTAGGAACTCCGGGCGCTGATCCTGGTCACATTGCCCACGGCATCATGACCGTAGCTCAGTGTGCCTTCCGGCATTTGTTTCACTTTCAGGCGGCCCAGCTCGTCATAGGCGTATTTGGTCGTGCGAGCGTTGCTGGTCCCTTTGTTGTCCACCATCTCCGCCCGCATTCCAGTGGGCGTGTAGGTGAACGTCGTCCAAATGCTGTCGCTGGAAGGCCCAGCGCTGAAAACCCCCGCGCCGGTGTTCCCAGCCTCAGCGGGGTCGAGGGCGGCTGTAAATGGCAGGCCGACCGTGCTGTTCACCGCATCGCGGAGTGTTATCGCCGTGGCGCTCCCGTTGTAAACAATCGTCGCAAGCTGGCTGGCCTTGTCGTAACTCACGCGCACGCTGCTGGCAGTCATCGTAGAGTCAGGGATAAAAACCACTTTCGCGCCGTTTAACTCTGTTCCCGTGAGGGCTGCTGTGAATTTCAACGCATTGTTGGCGCCGGAGGGGTTGTAGGCCGTGCTCGCATTTGCGGCGGCAGCTCCCCCAATGAACGACGGAGTGGCCAGGACAGGCCGCTTCTGCACAAGGCGGCCCTCGACATCGTGCTCATACAATGTTCCGAGCCCCGAAAAGCCAACATGCACCCGCCGTTTTAACAACCCATTCAACCCCTCATAATCGTAGCGTGTTCTTTCCACAGGGCCGCTCGGCAGCGTTCGCGTCACGCGCTGGCCGAGTTCATCGTATGAGTGCTTCGTTTGGCGCCGCAACGCATCGAACTGGGAAGTTAAATTTCCCTGGTCATCGTAAACATACTCTGTCGCTGTGGAAACTGAGCTGGACCGACTTCCTTTTGCCCATGTCTCCCAGCCAGAGGTAGTCGTCGGCCAAGCGGCAGGCAACTCCGTGACGCTTTCAGACACGTCTGTGATCACCCAGCGCAAACGGCCTAAGGCGTCATGCACGTATGCTGTTGCTTTACCGTCGGGATCGATCGAGAGCCAGCGTCGGCCTTCCTTGTCATACCTGCTCTTGGTTATGGCGGCGGTGATGTCCCCCGTATCACTGTGCTTCGGCTGCTCAACCTGAGTTTCGCGATTAAAGTCATCGTAAGTCCAATGTGTCAGCCGCGTGGAATGATGCGGTGCCTCCAAATGCAAACGCCACTCAGCGGCTGTGTCAGCCACAGGAGGAGTTACCGCCTCAAGATTTGTGGGATCAATCGACCAGATCCGGTTGCCGTTCTGGTCGTAATTGAAGATCGAGGCAGTGGTCACCCCCGGAATCACTTGTCCAGTTTCTGTGACAAAGTTGCGCGTCCGCCAGATCTTCCCCGCCTCGTCATACTCGTGCTTTGTCCATTTAGGGGCCGACCCTGGATCCTGAGGATCATACGGCAGGCATGACATCACCAACCGCCCAGCCTGGTCATACCGGCGCTCGCTGCGGGTCAAGATGTCCTGTTCCACAGGCTGCGTAAATGTTGTTTCTCCCACCTCACCCTTGAGATTGAACGCGATGGCCACACCCTTCAGCCGCTCTTCGATCATGGGCCTGTTCAACTCATCAAAGATCGTCCGCCGCCCTGTCACTGGCTCATTCAAAAGGTGGCGGTCTTCATGCACCTCAAATCTCAAAACGCGTCCTGCCGTTGGATGGGCCGCATAACCAAAGGCCGACCTCGTGACGGTGTTGTCCGGATGCTCCACCTGAACCACCCGGCCCATCGCATCGTAAGTCTGTTTTCGGCTCACTCCGTACCGATCCGTGCTGTAGATCAGTTGGCCGGCTGAATCATAAATGTTGCGGCTCTTCCCACCTTCTGGGTCCTCACTCTCCAAGACACGCCCCGCAGCATCGAAGACCTGTCTGGTAATGGCATGATCCTGCCAGACATTGTTGACCTTCTTGCGCCGCACTTGTTCCCTGACGCGACCAGTGCTCGTGTCGTATTTGAAGATGGTCGATGTGGCCTCAACATCCCCATCGAACTCTAGAATCTCCTTCAAGTCCCCAATCCCGCCGTTTGGATCGTTCGCGGCCTGATAATAACGAAACTCCTTTTTGTTGTTCAACGCATCACGGGTCTCCTTCAGCAAACCCTTTAAATTGCCGGTCTCGTGATACGTGTTTTCTCGGAGTTTAAACGTGCCTGATGTTCCCTTTGCCCAAACGTTCTTGATGCCGCCTTCACTCAAGGCCGTCGGATCGTACTCGAATTCTTGGTACAAGGAGCGCTCCTCCGGGTTGGACCAGTAATTCCTCGCATCGACGGTGGAGGTTAACCTGCCGCGTTCGCTGAAGGTTTCCAGAGTCCGCGCTCCTCCAGGGGTTGTTGTCTCAATACTGCTGGGCAGGTTCGGGGCTGCTTCAAAATATGCGACCGCCCGCTCGGTCTTTAGAGTTCCTTCTGCCAAAGCCACCTCTTCTTTGACGACATTATTTCTTTCGTCGAACTCACGAGCTGTCTCCGACCACACGGTTCCCCCGGAGCCGTGCAAATCTCGTCCCTGCTGCACGAGAACGACATTGCCTTGCTGGTCCATCTCGGTCGCTGTTTCCACTCCCGATTCCTCTTTGGCGATTTGCCGGGACACTGCCGTCGACTTGATTGGCTGATGATTGTACGTAAAAGTTGTCGTCCGCCCGTCTGCTCCTTTGATTTCCTTCAACTTGCCGTCTGGTTGATATTCGGTTCTCGCGGCCTCGATCCCCCTAGGATCAATTACCTTCTTGATGTAATGAGGAAACATCTCGTCATGCTTGTAAACTGTAGTTGCGTACTGTCGCTTTTCACGATTCTGAAGCTTATGCACCGCCACGAGATTGCCGAGCCCATCATAATCGTAGCGGACAAGCTCCGGATCACTCGCAACCATTGTGTCTCGCACCGCGATGATGCGATCTCCCGCGCCACGTTCAAAGTAGAGGGAGCGCGTGACTTGCCCCGACGGCAGCAGGTGCTCGATGCCGTGCAGGCTGACGCGGAACCGCTCCCCGTTTGGCCGAGTGATCCCCGTCACCCGCAACGCTCCTCGTGCCGGCACAAAGATGAACTCTCCCGGTGAGACCTGCGTCCTGAAATCACCTAAATGCTCGCGCTCTATGGTGTAAATGGTGCCATCTTCTAGTTCAAGGGCCAGCGCTGGAATGTCGTAGTTAACGATCGGGCAGGCGAGCCCAGTGTTTTGCCAGTATGCCAATGTGTTTAACTTGAACATGACATTGTCACCCCAATCCTCGCCAGAACCCGAATTTAGGGTGCGCAACTTCGCCGTCACTCCTGGCAGAGCCGCCCATTTCGCGCGGAATGCCAGTCCAAAGAGCGCTGGTTCAGGCGTTACCAGGTACGCAAACGTCGTTCGCCGACCTCCCGGCAGGGTCAATGTGACATCACGACCGCCGCCCACGCGCATGGTAAAGGGTTCGTCCGAGAGTATATCGCTCATTTGCGCCCGCTGCTCGTTGAACTCAGCGTTCACGTCGAAAAGGTCCAAACGCCACCCGCGTCCAAAATTACCGTCCCCAAGTGCAGTTGAGTCGTATGATCGCACGATGCGAATCGGCAATCCAGCGGTGGTGACAATCGCGTCCTCTTCCTCAAACCGGAACACCCCGACCTGGGCTGCCGATGCGAGCACAAATCCGAACGGTTCCGAAATGGTTTCGTGGATGCCATCGCTCACGACCAACTCTAACTGATAGGCGCCGTTGCCATACCCTTGGAGATCCAGTCGCAAGTCACGGAGGCCGCTCGCACGCGGGAGCCGACCTTGGGGCACTTGATCCAGAGAATGCTTTGCTGCGATGATCCCAAGGAAGTCGCCGTTAGCGGAATAGAGTCGCAACTGATACGAGACGAAGGAGATGTCCGTCAAAACCTCGTCTTGATCGCCTGCGAAGATGGACAGATTTGGCAAAGTGTTAGTGATGATCGTGGATCTTTGTGTGGATTTTCCCGCAGGGTCTGGTCCATCGCCGTCTTCCAAGTCAAAGGTCCAAAATCCAAGCGTGTCCTCAGCTGCAAAGTTTCGCACCTCCGCCTCTGGTCCTTGGTTATTAGGGAATTGCGCAGTCACAGTTCGCGTCAGTGTGTCCGTGTGCACCGTCATCCCCGACGCGTCGGTCACTTCAGCGTAAAGTTGATGCACGTTGGCAGGAATCTCTCCCCAGGCGAAACTCCACGTTTCGATCTCTCCTACTGTCGGGGCTGATGGGCTGGTCTTCCTTCCCAGCAAACGTGAACCCGCGAAAAAAGAAACCTGGGTGATCTCCGGACGGGTGGTAGGGACCGGGCCCTCTATGCTGGCTTCCTCAAAAAGCTCCCCACCCCTAAATCCTCGGAACAAGTCAGCCCCGAAATCAGAAGCGCCAACTTCGCCCCGCCTGATCTTCACGGTTAAATTCATCGAAACAGGTTGCTGGTGGGAATCTCCCGTTGGGGTCACGGTGAATTCATCGATAACTGGCGGTGTAACAGAATGGACTTCTACTCGCACCTTCCCCGACCCTTCCTTGCCAGTTGAATCCCTGATCGTATAGCTGAACTCGTCAACCCCAGAATTTTGGAGGTCCGGCAAATACCAGAGTTGGTTGTTCAGCCCCATGCGAACATTCCCAAACTTTGTGCGCCGCGGGAAATCGTTCACCAAGGTGATCGTGTCGTTGTCAGCGTCCCAGTCGTTCATCAGCGGCTCAATCAAAGCTTCGAGGCTGTCCCCAGGAAGGGCGCGCATTCGCCGCGATTTCAAGTCCAGTCGGGCCACAGGCGCGTTCCCTGTTTGCTCACAACGCAGATCGCCATGGGAGCCGAATATGGCTGCCCACTCCTCGTAGCCTCCATCAATGCCGGGGATAGGCACTCCACTTCTGTCCAAAACCTTCGCAGAAGCCAGTTCGGTGCCAGCCTGGCTCAGTATCCATCGGCCAACCAGATCGCGAGTTGCGGCAATCGCTGGGTACGAGTCTTTGCGGGAATACGCAGCGGCGCCGATCGCGGGCTCGTAGAAGAAGCGGAAGATGGAGGCAATTTCCGGGTCGGTAAGCGCTCGATCATAAATTTGCACGTCTCCGATAGTCCCCCCAAACGCGCTCGCACCTTCTGCCGCGCCAATCGTGAGCGGATTTGTGTTCGCCCGGATTGTTCCGGAAAAGGTCATCGAAGCTCCATCCACCGCACCATCCACATAGAACTGTAAGACGTTGTTTTTGCAGGTGACTAAAACGTGCCTTTTGACTCCAAAAGGAAAGTTTTCCTCGGTGAATGCACTTTGAGACACCCCATTCGCATTGTGCCGTCGGAACTCAAGCTTTGCGTTCTCCCCCGCAGGATCATAAATCCCAAAGGCCTCATTTCCTGGCCCCCCTTTTCCAAGCAGTCGCGATCCATCTGCCGACTCGACCCCGGGGCTGCCCTCCGCGTTCGACAGCTTTTCCATCCAGAAAGAAATCGTGAAGTCACCCGGAACGCCTAATTCTTCCTTGTGAGGAATCTCCACTCTATGGCTAACGCCTTCTAAGAATCTTGTCGATGTGTCGCTTGTCGTTGGTAGCGGGTATCCTGCCAAAGCGCCGTGAGCCTCTTGGACTGGAGGCAGTGCGGATAACGCCATAATATTTACCCGCGCCAAGGCTTGGTGAACGCCTCCATCTGCATCTGTGACGTAGTAAATGAAACGGTCATCTCCAGACGTGTTTAGTTTTGGCATGTATTCAACCTTACCGCCGACGACCTTTGCCGATCCAAATCGTGGCGCCCTGACTGAAGTCAGCGTCAGCAAGGGAGCTCTGTCGTTTGAAAGCACATCCAACAACATCCCAGGGCTGTTCATTTGCACGGAAAAGAGATCATCCTCGGTTGGGTGGTAGGTCTGTTGGAGGAGTGTGCGTGGCGAGTTTGAAGAATAAATAGACAAGTCGTGCAGGACCGGTTTGCCCCCTCCCGTTGAGCTGCGGGAAAAAAGTACTTTCACTTCCACAAAGCTCCCCTGGATTCCGTTCAGTGTCCCAACCTTCAACCCACCAATTCCTGTCGGCGCGACGGAGAACCATTGCGCCGCGGTCAGGCCCGCTGCTGTGCTCGCCGCCCGGACTTCCACCGCAATCGAGGAGCCCGTTGGCTCGTCCGAGTTCCATCTAACTTCGGCCCAATTGGGTGACTCCTCTGGAACACTATTGGTTATCCGCCATTCACCCGCGAGCGCAGGGCTACTGATCTCCCCGAGCCCTGCAACAGCTTTCAAGGTTACGCTCTCGTAGCCCGTCCATTTAAGACTCCGGTCGTGGGTGATCGCACCGGCCGGCCCCGAGTCTGGGTCGATGCGTATCACGCGGCTATGATCATGGCCTGCTTCCCCGTCCTTGGATGCTCCAACCCACAGTCTTCCCTTCCAATCGAATCCCATGGCACCTAGAGAGGTATAACACGAAGTGTCCACCGTCTCGACTTCGGTTTTGCCCGCTTTCAGCCGAGACAACGTACTGGAAGTTGTCGCCCAGACGCCGCCTTCCCTATCAACTGCTAACCCGAGGATGTCATGGTTTGCAGGGGCCATTTGTTGATTCCCGGTCTGCGAGCCTGCCGCGTCGATCCGGTAAACCGTTCCAGGGCTCGCCAGCGTTGCGAACCACGCTCCTCCAGACACAGGATCTCGTCGTATCAACTGGGGCGCACCCGCTGGCCAAGTTGCGCATGATATTGCTTCGCTCCCTGTGATTTTGAACAACGCGCCTACACTTTGGACTGTTGCGTAGGTCCAGTAATCGCCGTTGCTGACCTGTAGGCCAAAGCCCATTTTATACCCAGTAACGGAGTTGCAAGCCAACGCGACAGATTCCTTCTTTTGAAGAGTTCCTGACGAATATTCCTCAAACCCATGAAAGCCGAACGACTCATTGGCTCCAAACAACCTGAGAACATGATTCCCATGCTGGCTCCAACCCGAGAGGCTCTCCAAGTCAGTAACGATAATCTCGCTGATTGTTTCATCTTGCGCCAATGCTAACAGGGTTTGGCCGCTCGGGATTACATTACCCGACATTTGCCACTCCAGTGGGGGCTGCAACCCTTGGGCAGTGCGGATAAAACCATCCGTGTCTCTGTCCCTGCATGTATTATATTTGAACGGGCCTTTCAGATATTCTCCGTGGGAATCAGCTACGAATGTTCCGTCGGGGAGTTTGCGGCCACGCGTCCCTCCCGTGGTAACCCCGAACCGCATGGCCACGATGGGTCTATGATTTCCGGCATCCAAAGGATCGTTGTCTAACATAACGATCGCCCAAGTATCCCCGTTGGGATCTGCAAACGCTGCTAGAACACCGCCACCTTCAGTCGCAACAGCTGTGTATGGTCCAGCTCGGAATTGGCCGAGCACCTCTCCGCTTTCGGCGTCCAGACGCACAAGAGCTGGTATTTGCTGGTGTGGCTCCAAATGAACGAGTAAGTCAATGTGCGGCAGGCCTTCCTTTACTTCAGACAAGGTAAGGGCATGCTTGACCTCGTCGTATGTAACGTCGGTGCGCGACCCCTCCTCGAAATCGGCATCAAATGTCCAAGTCTTACTCCCGCCCGTAACGTGTATGGCCACTTCGTCGGTCGCGATGAGTGATCCTTGCCGGGCGACGAGCCGATAAATGTACGTCCCCTTTGGAGCGCCCACCAGATTGAGGGCAGCTCCAGCTGGAGGTGAGGCAAGAGTGCTCCCGCTCATCTGCAGCCACTGATATGTAATAGCTTCTTGAGTATCTGAACTCGCACGCCCGTTTATTGTCAAAGCGGAGCTGGAACTAGCAAATCTATCGGGTCCGGCATCGGCCGTGAAAGTCACAGGATCGATCACTGTTACATTTGCTTCATCAAACTGAGCTGGTCCTATACTCAGACGCACGGTGTGCACTCCAGGGACAAAGAACTTCGCGGAGGTCGTAGGGGTCGTGGCGCTTGAAAAAGCGACCGGCCCTGCTCCAGTTCCAGTCCAGATGGCCGCAGATGTGGCCTGACCTGACAGTTGGATTGGGGAATTGACGAAGGCTGTTAAATCAGGGCCCGCATTGACCGCGCGAACTGCCCCTTGCCCAACATAGATCGTTGCTTTGCCCACCGCGCTTGCTGTCACGCCGTCTGAAACTGTAAACGTGAACTCGTCAACCGCTGGACTCGGGGCGGCAGCAGCGGTGTAAGTCGCCAGCGGCGGTGTTCCCAAGGTGACGGTCCCATAGCGTGGCTGGGAAAGAAGGACACTCGGACTGGTGGTATCAGCATCCCAATAAGCAAGGTTCAGGCTGATCTGCCCTCCTGCTCCCACGTATCCAGTCACATCCCAAGCTGCGGGAGCATCAGGCTGCTCAGTCACTACGATTCCCATTCGCCGAGGCCCAGTCACGTCGCCATTAGCGCTTACGATGGAGATGCTCAATGTGCGTGTGCCGACTGTGGGAGCTTCCAATTTGTTGAAGTATACGAGGTTCTTCAGGAGGCCATCCATGTGCTCCACGGTTGCGCTTGGGGTAAACGTGATATCCGCCACGGCGGCTCCTTTGGCGATGAGGACAAGTCCCGAGCGGCCTGACCCTGGCGCTGGAAGGGTTGCGACATGCGTGTTCTGTAGGAACAGGTTCGCTCCCTCCGCTCGAAACGACGAGTAAGCAGGTCCAACGTCTGAGGCGCTTCCCGACAAATACAAATAGAGCTGATCCTCGTCTTCACTGGAGATGCCGTTTTCAAGCTGAATGCGGAGCTTCGCTCCCGCAACCGTGTTCGCTGGAACAGGATCTGTCACTTTGCTCGTCACGCTGGGCGATTCCAGAAACAAGTATTTGGTCTCGTTCTCCTGATATGTAATGGATGTCGGCAGTGAAATCGCGAATTGAGCTGGTCCCACGCGCGCGTGAAATACTCGCTTGACCCAGGCGCCGCCTGAATCAGCAACAGTCACTGTGATGGCAGAATCGCCTTTTTGCCCTGCTGCCGGAGTAACTGTAAGTGTGCGGCTGAGCCCGCTCCCGCTCACAAATAAATTTGCCTGGTTATTCGGAATGAGACCCGGATTGCTCGATTCGACAGTCACTGTGAGGTTGTTCGGGGTCTCAGCATCGCCGAGCGACAACGTGACGGTTTTCGAGCCACCGTCAAAGAGGGTTTGAGGCGGGATCGAGCTAAGCGTCGGAGGCGAGTTACCCGCGCTTTGAAACCGAAGGCTCACAGGCACGTAGCTCCGTCCCTCACCATCAACCGAACCGTGGATGGGCGGGACTGCCACCGTGGGCCCTTGTCGACTTGAGTAGACTGCCCATGGGGAAGTCGCCACTCCTGATAGTGATATTTGCGTATGTCGTTCCTCGTGCCAGGAGTCTTCCCCGTCTGACTCACTGCTCATGAGCGCATAAGTCGTGTTCGGTGCCAACACCGTTGGTGATCCAAGCTGCGTGTAAGCGTATTGGCCCGGGTTACTCCCAATCGCGTTAACGAACACCGAGGCGTACGGCACCGGGTTGCCATCCATGGTGCACAAGCGCACCTCGTGAATCTGAGAACTTCCATACCGGACCCATCGGCCGAGTTCGGTGACCGACACCGGAGTGGCGCCTACGGTGAATGCGAAACCTATCCACCCATCCCAATTGTTCCGAGTGCTCGGATCCAGCGTCGTGCTGGTGACTAAAGGCGCAATCGTCTGACTGCCCCCACTGCTCCCTTCGCCCGCGAACGATGAGTGCAGAGTATATCCCCCGAACCCGGATGGCGATGCGTGAGAAACCTGCAGGTAGTGGACGCCAGCGCCCAACTGTGCCATCAATTCAAAATTCGCGGAGGAAGAATTGCTCGCGACCTCTCCAATGCGATTGCCATTAGCGTCCTGCAATTCCCCAACAGTATAGGTGGTGCCCGTCGTGTAGACACGCAAGACACCAGGGCTCATCAGCGTCACCTTGAACATATCCTTGTCCCCTGCTGATTCAATAGTCCCGTTGATGCTGGCGTTTGCCGCGAGGTTGCTGGCGTTCCCGCGCGTGTTCCCATAGTCGTCCGAGGCGCCTAGGGTATACATGAAGTTTACAGGACCATAAGTTTTGTTGGCCTCCTGAACAATATGGGCGTTGGGTGATGCCAGTTCCGCGTATGCGGCTGCAGGGGAGTGAGCGTCGGGGCTCACCGACACGCCAGCAATGAGGCCGCTATAGGAATAATCTCCAAGACCAGTCTCCTCTGAGAGCAGCACGTAGGTGGTGTGAGGCGTCAATGTCACTGGGGTGGAAAGCGCGGCATACACAAACTGATTCGCTGCCTGCTGTGCTGTGTTGACGCTGACGGATGCGATCGGTGCCCCATTCAGGGGGGCGAGCCTAAGCGCATGCGTGCCGCTGTTTCCGCTGATCACCCACCGACCAAGATGGCTAACGATCATTTCTCTGGTTCCAACTGTGAAACGCATGCCGTTCCAGGAAGCAAAGTTGTTTTGGGGACTTGTGAGATTGCTCACCCCTGTTACGAGGCTGTCTTGAAGCACGTTCAAGACGTACTCCCCAGTTCCAGTGCTCGCATGTCGAACACGGATAAAGTATGTTCCTGCTTGCAGGTAGCGGCTGATCCTAAAGTTCTGGCCCGAGCCTCCGCTTTCTGCGTTCACGAGCACAGTTCTGCTGGAATTCAGCAAATGCCCGTACGTGTCCGTGGTTCCGGTCGTGTAAATGCTCACAAACGTGGGAGCGCTCAGTTGAAACTTAAAGAAGTCGTTGTCTCCTGCGCAATCAATGGCTCCCGCCTGAGAACCAGGAACAACAATCGTCGTTGAATTTAAAGGGCTGTCTCTGTGCACATCACCCGCACAAAACCCGCAATCTGTGACCCACCCGGAGTCCGAAACGTTTCCGGACACGTTTTGGTAATACCGGGTCGGCACCTCGCAATATCGCGTGCCAGTTAGATTCACAGTCGTATACATGGATTCTGTGCCCAGATCACATTCCATGATCCTAAAGTTCGAAAACGTGTGAGCAGGTGGCCCGGCAAAGACGTACAACGCCTTTCCGGCATTTCGTATATCGAAGTTAGAAAGGTTCGCAGCAGCGCTGAGGTTAACAAGCTTAAGAGCAATGGATGCGTAGGGACCAGACTGGGCGCCAGCCACTACTGTCTCACCGACCGTATTGTCGCGGTCAGCCACGAAGTATGCCTTCCCCCCTGATGGCGGCGGCCCGACGATTGTTCCGCCGGTTACCACCACCTCTGCGCCGTAGGCATACTTCACTACGGCCCCTGCCTGCACCGTTAGCTGCCCCGTGATGTTCAACTGTCCCGTTACATGATACGTGACGTTTGCAGCAAAGGTCATGCTTGGCGCGGTGTAGCTGGAGATCACCGTATAATCGAGCACGACGCCGGTTTTTGGAAGATCTGCCACTGCGAGGCGAAGGGAAGCAGGCCTCGTTCCAGGGCTCACTTCAGCCACCGGAAGCACACGAGTATTCGAGGGAACCCGCGCCTGAGGTCGAGGTTTGTGCGCCGGTAATTTATCAAGGAGAGGCTTAATCTCCGGATGACCAATGGCTTCAAAAAGAATGTGGCGGCCTTCCTTCTTGAACCATCTTTTCCTCATGGCAACGGCGGAAGCTGGTTTGACTGACCCGTTCTGTTCCCACATGCCGAACGCCTGCCCATGCCCAAACTGCATAGATCCGAAATCGACAAGATCATCATAAACGTCCGGCTCGGCCATCCCTTGCCTCTTGGCCGCGTCCAGCTCGTGTCGAATCATTTTCCGCGTCACCTGGGGTTCGACAGGGGGAAAAAATTCGGTGATAACCTCAAGCTGCACATCCGCGGAATTAAACCCAAAAAGTTCAGGCGTTGGCGGAGCTTCATTGACGATTACGTCCTGTTCTACGCCTGCTCTGGAAAGGACGTAGCGAATATCCGCATCTATGCCATTGAATGCGTCGCGGTATACCACTTCGCTTTCGTTCCCAGCTAACTCCCCCTCGCTCGGCTGAACCTCTGCGATAACAACACTGCGCCCGGAGCGGCGGTCGAAATAGGCGAGGCCCAACACTCGGCTCCGCAGAATAGCTCCATCGGGCAAACGCATCTCAACTGGATTCAGATCTGCGACGTTTGGCGCCAGAGTGACGCCCGTTAAGGTTTTAGCTGCGACCGCGTTCCCGTTGATGAGCTCAAACTTAGGCACAGCTTCCTGCCAATCACCGTTTTTATCTTGATAGGAGAGACCCGACGCTATTTCAACATACGAGCTCTCCTGCATCCGATACTTGTTCTCGCCAATCGGCACGGGAATAATGCGGGTGACTCTTGTATGGTGCGCTCCCCGCTCATGCACCCTGCCCGCCGCGTTGTTTGCCGCACGGAGGGCTTCCTCGTCTTTAAACCCAACCCAGCGGTTCGTTGTTCGCGTAATCGTCCCGTCTTTGTGAAAAGTATCGTCTACCGAAGCAAAATGTCTCTTTTGTGGGTCTTCTGTTAGCAAACTCGGTTCATCTTCCGCCCAGTTAACCCCAGGTAGTTGCCCGCCACCGGGATTGCCGCCTCCGTAAAAGGTTGTTTTATTGGTTTTAAAGTGGAGGGAGCCGTCCAATGCCGTGATTTCCGTGACCCTGAGAATTGTCGTAACGCCCTGCCGTCGTGAAATGATCGTCGGGGGAATGATAGCCCGTTCCCCAGGCTCCAGTTGATTTATCTCGGCAGCGGCCAGGCTCGGCAAAAGATTGGTTGAGATGGTCACCTGCCCGCTAACGGCTACCTCCGTTATGCTGTAAATACCACCTTTCGCCTCAGCCTTTGTGTCGCGGCAATCGAGGACGAATACGAGAAAAACGATGGCAGGGCACAAATTCCGGCTCAGCCACAGAATGGGCCGAACGGCGTCACAATACTTCTGGAGGGGCATATAATTAATCTTGGGCACCCGCAAAGTTGCAGTCGGGGTGCTGTTAAGCATCCAAGAAGATTCTCTTGAGCGAATCGAGATCAGCGGAAGGGAATTGTCTTAGCGAGCTTGGATGCATGTAAACCAAACATCACCGCACATCGTCAACTACATTTTAGAAGGATTTTGCGGAGCCTTGCAGAACATGCGCGGCGCTCGACTTCCTCTCACAGGCCTGATCACGCGGCGATGTTTGCTAGTTTAGCGAATAGGGCTGCGGATTTTCCTTTGCTGCTGTTGCACACAGCGGACGGAAATCTTCTTCCTCGTGGTTGGTGTGTGCAGAATGCGCAGGGGCGAAGGCAAGGAAAACGTGGTTAGCGGGTCGGGAGACCCGCGCTCCGTTAGAACGCCCGGTCGGGTGACGGGGCTGCCAAGTGAGTGGTGTTGAGATCGGCGCTATAAACTGCACCGTCTCCAACGCTCGATTCTTGCCGATAGCCTCGGCGGAACCTGGTTGGCGGGTCGGGAGACCCGTGCTCCGTTGATTACAGGCCGTGAAGCTCGCCCGGTCGGGGGCCGGGCCTACCATAGAGACCGCGCGGGCGCGGCCCAACCGCAGCAAGGAGCTAAACGATGCCGTCTAGGATGGAGGGGAGCATTTCCACAGTGCGTTGGAAGTTGCCGCGGGTGATGGCCATCTCGACCTCCGAATGGTTCTTGAAGATCAAATCCCAGGCGGGGCTGCTCTTCCAATCCTGCTCATCCACTTCAGCCGGGTTGCCGGAGTTGCCTATCTTGGCTTTGCGCGCCAGGAGGTCGGCGATATGGACGGCGGCCACAATGGAGCTTTGTTCGGTCGCCGCAGCCGGTTCGTGATGGTAGCGGGCGGAGTAAATCATCACGCGTGGCAGGTTATGGCTTTCGAGGTAAGCGCCCCCAAGTTCGGCGTGGTCCATGCCGAGCAGCGTTCGCTCTAGCTCCAGCAAATCCTGGTGCGGCGGGGTGCTGGAATAGATTTCGCGGAAATGTTCCGGGAAGGCGGAAGCCATAACAATTTTGCCCACATCATGAACGAGGCCGGCGATGTAGTCACAGTCGTCGTTAACCTGGACCACGGAATTGGTGATTTCGCGCGTGAGGATAGCTGTAGCAATGCAATGTTGCCAAAAGCTGCGCCAGGGAAATGGGGTGCGGGAAGCTAACTTTTGGAAATCTTCGATCACTGGAGTGACCATAGCGAGCTGGCGGATTTGGCGGACGCCCAGGTAGAACACGGCTTCCTCGATGCTATTCACCGGGGTGGTAAGGCTATAGTAAACCGAGTTAACCAAGCGGAGGAGGCGGGCTGTAAGGCTTGGGTCGCGACGAATGACTTCGGAGATCTGCAGGGTGTAACGCTGGTCAGCGTTCAAGAGATCGCGCAAGGCGGTGTCGATGCTGCGGAGGGAGGGAAGACGCGGGCAGTTTTGGACCTTCGCCAGAATTTCGGATCGGTCCAGCCGGGGGAGTTGCGCCTTCACTTCATTCATTCACCAGCTCATCGGCAGGCTTTGGTGGCGACTTTAGTGATCTTCGCTAAAAAACTGATTCAAGTTTTCACGGCCATGGCCGATGCACACGATAACCCAGGCATAGGCGCCAGGGCAGAGAACGGATTCTCACGCATATGAAAGGACTTTGGCTGCTCAGCGTCAGCGCGGCGATCGCCGCCAGCGCGCATCTAGGAAGGAGCGCGTACCTGCCGCGAGTGGGGATCATGCCGTTGCGTGAGGAGAAGCCGATCGATCCAGCGCTGCGATATGAGATGAAGCCGCTGGAGGAAGCCAGGCCCGTGGTGATTGAGACGAATAATGAGCCAGCCAGCCCAACAGCAACAGGAGCGACGAATTCGATTCCGACCGCGGATCCTGGGACCGCGCCCGCTATTTCCACGAATGAACCTGCTCCACCCGTGGCTCTCCCCTCCTCTCCCAGCAGCAACGTCCCGGCCCAGCCAGCCCCTGCCGCCCCCGGCTCGCCCGCAGTGACACCACAGATGTTCCTCAGGTTTTTCAATCGGAACGGGACTGGTGACACAACTGTCGTGCTCCCGAATGGCGCAGCGCAGCCCGCCAACGCGCCAGGTTCCAGCACGGCCACCTACATTGTGAAATGAAGAGATTGTTAGCCATACTCCTTTTAACGCTTAGCGTTCTGCAGGCTGCGGATGAGAACGCCGCGACGAACGGCGCGGCAAATGCAGCGGTGGAAGAGGCTTCAGCGGCGCTGAACGCAATCGAGGAGGTGGATCCGATCCGCTCACGGCTGGAGCTGGCTCGCCGCATGACAAAGGACGGCAAACATGACGTCGCGGAGAAGGTTTACATCGGGCTGCTCAAGCAAAAGTTGAGCGAAAAGGAGCGCCGAGACATCTACATGGAGATGGCGGAAGCGCTGGCGGAGGCAAGCCAGCATGCCAAGGCGCAACAGGTCTATGGCGAATTTGCCCGGCGTTTTCCCAATGATCCCAAGCTGCCGGAAGTTCTCCTCCGGCAGGGATACCTCTATCGGGACATGGGGCTGAACCAAATGGCATTGGCGAAATTTTATTCGGTTATATCCACTTCGCTGAACCTGACCGGGGAGGAACTAGGCTCATACCAAAAGACGGTGGTTCGGGCTAAGACAGAGATCGCTGAGACCTATTATCTAAGCGATAAATATAAGGACGCCGCGCAGTTCTTCACACGGGTTCTAAAACTAGATGGCCCGATCATTGACCGCGCCAAGATCCTGTTTCGGCTGATGAAATGCCACTCGGCGCTGGGTGAATGGGACCAGGCGATTGCTTCGGCGCGGTCGTATCTCACGATTGCTTCAGAAAGCGGGGATGCCCCGGAAGTGCGGTATTTCCTGGCAGAAGCCTTGAAGAAGCTCAACCGGAACAGCGAAGCACTGGAAGAGGTGATGGGGCTTTTGCAGAAGCAGCAGAAAGAATCTTTGGCCAATCCAGAGAAGTGGATCTATTGGCAGCAGCGCACCGGGCGAGACATCGCGAACCAGCTCGCGAAGGAAGGAGATTTCACGAGCGCACTGCAGATTTATCTTCAGCTCGTGCAGTTGGACAGCTCGCCGGAATGGCAGCTGCCCATCTTTTACCAGGTCGGGTTAGTCTATGAGTCTCTAAAGCAACCTGCGGCAGCCACGGAGATGTTCGACAAAATCCTCGAAGGGGCCGCCGCTGTGAAAGCAGACTCGCCAGCCGCTGTGTCTGTTGCCGAGGTCGTGAAGATGGCGAAGTGGCGAAAGAACTTTATCGAATGGGAAGGGAAAACAGCGAGGCTCGTGTCGGCGACGGAGGACTTCAGAGCCAAGCCAGAGCCCGCCAATTGATCGTTTAGTGTTATGGAGTTCCCGCACGAACTATCACTGCTCCGGACGCAAATGGAGGCGCACCATGAGGCATGCAGCGAAGCATGGATGCTCCTGAGCGAGCAGAACGCGCGTTTGCAGCAGGAAGGAACGCTCAATTGGGGCAGCTTTGTGGATCGGCAGAAAAAGATGCTTGCCCAATTAGGCACGTCGTTGGCACAGATAAGAGCCAACCGGACCAGCTGGTTATCGCTAAGCGCAGACGCCAAAATGGAGCATCCTGACATGCTCAGTTTGTTGGCGCGGACGCAGGAATTGGGCCTGCGGATTCTTGCTTTGCATCGTGAGAACGAGCAATTGATGCTGAGAAATGGGCTCGTGCCAGTGAGCCACGTTTCATCGATCGGAAGCAAAAGCGCGCGGCACGCGGCTGGGGTGTATCAACGCCAGGCCGGGGTTCGCGTTGCTTTAAATGCCGATTGAAAAAATCATCGTGGTCGAGGACGACCTGATCGTCCGGAAGAACCTGGAGCAGATTCTTCGCAACCGCCGCTACGATGTGGCCGCGGTCGGGACCATCAGCGCGGCGGAGGAACTGCTCCTCAAAGATAGCTTCGATGTTATTTTCCTGGATGTTCGCCTGCCGGACGGCGAAGGCACCACGCTCCTGAAGAGCATTCAAACACGCGCTCAAAGGCCTTTGGTGGTGATGGTGACGGGTTTTGCCTCGGTCGAATCCGCTGTGAGCTGCATGCGGGATGGGGCCTTCGATTATCTCATCAAACCATTCTCCTCGGAGACCATCGAGTTCACGCTGAAAAAAGCGGATGAGTTCAACCGCCTTGTGCGCGTGAACCAGTTCCTGAGCCAGGAAGAAGACTTTTCCGGCCAGGAGATGCTGGGGTTGAGCAAGCCGATGGAGCAACTCCGTGCGCTCATCCGCAAAGTGGCGCGAACCCAAGCGACTGTTTTGATCCAGGGCGAGAGCGGCACCGGCAAGGAACTGGTCGCGCGCGCTATTTACCGCGAAAGCCCCCGCGCGCACGGCCCTTTCATTAAGCTCAACTGCGCGGCGGTACCGGAGAACCTGATCGAGAGCGAATTCTTCGGCCACGAGAAAGGGTCATTCACGGGGGCATTGAACAAGCGGGAGGGCCGTTTCGAGCTGGCGCATGGAGGAACGATTTTCCTCGATGAAGTGAGTGAAGTTTCGCCGCAGGTGCAGGCTAAATTGCTGCGTGTGCTGCAGGAACGGGAATTTGAGCGCGTCGGCGGCAATAAGACCATCAAGGTTGATGTTCGCGTGATTGCCACGACGAATCGGCGGCTCGAAGAGAGCGTTGAGAAGAAAGAATTTCGCCAGGATCTCTTCTTCCGCTTGAACGTGGTGCCGATCCATATGCCACCGCTTCGGGACCGCTCGGAGGACATTCCGTACCTAGCTGAGCAGTTCATGCAACGGCTGTCCCGAAAGCATGGGGTGCGCGTCAGTGGGATTTCCGCGGAGGCGATGAATGTGCTGCGCCGGCATTCATGGCCGGGCAATGTGCGCGAGTTGCAGAATGTGGTGGAGCGCGCGGTGATTCTTTGCACGGATGGCGAGGATATCCAGGTGGATCATCTTGGGTTTGCGCCCGCCGAAGCAGCTCCAACTCCATCACTGGCAATGGCCACGCCGATCGTCGCTGCCGAACCGGTAGTGACACCGGCTCCTCAGGAAGCAGCCCCCCCTGCCCCGCCCGTTGAAGAAGGGATCATCCCGCTGGATACCCTGGAGCGGATGCACATCCTTCAAGCCCTGGAACGGTGCGGCGGGAATCGAACGCATACCGCAAAGAAGCTCGGCATCAGCGTGCGCACCTTGCGCAACAAACTGAGCGAGTATGGCGTCAGCCATGGGGCGGATGGTTTGGATGAGGAAAGTTCGACCCTGGCTGGTTAACTCTGCCGGGGCATTCGGACAGTCGGCAAAAAGTTCCTGCTCGCCGGCGTCCCGAACCGATTTTACGCGTAATTTCCGTCGTTTTCCCGGTGGCACAGCCGTTGCTAGGCAACAGCTGAGTCAAAATGCTCACGGGAATATTCGACCAGGCAAACTATGCAGCGGCCAAGCGAATGCTGGACGCGACGACGCTGCGGCACGAAGCGATCGCGAGCAACCTCGCGAACGTCGAAACACCCGGTTATAAGCGGGTTGACCTAGATCCCTCGTTTCAGAACTCCCTTGCTGCGGCGTTAAAAGCTGGCGACCGCAATGCCATCTCCCACGTGTCGCCCCGTGTAGCGCATGACAGCAGCGCAGTCACGGTGAACCACGATGGCAATAACGTGCAGCTCGAGAAAGAGATGCTGGCGCTACAGCAAAACGCGATGTCGCATGCCGTTGAAGCCCAGTTGATCACGGGATCGCTCCTGAAGCTGAGGCTCGCCATTACAGGGAGGGTTGGATGATTCCGCTGATTCCTGGAGCGCAGGCAGCCTCTTCCGCTTTGGAAGCTGAGCGGGTGCGCATGGAGGTGATCTCGCAGAACATTGCGCAGGCCAACATTACCCGAACGGCGGACGGCAAGCCTTACCAACGGCAGCAGGTGGTCTTTGAGAGCGTGTTTAAAGACGCGCTGGATCCAAGCGCCGGCAGCAGTGTGCGGGTGTCGCAGGTGCGCGCGGACACCAAGCCTCCGCGTCTGATTTACAATCCCGGCCATCCGGACGCGGATGCAGATGGAATGGTTGCCTACCCGGACATCAATATTCACGAGGAAATGGCGGACCTGATCGTGTCCTCACGGGCATTCGAAGCGAACCTGGCTGTCATCCGCAATGCCAAGCACATGGCCTTGCAGACGTTGCAGATTGGAAAGCGCTAACCGATGGGACCGCTCTCATTAACGCCATCCGCTGGAATCAGCCAGCTGCAGGGAGATCAGAATTTCGTTAAGGCGTTTGGAGAGACTGCGTCAATCATTAACCCCGCGGACGCTGAGAAAATCAGCGCGCTCCGGCCGGGAGGAGGCTCTCTTCCGCTGGCGGGCAACTCTTTCGAACAAACGCTCGGGGAGATGATTCGTGAGGTGAACGGGCGGCAGGCCGACGCTGCGGGGAAAGTGCAGGGATTGCTCGCGGGTGAAGGAGTGCCGCTTCACCAGGCGGTGATTGCGATGGAAGAGGCGAGCATCTCATTCCAGCTCATGGTGGAGATGCGCAACAAGCTGCTTGAGGGGTACCAGGAGCTGATGCGGATGCAGGTTTGAGTGAGGTGAAAATCCAGTGAACAATTTGCTGAAGCAACTGCAGACGATCTGGGGCCAACTCGGCCTGAACCAACGGATCACGATTCTGGGCGCGGCCCTCGCGGTGGTTGGGGGAATGGCGTTCCTTGTTCATTGGTCCTCACAGCAGGATTACGCGCTGCTCTACGGGAGGCTCGACGAGAGCGAGGCGGCAAAAGTTGTTTCGGCCCTTGAGGAGAGCAACATCCAATACCAGCTCCGCGGCGGGTCGATTTTTGTGCCGCGAGACAAAGTGCATCCGACCCGGATGCAGCTTGCGAGCAAAGGCATTCCGAAGGGCGAAGGGGTGGGCTTTGAGATCTTCGACAAATCGAACTTTGGCATCTCCGATTTCGTGCAGCGGGCGAACTACGTGCGGGCGCTCCAAGGGGAAATTGCGCGAACTGTGGCGCAGGTCGAAGCGGTCGAGAGCGCGCGGGTCATGATCGTGCTGCCGGAGAGCCGGCTGGTCGTTGATGAGAAGAAGAAGGCAACGGCGTCGGTGTTTGTGAAGGTTCGCGGCAACGCTCCGCTGCCGACGCAGACGGTCTCGGCGATACGGTTTCTGGTTGCGAACGCCGTGGAAGGATTGGCAGCAAGCAATGTGACGGTGGTGGACAACCTCGGCAATGTTCTCACCGACATGATCGATGAGTCGTCCACAGTGGGAATGACGCAAACGCAATTGGGGATTCGCAAGAACCTGGAGCAATACCTCGCGCGGAAGGCTGAAGATATGCTGAACACTGTGCTTGGCGCAGGGCAGGCAGTGGTGCGCGTTTCCGCGGAGTTGAATTTCGACACGCTGACAAAGACCGAGGAACGGTACGATCCCGAAGGCCAGGTTCCGCGCAGCACAACAATTAACGACGAGAACACGGACACGATGACCGCAACGGCGAACGGCGGCGCGCCCGGGGTCGATCCGGGTGGCGGCGCGGACACTAACTCTGTCGCGGCGTCGCCGGTGAACAGCAACAAAACAAAGAAAAAGGTCACCACCACGCAGTTCGAGATCAACAAGGTGACCAGCAACCTGGTGCAGAACGGAGGGAGCATCTCGCACTTAAGCGCCGCTGTGTTTGTGGCGGCGAGGACCGAGGGCGTTGGCGCTGAGCGCCGAGTCGTTCCACGCAGCCCGGAGGAACTGGAGAAGCTGAGAAAGATCGTGCAGAGCGCGTTGGGCGTGCAATCGATCGAAGGCCGCACAGACGCGGTGACGTTGGAGGAAATGCCCTTCAACGACCAGGCCGTTGTGGAGATGACCAAGCAGATGCAAATCGACCAGAAACGGGAGTTCTGGTGGAACCTAGCCAGGAACGCGGCCGCGCCGGCGCTCGCGGTGGTGGTGTTGGGCTTGTTCTGGCGCAGCATCAAGAAGGCTCCTGACCTGGACATCCCGATCGGAACGCCGGTTGGCGAGGGCCGCGGAGCGTCAGGATTGTATGGCGGGCGCTCGGATCGGGGCGGGCAGGTTCCGACCCTGACGGTGGAGATGCTCAACCAGTTGATCCGGGAGAATCCACAAAACATGACCCATGCCATTCGCACCTGGATGGGCAAGCCGAAGAAGTGATCATGAGCAGTGATTCCACCACGCGCGTAGATTCGTCCAAGCTCACGAGAATTCAAAAACTCGCGATCCTGCTGATCATGCTTGGCCAGGAGAGCGCGGCGCAGGTTTTACGGAATTTGGAGGAGGCGGAGATCGAGGCAGTGACCGCTGAGATGGCCAAGCAGACGTTAATTCCAATGGGGCTGCAGCAGGAGATCCTGGAGGAGTTCACGGAAGTGGCGATTATGGCGAGCACGTCTCTGCGGGGCGGAGTTGAGTTCGCGCAAACCGCTTTGGAGAAGGCTGTGGGCATGTTCAAGGCGAACACAGTTATTAGCAGAGTTGCGCCATCGCGAGCGCCTGTGCCTGCAATGCGCGGTTTGTTGGACCTCGAGCCGCGGCAATTGCTGAACATCGTTAAGAGCGAGCAACCACAAACAATCGCGCTGCTGGTGAGCTACCTGCCCCCGGAAAAAGGCTCCGGTTTGCTGACGCTCCTTCGCGAAGGCTTGAGGGAGGAAGTGGTGGAGCGATTGGCGACGCTGGGGGCGACACCGATTGAAGTGGTCGAGCGCGTGGTGGCTGGCCTCTGCGAACGTGTTTCTGTGAAGCCGACGCGAGCTGTGAATCAGACGGGCGGGGTCAAATCGGCTGCCGATTTATTGAACGCGGTGAATAAGGATTTAACGAAGAGCATTTTAAAGAACCTCGATGAATCGAATCCCGACTTAAGCGCGGCCATCCGACAAAAGATGTTCACATTCGAAGATCTGGCCCAACTGGATGTGACCTCGCTCCAGAAGGTGATGCGCGAAGTCGATATGCGGGATCTGGCCTTGTCCTTGAAGACGGCGAGTGAGCGGCTGAAAGAGGCATTGTTAAGCGCGGTGAGCAAGCGCGCGGCGGAAACCGTCCACGAAGAAATGTCATTCCTAACTTCGGTGAAGCTGAAGGACATCGAGGGGGCGCAGATGAGGATCCTGGAAGGTGTGCGGAAACTTGAAGCTGAAGGGGAACTGGATTTGAGTTCGTTGCATGAGACAGCCGATGCCATCGCAGCTTGAGCGGGTCCGTTTTGGAGCGCCGGTCACGGCAGTCCGGGTGGAGCGGCTTGGCCGCGCGAGCCAGACGGAGGCCGACGTTGTGCCGCGGTTGAAGCGTGAGTTTGAGCGGGGCTGGGAGGCTGGGCAGCGGGATTTGGGACAGAAGCTCGTGGACCAACGGGCAGAGCTAATCACCATGCAGCAGGCATTGCTAAAGCGACTGCGCGACGCTGTTGACCAAGTGGCGCGGGAAACGGAGCAACATCTGGCTGAGATAACAGTTGCATACGTGGAAAAGATTGTCGGGGCGCTGCCGATCAGCGCGGAAAGCATTGCGGCTGTGGTGAAGGAAGCAGTGGATGGATTGGCGCCGAGCGCGGTGTTTGAGATCCGGCTTCATCCGGAAGATCTCAATTTGCTGGAGCGCTTGCATGAGGAAGTTGGCGGGGTCTGTGATCAAGCTGCTCTCGTGGCGGATGCCAATCTTTCGCGAGGTGATTGTGTCGTGCGCACCAAGTTCGGGATCATTGACGCGAGTCGGGCGACAAAACTAAGCCAGGTTCGGGAGGCTCTTCTATGCTCGGCCTGACGCCATCATTGCCGAGCGCCAGGTTTAGCAGAATCGCGCTGGCGGCGCGGCAAAAGCCATTGTCGCAGAGCACGGGCGAGGTCACCAAGGTTGTTGGAGTGGTGATTGAGTCAGAAGGGCCTTTGGCCGCGGTGGGTGATCTATGTGCGATCGAGCCGAAAGATGGGAGCAGCCGCGTCCTCGCGGAAGTGGTGGGGTTTCGAGGTGAACGGCTGGCCTTGATGCCGTTGAAGGAATGCACCGGGATTGCGCCGGGGTGCAAAGTGACCGCGCTCAATTCAAGGCTCCGCACACCGATTGGCGATAACCTTAAGGGAAGATTGCTGAACGCATTCGGCGAGCCGATTGATGACGCTGGACCAGTTGCGGCAACGGGAACCGCCGTGACGGACGCAAAGCCCCCCCACCCTCTCAAACGGCAACGCATTCGCAAGCAGCTGCAAACTGGAATCAAAGCGCTGGACACGTTTATTCCATGCGGTGAAGGCCAGCGGCTGGGGATATTTGCCGGGAGCGGTGTTGGAAAATCCACTTTGCTGGGAATGATGGCGTCCAAAGCGGAGGCGGACGTGAACGTGATTGCGCTGATCGGGGAGCGCGGGCGCGAAGTGCGGGAGTTTCTGGAGCGGGATTTAGACGAGCAGGCCCGCCGCAAGTCGGTAATTGTGGTTGCAACATCGGACGAGCCTGCATTGGCCAGGCTGAAGGGCGCGTTCACCGCCATGACCATCGCGGAGAGCTTTCGGGATCGCGGCGCGTCAGTGCTGCTGATGATGGATTCAGTCACTCGTTTTGCGCTGGCGCAGCGGGAGATTGGCCTGGCAGCGGGAGAGCCGCCGACAACCCGAGGTTACACCCCGTCAGTGTTCGCGTTGTTACCAAAGCTGCTTGAACGCGCGGGCCCGGGAGAGCATGGGAACATCACCGGCTTCTTCACCGTGCTCGTGGAAGGCGACGACATGAATGAACCCGTGGCGGACGCGGTCCGGTCGATTCTCGACGGGCATATCGTGCTCACGAGGTCTCTGGCCACTGAAAACCATTTTCCGGCGATAGATGTGTTGGAAAGCATCAGCCGCCTGGAACGAGAGCTTACCGCGCCGGACCGCCAGGCGTTCGCGGCGCAAGCGAGGGAACTCCTTGCGGCGTACCGTAAGAATCGTGATTTGATCAGCATCGGCGCGTATGTCAGCGGAACAAACCCGCAAGTGGACCGGGCCATTCGCGCGCAGCCTGAGCTGAACAAGTTTTTGCGGCAGCCTGTGAGTGAGAGCCGGCCGTGCGCGGAGTCGTGGGATCTCCTTCAAGCAGCCCTGAGCGCGGCCACAATCAAACCAAGCAAATGAAAAAGTGGAAATTCACCCTTGAGCCTGTTCGGGAACATCGCATGAACCTTGAAGAGCAGGCTGCAACGAAGCTTGCTGAGGAGTTGAAAACGCTGGCGGCAGCGAGCGAAGAGGTGCGCCGGGTGCGCGAGCAAGCGCTGCTACTCGCGACCCGGTGCGCGCAGGAAAGCCAGGTGGACTCGAAGACCCTCCAGCAATGGTGCGAGTTTCACCAACTGATGCAGGAGCGGCTGCAACGAGCCTTGGCTCGGGAGAAGCAAGCGGGCGCAGCTTGCGAGACCGCGCGCGCTCGCTGGATGCAGGCGCGCATGGATAAGGAAGCTGTCGAGAAGATACGCGAAACGCATCTTCGCGCGCACGCCGCGGCTTGCCTGGCGCAGGAGCAACAGGTTTTGGACGAGTTCCGCAATGACATCAAGGAGGCAGCGTGAAGCGGCTTCTCACTTCTCCCGTTCTTTCCACCTTTATCGGCGCGGCCACATTTTTCGGCACGTTGACGCTGATGGTCTCGCGCCAGGCAGAGCAGCAAGCCCATGCGGCCGCGCAAGTTAAGCCAGAGATCCCGGTGTGGAATCCGAGCAACCCGGAGATTGACAAGCTGGTGAGTGAACTCAAGACCGAGAGGCAGGCGCTGGAAAAACGGCGCAAGGAAATCGACGCGGTCGCCGAGCAGTTCAAGGCGCAGCGGATTGAGCTGAACGACGCGATGCAGCGCGTGCAGCAGCTCCAGGCGGAGCTGGACAAGCAAATCGTGCAGGTAAAGGCGGACGAGATCCCCAACTTGAAGAAGCAGGCGAAGATCTACGCCAGCATGGCTCCGGAGTCCGCCGCGCAGATCCTGAACGAGATGGAGGACAGCGCGATTGTGAAGCTGCTGGCTTCCATGAAGGAAGATGAGTCCGCCCAGATTCTTGAAAGCCTTCTGAAAGTGGACGCAGGCGCGGCAAAGCGGGCCGCTGAGTTGTCCGATCAGCTACGACGATACCTCGCGCCGAAGGCAGCGAAGAAATGACAACCAACACGCCGGCTCCTGCATTGGCAGGATGTACGCCGGGCTTAGTAGGTTCGCCGGAACTCCCCTCCCCGGCTGCGGGAGAAAGTGCGTTGTTCGTTTTGCCGGATTTCCTGCCCGCGGCGACAACCACTGACGCAAGCGAAACCAAACGCGCGGATTCCAAGGAAGCCGCAGCGCCAACAGGTGAAGGGGTGATCATCCTGGATGGCTCCCTTGCGACAGCTCACCTGGCGCTTCTACACGCCCAACTTCCTGAACCCCTGCCAGCCGCGCCCGCCCCACCCCGTGAGATCAATGCGCCCGAAATTGTGCCGTGCAAAAGCGCTTTGAAGCCGGACAGGAAAGCAGGACGAATGGACGTGGAAGACCAAAGCGCCAGGGACATTCAACCCGATGGCACGCCTGCTGCTCAACAGCAGGAAGACATGAGTTTCCGCACTGACCAAGCCGAATTTGCCGCTCTACCTGAGCCGCACACGCCATCGCAGCCGGAAAGAATTGCCGCGGCGGATGTGACAGCTCCGGTTGCGGGGGTTGAGGCCGGGGCCACGGAAGTCCACGGACCGGAAGAAGCGGCAGCGATAGAAGCGCCCTACACGGATCCAACACGCTCGGATCTTTTGAACTCGATGCGGGAGCAAGCCCTTCTTATTCGGCAAATCGGCGGCTCGAAGGTTGATGTTCGCATCCCCACATCGGACGGCGGAGATCTGCGATTGGAGCTTACCCGAACAGAAGCCCTTGTTGAAGTGACGGCCACCTGCAGCGACGCGCATCGCAATGAGCTGAGCGCCCATTGGCTGGAACTGAAAGCCACCCTGGCTCAGGAAGGGATCATTTTGAAAGAACTGAGAAGCGGGTCGGAAGCAGGAAGCGAAGACTCGCGCGGTGGGCGCAATGGCAACAGAGACCACCGTGACGAAGATCCCAGTGAACCTGACGCGCCAGCCGCCACCTTTGAGGCCGCGCTGAGCGCGCGCTGGCAAAAATGGGCATAAATTTATGGCGACGATTCCTCCAGTGAGTTCAGCGACAACAACGGACAGCAACAGCGCTGCCCGGGTGCCGACGAAAACGATGGCTCAGGATGATTTCCTGAAAGTGTTGATAACTCAGATGACCACTCAGGATCCACTGAACCCCGTTAAAGACGCAGATTTTATGGGCCAAATGGCGCAGTTCAGCGCGCTTGAGCAAACGCGAGCAATGGGCCAGGAGATCTCACTATTGCGCGGTGACCAGGAGCGCCTCCAGGCAAGCGCCCTGCTTGGCCACACGGTCGCCACGCGAGGCGAGGGCGATTCAATCCTGACCGGGACGGTGGATGCGATCGTCTTGGAGGATGGCGCGCCGAAGCTCCTTGTGAACAACAACACCTACTCACTTTCTGAAGTGATCCGCGTCAATCGGAACTTCGAACCAGAAGCAACAGTATGATTCGTTCATTAACATCGGGGGTTAGCGGGCTTCAGCAGCATCAAGTGAAGCTCGATGTGATCGGCAATAACATCGCTAATGCGAACACCGTTGCCTTTAAGGGCGGACGAACAGAGTTCGAAGATGCCTTCAGCCAGTCATTGGATGAGCAGACGCAAATTGGCTCAGGCGTGACCACTGGGTCTGTGACGAACCTGTTTTCGCAGGGCACCGTCACGAAGACGGGGCGGCCCGATGATATGGCAGTCGCTGGCGAGGGCTTCTTCGTCGTGCGCAACCCGCAAACGGGCGAGGAGTTCGTGACGCGCGCAGGAGACTTCAGGCGCAGCTCGGATGGCTATTTAACCACCGGGAATGGCTACCGATTGCAGGGATTCACCAACGCAGACATGAGCGCCAGGGGCGATATCCGAATCACAGCGGAAGAAGCGCCAGCCGGGGCAGCCGCGAACGCGACTGTTGCAGCCTACAATGTGGAGGGGGACGGCCGAATCCGCATCACGCTCAATGACGGGACAAAGTACTATCGCGGACAGGTGTTGTTGCAGAGCTTCAGCAATCCAAACGCGCTGAGGAAAGAGGGCAACAATCTCTATTCTGGAATCGCGAATGCAGGACCGCTGGGCGGGGCTGCTCCGGAATCGCGCGCACCGGGCAGCAACGGCCTCGGCTCGATTGCTTTTGAACACCTGGAAATGAGCAACGTGGATCTCACCGGAGAGTTCGCCTCGCTCATCAGCACACAGAGAGGGTTCCAGGCGAACGCCCGGATCATCACCACCTCAGACGAAATTCTTCAGGAAATAGTGAACCTGAAACGGTAGTTTATGGCCTCAAAAACCGAATCACCCTCAGAAGCGGAGAAGCAGCCGGCCGCAGCCAGCGGCGGAGGTCTCAAGACCTTCCTGCCACTAATCGCGAACATCGTTTTGATGCCAGCCCTGGCTTTTGGTGTCGCGCATTTCTACCTCCTGCCGAAGTTGCAAGGGGCCAAGGCCGGGCAGGAAAGCGCTGGAGAAGCGAAGTCGAACGATTCCCACGCCAAGCCGGCAAAAGGGGGGAAGGCAAAGTTTACGGCGCCGTTGGGCGGGAAGGTGCTTGTGAATGTTGCGGGCACCGCGGGCACACGCTACCTGGTTGCCAACTTGACGCTCGTCAGCGGCGATCAAGAAATCAAAAGCCTGGTGGAAACGCACGATGCGGAATTACGCGATGCTGCGGCAGGCGTCCTGGCTTCGAAGACCATTCAAGACCTCGAGAAGCCGGAGATGCGGAACATCATCCGCACGGAATTGATCGGCGTCTTTAATGACATTCTCGGGAAAGAAATTCTACGAGAGATCTACCTAACCGAGTTTGCAATTCAATAACATGAACGGCACGGATTTAATCGACAGCGGGTCAATCACGGCATTTCCGGGCGCCGCCGTGGCGCCGGATACCCGGCCACGCGAGGCGAGACCCGCGAGGCGACTGGATTTCCGGAACAAAGTGGCTTTTTCGGAGCGGCACCAGCGCATGCTCCGCCAGGAGCATGACGATTTCGCCAATTCGCTGGCCGCTTTGCTCTCGATCTTTCTGCGCACGGAGTTTGGGCTGCAGGTGACCTCGATGGAAACCGCGCCTTTCGAACAATTCGCCTCGTCGCTCACCCAGGCCTCGCACTTGGTGCTGTTTAAAACGGATACTGCCGCGCCGACATCCATCTTTGAGATTTCACCGCGGCTGGCGCTCAGTTTTGTTGACCGGCTCCTGGGTGGGCCGGGCAAGGCGCAGGACGCGGCGAGAGAATTGACGTCGATTGAGGTCTCGCTTCTGGAGCAGGTTGTTCAGCTTTTTATTAACGAGTGGTGCAACCATTGGGCTAAAGACCGGTTCAAACCCACCATTGTTGGGCATGAAACCAATCCGCTGTTTTTGCGCACTTCAAGCCCTGAAACAACAACGTTCATTCTTCACCTAGAAGTTACGTTCGGAGAATGCGTCGAGCAGGTGCATTTAGCGTTCCCCTACCCTGCGGTTGAATCCGCTGTTGGGGAGGCAGCGCCGCCGGCCGCCCCAAGCTCGACCGGCGCGCAACGCGGCTCGACGATTGCCTGGCGGCCTGAACTGGACTCGATTGAGGTGCCGCTGAGCGCGGAATGGCAGATCAACAATTGCCCGGCGCGTGAAGTGGCCGCTTTGAATGTCGGGGACGTGCTTTACCTTGAGGAGGCCACGGTGGAGGAAGTGATCGTTCGCGTCAGCGCGTTGGAGAAGTTCTCAGGCCGCCTTGGAATTCAGAACAACCGCCGGGCTGTTCAAATAACCTCGCTTCAGCAAGCAGCATGAACAACAACACAACGCCTCCAAATCTCAATTTGCTCCTGGATGTGCCGGTGGCAGTCACCGTTGAGCTTGGCTCATGCACGCTTCCAATGCGGGAGGTGCTGCAGCTAGCCGTGGGATCGGTGATCCAACTGGAAACGCCGCCGGACGCGCCAGTGGAAGTCCGGGTGAACAACCGAAGGATCGCCAAAGGTGAAGTGGTGGTGGTGGATAACCGCTACGGCATCAAAATCACGGAACTCGCGTGAAGCTGAAAGCCGTTATTGCAGTGATGCTCTTTGGTGTTCTTAGCGCCGGCGCCGCCGAACCCCGCGCTCTGGCGACCGCGCCGGGATCCGGTTTGGGCGAAGCGGCCATGCGGCTCACAGGCGCGCTGTTGATTGTCGTCGCGATGTTGTTTGCGGCGCTCCGTTTCTTAAAGGGCTCTCGGTGGGTTCAGAGGGCGCAAGCGGCACGGCAGGGGCTGCAAATCGTCGAATCAAAGTCGCTGGGAGTGCGGCAGAGTGTTGTGGTGGTTGGGTATGGGCAGCAACGGTTCCTGGTCGGCGCCGGCCCCCAAGGAATGACGATGCTCACCGCCTTGCCGGACGCCCCCGCGCCGAAACCAGAAGCTCAAGCAGCGCCGGAAGAACCGCCTGCATTTGGCGAAATGCTCCTGCGGGCCATTCAGCAGCGTTGATATGATTCGCCACCCACGCTTCGCCTCTGCCTGGATCGTCGCCTTGGCCTTGCTGGGGTTGTCCGGAAGCACGTTGGCAGCCGATTCACTGGTTCCATTTAAGCTGAACCTCGGACTTGAATCCGCGCAGCAGCCGCAGGATCTGGATGCCTCGATCAAAATCCTTTTCGCGATCACGCTCCTCTCACTGGCTCCGTCAATTATCCTCCTGATGACAAGCTTCACCAGGATCGTGATCGTGCTTTCTTTTGTGCGCTCCGCGTTGTCGTTGCAAGGGACGCCCGCAAATCAAATCCTGATCGGCCTCTCGCTCTTCATGACGTTTTTCGTGATGGAACCGGTTTGGTCCGAGATCAACCGCACCGCACTGCAGCCTTACAAAACCCAGACCATAACCAGCGAGCAAGCGATGGCAGCGGCTGCGCAACCCATTAGGAAGTTCATGCTCGCGCAGACGCGCCCCAAAGATGTGGAAATGTTTGCTTCCTTTGTCGCGACTGATGCGACGAGCCCGTCTGACCTTCCGCTGAAGGTGGTTATCCCTTCATTCATCATAAGCGAACTGCGGACTGCGTTCCAAATGGGCTTCCTGTTGTTCATCCCGTTCATCCTGATTGATCTGATCGTCTCCACCGCGTTGATGAGCATGGGCATGATGATGATGCAGCCTGCGACCATTTCGCTCCCGTTGAAGCTGCTGTTGTTCGTGCTGGTGGATGGCTGGAGCCTAATCACCCGGTCACTGCTGCAGAGCTTCGCCGTGACATGAGCCCGGAACTTGCCATTGAGGTTCTGCAAGCGCTCATCTGGCAGGCGGTGTCGCTCTCCGCGCCGATCTTAGTGACTGCAATGGGCATTGGGTTATCGATCAGCCTTGTGCAAACGGTGACATCGATCCACGAGCAGACTCTTTCGTTTGTGCCGAAGGTCGCGGCAATTGCGGGGACGGTGGCCCTGGCGTTGCCATGGATTGTGAGAACGCTGATGCAGTTCACGATCATGCTCATCGAGCGCATACCCGACATGGCACGGTGATATGCCTGAACTGACGCCATGGCTGATCGTGTTTGTGCGTGTCAGCGCCTTGTTCGCAGTCTTTCCCGTTATCTCGACAACGCACGTTCCAATCATGTTGCGCACGGCGCTGGCAGCACTGGCATCCGCTCTCACAGCCACAGCATTGCCTCCGATGAGCGCAACGCACGCCCCGGTCAGCGATCTGCTCCTTATCTGTCTGACGGAGGCATGCATTGGACTGCTGCTCGGATTCATCTCGCGCTTCGTGTTTCACGCGGCAGAAATGGCCGGGAGCATTATCGCCAATGAACTCGCGCTCACCTCCGCATTTGCGCTGAACCCCGGGTCGGGCGGGATGTTGCCTGTGCCCGGGGTGATGCTGCATTGGCTCGGAACCGCGCTGTTCTTTTCGCTGAACCTGCATGCATGGCTGTTCCTGGGCATTCGCAAGTCCTACGACGTTTTAGCGCCTGGCGGGGCGCATCTTTCGACGGAGCTTGCGGAAAGCGTCCTCGCGTTGTCCGGCAGGATCTTCGTGGTGGCCTTGCAAATGGCTGCGCCAATCCTCGCGCTTTCATTTGTGGTGAGCCTGGTCTTTGCGTTTCTCGCCCGAATGATTCCGCAGATGAACGTGTTCTCAGAGAGTTTCCCCTTCAGGATCTTCGCAGGAATGATGGTGTTTGGCTCGACATGCAGCGTGATGGCCCAGCACCTGATGAATTATCTCAACCGCATCCCGCAGGATTTCCAACGGATCCTGCACCTGCTGGCAGCGCAATGAGTGAATCAGCGGGCGAAAAGTCAGAATTGCCCTCACAAAAGCGGCTGGAGGAGGCTGCCAATAAAGGGCAGATCGCCCGTTCGGCGGAAGTGCAGACGTTGTTTGTGGTGGGAGCAGGGTTGCTGGCGTTGAAGATGGCTGGGCCCGCTCTTTACGCGGAGCTGGTTCCGGCTATGAGGCAGTGCTTTTCGCATCTGCACGATATCCAGATCACAGCGGATCAATTGCCAGAGCATGCCAGCAAAGCGCTTGGGTTCTTCGCCGGCGCTATAGCGCCTCTGGCGCTCGCGACCACAGGAGCGGCCTTGGCGGCGGGCGGATTGCAGACGCGCTTTCGGTTCGCGAGCGAAGCGCTGGAGCTTGATTGGAATAAGCTGAACCCGATCAGCGGGTTTGAGCGCGTCTGGTCGAAGAAGGCGCTCGTCACGGCGCTCTTTTCCGTTATCAAGCTAACCATCGTGGGGGTGGTGTCATGGAAGACCTTCAAGTCTATTGCTCATGACCCGATTTTCTTCACGGCAATCGGTCCGGCAGAAATTGCCACCTTCCTGGCACAAACAGCCTTGAAGCTCGGAAACCTGCTGATGGTTTGCATGCTGGTGTTTGCCGGAGCGGATTACTTTTACCAGTTCTGGCACACCTTCAAGAACCTCATGATGACCAAGCAGGAGGTGAAGGAAGAGTTCAAGAACATGGAGGGCGACCCGCAGATGAAAGCGCGCATGCGGCGGCGTCGCAAACCAAAGACCCAGGCCCAGATGCTTGCGGAAGTGCCTGAGGCAGATGTGCTTTTAACGAATCCGACTCACCTGGCCATCGCGCTAAAATACGACCGAAAAACCATGCGCGCGCCGAAGGTGATTGCCAAAGGCGCCCGGTTGAACGCGCTGAAAATGCGCGAACTCGCGGCGCGACATCAGATCCCGATTATCGAAAACAAACCGTTGGCGCGGCTGATGCTTAAGCACGCCAAAGTGGGTGGCGAGATTCCTGCTGAGTTCTACGCCGCGGTCGCGGAAATCCTGGCGCACGTCTATCGCGTGAACCGGTATCGCTACTTCGCTCAAGACAATCAGCTATATGGAAAAAGCGAAAACGACGCTCGCGTCTCTGTTCTCGCAAAGTGACCTTTGGGTGATCGGCGGGGCATTTGCCACCGTCCTTCTGCTCATCCTCCCGGTCCCGGCAATGATCCTGGATCTGCTGCTCACGGTGAGCATCGCTTTATCGCTGCTGATCCTGCTCGTCATTTTATACATCAACGAGCCATCCGAGTTCACCGGCTTCCCCACCCTGCTCCTTTTCGTGACGCTCTTCCGGCTCGCGTTGAACGTGGCCACAACCAGGCTGATCCTTCTCGACGGCTACGCCGGGCATATTGTCGATGCATTCGGGAACTTCGTGGTGCGAGGCAATTTCGTGGTCGGTTTGGTGGTGTTTGCCATCCTGGTGCTGATTAATTTTATCGTCATCACGAAAGGCGCAGGGCGCATTGCGGAAGTCGCGGCGCGTTTCACGTTGGATGCATTGCCAGGCAAGCAGATGGCCATCGACGCCGAGTTGAGCGCCGGAGTGCTGACGGATGCGGAAGCCAAAGCGCGGCGGCGGAAAGTTGAGCAGGAGGCTGACTTTTACGGCGCGATGGACGGGGCCAGCAAGTTCGTGCGCGGCGACGCCATTGCGGCGGTGTTGATCACGCTTATCAACATTGTCGGCGGGTTCGTGATTGGGGTTGTGCAGCGCGGGCTGCCGGTGGCGGACGCCCTGCAGCAATACATGATTCTGTCCATTGGTGACGGGTTGGTTTCCCAGATCCCGGCGCTCATCGTGTCGATGGCTGCTGGTTTGCTTGTGACGCGCGCGGCTTCGAAAAACAACCTTGGCCAGGAACTCGGGAAACAGCTGCTGATCTATCCACGAGCCCTAAAGGGATTAAGCATCATGCTGCTGGTGATTGGCCTGGTGCCGGGGCTCCCGCTCTTCCCGTTCCTGATCCTCTCCATCGGATTTGCCGTGCTAGCGCGGACGATGGCTCGAAAGGGGGCCGCGCAAAAACTGAACCCCACACCAACGACAGCGCCTGCGCCGACTTCAGTAAAAGCGGCCACACCAGAAAAGCTCGAGTCCCTGCTGGCTGTGGAAACTTTGCAGATTGAGTTGGGCTACGGGCTGGTGACGCTGGCAGACACCCGCAAAGGTGGCGACCTGCTGGACCGCGTGACAGGCGTGCGAAAAACTTTTGCGCAAGAGATGGGCATGATTATCCCGCCGATCCGTTTGCGCGACAACCTGCAGCTCAACGCGAACGACTACCAGTTTCTGCTTAAGGGACAGCCTATTGCCACTGGCACGTTGATGCCGGGCCATTGGCTGGCAATGAATGCGTCCAATAGCAAGGTTGTGCTCAAGGGTGTCCCCACCACAGAGCCGGTGTTCCAATTGCCCGCGACCTGGGTGACAGATGTCGAACGCAAGAATGCGGAACTGGCGGGATACACCGTGGTGGACGCGGCGTCTGTGCTTGTCACTCATCTTTCGGAGACGGTGAAGCGTTCGGCGTCGGAAATCCTGACGCGGCAGGATGTGCAAAACCTGTTGGACACGCTGAAGCAAACGCACCCCACAGTGGTCAATGAACTTGTTCCGGCACAGCTGAGCGTGGGCCAGATCCAACGCATTCTCCAGAACCTGCTCGCTGAGGGAATCAGTATCCGCAACCTTGCCGGAATTTTGGAAAAAGTGGGCGACTACGCCGGGCTCACCAAGAACCCAGATGAACTTTCCGAACATGCCCGGAAGGCCCTGGGGCACCAGATTACCAAGGTTTACCAGAGCGAAGGCGGATTGAAAGCGATCACGCTCGACCCGCGCCTCGAACAACAGATCGCGCAGGGCGTTCGCCACACGCCGACAGAAATTGCGTTGGCCCTGGATCCGACATTGGCGCGGACGATCATCGACCGCCTCTCGAAGCATGTGCAGCAGTTGCTCGCGGCGGGGCATCCGCCGGTGGTGCTCTGCGCGCCACAAATCCGCCTGGCGTTCCGCCGATTCTTCGAGACCGCGTTCTCTGAGCTGGCGGTTCTTTCGTATGCGGAAGTGCCCGCACGCATCAACGTGCAGATCGCAGCCGTCATACCCCCCGTGGAATAACCGGCCTCACCCCGGCGGCGGGTTCCAGTAGGAACAATTTACAGCGGCGTTTTCGCTCGCCGGAAATTTCTGCCTGAGCAGCCATCGGCAAATCTCCCGAAGCGTGCCGTTTACCCTGTAAATATTGGCTTTTATAAGCTGGCAAACCTTCTGCTTAGCGAAGCAGAGCAACGTATGAAAAAGCTGATGATCCTCGGCGCAATGCTTGGTTTCGGAGGTGGAGCCATCCTCTCCCTCCTCCAAGGAGCATCCCCCGGCGTGGTCCTTTGGCGGGCAACCATCTCGTCGGTGGTGGCCGCTTATCTGTTCCGCTGGTGGGGTCGGATATGGATCCGCGCGTTGCACGACGCCCATGCGGACAGAGCGTCCGCGTCCCAAATGCCTGCATCCAGGAACTAACGCATGAACCCAAACACCTCTCCAACCGAATTCGAGCTGACCGAGGCTGACGCTGCCGAATCGATTCGGCCTCTGGCGCAGCGGTACAAGGTGGCGCCTGGCTCCCCTGCCGAATCGCAGCTCGTCGAAGCCAACCTGCATTTGGTGAAACATGTCGTCGGGCGGCTAATGATGTCGCTCCCGCCGCACGTGGATGTGCAAGACATCTACAGCGCGGGTCTCGTCGGGCTGCTTCAAGGGATACGCCAATTCGATCCGCAAGCGGGCAGCTCATTCGAGAGCTACGCGCGAGTCCGCATCCGCGGAGCGATCCTGGACGAGATGCGCCGCATGGACTGGGTGCCTCGCTCGGTGCACGAGAAAGCGCGCAAGGTGCAACAAGTCATGGAGCGGCTTGAGCAGATCAACGGCCGCACTCCCACTGACAACGAGGTCGCTGACGCCCTCGATCTTTCGATGACTGAATACCAGGATTTGCTGGCCCAGATACGCCCCGCGGCGTTCCTGTGCCTGGACGCCGCAGTCAGCAGTGAGGATGGGTCCGAAATGTGCCGCCATGAAACTGTGCCTGACGTTGTTCATGCCACGCCTGACATGAACGCGGACCGCAATGAACTCGCCCGGATCATTGGCGAGCGGCTCGAGCGCCTTCCGGAAATGCAGCGCAAGGTGCTCGCGCTTTATTACTTTGAGGATATGCGGCTTCGGGAGATTGCCGAAGCGTTCGGGGTGACTGAATCAAGGATCTGCCAAATCCATTCGCAAGCCATCCTGAACATCAAGAACTACCTCGCTCAGAAAACGGAGCTAAATAGCGCTCCGAAACGCCGGGCCGCATGATCATATTAATCGGGGCAATGCTGGTGATCGGCTCGGTGCTGGGCGGCTTCATGATGGCCGGCGGGCACGTGGGCGCGCTCATTCAAGTCGCGGAGTTTGTGGTTATCTGCGGTTCCGCCCTCGGCGCGCTCATTATCATGTCGCCCAAGAAAGTGCTGATGGACCTCCTCCACCAGATCGGAGCTGCGCTCAAAGGGGCTCCGCATAATCGAAATTCGTACGAGGAACTCTTTAAGGCGCTCTATGAGTTGTTCATGCTCGGTCGCCGCAACGGCATGATCGCGCTGGAGGAGCATCTTTCCAGCCCGAAGGAGAGCGCCATTTTCAAAAAGTATCCCACTTTCCTGAACAACGCCCCTGCGGTCGCGCTGCTCTGCGGGGCACTTCGGCCCATTGTGGACGGCAAGGTGAAGCCGGACCAGCTAAAGACTCTTTTGGAGACGGAATTGGACACGATGGAGATTGAGCATCATCAACCGATTTCGGTGCTCACGAAGGCAGCGGACGCGATGCCAGGGTTTGGCATCGTCGCCGCAGTGCTGGGCATCGTGGTGACGATGGGCTCAATCGCCGGGCCCATCGAAGAGATCGGCCACCACGTGGCGGCCGCGCTGGTCGGAACGTTCCTGGGGATTCTGATTTCCTACGGTTTCTTGAACCCTCTCGCGGTCAACATGGAATTCGTTGGAGCATCGGAGATGGCCTATTCCCGCTGCATCGCTGCGTCTGTGGTGGGTTTCGCCAATGGCATGGCGCCGATCATGGCCGTCGAACTGGCACGACGCACACTGTCGAGCGAACTGCGCCCCGGGGCTGACGAACTGGAGCTGATGCTGAAGAGCGTCGGGAAGTAAAATGCCACGCAACAAACACGCGCATCATGGCGGAGCCTGGAAGGTGGCTTACGCCGATTTCGTGACGGCGATGATGGCCTTGTTCCTGGTGCTCTGGCTCACCTCGCAGGATGAAAAGATCAAGGAGGCGGTGGAGCGTTCGTTCCGCAACCCGTTTTCATCGGTGACAAAGGAATCTACTGGCGTCATTCCGATGAAGGACACGGCCGCCATGAAATCCTCCTCGGGAAACTTTGATTCCTCCTCAGCGGTGGAGTTGAACATGCTGCGCCGTTTGTCCCAGGATCTTCTTAAAACACTTCAGGATAACAACGCGACCGCGGATGAGTCGCAGGTGAAGTTGGAGATGACACCGGAGGGGATGCGCATCAGCGTGTTCGACACAGCGAAGCGGCCGATCTTCGAATCGACAAATGCGGCCTTCACGACCTACGGGCAATGGGTCTTCTCCTGCCTTGCGTGGGAAGTGGCGCGATACACGAACAATTTCCTCGTTGAATTGGAAGGCCACACCGAGGCGGGGCACCAGTTCAAGGACGAGACGTATGGGGCATGGGAGCTTTCTTCCGACCGCGCCAATTCCGCCCGGCGCCTAATGGTTCAACATGGCGTCGCCCCTGCGCAGTTTCGGAAAGTGGCTGGGTACGCGGACACAGTCCCGATGCCTGAGCACGACGCGACTGATGAGAGGAATCGGCGCGTGGCGGTGCTTCTGAAAATTAAAGGGACAATTTGAAGCCGAGCCCTTCATCCTTTGTCCCGTTTCGTGAAGCCTTCCCGCAAGCGCGGAGCGGCGGAACACGCCCGGCACATCCCATCTCCACTCCTGGCAACAGCGCAGATCCCGCGGAGAATCACACACGCTCCGTTGAAGTGGTGAAAGAAGGAGGGATCGTCCAGAAGATCCGTGTGCAATGCAGCTGCGGCGAGGTGATTGAGATCACCTGCGAGTATTGACCGCACGGGGAAACTTTTTCCTCTGCCTCGTCTTCAGAATTCCCTCAAGCGGCTAAAAAGCGCCGCAATCCGCGCCAAAATCCGCTGGCACACCCTCTGCTAAGCAACAGTTGTGAACGTTTCCTTGTATCAAGCTGCCGCCGCGATGAACGCGCAGGCGCTCGCGCAGGAAGTGATCGCCGGCAACATGGCCGCTGGAAATATTCCTGGCTTCAAAAAGCAGGAGATATCTTTCAGCTCATTTGACCCGGAAAAGGCACAGACGGCGGGAAGCGTCGGAATTCCCAAAGGCGCGGTGAGCGTGAACTTCAGCCAGGGTGAAATGCGAAGCACTTCCGTGCAAACCGATTTGGCGTTGCAAGGCCCCGGGTTCTTCGAGGTCCAGCTCCCATCCGGCGCGACTGCTTACACCCGCGATGGGGAGTTTAAATTGGATTCCACCGGCCAATTGGTCACGAAGCATGGGCACCTCGTTATGAGTGAGACAGGCCCAGTGCAATTCGACAGGAACATTGCCGGCTCCATCCACATCACCGCGGACGGGGAAATCAGCCAGGGTGGTGTTTCCCGCGGCAAGCTGAAGCTGGCGGAGTTTGCGGACCCTAAACAATTGCGGCATCTCTCCGGCGGCTTGTTCACTCCAGCGGATCCAACGATCCAGCCGCTGGATTCAACGAACACACGGGTCCAACAAGGTTATCTGGAAGCGGCCAACACTTCCCCCGCTGTGGAAATGACCAACTTGATTGCTGTCATGCGCGCTTTCGAAGCCAATCAACGCCTGGTGCAAGTTCATGATGAGCGCATGGGCAAAGTGATTTCTGAACTCGGCAACCCTGCTTAAGCTATGCTGCGCGCCCTTTATTCCTCTGCCGCCGGGATGCAGTCCCAGCAAACGAACCTCGACGTGATCGCGAACAACCTCGCGAACGTGAACACAACTGGGTTCAAGCGAAACAAACCCGAGTTTCAAGATTTGCTTTATCAGACAGGGCGGCTTGCGGGCGCGGAAGCCGGCGGGGGCAACCAACTGCCCTCCAGTGTGCAGATCGGCCATGGATCGCGGCTGATTTCCACTTCGAAAATCTTCACGATCGGCGAACTGACACAAACCGGCGAGCGAATGGATGTCGCCATCAATGGGGAAGGCTTTTTTGAAGTCCAGCTCCCGGATGGCACTCGAGCTTACACCCGCGATGGCGGTTTAAAACTCGGGCCGGATGGCCGGGTGCTCACGAGTGATGGCTTGCCGCTCCAGGGGGGGTGGCAACCGATCCCGGCCGGAACCACCAGCATTCACATGGCCCCCTCCGGGGAAGTGACCACGAGTGGATCGAGCGGCGAGCAAAATTTCCGCGTGCAACTGGTGCGTTTCGCAAACCCAAGCGGCTTGGAAAGCATCGGCCATAACCTTTACCGCGAAACGCAGGCGAGCGGCGCGCCCGAAACCGGCAACCCAGGAGAGTCAGGTTTCGGCGGACTGCAGCAAGGCTACCTGGAGTTGTCGAACGTCAAGGTGGTCGAGGAAATGGTGAACATGATTCTCGCCCAACGCGCTTACGAGGTGAACTCGAAAGCAGTGCAAGCTGCGGACGAGATGATGCAAATGAGCAATAATCTACGACGCTAATGTTGAGGCTGCTAACACTACTCTTCCTGGCCGCGACGCAGCTTCTGGCCGCTGAGTGGACGCTCGCGCCTTCTGCGACAGTGACGAGCGGCGGCATTTTCTTGAGCGATCTAGTGACGGCAAGTGAAGGCGGCGCAGTTCCGAAGTTGCTTCTGACCAATGCGCCATCCTTCCACCGCCCTGCCCTGCTGACTCGGCCCCAAGTGGAGGAGTTAATGAAAGCTGCGGATAGCAGCCTGAAGGATGTGAGGCTCACGGGGCCTGCGCGCGTAAAAGTGAGCCGAAAGGCGATGCCGCTCCAGGAAGACGAGTTGCTGGCGCTCTTGGCCGACGCCTTAAGAACCGCGTTAAGCATTCGAACAGGGGACTTGGAGCTGCGCGCAGTTCGTCCCTGGACGCCCATCGCGGTGGCGGATGAACCATTGACGGTGCGGCTTTCCGACCTTCCAACGTCCGGTTTGTCCGCGCACATGATTCTTAGATTCGAAGTGAGCGCAGGGGATGAGCGCATGGGAACATTCTCCTTGGCGGTGAAAGTGCAGCACTGGTCGGACGTTTACGTTGCTGACGCCGCTTTAGTGCGCGGCCAGTCCCTTCGCGATGCGCCTTTGCGGACGGAACGAAGAGACTTGCTGACGACGCGGGACGCTCTCCTGCAGCTTCCCTCTGAGGCAGCGAATATTGAGCTGGCGGAGAATATTCGCCCTGGATCCCTGCTGACCAGCCGGTCGCTTCGGCTCCGCACCGTTGTTCGCCGCGGGCGAGTGGTGGACGCTTTGTACACCGAGAGTGGAATGAAGATTTCGGCGCGCGTGGAGGCTTTGGAGGACGGTGTGCCGGGGCAAATCGTTCGCGTGCGGAATCTCCGCTCGAAGCGGGAGCTGAAAGGAAAGGTTCAGGATGAGCAAACGATATTGGTCATGTTTTAAAACGACGGCTCTGGCGCTGTTATGCGCGGGGCTTCCGCTTCAAGCGCAGTCACTTTGGCAGCATCAATCAGCGCGCCCTTTGGTCGCAGACAAACGCGCCGCCGCAGTTGGCGACATCCTCACGGTCGTCATTCAGGAGAGCAACTCCGCCTCGAAAGATAATAACACTCAAACAGCGAAACGGAGCAGCATCGACGCGAGCATCGCCAGTTTGTTCTTCAGCCCGGCTGCGAGCAAATTTGGAACCAAAGGCGGACAGCTTCCCGCGCTGAAAACCGATGCGAAACAGGAGTTCACCGGCGGCGGGAAGATCAGCAACACTGAGAAGATGACCGCGCGCATCGCCGTGCGCGTGATCGATGTGCTTCCGAATGGGAATCTGGTCATAGAAGGGGTGCGGCAAATCGCCTTTTCAGGAGAGACCCAGGACGCGGTGCTGAGGGGGGTCGTCCGCAAGGAGGATGTCACCTCCAGCAACACGATCTTCAGCTATCAGATTGCTGACGCGACGATTAAGTACATTTCCAAAGGGACGGTGAGCGACAATCAGCGCAAAGGTTGGTTCACCAAGGTTTGGGATAAAGTCACCCCTTTCTAAAATGGCTCGCCTTCTCTTCATCCTGCTGCTGGGCTGCACCACGGCCTCAAGTTTTGCGGTCGCGTCCCGCATTAAGGATCTCGTGATGATCTCGGGCGTTCGCGAGAATCAGTTGGTAGGCTACGGCCTCGTCGTCGGTTTAGCTGGGGACGGGGATAAGGATCCGCTCTACACGATTCAGGCAGTGGCGAACATGCTCCAGCGCTTCGGGATCACAGTGCCGGCGTCTACGCTTTCCTCCAAGAACGTCGCAGCAGTCGTGGTCACAGCGGACATTCGGCCTTACATGCGCTCAGGAACACGCCTGGATGTGACCGTCGCCGCCATGGGTGATGCGAAGAGCCTCCAAGGCGGTGTGCTTCTGCAAACTCCGCTCCTCGGCGCAGACGGAAAGACTTACGCTGTCGCGCAAGGTGCGCTGGCCGTCGGCGGTTTCTCAGCCGGCAGCTCTGGTGGTGGAGGCGCAAATGTGCAGAAGAACCATCCCACTGTGGCGCAGATCGCGGGTGGCGCGATTGTGGAAGCGGAAATCCCAATGCAACTCATGCAGGATGGGCGCGTCAACTTCCTGCTGCGCGAACCAGATTTCACAAGCGCAGCGCGGATGGCGGAAGCGATCAACAAAGTGTACCCCGACCTTGCGCAAGCTGTGGACCCCACCACGGTCAGCGTCAAGGTTCCGCCGGGATGGGAAGGAACACCGGTGGATTTTGTCGCCCGAGTGGAATCGATCGAAGTCACCCCAGATATGGCCGCGCGCATTATCATTAACGAGCGCACCGGCACGATTGTGGCCACGTCGAATATCAAGATCGCGGCATGCGCCGTGGCGCATGGCGAACTCACCATAACCATTGCTTCGAGCCTGGATGTCTCTCAACCGGCTCCCTTCAGCCAAACCGGCTCCACAACGGTCACGCCCAGAACCGACACCAAAGTCACCGAGGCCAATTCCGCCCTGATTCCCCTGCCTGAAATGCCAAGCATCGAAAAAGTCGCGGCGGCATTAAACGCGTTGGGCGTTGGTCCGCGCGATGTGATGTCAATTTTCCAAGCCATGAAACAAGCTGGCGCTCTTCAGGCCGAACTCATACTTCGCTAATGAATCTGTCAATCAACTCCAGAGCTTCCGGCCCGCAGTTGCCTCCTGAGCGCCTCGCCAAGGCCGAGGGAATTTCCGACGATGAAAAGGTCGATGAGCTTGCCAGGCAATTTGAGGCCGTCCTTTTGCGAAAGATTATCACCGAGTCACAAAAGCCTTTGCTCGGACCCGGAATGATGAGCACGAGCGGACCCAATGGTGTTTACCAGGATCTGATGGTCTCACGACTGGCGGATGACCTTGCCCACACGAACTCATTTGGCCTCGCTGAATCGCTCAAGGCACAACTCACCCGCCAGAACACCGTGCAGAAGCC
>DASPKX010000118.1:0-29698 GCA_035627835.1 Candidatus Methylomirabilota bacterium
AACTTCTCGCGCCTGCCACGCCTTGCGCAGCTCGTTGGCGGCTTCAACCGTCTTCACGATCATCACGATGCCGCTGGTCTCGCGGTCGAGCCGATTAATCAAGTGGCCGGGATGGCCGAGATACAATCGCACCCGCGAAACCAGGCTGGAGTATTCGTCGCCTTTAGTCGGATGCGTAACGAGTCCCGCGGGTTTGTTAATGGCGAGCAGTTCATCATCCTCATGAACAATTTCGAAGAGTCTGTCGGGCATGGGGTCTTTACGGGCGCTCGCTCCGGCTCCATAGTCTGCCCCCGCGAGGTTATGAAAAGCAACAACGCCGCTCTCTGGGAACGCTTCAAGAAGCACAACACACGCTACGATAGCATCGGCCTCACGCTCGATCTCAGCCGGATGAAGTTTCCCGACAACTTCTTTACGGAGATGGCTCCGAAGTTCGAAGTGGCTTTCCGTGAGATGGCGGAGCTGGAGCGCGGCGCCATCGCCAACCCGGACGAAAACCGAATGGTCGGCCACTACTGGCTTCGGTCCCCGGAACTCGCGCCCGATCCAAAACTGCGGGAGGTCATCACCGAAACCTTGCAGATGATCAAGAACACGGCGTCCGTGATTCACTCCGGCAAGGTGCGGGGCGAGAAAGGCCAGCCATTCAAGAACCTGCTGATCATCGGCATCGGCGGCTCGGCTCTCGGGCCGCAATTCGTCGCCAATGCTCTCTCCCAACCCGGGAAGGACAAGCTGAAGCCCTTCTTCTTCGACAACACCGACCCGGACGGCATGGACAAAGTTTTGGCCCAGCTCGCAGGCCAGCTCGACACGACCTTAACGGTAGTGATCTCCAAATCCGGCGGCACCAAGGAAACCCGCAACGGCATGTTGGAAGCCAAGTGGGCCTATGAAGCCGCAGGCCTGACCTTTGCTAAACACGCTATGGCGGTCACCGGGGCCGGAAGCCAACTCTACAACACTGCGGACAAAGAGGGATGGCTCGCCACCTTCCCCATGTGGGATTGGGTCGGCGGTCGCACCAGCGAAACATCCGCTGTTGGGCTGTTGCCCGCCGCCTTGCAAGGGTTCGATATCGACGGCCTTCTGCGCGGAGCCGCTGAATGTGACAAAGTCACGCGTGTTACTAACCTTTCCCAGAATCCTGCCGCGCAACTCGCCGCCATGTGGCATTATGCTGGCCAGGGCCGTGGGGCCAAGGACATGGTTGTCCTTCCCTACAAAGATCGTATCGAGCTGATCTCCAAGTACTTGCAACAACTCATTATGGAGTCTTTAGGCAAGGAACTGGATAAAAACGGCCAAGTCGTGAACCAGGGGCTTGCCGTTTACGGCAACAAAGGCTCCACCGACCAGCACGCCTATATCCAGCAACTCCGGGAAGGCCTTCACAACTTCTTCGTCACATTCATTCACGTGCGCCGCACCCGCAGTGGTAGCTCCAAAGAAGTGGATCCGGGCCTTACCACCGGTGACTACATCCACGGCTTCTATTTAGGCACGCGGAAAGCCCTTTTCGAGAAAGACCGAGAATCCATCTCGATCACCATTGATGAAGTTTCCGCATTTAGCATCGGCGTCCTGATCGCTCTTTTCGAACGCGCTGTCGGTTTCTACGCCACGCTAGTCAATATCAATGCCTACCACCAGCCAGGCGTTGAGGCCGGGAAGAAAGCCGCTGACGCCGTTCTGGCCCTGCAATCCCGCTTGGTTCAAGCGTTAGGCTCCAAGCCCAAGACCGTAGACTCGCTGGCCCAAGATCTCGGCTCCGACGACCCAGAAACACTCTATCACCTCTGCGAACACCTTGCCGCTAACCCCGATACAAAGGTCCGCCGCGAAGCCTCTGGTTACGCCCGCGGCTAGATTGTTCCACGTGGAACAAAGATATTTCCCGCAGAGACGCGGAGGAGCAGAGAGGGAATCTGAAGTTTAGCACTTACCTCGAGGGTGGGTTTCTGTTGAATTGCCAGCTTGGCCCCCTCGAACTTGGCTGCGACTCCTTTCATCCAGATTGTTCCAAGTGGAACAATGCACTTCGTGGCACCTTTCCGGACTGCCCCGCACTCGGTGAGCACTGCACTTCTCCTTTTTGTTCCACTTGGAACAAAAAGGATTTCCCGCAGAGACGCGGAGGAGCAGAGAGGGCACCTGAAGAGTAGCACTTACTTCGCGGGTGGCTTCTTTCTGGAATTGCCAGCTTCGTCCCCTCGAACTTAGCTGCGACGCCTTTCATCCAGTCTCTTCCACGTCGAACAATGCTCCTTTCCCTCGTATTCCTCTGTCCCTCAGCGTCTCTGCGGGAAATCTTTCTTTTCTGAATTGTTCCACGTGGAACAATCCTCACTGCCAATGGCTGCCCGCAGAGAAGCACTGAGCCTCGCCGCGAGAAGGGAAGGAGAGCGCTCCTTTCGGCTTACTATTATATGCAGCTTCCCCTTGGTTGAGTTCTGCTATTCCTCTCAATGACCGCGCGCTCGTCGAGCCCCTCTTGCTGCCCTCCCTTCTGGGCATCTCGGAGACTTTTTCCTCGAAAATGTTCCACGTGGAACAATCCTTCCGTCTCCGTCTTCCTCTGACCCTCAGCGTCTCTGCGGGAAATCTTCTGTTCTGAATTGTTCCACGTGGAACAATCCTCGCTGCGAATGGTTGCCCTGGACGGAAGCGGGGAGCCGTCGGAGAGTGCTACTTTCAGGTCACTATTAAAATCCAGCTTCCCCTCCGTCTCCTCGTATTCCTCCGTCTCTCAGCGTCTCTGCGGGAAATCCTCTCTTTCTGAATTGTTCCACGTGGAACAATTCTCCTCTGCTATCTCCTGTCCTCCCTCTGCTCCTCTGCGTTCATCACCTTCCGGAAGCTTGTCTTTGCCCACCCCGGCGCTAAGTTCCGTGCTCCTTATGTTTGTGTTTCCCAAGCAGTACGACGTTATTGTCCTCGGGGCTGGCCATGCCGGCATCGAGGCTGCCCTCGTAGCTGCGCGGATGGGATGCCAAACCCTTCTCCTCTCCACCAACCTGGATACCATCGGCCAAATGTCTTGCAACCCGGCCATCGGCGGATTGGCCAAGGGACATCTCGCCCGCGAGATCGATGCCATGGGTGGGGAGATGGGGAAATGCACCGACATGACTGGTTTGCAGTTCAGGATGCTGAACACCAAGAAAGGGCCCTCCGTCTGGGCTCCTCGCGCACAGTGCGACAAGAAAGCTTACCAGTTCCGGATGAAGTGGGTCTGCGAGCGCCAACCAAACCTTGAGATCAAACAAGGTCAGGCCTCGCGACTACTCCATACAGATCAGACGGTCACGGGCGTGGAAACGACCTTGGGGGTTCAATACCTCAGCAAGACTGTCGTCATCACTACGGGAACCTTCCTCCGCGGCCTGATGCACATCGGCAGTGCTCAGCAGAGTGGCGGCAGGGCAGGGGAAGGCGCAGCGATGGGACTTTCGGACTCCTTACGCGAGGTGGGCTTGGAACTAGGCCGCCTTAAAACAGGCACCCCACCCCGCCTCAACGGCCGCTCGATCGATTACTCCAAGACCGAAGTCCAGCCCGGTGACGATCCCCCGCCCTTCTTCACCTACTGGAAAGACGATTTGTTCCACGTGGAACATTCGGGCATCAACCCTCGCGACCTCGGTCGGCCGAGCGGCAAATACCCACTTGGATCCATTCTGGAGAAGAATCAGGGGCAACTCCCCTGCTGGATCACCTTTACCAGTGATAAAACGGCCCAAGTCATTCGAGAGAACCTGCACAAGTCGCCGATGTATTCGGGCGTGATCGAAGGCATCGGGCCCCGCTACTGCCCCTCGATCGAAGACAAGATCGTGAAGTTCCCGGATAAGGAACGCCACCAGATCTTCTTGGAACCGGAGGGCATCGCGACCGAAGAAATCTATGTCAACGGCTTCTCCACTTCCCTGCCCTTCGAAGTTCAGGTGCAGCTAGTCCAAAGCATCCCCGGCTGCGAAAACGCGGAGATTCTCCGCCCGGCCTACGCTGTCGAGTACGATTTTGCTTTTCCGACCCAACTTTACCCGACCTTGGAAACCAAGTGCTGCCGGAACCTGTTCCTCGGAGGTCAAATCAACGGCACGTCCGGCTATGAAGAAGCGGGCGCGCAAGGGCTGATGGCCGGCATCAATGCCGCACGTCGAGTGCAGGCGAAAGAGGGTGTCGTTCTAAAACGGAATCAGGCTTACCTCGGGGTGCTCATTGATGACTTGGTGACCAAGGGCACGTCCGAGCCATACCGGATGTTCACGTCCCGCGCTGAATACCGGCTGCTGCTCAGGCAAGACAACGCCGACCGCCGCCTTTCACAACTGGCCTATGACATCGGATCGTTGCCGGAGCGCAACTATCAAACCTACCGCGCCAAAGAAGCTGCCATCGCCGAAGAACTCCATCGATTGAATACAACGCGTGAGGGCACGAACACCCTTGCTCAACTCTTGCGTCGTTCTGAAGTGACGTATTCCAGCCTTCCAGGCACCAAGCCGGAACTCTCGCCGGAAGTCATCCAACAAATCGAAATTGATCTGAAATACTCCGGCTACATCGACCGCCAGGAAATGGAAGTGGCCAAGTTCAAGTCGTTGGAAGACAAGCAGATACCTCACTGGCTTGACTATCAGACGGTCCCAAGCCTCCGCAAGGAAGCCCGCCAGAAACTGAGCGCAATCAAACCCGCCACGTTAGGCCAAGCAGCTCGCATCTCAGGGGTTTCACCGGCCGACATAACGCTGTTGATGGTAGCGATGAAACGCGGTCCCGAGGCTGCTGAAGAAGTCTGCGCCCCTGAGGGTTGTTAAACCCGGCGCATGCGCCAAATTGCTCCGCACAGCAGAGCCACACCCACCACATAAACTGCGCTCGACCAGGCGAGGGCAGAACTCATGTTCTCCATCTTGGTCGCGCCTCCACCGTGGTCGGTGAAGTAGCCTACGAACAGCGGCCCCAAGGCTCCCCCACCCCAGCCGATCATGTTCATAACCCCAGCCGCAGAAGCGCGCGCCCGTGGTTCAACCAGATCATACATGGACGCAAAGATGTTCGAGTCATACAACCCTTTGCAGAACCCAAAGCCGATCATCACCAAGATGAGCGTGTTTACGTTGTCGGTGCTGCCCACCATGTAAACAAATGGCGCTCCCAACAGCAGCCCCAACGCTTGCACACGCACCCGCCCGGACGGAGTAGTCTTAGCCCACGCGTCCGCCAGCAAACCGCCAATCGGCGCGCTCAGTGCACTTGTCAGGTGAATAAACACGACGCCGGAAAGCCCCGCCGTGGTGAGCCGGAAATCGAATTTCTCAACCAGGAACGTCGGTGTCCACGTCAAGAAAATGGTCGCTACAAAGTTCGCGCCCATGAAAGCCAGCAACAGAAAACGGGCAGCGGGCGAGGCGAAGATTAACCCTAGGGCTTCCTTAACGGTCACTGGTTTTTCGTCTGCGGCCGGAGCGCCGCCTGTTACTACACCCGTTGCGCCCTCTGCTTGCCCGCGCTTTGGTTCGCGCAGAGCTGCATAAAGTACTATCGCCAAAACCATCCCTGCCCCACCGAATACATAAAAACCAACACGCCACCCGTGCGTCTCAGCGAACCAGGCTCCCAACCAACTCCCAGCAATCGTCCCAATATAAACGCTGCTTTGATGCAACGACATCGCGCGTGAACGTGTCTTCGCATGGTAATCACTGAGCAAGGACATAGAGGCCGGGAAATAGAACGTCTCCCCGAACCCTTCGAGCGCGCGCACCGTGACAAAATGCCAGAGCTTGCTGCACCATCCGGTGCACACAGTCACTGCGCTCCAAAATAGGCATCCACCAAGGATCAGATGTTTGCGCGGCATGCGATCCGCGATGAAGCCTGCGAACGGGGCTCCCGCGGCATAGACCCACATAAACGCGGAGCCAATCAGCCCAAGCTGCGTTTTAGAAAAACCGAACTCCTCCTCCAGCTTTGGGAAGACAGAGAAGATCGCTTGTCTATCCGCGTAGTTGAAGAAGCAGACAAACCACAACATCCCAACAACCGCCCAGGAATACCCCGCGGATGCAGAGCCGCTCTGATTGGCTTTTTTCACGACCGCGCCCCCCGTCAGTAGATCGAGCTGCCCCTCTAGCGTTTGCCTGTGGGATTCGGCAGGTCAGTTAGCACAACCTTCGCCGGATCTATAACTGCGTGCCGGATCTTCTCCCGCTTCCAGGTATAGGTTACATGCACACGCCCATCGCTCGTTTGTATAATCGCCGGGTAAGAATATTCCCCGGGTTGATTCTCTAGAACGAGAGCTTGCTTCCAGGTCTTGCCATCTTTGCTTGAAGCAAGGGTCAAAGGACTGCGGCCTTTCAAAGTGGGGTTTAGAACGAGCAGGTGCGTTCCATCCGCGAGGGTCACACCATCTGCGCCTGCGTCCGGGTTGGGCAGAGCGCTTGCAGCCATCTTTGACCACGTCTTCCCGCTGTCATTCGACCATGTTTCCCCCAGACGCCCTTGCTTGGTTCGCACCAAGGCCTGCAAACGCCCATCGTTGTGGATCAGAATTGTCGGCTGGATCGCGGCGAACTCCTTGCCGTCATTCACTGGCCCGACGAAGTTCCAAGTCTTCCCACCATCGCGTGAAAGCTCAAAGTGAACCTTCCACAGATCACCCGCCTCATCGCTCGATCCTGAAATGATATCCCCGCTGGCCAGTTGAACAGGCTTGTTCTTGATCGGCCCCAGCAAAGGCGACGCCAGTCGTTGCGGTTGACTCCAGGTGCGGCCCTGGTCTTCGGAAGTCATCCACATGCCCCACCAGGTGTCCGGGCTGGGGCCGACTTTGTAGAACAACATTAAAGGCCCGCTGCGTGGCTGGAACAGCACCGGATTCCATGTGGGATGCCGATTCCCCCCATCAATGCCATTGGCGACTGACTTGGGGGTCGTCCACTTGCCGTTCTCGTAAAAGGAGGTCCAGATCTCCACATCCTTGTGCTTCTCCTCCGTGCCGCCAAACCACGCCGCAATGATCTTCCCCTTCGATTCAACGATTGTGGAGGCATGGCATTCAGGGAAAGGCGCGCGCTCGTAGATGAACATGGAGCTGATCAGGCCGGCCTGATCCTTTAACTCTGCAGCGCCGGAGTTCATGGAGATGAACGCAGCCAACAATGTGGCCAACCACATGCGAAGCCCTGTTTTCATGGGAATTTGTCCCGCAGCCTACCCCGCTGCTCCCACTGAGGCCATGCAAAAGATTTCCTCCCCGTGCTTCTGCTCTGCTTTACTTGTCAGCTTCAGGGCAATCGGGCTGACGGCCATTTCAGGCCAGAACCTGATGTTCTCCGCTGGAAGTCGGACGAAGTTCTACCATAAGGCGCTGAGACCCTCAGCCAACAATTTTGAATCATGAGAGTTGTCATTCAAAGCACAGAAGATCTGAGGTACGTGACTGAGCACGGAGATTGGTCGTTCAACCCGCAGCAGGCCTACGACTTTGAAACGGTGATTCTCGCCCAGGATTTCATCCAAGCTCGAGACCTGCACGATGCGGCCGTTGTCCTCCAATGCGAGCCAGACGACTTCGGCGTGATTTGAGCAGTCAAGCCGTAGGTGTCGCCAGGGAGAAAGAATTTCCCGCAGAGACGCAGAGAGACAGAGGGGGAAGACCGAACGATCAGCGGATAAGTTAGCCGCCTCCATCGGTCGCCTGCCGAGGGTTCTTCTTTTGCTATCCCCTCTTTTCCTATCTCCGCCTCTCGGCGTCTCCGCGGGCAATCTTCCTGTCTTCCTTCGCCCGCGTTGACATTAAAGCCAACGAGGACAACCATTCCGCGTGGATTGGTTATGGCTGGCTGGCGTTGTTGCAGTCGCCGTTTTCTCAGCAGGGAGCTTCTTTTTCGCTTTAGGTGAGACAGCCCTGTTTTCGCTGGGCAAATGGCGCGCTGAACAATTGCCGCAGCTTGACCCCCGCCGGGGGCCGGGCGCTCTGAAGCTGCTTCGCGAGCCGCAGGAGCTGCTCGCCACCATTGTCCTCGGCAACTCCATCTGCAACTCCGCGCTGGTGGCCATCGCGCTCCTCGCGGCGATTCAGTATGGCTGGCCGCTCTGGCTTTTCCTCCCCTTGGTGTTTCTCTTCATCCTGCTCGGCTGCGAAATCGCGCCCAAAGCTTTCGCCGTGCGCGACCCGGAACGCTGGTCCCTAAGTGTGGCCCAGCCATTGCTCCTGGCCAAAAGCGCAACGAGACCATTTCGCGCCGTGGCCCAGGCCCTCAACGATTTCCTGATTCGCATCTTTGTGGCGCGTTCGGTGAAGCCTCAGCCGCCTCTCACAGATGCGGAATACCAGGAGCTGATCGAATACGCTTTCCAGCAAGGCGCCCTTGGCCGTTCGGAAAAAGAGATCATTGCGGGCATTGTCGAATTGGATCAGCGCACCGCGCGTGACGTGATGCGGCCGCGCTCGCAAATGGAATGTCTTCCGGACGACATGCCGGTCGCCGAGATGATTGAGGCAGCGCGCCGCTTTCGCAAACCGCGCATTCCTCTCTATGACGAAACGCCTGACACCATCATCGGCATTTTGAACGTGCGCGCGTTGCTCCTGAATCCAGATCCCGACCTCGCGGAGGTCATTGAGTTTCCATCCTTCGTGCCCGAGACGATGAACCTGCTGCAATTGCTGCAAGCCTTGCAGCGCCAGCAACGCGGCCTGGCCGTCGTCCTTGATGAGTTCGGCGGAACCGCAGGCGTGGTGAGCATGGAGGACATTCTTGAGGAGCTGATCGGCCCATTCCGAAAGCGCAAAGGCCAAAGCGGCTTTCGTGTTGAGAAACTCGGCAAATACAAATGGCGCCTCACCGGCAACGTCCCGATCGACGAATTCCGCAACGAATGGCCGGAGATTGGCGAGGTGGAAGAGGTGGACACAGTCGGCGGCCTGCTCGTCCAGCTCTGTGAGATTGTGCCCGCCGAAGGCCAGAGCGCGACCTTCCGCGGCTTGCGCCTCACCGCCAGCAAAGTGGAAGAGCGCCGCGTCCATGAACTCACAGCGGAAGTCGTGAAGAAAGGAGCGGGTGGTTGATGGAAGAAGGCGTTTCCATGCTCGTCCTTGCCCTGCCCTTCCTGGCGCTTTGGTTTCTCTTCGCCGGAATGGAGACAGGCGTTTTCAACCTGAGCCGCTGGCGGATTCGCCAACAAATGCGCGAGGGGCGCCGCCGCGCCAAGTTGCTGAACGATTACCTGGACCGGCCCGAACGCTTCTTCTGGACGATCCTGGTCGGGAACACCCTCGCCACATTCCTTTGCGTCGCGTTGGTGGCCAACGGCATTCGGCATCTCGTGCCGAATCAGCCGCTTCAATTCTGGGCCGCGTTTGGCGCGGCGGTTTACCTGCTGCATATGTTCGGCGACCTCCTGCCGAAGATGCTCTTCCGCCAATTTCCCAACCGCCTTTCCATGCTGGCCGCCGTTCCGTTTCGGTCTGTGCACCTGCTTCTCAGCCCCGCCATCCTGTTAATCGAGAAGTTCACCACCTTTATGCTTCGCTGGACCGGCGGGAAGGTCTTCACGGGACAAATCTTCCGCAGCCGCGATGAGCTTCGGGAAGTGATGCAGGAATCGGCTGAAGGCTTAAGCACCGAAGAGCGGACCATGATCAACCGCGTCCTCGATCTTCAGACCATCACGCTTCGCCAGGTCGCCAGCCCGCTCTCCATGCTTCCCACCTTGAAGCGCAACTCGACTGTTGCGGAAGCTTTGGCTATGCACACTGAACGCCAAATCGACATTATCCCCGTCTGGGATGAAGGCGCTCGCAAGGTGGTCGGCGTGCTCGACATGGATGACGTGGTCTTTTCCGATTTGTTGGATCGCGCGGCGCCCATACGTGAATTTGTTCGCCCAGCCATGTTCCTGAGCCAGGAAATGAAAATTGAGGCAGCCCTGCGCCGCATGCAGCGTTCGGGCGCTCCGCTGGCCGTTGTCATGGGCCTCCAAAACCGGGAGTGGGGGCTCGTCCGTGTGAATGACATTCTCCGCCATATTTTCGGGCAGGTGACACTCTGATATGGATGCCGCGATTCTCATTGGAGTGGTCCTGAAGCTCTCGGTGGTTCTTTTCCTGGTGCTGCTGAACGGCTTTTTTGTGGCTGCCGAATTCGCCATCGTGAAGGTGCGCGAAACCCAGTTGCAGCCATACCTGGACCAGGGCCTCAGCCGCGCTGAAACCGCCCGCCGCCTCGTGCGCAAACTCGACGCCGCCCTTAGCGCCACACAGCTTGGCATCACCCTCGCAAGCCTGGGCCTCGGCTGGGTGGGCGAGCCGATCTTCGCGAAGCTGCTCGAGCCGGTGATGCACTGGTTCAACATCAAGTCGCCCCAATTGCAGCACTCGTTGTCCTTCGCCTTTGGTTTCTCGGTGATCACTTTCCTTCACATTGTCGCGGGCGAGTTGGCGCCGAAATCTCTCGCCATTCAAAAACCAGTGCTCACCACCATGTGGGTGGCCAAGCCGCTTGAGCTGTTCTATAAAATTTCCTTCCCCTTCATCTACATCCTGAATAATGCCGCCATGTGGCTCCTGCGCAGGTTTGGCATTGAGCCTGTCAGCGAGAGCGAGTTGATGCATTCTGAAGAAGAGCTGCGCTTGCTCATCGGCGCGCAAAAGCCTTCTCATGGCGCTCCTTTCGGCCGCGACATTGTGCTAAACGCCTTCGACTTGGGGCGGCGCACGGTGCGCGACGTCATGCGCCCCCGGCATGAAATCGTTCCTCTGAACACCGCGAGCGCGATCGCAGAGTGCCTGGATGTGGCGGAGAAAACGCGTTACTCACGCTTCCCTCTTTGCGAGCGCAACGATCTGGATCGCACGATCGGTGTCGTTCATTTCAAAGATCTAGTCGCGGTCCGACAAAAAGCCCGCACCGGCGCTGACCTCGCCCCGGTCGCCCGCAAAGTGATTTACGTCCCGCAGACCGCGCGCCTGGAGCGGGTGCTCCATTTCTTCCTCGAGCGCAAACTGCATTTCGGGCTGGTGGTGGATGAGTATGGCGGCGTCATCGGAATGATTACGCTGGAAAACATTCTCGAGGAACTTGTGGGCCAGATTCAGGACGAGTTCGACCAGGAGAAAGCTCCCGTGCAGAAGATCACGACCGATGTGTGGGAACTCTCCGGCGCCCTCCCCCTGCACGACCTTGCCGAACTCATCGAAGAGGATCTCTCGGACGAGGACATTGTAACGGTGAGTGGCTGGGTGACCCAGAAGCTTGGCGGGTTTCCCAAACGTGCGGATGTCGTCCAGGTGGGAGAATACAAGCTGACTGTGGAGGAGATGGATGGGCCGAGAGTCGAGCGGCTCAAGCTGACCCGGCAGGCCCCCGCTCCCGCCGAGGAGGCTTAAAAGCGCCTGACACGGCCTAAGTTCCTCAACCGCTAGCTCCTGCCGCAGATTCATCTGAACTTAGCTGTTGCGCGAATCCGATTTCTATTCTTAATTCCCACACATTCCCGCAGGCATACCGCAAGAACATGAAAAACGCTAAGCGCATCGCTCTGGCCTTGCCACTCGGTGTTCCCCACCTCGAGCAGGTGGTTCACGGCATTCGCCTTTATGGCCAACAGCGAGGTGACTGGGAATTCGTCACCAGCCCGGAAACCCATTCCATTCCCGTGAGCAGTTTGGAAGGGTGGAACGGCGACGGCGTTCTTGGGATGGTGAACACCCGTGAAGACCTGCGCGTGGTGCGGAACCTCCGCTGCCCCGCTGTTAATTTGTCAGGCGCCATGCAGGATCCGGGTCTCCCGCGGGTGCGCGTCGATTATGAAGCCGCGGGCGGAATGGGGGCTGACCACCTCCTCAGCCGCGGGTTCCAAAATTTCGCTTACTACGGCCTCAAAGGAATCTTTTACGCCCAACTCTGCGGCCAGGGCTTTTCCCGCCAGATTCAGAAGAACGGCCGTCGCTGCAGCATTTACGAAGATCATAGCACCGCCACGATGTCCAAGCCCTGGCAGCACCAGGAGGAGGAGTTGGAGGAGTGGCTGCGCTCACTGCACCTGCCCGTTGGCATCATGGCCTCGCACGATCCGCGCGGAGTGATGCTCACCCAGGCATGCCAACGGCTCGGACTTAAAGTTCCCGGAGAAGTCGCGATCATCGGCTTCAACAACGACATTCAAAGCTGCGAGTTTTGCACCCCGACACTCAGCAGCATCGCCCGCAACGGCGAGAAGATCGGTTGGGAAGCCGCGCAGCTCCTGGATGGCCTGATGAATGGCCGCCCCGCTCCGAAGCAGGACGTCATTGTGGAGCCTGGGGCAGTCGTGGAGCGGGCCTCCACGGACACCGTGGGGGTAAGTGACCCTGAGCTTTCAGCGGCGCTCCGTTTCATCCACGACAACATTTCAAAACCCATAGGAGTGGACGACATTTTGCGCACCATCTCCATGTCGCGCCGCTGGCTGGAGTACGCCTTCCAGAAGAATCTGCGGACCACGCCCATTGCTTACATTGCGCAATTGCGGGTGAAACGGGCGCGCTCACTTCTGGGCGCATCGAACAAGCTGAAGCTGAAGCAAGTGGCGGTGGATTGCGGGTTCCGCGACACCCGCCATCTGAACGTGGTCTTTCAGCGGGTGACGGGCGTAAGCCCGCGCGAATTCCGCAAACAACCCATCACCGGGTTGTGAGGCGGCACGGCTCTTCAGGAAAGTTTTCCCGCGGAGACGCTGAGACGCAAAAGAAGAGCCTGAGAGTTAAGTTAGGAGGCCCAATCGGCCGACTGGGTCTCGAACAGATTGCGCGTTGTTGAATTTCTTCCTTCTCCGCCTCTCAGCGTCTCTGCGGGAAAATTCCTTTCTTCCCTGCGGAGTTCCAGCGTGTGACCAGTGTGAGCCCCCGCGAATTCCGCAAACAACCCATCACCGGGTTGTGAGGCGGCACGGATCTTCCGGAAAGATTTCCCGCAGAGAAGCAGAGAAGCAGAGTGGAGGGAAAAGAAGAGCCTGAGAGTTAAGTTAGGAGGCCCAACCGGCCGACCGTGTCTCGAACAGATTGCTCGTTGTTGAATTTCTTCCTTCTCCGCCTCTCAGCGTCTCTGCGGGAAAATTCCTTTCTTCCCTGCGGAGTTCCAGCGTGTGACCGGTGCGATCCCCCGCAGACTCCAAGCAACCCATCCCTGGTTGTGAGGCGGCACGGCTGTTCAGGAAAGATTTCCCGCAGAGACGGCAGAGACGCTGAGAGGAGGAGGGAAGAAAAGGAATTGCTAAAGGAAAGGTCTATTGTCGGGGGAAGAATACGACCTCGGACTTTACCTCCTGTCCGACTTCTTGCTCCTCTCCGCCTCTCAGCGTCTCTGCGGGAACATGCCTTTCTTCCCCCTTAAATCTTCGTCAGCAAGTAAAACTCAATGCTGTCCACCAGCGCCTGCAAGCTGGCCTCGATAATGTTCTCGCTGACGCCCACGGTGCTCCATTCGTTGTGGCCGTCAGTAGATTCGATCAAGACCCGTGTCTTGGCGCCGGTGCCAAATGCGCTCTCAAGGATGCGCACTTTATAATCGGTAAGCTGAACCTTCTCCAGTTGCGGGAAGAATCGGATCAACGACTGGCGCAGCGCGGAATCCAACGCATTCACGGGGCCTTCGCCTTCCGCAACGGTGTGCGCGCGCTTGTCGCCCACACGCACCTTCACTGTCGCTTCGCAGATGGAAGATTGCCCATCGCGGCGCATGGAAACGTGATACGCATCCACTTTGAAAGGTGCATCCTCGTGCTTGAGCATCTTGCGAATGAGGATCGCCAAAGACCCTTCCGCCGCCTCGAACTCATAACCTTTGTGCTCGAGATCCTTCACGCGCGTAAGGATGTTTCGCAGCTCGGGCGTGTCATTGGTCAGGTCAAAGCCCATCTCCTGGGCTTTCATCACAATGTTGCTTCGCCCCGCCAAATCGCTGATCAACACCCGGCGCGTGTTCCCGACGAGCGCAGGGTCTGCGTGCTCATAGCTGCTGATCAACTTCTGCACAGCGTTCACATGCGTGCCCCCTTTGTGGGCGAAGGAGGCGGAGCCAACCCATGGTTGGCGTGGATCATGGCGCAAGTTGGCGATCTCATCGACGAACTGGGAAAGCTCATGGAGCTTCACCAACCCGCCTTCTGGCAAGCAACGCTTGCCCATCTTCACCTCAAGGTTCGCGATCACTGTCAGCAAATTGCAATTGCCTGTGCGCTCGCCGTAACCATTGACGGTCCCCTGCACATGCACCGCGCCTGCATCAATCGCGGTCAGCGCATTCGCCACGCCGAGCCCGATGTCATTGTGCGTGTGGATGCCGACATTCACCTTCAAGCGCTGCCGAGCTGCGCTGACGATGGACGCAATCTCGCGTGTCAGGCAGCCGCCGTTGGTGTCGCACAACGTCACGTTGTCGGCTCCCGCTTCGGCGGCGGCAGCCCAGGTTGCCAAGGCGTAATCAGGATCTGCTTTATACCCGTCGAACGCATGCTCCGCGTCGTAGATCACATACTTGCCGTTGTCTTTCAGAAAACGAACCGTGTCACGGATCATGTTCAGGTTCTCTTCGAGGGTCGTTCCGAGAACCTTGTCCACATGGAGCGGCCAGGTCTTGCCGTAAATCGTCACCACGGGAGTGCCAGCCTCGACCAGCAACCGCACCTGGTCATCCTGCTCCACCGCAATGTTCTTGCGCCGGGTCGAGCCGAAAGCAGCCAGGCGGGCGTTTTGCCAAGTCTTGCGCTTGGCCTGGTTGAAGAATTCGATGTCTTTTGGGTTGGACCCAGGCCAGCCCCCCTCAATGAAGTGGACGCCGAAACCGTCGAGCTTTTCGGCAATTCGAATTTTGTCTGCGACAGAAAAGTTTACACCTTCACCCTGGCTCCCGTCTCGCAGGGTTGTATCGTATAACTCGACGTCTGGTTTCATAGAAACGAGCGCCAATCTTACACCCCGACAAATCAAAGTCCAACCGAACGATTGGGCTGCGAAGCCCCCCACGTGGAGATTGCGGCCAACGCCGCCACCCGTGAGGCTTTGCTTTTCGTCGCGGACGGGTTTAAATCCGGTTATGCGGCGCATTCTCTTATTTCTGCTTCTGCTCGCTCTGCTGCCTTCTGCCGACGCTGCGGAAAAGTCGGGGGGCCGTGTCTGGGTCATCCCGGTGCGCGAAGATGTCATGACCCCGCTCAAATTCGTGGTCCGGCGCGGGGTCAAGGATGCCATCGAGAACAAGGCCGACTTGCTCATCCTCGACATGGACACCAATGGTGGCCGCGTCGATGTGACCCAGGAGATCATCGCCATCCTCGGCGAGTTCAAAGGAAAGACCGCCACATTCGTGAACTCGAAGGCATTCTCCGCCGGAGCGTTCATTGCCTTCGCCACGCAACAGATTTACATGGCTGAAGGGAGCGTCATTGGAGCCGCCGCACCGATTATAATGGGGCCAAATGGGCCGGCGGAGTTGTCGGAGAGCATCGAAGCTAAAATGGTTTCCGCCCTAAAAGCGCAGGTTCGCACCGTCGCGGAAAAGAACGGTCACAACGTGCAGGTGGTCGAAGCCATGATTGACCGCAGCACGGAAGTGAAAATCGGTGACAAGGTCCTTAACGAAAAGGGGAAGATCCTCACCCTCACGAATCGCGAGGCCGAGCAGGAGTATGGCGAGCCCGCGAAGAAGCTTCTCTCCGCCGGCACCGTTGGGAGCATCGAGGAAGTGGCGGCCCGGATGGGCTTCGGTGACAGCGCCCCTGTGCGCGTGCAACCGCTCGGCGCCGAGCGCCTCGCAACCTGGCTGACCGCGCTCAGCCCAATTCTGCTGATGATCGGCGTTGTCGGCATCTATATTGAGATGAAAACTCCTGGCTTCGGGTTGCCTGGCGTTGTGGGGATCGTGGCCTTCGCGCTTTATTTCCTCGGGAGCTACATCGCTGGCCTGGCTGGGCTGGAGTGGATTGCTATTTTCATTCTAGGTCTCGCACTGTTCATGGTGGAGTTGTTCATCTTTCCGGGAACCATCGCCATCGGCCTGGCGGGCGCCGTGCTCATGATAGCCGCGCTGGTGATGGCCATGGTCGATCTTTATCCCGGACCATTTCAGGCGCCGAGCATGGCTCAGTTGCAGCGGCCGCTCCTGAACGTGTTCATTGCCTTCTTCGGCTCAGCTATTGCCATTGCGATGCTCAGCCAGGTCTTGCCCCGCACACCCATCTTCCGGCGGCTCGTCTCACAAACGGCCAGCGGCGTTCACTCCACGGAAGCTCACGTGCAGGAGCAGGAAAGTTTTCTCGGCCTTGAAGGCGCCGCAGTTTCACCTCTGCGCCCGGGCGGCAAGGCGCAGTTTGGCAAAGCCGTGCACGATGTCGTGACTCAAGGGATGCATCTGCCCAAAGGGGCGCGCGTGCGGGTGATCGGCCGAAGCGGCCCCGAGCTGGTCGTGGAAGAAATCTCAGCGTAACGAGCTTACGGCTTAGAGACGGAGGAGCACGGCATCGTGTGGCAAGGGTTAGGCAAGCCTGACTTCCCCCCGCCCTATGTCGCCGACTGACAAAGTCCACTGCTCCTAAAGTATGGGGCAGGCGCTCAGCCGGGGCCGGCAGTTAGGCTCCGTAGGAGCCAAACAGAGTAGCCCACAGGCAAGCGCCAGCGCAGCCTGTGGGTATCACGTTAGTTGCGGCCCAGGCTCCGTAGGAGCCGCACGCTTCCTCCCGACTTCCCGCGGAAGTTCTAATCACCAAAGAGCTTCTTCAGCGCATCACGAGCGGCTTCTTCCCTCGCGTTCTTCCCGACACCCTTGAAAGCCCGGCGCGACAGCTCGAAGTATTCGCAGAAGTTCGCCATCTCTTTGTCCAAGACAGGATCCGCACGGCGCTCGCGGCATTTGTGAGCGACATGGGCGTCGTAATGCGTGCAGTTCAAGCACACCTTCAGGTCGGAGCCACAACCGTGGCATGAATCGCTGCGTCCGGGTTGAGGGGCCAGGGCCCATTCCCATCCGCACTTATGACAATGGCGGGTCACGGAGCGGGATTATAGCGCTGGACTCAGCGGGCGAAAAAGAAAATCAAGCCATCCCTTTGTAACGCCGCAGCCCCCACTCCGCCAGGAAGCAAGCCAGTGCCAGCAGGAAAATCGCTGGTTGATGCCAAATCGGATAACTCCAATTCTCCACCACAGGCGCTTTCACCTTCGGCAGATCCACGGCCAATTTGCTGACGTCCGCGAACTCAATCATCTTGCCGCCCGTTTTGCTGGCAATCATCTCAAGAAGGGCGCGATTTGGGGTCAGCGAGCGGAATTCATCCCCCATGGGGTCTGACGCAAACCCGGTCGTGGCCATTCCTTGGGGCATGCCGTCGGCATTGGCCACCGTGGCCCGCACCCGGTAAGCGCCCGTGGATTTTGGAACGTAGGTGGCGGTGTAAACACCCGCTTCGCTGCTGGAAGGTTCAGTTGAGAGGCGGATGATTTCAGGCGGCGTGTTGCTGCTGTTCAAGGCTCCCAGCGCTTCCACCTCCAGGGTGACAGTGGCGTTGTCCATCGGCTCGAATTTCTTGTCTCGCGCCCGCACCTGCAAATTCATCGCCAGATCGGCGCCGCCCGCTTCCGCAACGACTTCCACCGGATTCGGCGAATCGGAAACGAGCCAGCGCACCATCTGCCGCCACATCTTGCCGAGATCCTTTTGGCCCGATTCTTCACGCATGGCCCAGCGCCACATGTCACCGACCATCAATGCCCCGCTCCGTCCGCGGCCAAACCGCTGCACGATGAGGGCAGGCTGGGCTTTCCCTTCGTCGTCCAGCGCTCGCACGAGCACACTCGCGCCTGGCTTGACCTCCCGGATCGGGCTAATCACCTCAAAGGGCGGCATCTCCGCCAGCCGCTGGCGCTCCTCGCTTTCGGTTCGGCGCAAGCGAGCCCACGGCTCCAGCCATCCCTCGCGTGTGAACTCCAGCTTCACGTAGTCAGGCGATTGGTAATCCACGATGCGATCCAAATAGACAGGCAGCATTTCACCGATCGGCGTGCGCGGATATTTCCCCTGGTGGAACGAATCAACCCCGCCCAGCATCAGGAAACCCCCGCCGCGCTCCGACACGAACTTCTGCACGAGCATCATTTGATCGTGTGTGAAGTAATCGGATTCAATGTCATCTAGAATGATCGCGTGATAACCAAACAACTCCTCAGCCAGTTTGGGGAACCCGCCGCGCAATTCGGTTTCATCTTTGGCGTTGAGCCGAATCATCACTGGCTGGTCATACCGCTCAGTCTCCTCGTCCTTCCCATCAAACCCGCGGAAAAGCGGATTGCTCTCCTCGCCAGCCCGGCCGCGAAAGCTGAACTTCGGCTCCCGCCGCGCTACGCGAATGAAGCCGACCATCTCCACCTGCGGATCTTCCATGATCGAGCGGTTCAGAAATTTGTATTCCCAATTTGGACGCCCGCCCAAATAGAGCACGCGCAACGGTCCCTCCGGCCGATTCACCGCCAAGGTCTGGGTATTGTTCGCCAGGGTGGCTTCGCTCGCTTTGGTCGCGTCAGCCTCAGCGCTGTTCGCGCGCAGGCGCACGTCGTAAAACACCACTCCAGGCGCATCGGGCCGAACGGTAAACCGAAAGTTCACTGCGCCATCCCCTTTGCTCTGCGCGGTCTGGGACTGCACCAGCTTTGTGGTGGTGTTTGTCGCAGTCGCCGCGTTCGTGCCCAGCGCGCGCAACCCGCGCGACCACAGTTCCGCAACGATGGTTTCATTGCGATAACCAACCGCGCGTGCGTCCACTTGGATGGTCACCGGTGCGTCCTCGAAAGCTGTTTGGGTCACATTCACCTTCTGAATCGCCAGATCGCGCGGCTCCTCTTTGCTGCCAACCACCACCGGATAAATCGGTGGCATTCCCGTTGTGTCGATGCTTCCGCCCTGCGAATCCGTTGCATTCCCATCCGTGAACAGAACGATTCCAGCGAGCGGCTGCCCGGAGAACCGATCCTTCACCCCTTGGAGAGCGGTGGCCATCGCGCTCGCGCGTCCGTCGAACGAAAGGGTTTTGAAATCCCTCGTCGCCTGCAGGCGTTGATCGAAAGTAAATCGACGCAATTGAAACATCCCGGCTAACCGCTGCGTCCATTCCTGCTGTTCGTTCCCCAGTTCCGTCCGCAACTTGTCCCCACGGCTTGTCTCTTCGCCCGGGTCGTGGATCGTCATTCCGATGCTGTTGTCCGCCACCAGCGCCAGGTAATTGGCGCCGGGCTTGGGGCGCGTCTCGCTCCAATGCGGCTCAAGCAGGCACGCGAGCAACGCCGCAAATCCCGCGAGCTTGAGCAGGAAGCAGGTCAGGCGAAGGGCTGGGCTGCCTGGGCCCTTGCGATAACTCCAGGCAAAAATGGCTGTGCCAATGACGAATGCGATGAGCGCGGGAACCAGCCATTCGCGGGCGGAAAAGATGATGGCTGCAAAGACTCCTGGCATTCGCTGTTGACCTTAACGGGCGCAGCCCATGTGCGCAATCCACGCATGCACTTGTCCCTGGGCTGCGCTTCTCCTTGTTCGGCTTCATTGGCCGCTTTAGTCTGCGAGTTTTCATGAAGACCCGTTTGTTTGTTGCGGCGGTTGCGCTCACCTGTTCCCTGGCTGCCGCTGAGCCGGAGAACACCGAGGCCGTGCAAGCCATGAAAGGCTTTCGCCCTGCCCCGGGGTTCCAGACGGAACTCATCGCTGCGGAGCCGCAATTGCAGAACCCCGTTGCGTTTACCATCAACAACAGTGGCCAGATTTACGTCGTCGAAACCCACCGGCATTCCGCAGTCGGCGCAGCCTTCCGCCTTTACGAAGGTGTGCTCGACATTCGCAGCCACATGGACTGGCTCAATGAAGATCTTGCTCTGCGCACGGTTGAAGAGCGCATTGAGCTGCTAAAGAAGAAGCTCGGACAAGACGTGGCGAAGATGACCCGCGCTTCTGAAATCGTCCGTTTCCTCAGCGACACCAACTCGGATCGGCGTATAGACGTTTCAACTGTGTTCGCCGATGGCTTCAACGAGCTGGAAGGCGGCATCGCCGCAGGCGTGCTGACGCGCGGGCAGGACGTGTGGTTCACCTCGATCCCAAACCTCTGGCAGCTCCGCGATAGCAATCACGACGGCGTTGCGGACCAACGCAAAGCATTGCACACCGGTTTCGGGGTGCACATCGCATTCCTCGGCCACGACTTGCACGGGCTGAAGATTGGGCCAGACGGGCGCCTCTACTTCAGCATAGGCGATCGCGGCCTGCACGTGCGCACCGCCAAAGGCGGAACGCTCTCGCTCCCAGCCCAAGGCGCTGTGCTTCGCTGCGAACTCGACGGCAGCAACCTGGAGATCTTCGCGCGCGGTTTGCGCAATCCGCAGGAGCTGGCGTTCGATGCGCATGGCAATCTCTTCACGGGCGACAACAATTCCGATGGTGGCGATCGCGCCCGCTGGGTCTATGTCATGGAAGGGAGCGATAGCGGCTGGCGAATTGGCTACCAACATTTGACTGCGCCTCCGCGCCGCGGCCCCTGGAACGCTGAGCGGCTCTGGCATCCCCAGTGGAAAGGACAAGCTGCATATTTGACCCCGCCAATAGCGAATCTGGGCTACGGCCCCTCGGGCCTGGCCTTCTATCCTGGCACAGGCCTGCCGGCGAAGTACCAGAACCACTTTTTCCTCGCGGACTTCCGTGGTGGCGCCAGCAGCGGGATTCACGCCTTTACTGTGAAAGAGCGCGGGGCTGGATTTGAGATCGACCAATATGAGCAGTTCCTTTGGGAAGTCTTGCCTACCGATGTCGAATTTGGCCCGGAGCCAGGCCTTTACTACACCGATTGGGTGCAGGGTTGGAATAAAACCGGCAAGGGCCGCATCTACAGAGTCTTCAATGAGGAGGCTTCCACCGAGCCGCGCACTGTGCAGACACGGACACTGCTGACCACCATGTTCGCCAACAACCCAACCAACCGCCCTCCTCGCGCGCCCTCCTCTCGCGAACTGGCGGCGCTGCTTTCCCACGCGGACCAGCGCGTGCGCCTCGAAGCGCAGTTTGCTCTCGCTGAGCGCGGAGCCGAAGCCGTGCCGCACTTCGCCGAGGCTATCAAGTCCGGGCCTGGCTTGGGCCGTCTCCATGGAATTTGGGGCGCTGGGCAGCTCGCGCGCGCTGGCAAGAGTGAGCAAGTTTTACCCCTGCTTGTCAGCGCGCTATCCCATGCCGAATCCGAAGTCCGCTCCCAGGCAGCAAAAACGCTCGGCGACCTTAAAAACGCTCCCACAGAATCACTCCGCGCCGCCCTCAGCGATGCATCGCCGCGCGTTCAAGCCTTCGCCGCCCTCTCCCTAGGGAAACTCGGCTTTGCCGAAGAACCACGCGCTCTGGCGTCACTCACTGCCGCCGTCGCGCGAAACAATGACGAAGACCCGTGGCTGCGGCATGCTCTCGTGAGCGGGTTGGCTGGAGCGGTGCGTCCAGCCCGCTTGGCCGAACTTTCGTCCCACACCAACACCGCGGTTCGCCGCGCTGCAACCCTCGCTTTGCGCCGCGCCGAATCCGTGGAGGTCGCCCGCTTCCTCCGCGACAAAGATCCTTCCATCGTCCTCGAAGCCGCGCGCGCCATTCACGATGCGCCCATCACGAATGCTCTCCCACGGCTTGCTGACCTGATCCAACGCCGCGAGCTGCTCAACATTTTCACTGAATTAGGGAACGAGCAATCAAAGCCGGACGCCGGCGTGGTGCAATCCGCCATCTCCGACGTCGTGGCTCCCACCGGCTGGACGACCGAAGCCGAGCAACTTTTCACGCGTGTCATCAATGCGAATTTCCGCCTCGGCTCCGCGGAGCGCGCCCAAGCGGTCGCCCGTTTCGCCGCGGATAATGCGACCACGAACTCCCTCCGGCTCGATGCTCTCAATGCTCTCGCGGTGTGGGATGCTCCTTCGCAGGTGGACCGCGTTCTCGGTCTCTGGCGACCAATTTCAACCGAGCGCGCCAAAGTGGCTGCATCGGTCGGACCGATCCTTACCCGGATGCTCGGCTCCACAAACGCCGTCATCGTCAGAGGGGTGATCGAGTCATTGGCGCAGATGAAGTTTCCCGGAGCCGCTGATGCGTTGGCCGAACTTGTGAACAACCAGCAAGCGCTTGGCGAGAACCGCGCCGCTGCCCTCGCCGCGTTGCGCACACTGAGCAGCCCAGCTTTAAACGCCCTGCTCGATCAAGCTTTGACCAGCTCCGAACCCGCCTTGCAAACCGAAGCCTTGCAAATCAGCGCGGCCCTTAATCCCGAGCGCGCCTCCGCCAGCCTTTCTGAATCCTTGAATTCTGGAAACCTCCGCCGAAAACAACGCGCCTTCCAGCTCCTTGGCCAACTCGCCTCCCCCAAGGCAGATCGTCTGGTGACGGACTGGCTCGACAAGTTATTGGCTCGCAAAACACCCCCGGAACTCGAGCTGGATATCCTGAACGCCGCCAACAAACGCGCCACGCCTGAGCTGCTGGAGAAAGTTCGTCTTTACGAGCAAGCCCGGCCCAAAGGCTTCGTTGCTGCCTACGGCGAAACCCTTCACGGCGGAGATGCTGAAGCTGGGCGTAAAATCTTTTTCGAGCGCGCCGAGTTCTCCTGCTCCCGTTGCCACACCAAAGGAAATGAAGGCGGCCAGGCGGGCCCAAACCTCACCGGCCTCGGGTCAAAGAAGTCGCGCGAATACATCCTGGAATCGATCTTCTTTCCCAACGCCCAGATCGCAGAAGGTTGGGAGAATGTGGTCGTTTACCTGCACGACGGCCCAAGCTACGCCGGCGTCGTGAAGAGCGAGGACGCCACCACCCTCACCATCGATTCACCCGAAGATGGTGTCGTGAAACTGGAGAAATCGAAGATCCGCTCCCGCGACCGAGCGCTTTCCGCCATGCCGGAAGAATTCCGCCAGATGCTCACACGCGGTGAAGCCCGCGATCTAGTCGAGTTCCTGGCAACCGCACCTTGAAACGCCCACTGGCCGCGTTGCCCATTTGAACCCTTGGTGTGTTTATTGTAGCCGCAAGCTTCAGCTTGCGTCCCTCCCCCTGCGAGGAGTCAAACATTCCGAGACCGGCGCAACCTAAAGGTTGCGGCTACAGCGGAATGAGAACCAAAAGCGCCAATGTAGCCGCAAGGTTCAGCTTGCGTCTTATCGCCGTGTAGCGGTCCGCACCCCGACAATTGCTGAGAAGCAGCCAATCACCACGCAGAGCAAAGCAAGCGCAATGTTCCATTTTGGCAGCGGCTTTGGCCCTAGCACCAGCACCATCGCCAGGGCCAGCAGCAGCAGATCTGTCCCAAAGAAAAACCAAGTCGGAATCGAAAGCGGCTCATCCTCGGGCAACTCCTTGGCTCCCCGATCAGTTTCCGCGACCGCCTTTGAAGCCGGGTCGTTCGATTTAAGCAGCGTCTGCACCCCGCGCCCGAACAATTCCTCTGTGGCGGCTGGGGAGGTGGGGGTAGGGCTTTTGCCGGCGACCTTGTCACCGTTCATCAGCTCACCGAGCCCGCGTCCTAGACCTGCTTTCGCCATTCAATGCTGCCAAACTTATTTCCGCCAACCCCGCCAAAAGCGCAACACCCGAATGCGGAAGGAAGGACATTCGCAGATTTCGCAGATTAACGCAGATTAGGATTCGACCAGGTGTGAGCGCTTAGGATGGAACGACAATGGGCTGCGCTGCGCACAAAGGTTATGTAGTTCGCGGCAAGCTTTGCTGGGGTCGCTTAGCTTTGGCGACCTTGGAGCTTTTTCCTCGCTCCTTCCAGAATGTGCTTCTGCGTCCATTCGTCAGCGTTGCGCGCCGGCGTCAGATCTCTGTTTCCTCCTTCTAGTTCCCCTCTGTTCTCTCCGTTTTCTCCCCTTAGCCCACCCGGCTCCCCCCGTAATTGCCTTGTTCTGGCTGGCCTCCTTTGCTATAAGCGCCTCAATCTCGGAGAGGGATCGTTCGATTTCAGTGGTTCTGCGGATGCTTTTTTGGACACGCCTGGTGGCCGTGCCCCATGCTTTGCATCCCTGCAAACTTTCTCATCCGAGTCTTTTTGCGCATGAGAAAAATTAAAACCACGTCCGCTACAAAATGGCTTCTGGCCGGAAGCATGGCTTCCCTCGCAGCCGCCTCCGCTCACGCTGTCACCGCCGAAGACGTCCTCGTCTTCAGCAAAGGCCCGGTCACTCTCCGGCCGCAGCTCGACCTGAGCGCCCAGTACAACGACAACATTTTCTTCCGCGACACGAACGTGGAAACCGACTTCATCTCCATCGTCAGCCCGGGGATGGAGTTTGATATCGGCCGCAACGAGAACTATTTCCGCGCCGATTATAACTGGGACAACTTCTTTTACGCGGACAATGACCAGCTGAACGCCGACCAGCATCGCCTGCGCATGCAGAACCATTTTGCGATCAACAAGTTCAGCATTTCTGGCCGCGACAATGTAGAGTTCCTTTCCAGCGTTCTTTCCGGCGGCAGCACCATTCGCAACCAGCGCGTCGATCGCTCTGTCTTCCGCGACGAATACACCCTCCGCTACGATCTCACCGAGAAGACGAGCGTTTACGTCGAAGGCCTGCACAATACAACCGATTACGATCACCCTACTCTGTTCGATTCGAACACCTTAATGGGCAGTGGTGGTTTCGCATGGAAAGCCTTCAACCGCATCAGCTTGTTTGGCGAAATGTACTACGGCCAAACCGCCCGTGGAGCCAACGCCGCTGGCCTGAAGCCACCCTGGTCCTGGAACCTCGGCGGTTTCCTCGGCGCCCGGGGCGAATTCACCGAGAAACTCAGTGGCACAGTTAAAGCTGGTTATGAAACGCGCGAGTTTGGCGACGGCATCGGTGGCGCAACCACTCCTGTCGTTTCCATTGGCCTTACGCACGCCTTCACTGAGAAGTCTGTGCTGCGCCTGACTTACACTCGCCAATCGTTTGTGTCGGCTGAATTCGTTCGTTCGCAATTTGCAGCGGACGTGGTAGACTTGGCGTTCACTCAGGCCATCGGGGCTGAGGGGCGGTTGAAGGGGACTCTCGGAGCTTACTACAACCTAGACACTTACGAAGGGCCGCAACCATCAGCCTTGGGGCCGGTGGACCGCAGTGACGACCTTTACAGGGCATACGCCAATGTGACGTATGACCTCACCAGGTGGAGTTCTGTCCTTCTCGGTTACGAATTCGAGAAGTTTAACAGTTCTCACCCTGCGATAATTGACTACGACGTAAACAGGGTTACTTTGACGCTCGCTATCGGGTATTAACGTATGAAGAAGTTTCTTGCCTTGGCATTTTTATGCGCATTGAGCCTTGCTCAGGCGCCGACTCTCCAGGCCCAAAATCAGGGCCAGGGGCAAACCACCGATTACAAGATCCGCGCTCAAGACGAGCTGCGCATTGACGTCTTCGGCGAGCCGGAGCTGAGCAATCGCGAAGTCCGCGTTTCCGCCAAAGGCGAGATCTCCTATCCGCTCCTCAATCTCGTTCATGTGGCAGGAAAAACCCCGAACGAGGTTGAGCAGATCATCACCGCCGCTCTCGATAAGGACTTCATTATTAACCCGCAGGTCACCGTCGCGATTAAGAAGTACCAGACCCGCACCGCCAACGTCACTGGCTCCGTCAACAAACAGGGCCAGATCGAACTTCCTGCGGAAGGCCGCTCGCTCACTATTATTGACGCGATCAGCGCCGCCGGTGGCTTGGCCAAAGGCGCCGGCGGCACTGTCGAGTTCACCCGCAACGGGCAAACGCGCAGCTACAAGATCGACGACCTGAAGAAGCAAACCGATCCCCGCACAATTATCTACGTGCAGGAAGGCGACATCATCAACGTCCGCGAGAGCATTCTCTAATCCCGATTTCGTTTGAACATGGATAACCCTATTCAGCCATCTTACAACGCGCAGACGACTCCTGCGGCCTCCATTCCGGAGACCACGGTGAACCTGCGCCACTACTGGCATGTGGTCTCCGAGCGTCGTTGGCTCGTGCTCACCGCGTTCCTTTCAGTCGTGCTGCTCTCCGCCCTTTACCTAGTGCGGGCCGAGCGCATCTACCAGGCGGGCGTTCGCCTTCAGATCGACCGCGAGACCGCCAACGTCCTCAACATGCAGGATGTCTTCAGCGCGGACGGCCGGGAGCAGGATTACCTGCAAACACAATATAAGAACCTCCAGAGCCGCACGCTCATCCGCAAAGTGGCTGAGCACCTCAGCCTCCATCGTGATCATCGGTATGCGGAACGTGCGGACAGCAACTTGGAAGGCGCTATCCTCGCCGATGTCACCATCGCACCGATCCGCTTAAGCCGTTTGGTTGATATCCGCGTGGCTCACTCCAGCCCGAAGCAAGCTGAGGCTATCGCCAAGACCCTCGCGACCTTCTTTATCACTGATAACATTGATCAAAAGACGTTCACCGCGACTAACGCCGAAAGCTGGCTGAAACGCGAGGTGGACAAACAGCGTCTCGCCGTCGAAAAAGCCGAGCACGCGTTGCACGCCTACCGCGCAAAGCACAAGCAGATCTCGCTCGAGGATGATGAAAACATCGCCCGGCAGTCCTTGCAGCAGGCGCAGGCGGACGCCACCAAAGCCAGCATCGAAGCGGCGCAAATCCAGAGCGAACTTACTGAGATCGAGAAGATGCTCAAAGCAGGCGCCTCCCTGGACAGCATTCCCTCCATCGCTGCGAATCCCACTATTGCCAAGTTGAAGTCCGAAATCTCCACTTTGGACGCCAGCCTGGCTGCACTCCTGAAGCGTTATCGCGACAAGTGGCCGAAGGTCATTGAAACGCGCGAGCAGCTCTCAGCCCTCCGCGGGAATCTTAAGGCCGAATCCGAAAAGCAACTCGCGTCTATCCGCGCCACTGCTCAATTCGCGCAAAAGCGGAAAGAAGCGGCAACGTCGTTGCTCACGCAGAAGGAAACCGAGCAGCTCGAACTCAACAAGCTGCGCATCGATTACCAGGTGCTCCAGCGTGATGCTGAGAACGCTAAAGCGCTCTACACCACATTGCTAAACCGTTTTAAAGAAACTCAGCTGACAGCCTCTCTGGGCTCTAACAACATGCGTATCCGGGACGAGTTCCCAGCCCAGCTCATCAAGCCTCGCGCGATGCTGACTATTCTGGTCGGCGTGCTCGGCGGCATGTTCGTCGCGGTCGGTTTGGCATTCTTCGTCAGCTACCTGGATGACTCCATCAAGAGCCAGGAAGATGTCGAGAACCACCTCCGCCTGCCGTTCTTGGCTTACGTGCCGAACATCAAGACGAACAGCGTCGTGGAGCGCAGCTTGCAAGCGCACGCTCACCCGCACTCCAATGCGGCCGAGAGCTTCCGCACGGTTCGCGCAACGGTTTCCCTGGCTCACAACGCTGACAAGCTGCACGTCATCGCAATGAGCAGCACGATTCCTTCCGAAGGTAAATCGTTGGTCTCCTCGAACCTCGCTATCGTCATTGCTCAAGCGGGGCACAAGACGTTGCTCGTGGACGTTGATCTTCGCCGCCCATCGTTGCAACGCGCCTTCCAGCTTCACAGCCCGGTCGGTCTGGCCACCTACCTCTCCGGCCAGAACACATTCGACGAAGTGCTGCACAACTCCGAGGTTCCGAACCTGGATGTCATCTGCTGCGGGGCGATTCCTACAAATCCTTCCGAGCTGATCGGCTCGAAGCGCATGCAGGAATTCCTCACCGAAGCTCGCAAGCGTTACGATCGCATCGTGCTGGATTGCCCGCCGATCTCCGCCGTGAGCGATCCTTTGATTGCGGCAGCTATGGCGGACGGCCTGATCTACGTGAACAAGTTCAACAAGATCCGCCGCCAGCATGCGCAGCGTTCCGTTCAACGCATCCAGAACGCGGGCATCAAGATCCTTGGCGTTGTCATCAACGACATCGATTTCGAAGGTAAGGACTCGTACTACTACTCCTACTACTATTACCAGAACCGTTACTACGCGGACTACAAGCAGAAGGAAGAGCCGAAGCGCAAACCTGAGAAAGCAGCGCGCGTTTAACGAGCCTCAAATCAAAATTGCGAAAGGCCCGGTGGATTCTCCATCGGGCCTTTTTGCGTTAGGCAAAGATTGCCGGGGCCAAGCGCCCAAAGTGGGCCAGCGGCAGGGAACCTTACCCCTAAGTCTCACTGCCGCAGGCGCCATTTCATCTTTCCCCTGAACTGGCATAGGAGTCGCTCTAAGGTCCGCTCGGGCACGGCAAGGGAGCTATCAGGGTATCCCTGATGTCCTTGTGCGCAGTTATTTGCGGCTTGCCGTGGGGGTGAATGCTCAGCTATAGACGCGACTCGAATGGCCTTGTCTTTTTTGAACGGACAACCGCGCAAGCCGGATCGGATTTTGTCGATTGATCTCGGATCAAAGACGACCAAAGCCGCCCTGGTGCAGCGTCGTGGTGAGAAGTTCAATCTCCTCGGCTTCGCCGTTCAAGACACTCCTCCCTCCGAAAGCGCTTTAACTGCCGACCAACTCGGGGCTCACATCAAGGCCGTTGCCACCGCAGTGGGTGGCTCCCCGCGCTTCGCCGCTTTTACATTGGGCATTAACGATGTCCTCCTGCGCCAGGCCGATTTGCCCCTCGTCGCTCCTGACGACATGCGGCTGATGCTCAAGTTCAATTCCAAGACCCACCTGCAGCAGGAGTATCCTGGTTACACTTTCGATTGCCAGTTGCTCAACTTGAATGCTCTTGGGCCGGACGGAGCCAAGCCCGGCGCCAAGGTCAAAACTCTCGTCGGCGGCGCAAAGAAAGATCTGGTCGATCAACTGGCAACAGCAGCAAAGGCCGCGGGTTTAACCGCCATTCACGTCGCCCCGCCTCAGGCCGGGATCGTCAACGCCTTTGAACTCGCGCAACCCGAAGCCTTCGCCAAGGAAGTGGTGGCTCTGGTGGACATTGGCTTCAGGAACTCCAGCATTTGTCTGCTCAATCAAGGCGAGCTGGCTTTAAACCGCCTGGTCGGCATCGGCGCTGATAAGCTCACGAACACCCTCGCTGAAACTCTCAGCATCAGCTACGCCGAAGCCGAATCCATCAAGCTCGGCCTGCCGGAGGAAGTTCAAGCGGCCATGCAAGCGCTGCTGATCCCGCTGGGCCGTGAGCTGCGCGCTTCCATCGATTTCTTCGAGCATCAATCCGATAAAACCGTTTCCCAGGTCTTCATCAGCGGCGGCTCCGCCCGCTCCCAGTTCATCGTCGATTCGATCCAAAGCGAGTTGATGGTGCAGTGCAAAGCCTGGAACCCCACCAGCGCCATGAACCTTGAGCTGCCTGCGCAGCAGCTCGGCGAAGTCGAGCAAGCCGCTCCCCAGCTCGCCATCGCCATCGGCAGCGCGATAGGCGCTCTCTAACCATGCCTATCCGCATCAATTTATTGGCTGAGCAGCTCGCTGCGGAAGAGGCGCGCCGGAAAGATCCGGTGAAGCGCGCCATCTGGGTCGGCAGTTTTATCGCGGCGGTAGCGGTCCTCTGGTCGGTCGGATTGTTCTTCAAGCTCCAGGCCGCCAAGAGCGAAGCCGCTCGTTACCAGGCAGACTTCACTCGCCTCGATGAAGAAGCCCGCGAAGTGAAGATGAACAAAGCGCTGGCTGACGAAGCTTTCCTCCGCGT
>DASPKX010000119.1:0-3796 GCA_035627835.1 Candidatus Methylomirabilota bacterium
GCTTTGCGGTAACGTTTGCTATGTTGTTGCTTCGGCATTTTTCTGGGTGCGGTGCATGCGAGCTGTTTAGGCTCTCCCGCGGTTTGTTAAAATTAGGCGATGACGTCGATGCCCATGCTGCGGGCAGTGCCAGCAATGACGCGGAAGGCCGCCTCTTCATCAATGGCATTGAGGTCTTTCAACTTCAGCTTCACGATTTCCATGACCTGCTTCTTGGTCACTTTGCCCACCTTGTCCTTGTTCGGCGTCTTGCTGCCCGAGGCAATGCCAGCCGCTTTTTTAAGCAGCGCGGAGGCTGGCGGGGACTTGGTGATGAACGTGAAGGACTTATCCTGGAAAACGGTGATGACCACAGGAATGATCATACCGGCCTGGTCCTTGGTTGCTGCGTTGAACTCTTTGCAGAAACCCATGATGTTCACGCCGTGCTGACCCAAAGATGGGCCCACCGGAGGAGCAGGATTCGCCTGGCCAGCAGGGATCTGCAGCTTGATCATTCCGACAACTTTTTTCGCCATAACAATTCTTTACCTAAAAGGGTAGCTAAATGGAGCGGGATTCGCCGCTCACTTGAACTTAAGATTTCTCGACCTGCCAGTATTCCAATTCCACTGGCGTGTTGCGGCCGAAGATATTGACCGTCACTTTGAGCTTGCCGCGCTCCGGCTCGATTTCCTCGATAACCCCGCTGAAATTGAGGAACGGGCCATCGTTGATCTTCACGGTCTCACCGACATCGAAATGCACCTTCGGTTTTTCGAAGTCTTCCGCATCCGCAATCTGGGACTTGATTGAGTCAATTTCCTCAGCAGGCGCTGGTGTGGGGCGCTCACCGCCCACGAAACCAATAATGCCTTGCGTGTCGCGAATGAAATACCAGGGGCGCTCAATGATCCGTTTGTTCTCATCAAGCAAAGTCATGTAGATGAAAACATAGCCCGGATAGAGCTTGCGGGTGGTGACGGTCTTCTTGCCGCCCCGAACTTCCGCGACCTTCTCCATTGGAACGAGCACCTCATGGATGAACTCGCCCATTTCCTCGGCTTTCATCCGTTTTTCGATGCTGTCCTTCACCTTCTGCTCCTGGCCAGAAAGGGTGTGGAGAACGAACCACTGCGGCTTACTCATGTGCGTCCCTTAAATTAAAAACTGCTGATCCAGCCAATGACCCAGGAAAGGATCATGTCCACGAAAGCGATGAACAGAGCAAGCATCGCCACCGTGACAACGATAACGCCAGTGGAGCCCCAAAGCTCCTCTTTGCTGGGCCAACTGCATTTGCGGAGTTCTTCGCGAGTCTCCGAAGCGTAGTTGCCAACGCGCACGAGATAACCCTTATACCAAAGGAAGGCAAAAAGCCCGCCAATGACGACGATCCACAGTATTAAGCTTGTAGTGTTGTTCACGCTTCGTTTTCTGGCGGAAGGGGAGGGATTCGAACCCCCGAAGGTTTTTAGACCTTAGCGGTTTTCAAGACCGCCGCGATAGACCACTCTGCCACCCTTCCACACACATCGTTATTTTAAGCTGGCAGGGCGGGAGGGACTCGAACCCCCAACCGACGGTTTTGGAGACCGCTACTCTACCAATTGAGCTACCGCCCTACCTAAATCTGGTCTGCCGCTTTATCCCCGTTCCTAAAGACGAAAGAGCGGATGCGGGACTCATCGCCCCGCATTCGCCCAAAGTTGGCTTTTCGCCGCTTAGGTGAGCACTTCGCTCACGCGACCCGCGCCAATGGTTCGGCCACCTTCACGGATGGCGAAGCGTTGGCCCTTTTCCATGGCGATCGGGGCGATCAACGTGACTTCAACGCCGACGTTGTCACCAGGCATCACCATCTCCACGCCTTGCGGAAGGACCAGGCTGCCGGTCACATCGCTTGTGCGGAAGTAGAACTGCGGGCGATAATTGTTAAAGAATGGGGTATGGCGGCCACCCTCTTCTTTCGAGAGAACGTACACTTCAGCTTTGAACTTCGTGTGCGGGGTGATCGAGCCGGGCTTGGCCAACACCATGCCGCGCTCCACGTCTTCCTTCTTGGTGCCGCGGAGGAGCACGCCGACGTTGTCGCCTGCGCTCGCCTTATCCAGCAGCTTGCGGAACATTTCGATGTCGGTCGCAACCGTCTTCTTCGTGTCACGAAGACCGATGATTTCCACTTCAGACATCTTGTTCAGCTCACCGCGCTCCACACGACCGGTCACGACCGTGCCGCGACCTTCAATGTTGAACACGTCTTCGATGCTCATCAGGAACGGCTTGTCCACCTCGCGAGTCGGCAGAGGAATGGCCGCGTCAATCGCGTCCATCAACTCCTGAATGGCTTTTTCACCTTCAGGCTTGCCTTCCAGAGCCGCTGTCGCGCTGCCGCGAACAACCTTGGCGGTGTCGCCAGGGAATTGGTACTTCGAGAGCAGGTCGCGGATTTCCATTTCGACGAGGTCCAGCAATTCTGGATCATCAACGAGGTCCACCTTGTTCAGGTAAACAACAATCGCGGGAACGCCGACCTGGCGGGCGAGCAGAATGTGCTCACGGGTCTGAGGCATCGGGCCGTCAGCCGCGCTCACAACCAGAATCGCGCCGTCCATCTGCGCCGCGCCGGTGATCATGTTCTTCACATAATCCGCATGGCCTGGGCAATCGACGTGAGCGTAGTGGCGGGTGTTGCTCTCGTATTCCACGTGAGAAACCGCAATGGTCACCGTCTTGGTGGCGTCACGAACGGTGCCGCCCTTGGTGATGTCCGCGTATGAAATTGGAGTGGCCAAACCTTTGCGAGCCTGCGTCGCAACGATGGCGGCAGTCAGAGTGGATTTACCATGGTCAACGTGGCCGATCGTGCCGACATTGACGTGGGGTTTGTTACGTTGAAACGCTTCTTTTGCCATTGCGAATCCTACTGTTCCTGTTTGTTACTGTTGTTCTGATTAAGTTTGCTTTGGTCGTGAGAGCTGGAGCCCATGACCGGGTTTGAACCGGTGACCTCGTCCTTACCAAGGACGTGCTCTGCCAACTGAGCTACATGGGCAAAATCCAACTTTTCTCTCACCCTCTGACGACAAAAAAACCCGAAAATCCCACCTGTTTCCAACCAGAAAAGCTCGGGGACTCCGGTTTTATGTCACTTGGACCCAAAAAACGTGCGGTGAATATAGAGGCCTGCTTCCAAGTGTCAACCGCTTTTTCAAGCGTTTTCTTCTGCGCTTACACTCTGAAAAATAACACGGCGCTTTCCCTCATCAACCGGGAAGTTGTTCACAGTCAGCAACCTCCGAACACCCCCAGTCGCCGCAGTTTTGCGCGGCTTAGGGCCTCGCCCCTGTGGCCGCAGCTCCTGCTGCTGTGGTTTCGGGCGTTTGTTTCGCAGGGAAATTTTTGCTCAAATACTCCACCAAGGAGGCAATCTGGTCGTCATCGAGAATCCCGTTCTGGGATTTGGCAAAGGCGGGCATCAGTGATCCCGGCTTTCCGTTGCTGACCCAGGCTTTCCAATATTCGGGGGTCGGATTGGTTTTCAACGCCCGAAGGTCTGGCACCATGGTCGCCCGATGCGGCGAATCGTGGCAGATCGCGCAGGCAGCGGCGTAAAGGGCCTCCCCATGTTTGCCCTTGGCTGGCTCAGCATGGCAAGAGGCGCAGTCGTTCTTGAAAACGATCTGCCGGTCCACCTTGGCCAACTCCATGTTGCGTGTCCGGCTGTCCATGCCCGCAACATTGTTTGGAATAAGGGCTTTAACACTCAGGTACTTTGTCCCTTTTGTGGTGTCCACAGTCACCATCTTGCTGATCA
>DASPKX010000120.1:0-30608 GCA_035627835.1 Candidatus Methylomirabilota bacterium
TCCAGATGTCACCGGCGATCTCCTTCGTGGTAAACTGCGAGAATCAGGCTGAACTGGATAACGTTTTCGACAAGCTCGCTGCTGGAGGCCAGATTAGCCAATGCGGCTGGCTGACGGACAAATTCGGTGTGACCTGGCAGATCACGCCTGCTCAAATTGGGCAATGGATGCAGGACCCTGTTAAGGCGGAACGCGTTATGCAAGCGATCCTGCCGATGAAGAAAATAGACATTGAAACCGTGCGCCGCGCCTACGAAGCGGCCTAAGGAGGAGTATGAGCACAGAGAAATCAGATTACATGCTGCTGTTTCGCGGCACGGATTGGGGCAACGAACTGTCCCCTGAGCAGATTCAGAAGGTCGCAACAGATTGGATGGCTTGGTTTGAGCGGCTCAGGAAACAGGGGAAGGTTACTTCAGGTCATCCATTGATGAATGAGGGCAAGGTCGTTTCAGGCAAGAAAGGCCGGATGGTTGTTGATGGGCCATTTGCGGAATCGAAGGAGGCAATCGGCGGATACTTCTACCTGCGGGTGGATAGCATGGAAGAAGCCATTGCCATCGCGCAGGAATGCCCTGGCCTCGAATTCGGCGCGGAAGTCGAAGTCCGGCCTGTGGCCGATCAATGCGGCATCATGGCGAGAGCCAAATTATCCGACGCAGAATTGGCGCGCTTCGCTCATCCAATTGGCGCTTGAGCGGCTTTCACCGCGTTCCTTTTTCTGGAACACCACCTCGCCTCGATTTAGGCTCAGGCCTCCATCGTGAGCGAGGTCGGAAGTGAAAACGAAGTGGCTCCGTCTGGCGACATTGCGCGCCTGACGGAGCATCTTTTTCGGCGTGAATCGGGCAAACTGATTTCCGTTCTAACCGGTTTGTTCGGCAGTGAGCGGCTTCAGTTGGCAGAGGATGTTGTGCAGGAAGCGCTCATCCGCGCGTTGAAAACCTGGCCGTATTACGGCGTCCCACAGAACCCGGCGGCGTGGCTTACGCAGACCGCGAAGAACCTCGCCCTGGACATTGTTCGCCGCGAAAAAGTTTTTCGTGGCAAGCAGCCCGCCCTCATCGCGACACTGGAGCAATGGCCCTCGGAGAGCGAGGGCCAAGTCGCGGCTTTCGAAAGCGAGATCGCTGATGATCGCTTGCGGCTCATGTTCACCTGCTGCCACCCGGCAATCCCGCAAGATGCCCAAATCGCGCTTGCTTTGAGGACGTTGTGCGGCTTCGGCGTAGGAGAGATTGCGAAGGCATTCCTCACTTCAGAGGCAGCCATCGAGAAACGACTCGTGCGCGCCCGCCAACGTATTCGAGAGCTGCGCATTCCATTCGAGATTCCAGCCGGGGAAGCATTGGCTGAGAGGCTCGACTCGGTGCTCCATACGCTCTATCTGCTTTTTAACGAAGGTTACAAAGCGTCTGAAGGCGAGAGCCTGGTAAAGGAAGCATTATGTGAGGAGTCGGTTCGTTTGGCGGCTCTGCTTGCCGCGCATCCAGCAGGCAACCATCCGCGCACGCACGCTTTGCTCGCGCTCTTTCTATTTAATGCCGCGCGTCTGTCCGCCCGCACGGATGATGATGGAAACATCCTTCGACTGAAAGAACAGGATCGTTCTCGATGGGACCGAAACATGATCGCAAAAGCGCTCAGCCACCTGCAGCAGTCGGCTGCTGGCGATTTGACCGCTTACCATCTGCAGGCGGGAATTGCCGCCTGCCACGCCCTGGCCCCCGACTACAATGCGACCGATTGGAACCGAATTCTTAGCCTTTACGACCAGCTTCAACAGGTGGAGCCATCACCGATCGTGGCATTGAACCGAGCCGTCGCGGTCGCGGAGCTTCACGGAGCAGAGGCAGGTTTGTCGGCTCTCAAGCAGTTGGAGAAGGATGGCTCCTTGGCTGATTACCATTTGCTCCATGCGGTGCGTGGTGAGTTCGAACTGCGGGCGGGCAAGTTTGTGGCAGCCGCGAAGTCGTTGCGGCGCGCGTTGGAACTCAGTTCGTTGAACTCCGAACGCGCTTTCCTCGAAAAGCTCATGAAGCAGGCGGAGATCCAGTCGCAAGGCAGTAAGCAAAGCGGCGCCTGATCAGTGTATTCGCTAAAGGCAATAGTTCAGGCATTGCACCTCCTTGTAGGCCGACTGAAGGAACAGGCGCCGCTTTGAGGATTGGACCTCTGGAAACCCGAGGCACTCAAAAAGGCTTGAGGTATAATTTTGAACGCTCACCAGCTTAACGGAGAAGGAGCGTTGCTTGTTTACGTTCTCGCCATTCGGAGGCAAATGACACCCAGCACGGCAATTGCGCCTCCAATGATGGACCTGCGGCTTGCTCTGTCACCTTCAAGCCTCTCCGCCAATGGGATCATGACCAAGGGGGTGAGACTCACGATCGGTAGAACAATTCCCGAGGGGGTTGTGGCGAGCGCCCATTGGTAGCACGCTGCTCCAATTGCGGGGCCAAATAGCGCATTCCAAACGAGCCACCTTCTTCCCTCGGCAATTTGGGCGCGCGAATGCGCAGGAGTTGACGCCTTCCAGCGACTCTTCAGCGTGAGAGCGGCATACACCGCGGCAGCGACAACGAGCCCGCCCATCAAACGCTGATAGGCAGACGTCAGACCATCCACAGTCGCTCCGCCCAGCTCGTTTTCAGCAAACGCTTTTCTGCTTAACACCGCGCCAACCGCCTGGCCGACCGCGGCGATAATTCCCAGGATTGTGCCTGTGACAAGATGTGGATGAGGCTGGGCGTGCTTTTTGTCGGGCGCGATGCCGATTCCCACACCGCAAAGAATGACGGCGCCGGCTAGAAGTTGAAAGGGGGTGAGAGTGATCCCAAGCCAGAGCCACTCCACTGTGGCGGCAAATGGCGCGGCCAAACAGTGGACCAACATCATCGCTAGCCGGGAACCAATCCGGGGATAAGCAAGATATAAAGCTGTGTCCCCAAGGCCGAATCCAATGAACCCGCTCAACAGGAACCATTGAAAACCATCTCCCTGGATGCTCTGGCCGAATGTGTGCGCATAGGCGCCAAGGAGCAGCAAAGCCAGGACCAGCCGCCAGAAACTTGCGGGGATGGACCCCATCAGTTTGGCGGCCTTGCTCCCGGTAACTCCCGAGAACGACCAGCAAAGAACCGTCAGGATAGACGGAAGCACAAAGAGGCGAGCGTCAGGCCAGATATGGAATTGTCAGCGGGCCCTGCGGTAGCACCGCGACGCGAGCGCCAGGCCCCGCGGCATTCAAGGCATCTATCACAGATGCTTCGATGTTCTTGCATGGTTCGAGGTGCGCTTGCCGCAGCACGTCATCTGGCAGCGAGCTATAAACCAGCACGCGAGCCTTGCGTTGGATCAATGCCTGGATTTGGGCTTGCCATTGCTCGGGTCGCACAAAACCTGGTGTGGAAAGCATCGCCAGCACTTCCTCAGATGACTTCGCGCTCCGCAGGAGTTTATCGAGTGGGCTGCCCGAGGGGACGCCCTCACGGCATTCGCAAGCGAGGATGATCGTCCCGCCGGGCTGGACAACGCGGGCGGCGGCGCTCATCCCTTTGACGCCCTGGTATAGATTCATATCCAGCGGATAACCGCTGTTCGTGGTGACGACCACATCAAAGGGCGCTTTGACTTTTTGCATGGCGCTCTTGCGCACGAATTCGCATCCCGCGCGGTGCGCTTTAATCAAATCACCCGCAAACACGCCAGTGATGGCCCGCTCTTCGTTGAGCGTGACGTTCAACAGGAAACTTGGCCCCACGCGCAACGCGATATCGCGCAGCTCTTCCCAGATCGGGTTGCCTTCCAGTATTCCGAACGCGGAATTTGGGCTGCCGATGTTGGCCGCGCTGTGATTGCTCATCACTGTGCGCAGAGCCGCCACGCCTGGCATAATGCCTTTCACCCCTCCACTAAACCCTGCAAAAAAATGCGGCTCGATGAAACCGGTGATGATGCGGACATCCGCTTCCACCAGGATGCGGTTGATCAACGCTGGGACTCCTTCGCGCGTTGTGCCGAGTTGCACGTGGGCTTCATCGTTCTCCGGCTCGTGATTGACCACTCGGTAATTGCGAACTACTTCCGGTGTTAAAAGTTTTTCCAGCTCGGCCGTGGTGTTCGGCCGATGAGTCCCAAGTTGGTTAAGGAGCGTGATCTGTTCACGCGGCACGTCTTCCAGAAACTCAAGCAACCATGGAATGAGCCGGTGGTTGGGTGTGGCGCGAGTGATGTCAGTGAAAGCAATGCAGACCTTGGCCCCAGGTTTGATCCAGGACTTTAATGGGGCGGCCTCGATCGGGTTTTGGAGAGCCGAGAAAACGGCAGCCCGTTCGTCCGGCAGACCTGGCTTATGGCTCGGCTCGATGACGGTGGTGCGCTCATCTGGCAGGTTCACGCTTAAGTGCCCTTGCCCATACGCTAACTTCACTTGCATCAAGGCACGTTAGCCGACACGGGGCGAGCGGTCGAGGACGCCTTGAGGGTGCGTGTTAATGGAGGAGTTCAGGGCATTCTCGGCTTGGATAGCTTCACGTACTTTCGATTGAAGTAGCCACAGTAAGAGCCAATGCCAGGCCCCCATGACCAAGCCGTATCCAAGGAACGCGAAAAGCATGGCATACGGCATAACATCCATTATCCCCACGGCAATCCAGCGTGTAACAGAAATGCCTCCCAGGTACGCCAAAGCGCTCATGACACCGGCGGGCAGTATCCAGGAGCGTCGTTTAAAGAAATAGGCGAGGGAGGCTCCGACTATGCCCCCACCAACTAATTGCGCGATCTGGTAAAGGTCCAGAGCTGGCGGCACGAGGGGTGTCGGCGACATGGCACGATGGGCCACAGCGCGGGCAACTATAGCCGAGATGCTGGCCGCCAAAAAGACAGCCGTCCCGAAGACCCTGCGTGACGGGGTGAGCACATGAAGAAACACGATGGTTCCCGTGGCCACAATCATCGCCCATTGCACGACAGTGTCCGGGTGCAAAGGCAAGCGGTTTGTGACGAAGTGTTGAGCAAAGGTCGAGCCCATCCCCATAACGGCGTGCAGGGCGGCGCCAAAAACCGCTGCCATTAAAAATGAGCGCACCGGTTTGGTGCAGATGAACAGCGACCAGCGGTCGGCGATTTGGCGCTCCTCCGTCATCTTTCCGAATTCGGTGACGACTTTGTGGCCAGATAAATGGCCATCCCTAACCCGGCGCCGAGATCCGTCCCGTAAAGCAGACCCCAGAGAAGCATCCCATTTGGGGGTGGAACGATGGTCCACAGCAGGCGCCCAGTTCCATATCCTGCCACGTTCGCGATTAGCAGCGCGAGGGCCATCACTGGAAAGGCAGTCCAGTTCTTAAAGTAGGCGGCTAGCACAGCCGCCAACCCAACGCTGCCGCAGCCAATGCCTAACCATTCCCCGGCGAGGTTCTTCAAGGGAAAGTAGAATGCCACGTACGCCGCAGAATAGAGGAAGAAGCCCGCGGCGAAATATCCTACAAAGCGCAGCCGTGACATCGTAGCGGGCAGGAGCGTGGAGAGAATAAACCCTCCGCCGACCATGAACAGAAGCGCCCAAAAGAGATAGGCTCCCAATGGGGTAAGCGCGCGTACCAATGGGCGCTCCGCAAAAGCAACAGTGCCGAAGACGGCCATGCTGACGGCGCCGATCCCAAGCAGCCCCGTGATAATACAGCGGGCGAGGTGTTGCTTATCGAGCGCGCGGTCCATGGAGTTGGTTGAGCTTACTCCTGAATGTAAACGTTCTTCAACTCTGTATAACCAGCGAGGGCCTCCATCCCAAGATCTCGCCCAAGGCCGCTCCGCTTAAACCCGCCGAACGGCGCTTCGACATGCACACTGCTGTTCGAGTTCACGCTCAATACACCGCTTTCAACGCGGCGGGAGACACGCAGCGCCCGCTTTAGATCGTTCGTCCAGATCGAGCCGCTGAGTCCGTAAGGAGAGTCATTTACTTCCTGCAGCATGGTCTCCTCATCTGTGAACTTCCGCACACAAGCCACGGGACCGAAAATCTCCTCGCGCCACGCGGCGTCACTCGTCTCAACATTCAGCGCAATCGTGGGTGAAAGGAAGGCTCCTTTCGCGCTCGGGCGATCGCCGCCGACCACGATATCCCTTTTGCTGCTCTGAAGGCCTTCAATATATTCCTCCACACGACCGCGCTGGTCCGCAGACACCATTGGCCCTACCTGGGTCTGATCATCCGTCGGGTCGCCAACGCGGATCGCGCGAGTTGCGGCGACAAATTCCGCGACGAACTCGTCGTAAACGCTCGCTTCCACGAAGAAGCGGCTGCGCGCGCAGCAGTCTTGCCCGGTGTTGGCGAAGACGCTCATAGGGGCTGCTTTGGCAGCGGCTTTCACATCCGCGTCCGCGAAGACAATGCATGGGGACTTGCCGCCCAGCTCCAGGGAGATCCGTTTAATGTCGGCGGCCGCCATGGCCATGATGCGGGCGCCGATTTCCGTCGATCCCGTGAACGAAACCTTGCGCACTAATGGATGTGTCACTAGCGCATCACCAATCTTTCCGCCGCTGCCGGGAAGGACTTGCAGCACGCCAGCGGGCAGCCCGGCTTCGGCGCACGCTTCGGCCAACGCGAGCGCGGTCAAAGGCGAAAGGCTCGCTGGCTTCAGGATGACGGTGTTCCCTGCCGCCAACGCTGGGGCAACTTTCCAGCAGGCTATGGGGAAAGGAAAGTTCCACGGCACGATCGCGGCGATGACGCCCATCGATTGGCGCAAGGTGTAATCAAAGCCGCCGCGCGAAACGGGAATGGTCTGCCCGCCAAAGCGGGTCACGGCCCCAGCATAATATTCGAAGATGCGCGCGCCCAACCCAGCCTCGTCGCGTGCGTCGGCGATCGGCTTGCCCACGTTGAGCATCTCCAGCCTGGCGATTTGCTCCTGCTTTTCCTTGAGCTTCCGAGAAATTGCGAACAGCAATTCCGTGCGTTTGCCGGGGGCGAGATCACGCCACTCAGTCCGCCACGCCTTATCCGCGGAAGTGACAGCACGATCAACATCGGTCAGGTCTGCAGCCTGCGCCTCCGCGAATGTTTCGTCCGTGGCTGGGTTCACGAGCGGGGTCGGCGCGCCTTTGCTCGCGTTGACAAACGCGCTGTTGATGAAGAGTTGGGTTTTCATAGACAAGCGGTATACAACGCCCGGAAATCGTCGCGGGAGACGGGCACTGCGTTGGTTTTGTGGCACGGATCGTCCACCGCCTGGCGGACGAGTTCATCCAGGTGCGACTCGTTCACGCCCTGCTGCCTCAGCCCCCCGGTGATCCCGATGCCGCGCAGGAACGCTTCAATGAAGCTGATGGTGGCTTCATCCGCAGCAGCGGGGAGTGAACGCATCACATCCAATCCGCAGGCGATTCCGATGCGCTGATACAATCCAGGTTTCCGAGCGGAATTGAACCGCATGACCGCGGGTAGGCACAGCGCGTTCGCCAAACCATGGTGCATTTTGCAAACGGTCGACAACGGATGTGCAAGCGAATGCGTTGCTCCTAGATCTTTTTGGAACGCGATTGCGCCCATCGCTGCCGCGACGAGCATCTTGCCTCGCGCATCCATGTCGTTTCCATCGCAGACGGCGCGAGGAAGCGCCTCCACGATCAAGTGAATTCCCTCAAGCGCAATGCCGTCGCAGAGCGGGTGGAACGTGGGGCAGGTGTAGGATTCGACGCAATGAGTGAGAGCGTCAGCCCCGGTGGCTGCTGTCAGCTTCGGGGGGAGCCCACGAGTGACTTCAGGATCCAGGATGACCAAATCCGCCAGCAGCTTCGGCGTGAAGAGCACTGCTTTGCATCCTGTTCGCTCCAGGGTAATGACAGAGCTGCGGCCGACCTCACTTCCGGTGCCTGCGGTCGTTGGAATGCACACGCACTTTGCGAGCCCGCTCCAATCAGCATCCCACTTGAATTCACCGCACTTCAGCTCTGGGCGTTTGATAAAGAGTCGGATTGCTTTGCCGACGTCTAAAGCGCTTCCACCCCCGAAGGCGATCACACTGTCGCACTGATTTTTGTGAAAGGCCGCAGCGCCTTCTGTGACGTCCTGCTCTACCGGATTTGGGTGAACGCCGCTGAACAAGGCCCATTGCTTGCTAAGTGGGCTGCTAATCAGAACTTGTTCGAGCAGCTTGAATGCAGGTGTGCCTACCAACCCGCCATCCGTCACAATCAGCGGTCGTGACACACCCAGGTTTGCGAGGCGGGCGGGCAGCTCCGCCAATGCGCCCACCCCAAAAAGAGTTTGCGTGGGAAACGAAAAACTCGTCATCGCGCTGACGATGCCAGAAGGCGGAATTTTTACCAGCCAGTGCGCAGGCCGCCGGGGGGGCGCGAAGAAAAACGCGCTCCATGGAACGCGTGGAACGCGTCACGAGGAAGAAAGTTTATTAGAAGCGCTTTCATAAGTAGGAACGAGGCTGGTTCGTATGGATTTTGGTGTGGGGCAAGGCGCGAGGAAGGAGCATATCCGCATGGATCTGCGACCTACGAGCAACGCCGCAACCACGCCAAAAGGCGCCGAAGCAGGCAGTTTCTACCCTTATGAAACCGCTTCTACTTCAAGCGGGCCACGGTCTGCTTGATGGCATCGAAGTTTGGCAGATCCTTCGGGGTCGGCGTTTGCTCGCTGTATTGAATCACCCCGTTTTTATCGATCACGAATGCCGCCCGGGCGCTAACGGATCCGAGTCCGATCAGATCCTGGAGCAGCACCCCGTAAGCCTCGGCAGTCTTTTTGTTAAGATCGCTCGCCACTGTGATGGTGATGTTGTTCTTTTGCGCCCACGCTTCCTGCGCGAATGGGCTGTCCACACTAATGGCAATCACATCAGCGCCGCTGAATTCTTTCAGCCCGTTGCTGACGTCGCACATCTCGGTCGTGCAAACACCCGTAAATGCTAAGGGGAAGAAAAGGACGACGGTGTTGCGCTGGCCGAAATTCTTGCTGAGGGTGACATCCTCCAAACCGTTCGGGCGCTTGGTTTTCAGAGTGAAATCGGGAGCTTTGGAGCCAACTTGAAGTGCCATAAAATAACGATTCTTTTAAATTGTTGTGAGTCCGTCCTTGGCGCGGAGTTATAGGGAGGGGGGCTCAGGGTGTCAAACGCTTTGCTCCCCTGAACGATAAGTCAGGGCCACTTGTCAATAACCCCCTCTTGCAAATCCCCACCGACAGGAGGATGAATACCGTAGAGCAGGGAAATACTATGAATGTCAGGGACGAGCTGTTGCGGTTGTGCCACTTGATGACGGACGACGGGGAGCTTTCCGGTGAGGAGGTATGGAAGCTTGCCCAGTGGCTAAATGATCATCCCGAAGCCACTATGGATTGGCCCGGGGACAAGCTGGCTCGGGTTCTTCAAGAAGTTTTCGCGAATGGTGAACCCCAGGTGAACGAACTCTTCCAGGTGGCTGAAGCCATTCGTGAGGTGGAAGAAGAGGAGGCTTCACGCGCTCTCCTCGCCAGCCCCAGTGCGCTCATCGCGGAGGATGAAGCTGCGCCAGCAAGTGAAGCCGAATTGCCGCTCCTGCCCAGCCTCCGCCAGGTTGTGCAGATGGATTGCACGACCGAAGCAAAGGAGCAGGTTGTGGATATCTGCGATCACACCTGCACCTGCGAAGAATGGCAAAAACACCGCAGCGCATTTCCTGCACGCCATGTGAAAAGAATGTGCAAGCATGTCGCCAAAGCCCTGCTGGAGCACAAGGAAGAGTTGAACTACGGCGACCTCATCGGCTGCCTCATTGAAACCTGCGTTCGTCGCGGGCGCGGCACCACGATCCACGGCGAGTACGTTGCTGTCATTCCTCCCTCGGGAATGGCTTTGCTTTCGCACGCTGATGCGGAGTGGGTGAACGTTTACGCGCTGAACAGCAGCAAGTACGAGCGGTTTACATATAGCCTGCACGACAAGCGTTGGTCCTTCGGTCAAACGCCAAAGGATTCTTTGGCGCTGCGCAACTTCATCGAATCACGATGGAGTTTGGCCCCAGCCAACGCCTAACGATTACTCACTTCCTAGGGCGGACCATGCGGAACTCGCCGTAGTCCTTCGACGATTTGTAGCTTGAGAAGAAGTTCGTGGGGCTCACCGTCGCTTCATAGTGGTATAGGCCTCCGAAAATCTTTCCCATGTCGTAAGATCCTTTTAACTCCACCCGGCCATCCGTCGCGCGTCCTCGCAATTCAGTTTTATATTGGCCGCTCAGAACCTTTTTCCATGTGGCGTGGAAATGGGCGGAGTAAGTGTCGGGAGCTACTTCCGTCACAATGCAACGAAGCCGGCCTTTGTGCCCGGTGGCTTTGCTCTCCCATGATCCCTCCCAGGGGCCGGTGATTTTATTAACCGGAGCGGGCGTTGCAGTTGCTTGCTTCCAGTGCCGGTTGTAACTGGAGCATCCAGCCGCAGCCCAGGCCAAACAACAAATCAGGGCTAAACCAAGAATTCTGCGCATAATCCTCATGCTGATTATGACCATGTGTCCCGCAAATTACCAGACGTCCACCGGGCCTTTGGGAACGGGGATTGCCTCGCGGGCCGCGACTCCAGGTTCAGCCATGAACGAGGCCACCAGGGCAGGGGGGGCGTAGTTCGGTTTCAGGTGGCCGTTGTCATCAAGGAACTGGCTGCGCCAACGAACATAAGCCTCCAGAATCTCCTCGAACTCAGCCCGGCGCGAAAGAGTGACAATCCGTTTGTTGAACAGGTTCGCGGGGCCAAACCGTTTCGAATACCACGGCCCGATCTTGCGGAACATGCGGCATCCATGCTCCTCCCCGAAGACCTCAACCATCAGATCCAGGTGCCTGCGCATAACGCGCAGCCGCTCCTCGAACGCCGGTTCGGGCAGAAGCTCGCCGGTCGCGAGGTAATGATGCGTGTGTTTAAAGATCCACGGATTGTAAAAGGCGCCACGCCCGATGCTCACACCGGCGCAGCCGGTCTCCTCTAACATTTTCCGGGCGGCTTGCGGTGTGGTTACATCGCCGTTGCCAATAACAGGAATGCTCTTGGCCGCCTCAGCCACCTTCCGTATTCCCGCCAGATTGACAGTGCCGCTGAACCCTTGCTCACGGGTGCGGCCATGAATGAACACGGCAGCCACTCCCGCTTGCTCAAGGGCTCGCACCAGGTCAGGAGCCGTCAGGTTTTCATCGTCCCACCCCAGGCGCATCTTCGCGGTCACGGGAATCTTTAATGCATCGACCATCCCCTTTACTAGGGCGGCGGTCTTATCCATCTCCGTCATCATGGCAGAGCCACCGCCCACACGGCAGACTTTGCGCACCGGGCATCCCATGTTGATGTCGATCGAGGAAACGCCTTGCGCTTCCAGAAACAGGGCGGCATCGCGCATCTCCTCCGGCACCGCCCCGAACAGTTGCACAGCCAGGGGACGATCCGCCGGGCAAGTCTCGATCAGCTTGAACGCTTTAGGGTTCTTCTCCAACAGGGACCTCGCATTCACGAGATCCGTGGTGGCGAGGTCCAATCCCCCAAGCTCACGAATAGCCAGCCGGAATGGCAGGTTCGTGTAACCCGCCAAAGGCGACAGAAACAGATTCGATTTCAGCTCTAGCGACCCGAAACGCATGCGCGGCAGAAAGCTACTTCGACATTGTGACAACTGCACGGAAAACCACGCTCACACCGGTTCGCAACTTTCGAATCCTAGACCCCGGAGCGGGTCGAACAATGATAGCCCAGGGTGAGCGCCAGCGTAACCCTGGGTAAAAGGCCCAAAATAGACCCCTTCTCCATTAAAATAGGGGAGGAGCCCAGGAGGAGGAGTATAATGGTCACCTCTCCCTTGAATAAAGGGAGGGTGGTAGGCCCCGGTCCCCCGACCGGGCGTCTTTGACTTCCTAACCCGCATTGCTTCCTAGCCGCGGAGCGAACGCGACGTCCCGATCCATCGGGATTAACTTTGTTTACGTGCTGCAAACCCGCATGGTATAATGGTCACCTCTCCTTTGAACAAAGGGAGAGGAGTATAACTCCACCTCTCCCTTGAATAAAGGGAGAGGCCAGGGAGAGGGTGGTAGGCCCTGTCCCCTGGCCGGGCATTTCGACTTCCCCTCCTGTCGTCACCTCTCTCTTCGCTGACGGGAGAGGCCAGGGAGTGGCGTCATCCCTCCGCATTGTAGGACCAGTCCTGCGACTGTGCGGAAGGCGTTCATTTTCAGAAGTTCTGAGGAGCCCCCGGACTTCTCCAGACTTCTGGGTTGATCATGACTCGCAAGCCGCTAAAAAGCAGCATGCCTAAAGCTATTCCTCTAAGGTCGATTGCACCAGCCGCCGACACAAACTACTACATTCTGGGTGCGCATCGTGAGGACCACGAAAGCGACATTTTTAGGCAAATGCGGGATGGCAAGTTGGTCGATGTCGGATATGGGTGGAAGCAGAAGAATTTGAGACCTCTTGTTGGAAAGTCTGAAGCCGAAATTGTGAGTAAGCTTAAGCAGCGCGGCGAAAAAACCGCTGCTTACACCGCTTTGAAACACCTTTTGCGTTTCAAAGAAGGCGATTGGGTCGCGATAAAGAAGTTTTCTTACGCGAGAGGGAAAGATCCCATTTTGGTTATTCATGGGTACGCCAGGATTGTGAAGCGGAATGGAGAACTTTACAGACGTCGTGTTCGTCCATTCACACACACAATTCACGCCGAGTATTTTGACGCCGCCGGGCCGCTCGAGTTTCCGTTCACTTATGGCCAGTCAGTGCACAAAATCACTGATCGGAAGCGAATCAAAAGAATTTTTGGGCCTGTGTTCAAAAGCGAGTCCGTCAAAAAGCTGCTTCACAAACCTCAATCTCCGCGGAAAGACGCTCCTTATTCCCGACGCTCTGCGGCGCTCACGAAATCCATTGAAGACCAAATACGGCGCTATTCACGGACGGTGAGGGCGCGCCAGGAGCACAACAAACTTCAATTGAAACTGAAGGAGCAGCTTACGGCCAACTACGGAGCTGCAAACGTCACAATGGAGCAGGACTTTGTCGATCTGCGGGTGACTACGCCGACGGCGATTCATCTGTACGAGGTGAAGCCGTTTAGTAAAGCCGGAGCTTGCGTTCGGTCAGCTCTTGGCCAGCTCTGCTTGTACGCCTGGTCCCTTAATAATGAGGAGCGCAAGGTTGTTAAGCTGATAATTGCAGGCCCGAATCGCCCGACGAAAGTTGAATCCGAGTTTACAGCTTTTCTGAGAAAGTCCCTTCAGCTCGACCTCTGCTACCGCGCGATCAACAAACGATGACGCTCGGCGTTATGCTCCCTCGGCGCCGCGTTGTATGCGCTTGCAATCGGCGCCCATAGTTTTGTATCAGGGTGAATCCTAATGGCGGCAACTTCCATTTTTGCTGGGGCTTCGCACTTGCCTGAAAGCGCGCGAAAGGATCTAGCGTGAATCCGGGCTGCATTGTGCGCTGCCGCAATCGGGACTGGGTGCTGCTCCCGAGTGACGAGCCTGACCTTCACCTGCTGCGGCCTTTGACGGGAGCGACTGACGAGGTGATGGCGATTTCAAAGAGCCTGAGCAATCTGCTGCGCTACACCTATCCGGAAGAGGGATTAACCGAGGCCACATTCCCCCCGCCGAAAACGGACGACATCTCGAATGCGGTCGGGACGCAATTGCTCTGGCAGGCTGCGAGGCTCACTTTGCGCGAAGGGGCCGCGCCGTTGCGGTCGCCCGGTCGGATATCCATCACCCCGCGCACATACCAATTCGTGCCGCTGCTGATGGCGCTGCGGCTCGAAACCATTCGCATGCTGATTGCCGATGATGTCGGCGTTGGGAAGACAGTCGAGGCGCTGCTGATCGCCCGCGAGATGCTCGACCGCGGCGAGATCAAGCGACTTTGCGTCCTTTGTCCTCCGTATCTGTGCGAGCAATGGCAAAAAGAGCTTTCAGAGAAGTTCAACCTGGAGGCGGTTTTGATTCGGTCCGGAACGGTGAACCAGCTCGAGCGCCGAATTCCTTCTGGCAAAGGCAATGTGTTCGACTATTACCCCGTGCAAGTCGTCAGCATTGATTTTGTGAAGGGCGATCGCAAGCGGGACAATTTCATTCAGCATTGCGCAGAATTCGTGATTGTGGACGAGGCGCACGGAGCGGCCTCGGCGAGCAGCGCGAAAACTAGCCAGCAGCAGCGGCACGCGCTTTTGCAGGAACTCGCCGCAAGCCCTGCCCGCCATCTGGTGCTCCTCACCGCCACGCCGCACAGCGGAGTTCCCGAAGCTTTTCAATCCTTGCTCGCGCTGCTGAGGCCGGAATTCGGCTCTTATGATGTTGGCGCTTTAACCCAGCCTCAGCGGGAGGAGCTGGCGCTCCATTTCGTGCAGCGCACTCGTAAGGACATTGAGACTCAGTGGGAGTCCGAAAGCTGCTTTCCCAAACGGGAGGCAACCGATGAGGCGCACACCCTCTCGCCGGAATACCGGCGTCTTTTCGAGAAGACCTACGAATTTTGCAGCGAGCTCGTGCGCGGGAGCGAAGGGCTGGACAAACGGCGGCAGCGCGTTCGCTATTGGGCCGCGCTCGCGCTCCTTCGCTGCGTTATGTCGAGCCCGGCGGCGGCGGTGGCCGCGCTTGACCGCAAGCAGCGCGATCTGGGTGAGTTCGATGATGACGTTGATTTTTCGCCAAACGTCTTCGAATCCGCCGACGAACAAACGGATGACACGCAGCCGACGCCTCCAATTGAAGCTGCGGAGCGCGGCATGGAAGCGAGCGAGCGGCGGCGCCTGCGGGAGTTAAGCACTCTGGCGGCGTCGATTGCGTTTAAGCCTGCGGACACAAAACTGAACGGGTGCGCCACCCTCGTCGCCAGGCTGCTGCGCGATGGTTTTCAACCCATCGTCTGGTGCCGGTACATCGCCACGGCCCAATATGTGGCCCAGGGCCTGACTGAACTTCTCAAAAGAGAATTCCCCAGCGCCCGCGTTGTGGCGATCACGGGAGCGCTGGCGGATGAAGAGCGCCGCGTAAAAGTTCTGGAGCTCGGCGCCACCAAGCCGCGCGTGCTCGTGGCGACAGATTGCCTGAGCGAAGGGATCAACCTGCAGAACCTGTTCAACGCTGCGCTCCACTACGATCTGCCTTGGAACCCAAATCGGCTCGAGCAGCGCGAAGGCCGGGTGGACCGCTATGGCCAATCGCTCTCGAAAGTCGTGCGCACGATCCGGTTTTTTAGCCCACAAAATCCGGTGGATGGTGTGGTCATCCGCGTGCTGCTCGATAAAGCGCGCGAAATTCACCATGCCCTCGGCACCCACGTGCCCGTGCCCGAGGAAAGTGACACCGTGACGCAAGCGGTGCTTCAGGCGCTTTTCTTGAGCGGCAGAACAACGGAAGAAGCGCTCCCGCAGCTCGAGTTGGGGCTGGAGCTTCCTGAAGTCAACGCGCTTCATCGCTCATGGGAAGCGTCCGCACGAAGCAATTCCACCAGGTTCGCCCAGCGCGCGCTCAAGCCGGCCGAAGTTCGCTCGGAAGTTGAACAGACCGATAAAGTCCTCGGCGATCCCACGGCGGTGCAGATGTTCGTGCTCAACGCCGCTGAACGGCTTGGCCTGGGGATTGTTCAGGACCGGCGGGAGCCGCGCGCCTACGCGGTGAGCGTCAGCGCGGAAAGCCGCCTCACATTGCCGGAGGCGGTGCAGGCGGCGTTGCCACAGTCCAGGAGCGGCCAATGGCGGATTACGTTCTCCTCGCCAGCGCCCGAAGGCGCGGAGTATCTCGGCCGCAACCATCGGTTTGTGGCCAGCCTCGCCCAATACCTCATGGAGGAAGCTTTAACCAAAGGGAGCGCCGCGCGGGCCTCCAGGTGCGCAGCGATGCGAACGACTTCAGTCACGAAGCTCACCACCCTTTACCTCTTGCGTGTCCGATACATGATTGAGCTGCCGGGGCGCGCGCCACTCCTGGCGGAGGAGGTGCAGCTTCTCGGGCGGCTTGGTTTGGGGGCTGGCGCTGAATGGCTCGATGGCGACCAGCCGTTGGCCTTGCTCGAGCAAGCCAGGCCCGAGGTGAACCTCCCGCTCGAGGAACGACGCGAGCTGGTCGGGCGGGCATTGCAGGAATATGGAACGCTCCAATCGCAGATTCACCCGCGCATCGACGAGCGAGGCAAAGAGCTGCTCGAATCGCATAAACGGATTCGCAAAGCTGTGCTCATGCATACTCGCGGTTTAACTGTCACCCCGCATTTTCCGCCTGATCTGCTGGGAATGCTCGTGCTGCAACCGCACATTCAAGGCTGAACCCGATGGCTATTTTTCCATCCATTCGCATTGAGGGGAGCCTTTTCGGGCCGGAAACGCTGGACCAAATTATGTCCGGGGACTTGCCTGGGCAAAAACCGGCTGACTTCGGCCTCGATCCCAAGCGCAGCCTCACGGACGAAATAGCCGCAATCTTTGCTATCTCCAAGAACCATTGGCTGAGCTTCAAGGGCACCCTGGCCCGCTTGCCTGAGGACGATCTCGCCACCACGGAGACTCGCAAGGCATGGATTGATCCTTTGCTGCTGCAATTTGGCTATAACACGACATTAAACCCCCGCAGCGGCGTGGAGGTGGATGGCCACACCTTCGAGATTTCGCATCGCGCGGGCGAGGCGGAGGACGCGCCGCCCGTGCATATTGTCGGCGCGCGGCAGGAATTGGGCCGGGTGCCGCGCAGCGGGCGGCCCAGGCTCGCGCCGCATTCCTTGCTCCAGGAATTTCTCAACCGCGATGATCACACCTGGGGAATTGTCACCAATGGCTTGACCCTCCGGTTGCTGCGCGATTCCACGCTCATTCGCCGCCAGGTCTATGTGGAGTTCGACCTGCAAGCGATCTTCGAAGAGCAGCGGTTCAACGACTTTGCCGCGCTTTACCGACTGCTCCATCGCACTCGCCTGCCGCGCGGGAAAAGCGATGCCAGTGACTGCCTGCTCGAGCGTTATCATGCCCAAAGCGTGGAGCAAGGCGGCCGGGTGCGCGAGCGATTGCGTGAAGGGGTTGAAGAATGCCTGAAGCTCCTGGCAAATGGATTCCTCGCGCACCCCAGAAGCGCTGAGCTTCGCGCCCAATTGCGCGAGGGACGGTTGACCGCCGCAGATTTTTACCGGCAGCTTCTCCGCATTGTTTATCGGCTGCTGTTCCTCCTCGTCTCGGAGGAGCGCGGCTTGATCAGCGCCAACCCGCTATATCGGGAACACTACGGAATAGCGCGCCTCCGGCGGATGCTCGACGTGCGCGCAGCCTACAATGAGCACACCGATCTATGGCTGAGCTTGCGCGCGCTCTTCCGCGTCTTCCAGAAGGATGATCTCGCGGCTATCCTAGAAGTCGCCCCTCTCAATGGCGATCTGTTCGAAGAAACGGCGCTGGACAACAGCGTGCTCACCAACCGCGACCTCCTCCAGGCCTTCTGGCGTCTTTCCTACTACCAGGAGCGTGGAGGCGCGCCGCCCCGCCGGGTGAACTATGGCGCGCTGGATGTCGAGGAGCTTGGCTCCGTTTACGAAAGCCTCCTCGATTTTCATCCGGACGTGGACACCCGCGCGGCGGAAAGCCTCCGCTTTGACCTCATTGCCGGCTCTGACCGCAAAACGACTGGCTCGTACTACACCCCGCCTGAGCTGGTGAACGAACTGGTCGAAAGCGCCCTTGTGCCGGTGATGAACGGGCGGTTGCAGTCAACGGAGCCTAGCCGAAGGCGCGAATCGTCGAATCCGGCCGCCCGCGAGCAAGCGCTCCTTGGCATCAAGATCGTGGACCCTGCTTGCGGTTCGGGGCACATGCTGCTGGCAGCGGCACGGCGTTTGGGCAAAGAGGTGGCCAAGGCCCGCACGGGGGAGGATGAGCCAGCGCCAGAGCGGGTGCGCGAAGCCATTCGCGATGTCATCAGCCATTGCATTTACGGCGTGGATAAAAATCCGCTGGCGGTGGACCTCTGCCGCGTTGCGCTTTGGCTCGAGAGCCATACCACCGGCAAGCCGCTCAGCTTCCTGGACCATCGCATCCGCTGCGGCGATTCCCTTGTTGGAGTCTTTGATTTGCAGGCGCTCCAGGCTGGCATTCCCGAAGGCGCATTCTCACCCGTAAGCGGCGATGACAAACGCCTTGCCACCGCTTATCGCAATCGCAATCGCGAGGAGTTGGACCCGGTGCAACTCGACTTCCATGCGCAATTCAACCCTGCCACAGAGCTGGGAAACCTTGCTGCGGGCGCCGAAGACCTTGACGCCATGGATGGCGACAGTGTCGAGGGCATTCACCGCAAAGCCGCGCGCTTTGCCCGGTTCCAAACCGAAAGCGAGCGTGTCCGCCGCGCCTGCGATCTTTGGACCGCCGCTTTCTTCGCTCATCTGGATCAAAGCCATTCGGCAGCCAACCAAATCCCGACCACAGCCGCTCTTCGCGAAGTGATGGAGCGCGGCCAGGCGGTGGAGGCCCGCCTCAATGCCGAGGTCCTGCGCCTGCGCGAGCGCCAGAATTTTTTCCATTGGCCGCTCGCCTTCCCGGAAGTCTTCGCTCATGGCGGGTTCGATGTCATCCTGAGCAATCCGCCCTGGGAGATGATCAATTTGATGGAGCAGGAGTTTTTTGAGGGTAGGGATCCGAGAATTGCTCGAGCTCCGGGAGCCGCCAGAAAACGACTGATTGAGGAGCTTAAGGAATCGAACCCCGTTTTGTTTGAGGAATTCACGCTCGGAAAGCACGACGCTGACTGTTTGGGCAAGTTTGTTCGGCATTCTGGACGGTTTCCTCTGACTGCGGTTGGAAAGATAAACACCTACGCGGTGTTCGCCGAGACGGTGCGCAACCTGCTTGGAGCAGCTGGGCGTGCCGGTGTGATTCTCCCGACCGGCATTGCTACAGATGACACGACCAAGCGGTTTTTCAGCGCACTTGTCGAAAACCAAGAGCTCGCACAATTGTGGGGCTTCGAGAACGAAGAGTTTCTTTTCCCAGCGGTGCATCACGCCTTCAAGTTCTGCGCTCTTATTTTAGGCCGGACCGATGCCCCGATGGATCGAACACATCTAGCATTCTACGTGCGGAACTTCGACCAGCTAAAGGATGATCGGTATATTTTCGAGCTTTCGCCTGCCGACTTTCGTTTGTTGAATCCTAACACAGGCACTTGCCCGGTATTCCGAAGCAAAGCAGACGCAGAGCTTACGCGCTTGATCTACCAGCGGGTGCCAGTGCTCGTGAGAGAAGGCGATGCTGGCGGCAACCCCTGGGGGATATCCTTCTCGCAGGGGTTGTTCAACATGACGAGCGACAGCGAGCTTTTTGACGAGAATGTGGAGCGAGCTATGGATGCCGAGTGGCTGCCGCTCTACGAAGCCAAGATGATGTGGCAGTTCGACCATCGATTTTCCACCTACGAAGGAGCCACGCAGCAGCAGTTGAACGTTGGAATTCTTCCGCAACCGACGGCCCAACAAAAAGCAGATCCCGCTTTCCAGGTGCGGCCGCGCTATTGGGTGCCGCGCGCGGAGGTCATCCGCCGCCTGGCCTCACCCACGCCCGAGGAGAAGGAAGCTCTGGCCAATGGCGAGCTGACCGAAGCTGACCTGCTGCGCCGCCTGGCCGACCGCGCGCCCAAATGGCTCCTCGGCTTCCGAGATATCACCAACGCGACAAACGAGCGCACCGCCATCTTCAGCGTTTCGCCCCTCGCGGGGGTAGGCCACACGATGCCCCTGCTATTCTCCAACGAAGCCCCAGAGTTGGGGTTGAGTCTAATTGCGAACCTGAATTCCCTCGTTCTTGACTTCGTCGCGCGCCAGAAACTTGGAGGGACGCATCTGACATATAGTTACCTAAAGCAATTTCCTTTGCTCCCCCCGACAGCTTATCCCAATGACCACTTAACTTTCGTTCTGCCCATAGTCCTCGAACTGGTTTACACCTCGCGCGACATGGAGCCGCTGGCGGAGGCCATTCGGCAAAGCGGCTTGCCGTTTGCACGGGAGATTCCTAACGAGCCATACCGCTGGAATGAAGAGCGTCGGGCACTCTTGCGCGCGGAGTTGGATGCCTGGTTTGCGCGCGCTTACGGCCTGAGCCGCAAGCAACTCCGTTACATCCTCGACCCTGCGGACCTGACCCCGCGCGAGCTGGAAAACATCCTCGACCCTTGGGAAGAAGTGACCGACCCCTTGGACCCCGCAGGCTACACCCAACGCGCCGCCGCGAGCGATTACCCGAGCGAAACCTTCCGCGTGCTCAAAGAAAAAGAACTCGCCCGCCACGGCGAGTACCGCACCCGCCGCCTTGTTTTAGAGGCTTGGGGTCGGCTTCCCGAGCAACCGAGATAAATCCGAAGAACAAGTCTCTATGCCTGCTTCAAAGCTCAAGTGTCCGCTGTGCGGGTCGGAAGAATGCGAGAGCCGCTCCGAGCACAACCGGCTTTCGTTTGAGTATAGGTGCGAACGATGCGGGTGGTACCGCATCACCGATCGTGCGCTCACTCAACTGCCGCAACAAGACGCCTGGAAGCTTGGGCCTTACGTTATTGAGCAGAATCGGCGCGGGGTCACTCCGCGGTTCTTGTCCTCACAAACCAAAGAACAAGCGGGCGAGCCGGATTGGTCCGTTGGCATTGACACAGCAATAGCCAGTTTCCCAAACACCGTCTCTGAAAGGTTGGATCGAGCGCTGGTCAATATGGCGGGAGAAACCAGCCAACTCGGGCAGGGGATCGCAATTGAGAACGAAGGACCGACGCCAGTGATCCTTGCGCGGAATGCGAACGAGGCTTTCACCATTCTGGATTACCTGGCAAGTGAAGGGCTCATTGCAGGTGGGCGGCCAAGCCGGCTACCCGCTCGCGTGGCGCTGTCAGCTCGTGGGTTGATGAAAGCTTCTGAACTCGAAAAGGGGCTGCTGGGCGCCAAAAACCGGCAAGCATTCGTCGCCATGTCGTTTGATCCTGCCCTTTATCCCGCATACGCAGAAGGTTTGAAACTCGGAATCGAAGACTGCGATTACAAACCCTTGCGGGTGGACGCAAAGGAGCACAACGAGAAGATTTGCGACACGATCATAGCCGAAATCAAAAACAGCAAATTCCTTGTCGCCGACTTCACGCTGCACCGCAGCGGCGTCTATTTTGAAGCGGGCTTGATGATGGGCCTTGGCCGCCCAGTGATTTTCACGGTCAGGAGCGATGAGCTTGGGAAAGCTCACTTCGACACGCGGCAGTACAATCACATTGAATGGAGCGATCCGGCGGAGCTGCGGGAGAAGCTCAAGCGGCGAATTCAGGCAACGATCGGCTGATCACAGGTTGACTAAAACAAGCGAGTTGACTCCGGAATACACCTTTGGTAATTAGTCAACATGAGCCAGTGGTTGCATAGAGAACTCGAAAAAGAGGCGCCGAAGCGGCTGGCAGCATTACTAGGCGCAACAAAGATCGAAGTGGCTGCGCCGGAAAATGAACGAGTCGATGTAGTTGCGCAGGTGGGGGCGCACGTTTTTGCTGTTGAGTGCAAGAGCAAGGTTGAAGCAGCCACCATCCGTCAAGCTGCGTTGCAGGCACGTAATTACGCAGCAACAATGAAGGGCAAGTTGATCCCGTTGGTTGCGGTGCCATACATGGGGGAGGTCGGGCGGGCGATTTGCGAGGAGGCTGGTGTCTGCTGGATTGACTTATCTGGCAATGCTCACATAGCAGATCCGCCCCGGCTGCTCATTCATGTGGAGGGCAAGCCGAACTTGTTTAAGCAGGCTGGGCGTCCTAGAAGTGTGTTCGCCCCCAAAAGCGCGCGGATCGCGCGAGTCATGCTGGTAGAGCCAGACCGCGCATTCTCACAAAGCGAGCTGGCAACCGCTTCCGGCCTCGACAAAGGGTTCACGAGCAAGATCGTCCGGCAGCTCGAGGAAGATGGGCTGGTCGCAAGAGAGGCAGATGGCCGGGTGCGAATTAGGAGTGCGGCAGAAATGCTCGAGGATTGGCGGGCGGTGTATGACTTTTCCAAACACCGGATATTGCGCGGGCATGTGGCTGCCCGTTCAGGAGAGGAAACGCTGCGGCGACTCGATGAACTGTTACTGGCGAGCGGCAAGGAGCATGCGGCGACCGGATTGGCCGCAGCGTGGTTGCTGAATGGCTTCGCTGGATTTCGCCTGGCAACATTTTACGTGGAGGAGTTGCCGGAGCCGGAGGCCCTGGGGCGAGGCGGGTTCCGCGCAGAGGAGCGTGGATCGAACGCCTGGCTGGTGGTTCCGAACGATGCCGGGGTCTTTTATTCCGGAACTGAGCGCCAAGGGATGCGCTGTGTTCACCCAGTGCAGGCGTATCTCGATTTAAAAGGGCACCCGGAACGCGCCAAGGAAGCAACGGAAGAGCTGCGCAAACACCTTTTCTCAAGGGAGGCAAATGGCTGAGAAGCCGACAACCGCAGCCGGGTATACTCCTGAGCAGGTGGCGCGCGTCAAAGCGGCCTGCTTGTACTTGGCAACAAAGCTCGGCGATCTGATGCCAGAGATGGTCGTGGTTGGAGGCCTGGTGCCCTCACTTTTGATCGATCAGGAACATCTCCCAGCGGATGCCCCGCTTCATGTCGGGACGATGGACCTCGATGTTGGGCTCGCCTTCGCCGTGTTGAACCAGGAGCGTTACAAACAGATCGAGGAGAGATTGCGACTGGCTGGTTTTAAGCCCGATACAAACTCGGAAGGAAATCCCACGAGGCAGCGATGGCGGATTAGCGAGCCGCCTGTGACTGTGGACTTCCTCATCGAACCCGCGCCCGATGCGGAAGCGAATGCAGGACGGGTTTTCCGTTTAACCAAAGACCTGGCCGCGATCATCGCGCCCGGATTACATCTTGCGTTCCAGAACTCGCGTTCGGTGAAGCTGAGAGGCAGAACGATCATTGGCGAGAACGTGGCGGCAGGCCGAGAGATACGAGTTTGTGGCGCTGGGGCATTCGTGATTTTGAAGGCGCTTGCGTTGCGGCTTCGCGGGGAGAGCAAGGATGCATACGACCTTTATTACATGCTTCGGAACTATGGGGAGGGTGTTTCTGATCTTACCCATGAGCTTCGGCCGTTGTTGAACGATGCAAGCGCGCAGGCCGGATTGCGGTACTTGGCAGAAGACTTTGCTGATCTGGATTCAGTGGGCCCGCGCCGCGCGGCCGATTTTCTACATGGCGGACCCAACGAGCAACTGCAAGCTGACGCGGCAGGCTTTGTGGCCCAGCTCTTGGCTGAGTTGGAACGGGTAGGAGGGAAGAATTAAGGAGGCAGAGATATATGGGGATAAACCAAGTTGGAACAGCATCAGCGGGAGCAGCCCTTACTAAGCAGGGGCGCGTGTTGCTCAAATTGCTAGTGCAGGTGATGAACAGCAGTGGCTTCAAAACTGGAGCTCCTGAGACGTACATTGGGTATCAGGAGTGCTGTGATAGGCTGGGCCTGCAGAACCCACAAAACGAGCATTGGGGCCGGTTTCTGCAACGGCACGGGCTGAACGACTTGAACGGGTGGACCAAGGTGCATGGTTTTCCGAAGATCACCGGGATCATCGTTAACCAACGCGGAGACCGCGCGTTTCGTCCTGGACCGGATTACTTCAAATCCAACGGTCAAAAGGATGGTGAGTGGCAGTGGTGGGAAAACGAAGTTGCACAAGCGGCCAAGTTCGATTGGAGCCCATACGTATGAGCAAATGTCGGAAGACAAAAGGGGAGGCGCTTCACCAGCAACGAATTGGGGCGAGCCGCCTGTTCAGCCTACCGGGCGTGGAGAAGCGAATCACGCACGCTTCCAAGGAACTCGCCACATCATCGTTCCGCAGCCGAAAAACACCCGAGCCTGAACAACGCCCATGAGCATCTTCACGTTGCACGAGCAAACCGTTGGCGATTACCGCGATTTTGTGCGCTCCTTCCTGACGGTGGCGGACGAGCGGGCGCGCGAATTCGTGGACCGCGAGCTAAACGAGAAGTCCGGCCTTTGGCCTGAGCCTTTGCTGCAGGTGAGCCCTTCCTACAAGCGCGTGGCCACCGTAGATGATCTGGCCGCGCGCGGGGTGCTGCTGCGCGAAACGGCGGAGATCTTCCGCAACGAGCGCGGCGAGCCGTTTCATCTTTATGCGCACCAGGCGGAGGCAATCGAACGGGCGGCGCGGGGCGAGAGTTACGTGGTCACGAGCGGCACGGGTTCGGGCAAGAGCCTCACTTACTTTCTCCCTATGGTGGACGCGTTCCTGCGCAGGAAGCCGCGCGAGGGCAGAATCGCCGCGCAAGTGGTGTATCCGATGAACGCGCTGGTAAACTCGCAGCTCCAGGCGCTGGAGAAGCTCAAGAGCGGGTACGAGCGCCGGACGGGGCGCACCTTTCCAATCACTTTTGCGCGGTACAGCGGAGAGGTCCGCGGCGAGGCTCGAGACTCTCTGCAAAGAAATCCGCCGCAGTTGCTCCTCACGAATTACGTGATGACGGAGTTGATGCTGGTCCGGCCGAATGACCAAAAGATCTTGCCGATCGCGGGGGAGAACGGGCTTCGGTTCCTGGTCGTTGACGAAGTGCACACTTACCGGGGCCGTCAAGGCGCGGATGTGGCGATGCTCATTCGAAGGTTCAAGGAGCGATGCGCGGCGCCGAATCTGATCTGCGTGGGCGCAAGCGCGACCATGGTCGCGAGCAAAGAGGCGACTCCAGGCGATCGGCGCGAGGCGGTGGCGGGCTTCTGCTCGCGCTTGTTCGGGCGACCATTCGAGGAGCGGCAGGTGATCGAGGAGACACTCGAGCCGTTCACGATCGGTGGAGCTCCATCTTCTGGTGATCTGGCCGCGAGCCTGGAAGGACCTTTGCCGACAGATGTGAGCGCTTTCCGGCAGCACCCGCTGGCGCGATGGGTGGAGGGAGAATTCGGCATTGAGCCGGAGGGGGCTGGCTACCGGCGGAGGCAGCCGCAGTCCTTGAGCAAGGCCGCGGCAACTCTGGCAGAGGCCACAGGCGCCGGATTAGTGCAATGCGAGGCGCGCCTGCGCGAGTTGCTCGGGCATGGCGGGAAGCTGCTTCGGCCCGACGGGGGCAGAGCGCTGGCCTTCAAGCTGCACCAATTCATCGGCCAAGGGCGCGCGGTTTATGCGACCCTCGAGCCGCACGAGACACGCGAGTTCTCGCTGGAAGGCCAGGCGTTTGCCGTCAAAACCGATGGGGAACGAAAACTCTTCATCCCCATCAAGTTCTGCCGCTCCTGCGGGCAGGATTATTATCATGTGCTGAGTGTTGCCAGCGGCGCGCGCGTGATGGCGCATCCAGTGGGCCGCGGAGAGGATGGGCCCGAGGACGCGAATGCTGGCTTCCTGATGCTTGCGCGGACTGAGGGGGATTGGTCGACGGATGACATTCCAGATGAATGGCGGGATCCAAGAGGCCGCTTGAGCCAAACGTGGAAAGCGAGGGTGCCTGAGCAAGTCTGGGTTACACCGGACGGGCAATGCTCGTTGGTCGCGAGGGAAGGGGCAGTGAAAATGTGGAGGCAAAACGGCCTGTTCTCGCTCTGCCAAAATTGCGGGGAGTTTTTCACTGCGAACCAGCGGGAATTCACGCGTCTGGCGTCGCTTTCGAGCGAGGGGCGGGCAAGCGCCACCACGGTGCTGGCGACTTCGATGCTCCGGCGCAGCGCCACGCTGCCGGACTTAAAGGACAAGCTCCTGAGCTTTACCGACAATCGGCAGGACGCGTCCCTGCAGGCGGGGCATTTCAATGATTTCGTTCATGTCACCGCCCTGCGTTGCGCATTGCAGGCCGCGTTAATTGAACGCGGTGAAGTGCCATTCGACCAGCTTGCTGAGGCCGTGGTGCGCAAGAGCGGCCTGGACATTCGGACGATCGCCCTCAGCCCCGACATTCAGGAAGGAACCCAAGCGGCGCGGGACGTCTGGAACGCCTTTCGGGAGCTGACGGAGTATCGTCTTTATGAGGAGCTTCGGCGTGGGTGGCGGGTGATTCAGCCGAACCTGGAAAATGTTGGATTGCTGCGCATCGAGTACAAGGGGCTCGAAGCGCTTGCTGAAAACGATGAGGCGTGGGTTTTTAACCGCTCGGCGCATCGGCTCTCGCAGCCGGAACGGAAGCGCTTGTTGCGAGCGGTCCTCGACCACTTTCGGCGAAAGTTGGCGATCAAAGCGCGCTGTCTCGAGGAAACCGCGCAGCGGCAGATTCAGAAGCGGGCGGAGCAGCATCTGAATAGTTTTTGGGGGCTGGATGACGCCGGTGCAGAGTTGCGGCTGGCCTCGTGCTTTGTGCGCGAGGGTCCGCAAACTGTGTTCGTGCCACGATCACACTCGCTCAAGATAGGGTCGGCCCTCGGCCGATATCTGAAACGCGAGTTGGAGTTGGATGGCGCTTCTTATGATGGCTGCGTTGACGCGCTGCTGGAGTTGCTGTGCGCGCATGGGCTGCTCGTTCGTGAGCCTTCGAGAGATGGGAACCGAATATTCAAACTGAACGCGGGCGTTCTCATTTGGAAAAAAGGAGAAGGCGCTCTCCCGCAAGCAGACCCGATCTACAGCCGCCGCGGTGATTCCGAGAACTATACCGCCAGCCCGCGGCCGGTGAATGCTTTCTTCCGAAGCTTTTACCAGGAAGAAGCCGCGCGAGTGGCCGCGCTGGAAGCCCGCGAGCATACCGCCCAGGTGGTCGCGCCGGGAGCCCGGCCGGAGCGCGAGCGGCGTTTCCGCTGGGAGGCCGGGGATAGAACCAAAGAGTCGGATGGGTTAAGGCGGCTACCGTATCTGGTCTGCTCGCCGACGATGGAGCTGGGGGTGGACATTGCGGATTTGGATCTCGTTCACCTGCGCAACGTGCCGCCCACTCCCGCCAATTACGCCCAGCGCAGCGGGCGCGCTGGCCGGCAGGGGCAGCCGGGCCTGGTGTTCACCTATTGCGGCGCGCTGAACAGCCACGACCAGTACTTTTTCAAAAACCGCACGGAAATGGTCGCGGGCAGCGTGCGCCCTCCACGGCTGGACGTGTCTAACGAGGCGCTCGTTCGGGCGCATTTGCACGCGGTGTGGCTTTCAGAGCTGCGCCTGGATCTCCGGGATTCAATTGATTATGTGATCGACAGCGTGGACGAAGAGCGGCTGCCCTTAAGGCCGGACATCGCCGACAACATAGTTCCTAGCCCTGAACAGCGCGCAACGATTCGTCGGCGCGCAGTCGGAATGCTCGCATCGGACTTCGCTGATCTAAGGGCTGCCGGATGGTATAGCGAGCAGTGGCTCGATGAAACCATTGACCAGGCAGGCCGCGCATTCGACAACGCGTTCACACGCTGGCGAGAGCTTTACAAGGCGGCCACACGACAGCTCATCAATGCGCATACGGCCATTCGTCGTGCCCGAACGAGCGAGGAGCAGGACGATGCGAGGCGGCGCGAAAATGAAGCCCTGCGGCAACTAAATCTGCTGCGCCAGACGGACAAGACGCGCGAGGAAAGCGACTTTTATCCGTATCGATATTTGGCGAGCGAAGGCTTTCTGCCGGGATACAACTTCCCGGCCATTCCAGTGCGCGCCTGGATTCCACGCAGCGGCGGTGAATATATTTCGCGCCCGCGCTTCCTGGCGCTGAGGGAGTTTGGACTGGACAATGTGATTTATCACGAGGGCGCAAAATGGCGCATCGACAGTTTGCAAACGCCGCCTGGCGGATTGGATGAGCGAAAGGTTGAGCGGCGTTTCTGCGGCGAGTGCGGCAGTTTTTGCGCGCGGGAGTTCGATCGTTGCCCGGATTGCAACTCATTGTTTGACGCCTCGAACAGCGAGTTGCTTCCGCTGCTTGAACAGCCAAACGTGCGCGCGCGCCGTGTGGAGCGAATCACTTGCGATGAGGAGGAGCGAATCCGCAGAGGCTACCACATGCGCGTTTCATATCAATTTGCTCCCGCGCCTTCCGGCCGGAACATCAAGGAAGCCGATGTTATGCTGGGGCAAACGCCATTGCTGCGTTTGACATATGGGCCTGCCGCCACCGTGCTACGAGTGAACTCTGGTTGGAAAGGTCTCGGCGCTGCAGGCCGAGGCGCCGGGTTCATCATCGATCTTGAGACCGGAGAGCAGGCGGGGGCAAACCCAGGGCTGGCTCCGCAAGCAAACCGGCCCCGCCGGCCAGCGATTGTGCATATGTCCGTGCAATCGACTCAAAACATCCTGCTGGTGCGTTTGCTTCGCCCTGAGTTGCAGGCCGATCGCGGGTTTCAAATAAGCTTTCAACACGCATTGCACCGCGCGCTCGAGCAGTTATTTCAACTCGATGAATCTGAAGTCGGGACGGAACGCGTTGGAAAAGGAGAGAACGCGGCCTTGCTATTTTATGAGACGGGTGAAGGGGGCGTTGGCGCCCTTAAGCGATTGGTGGAGGAAGCGGATGCCTTCGCCAACCTCGCCGTCGAGGCTCTGTCGAGGTGTCATTTTACGCGGAGCGGCGACGATGCAAAACCGAGTTGCCTCGCCGCGTGCTACGAATGCTTGTTGAGCTTCAGCAATCAATTAGATTCAACGCTGTTGGACCGGCATCAACTCCGCCCGCATCTTCTTGAGTTGGCAAACTCCGCAACGCATCCGCGCTTTGCTAATGAAAGCTGGACGGAGCATTTGTCGAGGCTGCATTCGCTTAGAGACTCGCGCTCGGAGCTGGAGCGTCGATTTTTGGCTGCGCTCAGCCGCGGCTTGCATCGCCTGCCCGATGAAGCCCAGAAGGCGATAGATAATCCGCTTTGCATTCCCGATTTCTTTTACGAGCCGAATATTTGCGTGTTTTGCGACGGCAGCGTTCACGATGAACCGTCACAGGCCCGCCGGGATGAGGAGTGCAGAACTGCGCTCGTGGAAAGAGGATACAGAGTATTGGTAATCCGCTATGATCGCTCCCTTGAGGAGCAAATTACATCTCATCCGGACGTGTTTGGGCGTGCGGCTACTTCCACACCGCAGGGGTCGTCGCTGTGATGGAGACTAGTTGAGCAAAATGCTCCTAGGAGCACGTCCTATGTGGCAGAGCAGGCAACGGACCTGTAGCCTGGGTGCCCTTTGTCACGATCCACAGTGGGATGTAGGGCGGGTCGCCAGCGCCTTTAAGGTCCGTCAGCTGGATGCTTTCCGCGCTGTTGGTCACCACCGCCAGTTCATTGATGAACTCCTGCAGGCAGGCTGTCATTGCGTCCCATTCCGGTGTGCCCCGCTGCGCATTGGTGACCGCTCGCAGGCCTGGGCTGCGGTCTTTCTGACAGTAATCCAGCCAGCTTTGCAGCGGCAGATGCTTGAACAAATACGCTCGCGCGCAAGCGGTTGCTCGTATGTTTGAAGAACCGCAACGGCACAAACCGCAACTCCGCCGTGAGGTTTTAGGATTTACGGTTGAACGCAGAGGCAACGTGATGCAGGGGCAGGGGAGATTGAGTCGTGAGGTTCGGGACCCTGTTCTGCAGATCGCTTGCTCGGTTGCAGACCTTCTCCGCTTCGTAGTCTTCACGGTTGAAACGTTTTCTCCGTTATCACTGCTTCCCAGATGCGGAGAATGCGACGTCCCGATCCATCGGGATTACCTCTGCCTTCTCTCTGCGCCCTCTGTGGTAAAGCCACTGTGACCTTCCTGCTCTTCGCGGCTGGTAAGGTTTTCCCGTCCGCTCCGTACCTGCGGAGTGAACGCGACCTCCCGATCTATTAGGGGTTAACTCTTGTCCCTCTCTCCGTACCTCTGTGTTAAAGTTCTCGAAAATCTGCGCCAATCTGCGAAATCTGCGGTCGTTCCTTCCTCTTGTGTTCGTTGCGCTCTATCGTGGCAAATGTGCTTCCCACCTGCGGAGCAAACGCGATGTCCCGATCCATCGGGATTAACTTTTGTACCTCTTTCCGTACCTCTGTGTTAAAGTTCTGGGAAATCTGCGCCAATCTGCGAAATCTGCGGTCGTTCCTTCCTCTTGTGTTCGTTGCGCTCTATCGTGGCAAATGTGCTTCCCACCTGCGGAGCGAACGCGACGTCCCGATCCATCGGGATTACCTCTGCGTTAAATTCCTCGGCATCTTATCTGCCAAATCTGCGCCAATCTGCGGACACCCTTCCTCCCTCTTCTTCGTGTCCTTCGCGCGCTTCGTGGTTAAAATACTCCGCTCGTGCGGCACGCACCTCCGCGCTTCTGCGCCTCTGCGGGAAATATTTACAGCGTTTATCTCCTGGGACCTGGCCCCCGTTTTATGGCTAAATCGTTTCTCTGCGTCCTCTGGTCCCTCTCTCCGTTACCTCTGCGTTAGAGTTCTGCCCCATCGGCGGATCTCCTACCTCCAAAAGATTTTCAAAAACCCAGGGGGGGGTCCGACATCCTGTGTCGGACCCCCTCCACTAAGCTCGGCCTATGAAAGTTGAACTTTCCAGTACTGCTACCCTCCGGCGCCCGTGAGTCTTCGCGCGAGGTTTCATGGATCCCGAATTAGCCCTTAACAGCTCGAACGAGCCCGAATTGCAGGCACTTACGCGCTGCGCCGACCATTCCAGCGGTTTGGCGCCCCTGGCGGGGCGACTAAGCCAGTTCGCAGA
>DASPKX010000121.1:0-2608 GCA_035627835.1 Candidatus Methylomirabilota bacterium
AGCATAACGCACCGTCAGATTTGGTTGAACTGACCGCGTGCTTGAGCGCAGAGTGTCTGCGTGGCAATCAGCGCGCAACAGTATCAGTCCATGGTGAAGCGGCTTGAAGGCAAACGAACGGCCTCACCCGCGATGGAGCCGACTGTGGCTGCCCCTCGGCGCGACCAGATCATTCTCGGCGTCGACCCGTCGCTCCGTTGCACAGGGTTTGGCGTTATCCGCACACGCGGAGCAAAGCTCGAGGTGGTTGCTTACGGTGAAGTCCCCTGCCCTGCCTCCTGGCCGCAGTCCCGCTGCTTGCTGCACATTAGCCAAACTCTGCGCGAGACCATCGCCAAACACCGGCCCACCGTCTGCGTCGTTGAAGGCATTTTCTACGCTCAAAACCTTCAAACTGCCATTCTCATGGGAGCGGCCCGGGGCGCTAGCCTGGTCAGCGCTGCGGAGGCCGGTTTGGACGTTTACGAGATTGCCGCCAAACGAGTGAAACAGGCTATTGTTGGCTTCGGAGGCGCTGGCAAGCCCGCCGTCGCCAAAATGGTTCAACGCATGCTCGGCCTTGCCGAAGAGCCGCCTGCTGACGCTGCTGATGCCTTGGCCCTCGCCATCGCGCATGCGCAGGAGGGAACGCGATTCGGGCTTGTCACTCCCAGGAAGGTCTAGTCTCCAGCCACCACCGTCCACATGCCCCTGGCAGCTCCAGCATTCGTCCGGCCGGTGCCCACGGTCTGCTGCACCTTCAGGAACTCCGAGTGGCCGTCGTGGAAAAGGTAGTTGTATCGCCCGCTATGGAGAAAATAGACCGGCCCGCCGTAGCCGTTCATCTGCTCATCAGGCCCAAAGACAGTCGAAGGCCATTCGTTGCCCGCAATATTATTCGTTTTGGGGTTCTCAGCTAACAGGATTGTGCCTGCTGGATCGGGCACCACGGTGGTCTTGAAGCCGGGAGCATCGTAGTTCGGCAGCGCGCTCGTTGTGACCCAATACTTCAGCCCTACTCCTGTGGTGGTGCGGGGAATGGAACCGCCAAGGCTCTCCACGCGAGGTCCCGTGACCATAGAATAGGAGCGTCGGTGGCCGTATTGCGCCCAGGGAATTGTTAGCGGAACTTTGTCGCTCGGGCACTTTAGTGTCTTGGGCACGTAAGCGGAGTCCAGAATGCCCAGATCCAATTCGCGCTGCGGCGCCCCGCCGCCGATATACTTGTGGATCAGATCATCCCAGGTGGCCTGGTATGTGTAATCGCCAGTGCGATAAGCCGCATACGGGTACATATCATCCTTGTCGGTGGTGTGGAGATGCATGCCCAGTCCGAGCTGCTTCATGTTCGACATGCACACGGTCCGCGCCGCCTTCGCCTTCGCTTTGCTGAGCGCTGGCAGCAGCAGCCCAGCCAGGATGGCAATGATCGCAATCACCACCAGCAATTCGATGAGCGTGAAACCACGCCGCACGTTTCCGCTATTTGTCCGCAAGAATTACCTCCACGCGTTTGGGATTGATCGTGAACTGCTTTCCCGCAGGCGCTGCCGGCAAGCTCGGCAGATAACCAGCTGTGACCAATTCGTTTAGCTGGGTGGGCACACGCTGCTTCTCGGCGCTGAACTTGCGCAAGGTTTGCGTCAAATGGTCCAGCAAAGCCTGCTCGTCAGCAACGGCGCCCGCAGGCGCATTTGAGTCCGCTGCCTTTGGCTCGCGTGGGCCTGCGGGAGCAGCGGGCGGGGCAGGATCCTTTGCGTCTGTTGAAGCAGGTTTGTCACCACAGCCAGCCAGCAGACCGGCGAGGACTAGAATTGAGAGCGCCTTCATGTGGGAATGTAATCGTCTCTGGCCTTTTCGCGAGAAGTCGAGGTCTAGTCTCATTCGATTTACTGTTTATAACTCGCTGGAAGAACTGTTCTCATCTGCTCGAATATCCGCTCCTCCGTGCCAGTCGCCAGCTTTGTCGGCTGGTCGTAGTAGGGCATTGCACCGCCTCCTTCATACCCGCCCTCGGCAAGAATTTGCTCCGACGGAATGTAGCATGGAGCATCGTTGGAGTAGGCGTTAATCCAGACTCGCTCCGCTCCATACTCCTTTTTCACTCGAAGAATATAGTCAACGACCACTTCGCCCGGCATGAAGACAATGGCGAGATCCCGGCCGAACACCCAGCTCTGAAGCGAATACGGCAACTCGGCAGGGATCCGTTCCCCTGCGTTCACTCGCGCAAGGTTTTTCCGGGCATGGTAACCCGTGATGCCCGGTTTTGAGCTGCGTTGCTCCCATTCGGCCTTGGTCGGCAGCGTGTCGAATGGCAGCGTGAACTCCACTCGTTTGGCCACAGGCAAGTCGCGCAACCGCTTCATGTCACCCTGGAGCGCAACGGCAACCGCCTGGGCAAGTTCCCGGCCATGCTGTTCAGCGTTCGCCAATGTTCCGCGCGGGTTCGGGTTGATGTCAGCTCCGCAGCCAATCGCCACCAATGATTTTGATGAACGAAATTTGCGCTCGATTTCTTCCTGTCCGAACGTGGCCCAATCGCCGCACTGCTGGTTGAAATCACCAACCAGCGTCGTGCAGTGGCACGCGTAGTTCACCCAGATTGCGGACCAAACGCCCGCCGCAG
>DASPKX010000122.1:0-11199 GCA_035627835.1 Candidatus Methylomirabilota bacterium
GATAGGAACCTCCTCGCGGCTGTAAGCCTTTAAAGCCTGACGCAACGCTTCTCCCATGAAATAGGCGTCGCTTTGAATGTCAATTATCGGCGGCTCCATTCGGCTTAAACTCACGCCTTCTAAGCGGGGCTGTCAAAGCAGGATAAAAGAGCCCCGACGGTGTTGTCGGGGCTCTCAAAAGATGTCGTCGAATTTACTTCTGAGCCCAGAAGTCGATGACGAAGACGTCGGCGAGGAGGGGGCCGACGAGTTTTCCAAACTTCTCGTGCTCGGGGTGCTTCAGGTAAATGTCGCGATCGGCTTCGCTCTTAAAGGTCAGGATGAAGCCGTGGGTGGTGCCTTTATTGTGCTTCTCGGGGCTGTTGTTGGTGCCCCATTCGAAGCCCTTGATCTCTTTGATCTTCTTCTGCAAGCCGCGGAACTCGGTGATCACCTTCTCGATGTCGGCTTGGGATGCTGTGTCTTTGAACTTAAAGGCGACGACGTGCTGCAGCTTTTTGGTCTTCGCTGGCTGGGCTGCTTCAGCAGTCATGGTGAAGAGTATCGTGGCGGCGATGGTTAAAATGAGAGCGAGAGTTTTCATGGCGTTTACTTCTTAAATTCGGTCGGGACAGTGACAGGGATTTCTTTGAATTTCCGGGTGAGTTGCGTGAGGGAGTCTTCAACAGCCAGACGCTCCAGGCTGGAGGCGCCCACGAAGCCGACGCAGTCGGTGTGCTTGTTGATGTAGGCTGCGTCGTCAGGGGTGCAAATCGGGCCGCCGTGGGAGAGGAAGAAGATGTCTTTCCGCACGGAACGGGCGCCTTCAATGATCGCCTGGGTGCGCTTGGCGGCGTCTTCCATCGTGCAGACAGCGCCAGTGACACCGATGGAGCCGCCGACTGTTGTGCCGACGTGGGCAATGATTGCGTCTGCACCGGCTTCGGCCATGGCTTTGGCTTCTTCGGGCTTTGCGACGTAAACAATGGAGAAAAGATCCATTTTGCGCGCGATCGCAACCATCTCGACTTCCTTCTTGAAGCTCATGCCGGTTTCTTCGAGCACCTGGCGGAAATGGCCGTCCACAATGCTGTGGGTCGGGAAATTATTCACCCCGGAGAAACCCATGTCTTTCACCTGGAGCAGCCAATGCCACATGCGGCGGCGAGGGTCAGTTGCGTGAACGCCACAGATGACCGGAATTTCTTCAACGATGGGGAGGACTTCATGCTCGCCGATTTCCATTGCGATGGCGTTGGCGTCGCCGTAGGCCATAAGACCGGCGGTTGAGCCATGCCCGGCCATGCGGAAGCGGCCGGAGTTGTAGATGATGACCAAATCCGCTCCGCCGCGCTCGATGAACTTGGCGCTGATGCCAGTGCCCGCGCCGGCGGCGATGATCGGCTTGCCTTTGCGGAGCGTCTCACGAAGACGATCAACAACTTCCTGGCGAGTGTATGGGTTTCCTTTTCCAGTCCACGGATTTGGCATAAGTGAGTCGATTTACCCCTGTGTTAAGGTGTGGCGTTCAATATCACGCGAGCTTCCCCAGAAAAAGATTTTTCTCCGTCCGGTTCCGATTGAAGGATTTCACCGGGACGGTAATTTTGCTGCGGCTTCAAGCTGTCAAAGAAGGAGGAATGGATGAACTGCCCGAGCTGCAAAGAGACCACATTGATGATGTCCGAACGGCATGGCATCGAGATCGATTATTGCCCGAAGTGCCGAGGCGTATGGCTGGATCGAGGTGAGTTGGACAAGATCATCGCCGAGGCCACCGCTGACGACGGACCAGAGCCCCAGGCGCAGCAGCCTCAACAGCCGCCAGCGGCACAGCAGCAGCCGTATTATCAACAGACACCTCCGCACCCACCGCAGGCATATGGCAACCCATACCCATATGGGAAATATGGGTATAAAAAGAAGAAGGAGTGGTGGAAGGAAGTGTTCGATTTTTAATCGACGATATTTCAGCACACCCAGTCAGGAAATCGGGCGTACCATCGTACAGTCAGAACGCCCGGTCGGGGGACCGGGCCTACCATTGGCGCGGTGAAGTTTTCAATTCACTTTGGGCGCACGGAACGCCAACATCTCCGATTAGTGACAGCGCTCGAGAACAGCCGATTATTCAACGGCTTAAGCCCAACGGAAACAGCGCGGCTGAAAGCCGTTGCCCAGGCGCGCTCGTATCCTCCAGGCGCTGTGATCTTCGAGGAGGGCGAGGAGGGGGACGGCGTTTACGTGATTGAGAGCGGCAGCGTCGCGATCATCGCGTTGGTGAGCAATGGGGAGCGGCGGACTCTGGCGACTTTGGGAGCGGGGGAGTTTTTTGGCGAGATGGCGGTGCTCGATAATGAGCCGCGCTCCGCTTCGGCTGAAACACGCGAGCCCACGACGGCGTGGTTTATCGCGCGCAACGACCTCCTGAGCCTTCTGGATAAATCACCGAAGATGGCGGTGCAACTCGTGCGCGAGTTCAGCTTAAAGATGCGCGAGTTCAACCGGCGGTACATTGAGGAGGTGCTGCAAGCGGAGAGACTCGCGTTGGTCGGAAGGTTTGCGCGCAGCATCGTGCACGACTTCAAGAACCCGCTGAATGTGATTGGGCTGGCGGCGGACATGGTAGCCATCGACGGCGGTGGCTCGCCGAGCAAGAGCACCGCTGCGGGCAGGATCCGCAAGCAAGTGGATCGGCTCGGGAACATGATCAATGAACTGCTGGAATTCACCCGCGGCGGGCACTCGACGCGCATGGTTTCGGCTGTTCCGGTGAGGTCGTACATTCGGCAACTGGTGGAGGATCTCAAAGCAGAGCTGGCGATCAAAGGGGTGGAGCTTGTGATCGAAGGACAAGTTCCAGACGTGCTCCTGATGATGGACCCGCAGCGCGTCACGCATCTCTTTCACAACCTTTGCCATAATGCTGTGGAAGCGATGCCGGATGGTGGGAAGATCCTGCTTCGGTTAAAGCCGGTCGGCCACGAGTTGGTCATTGAACTGGAGGACACTGGAACGGGCATTGCGCCTGAAATTGCGCCACGGCTTTTCGAGGCATTTGCGACGCACGGCAAAGCAAATGGGACGGGATTGGGGCTCTCGATTTGCAAACGGATCGTGGAAGATCATCGAGGCTGGATCCGTGCGATGAGCATTCCCGGGCGGGGCGCGATTTTCGTTTTTGCGCTTCCACTCGCAGCCACCACACCAGCGGCGGTTGGGCAATGAGCGCCCTCTGCGGTATCCTGGCGCCATGAACCGCATTCGCCTGCTTTCTGAGCAAGTCGCCAACCAGATCGCGGCGGGCGAAGTGGTGGAACGCCCCGCGAGCGTCGTGAAGGAGTTGGTGGAAAATTCGCTGGATGCGGATGCGAAGCGGATCGTGGTGGAGATTCAAGCGGGCGGGCGCAGCCTCATTCGGATCACCGACGACGGCATTGGAATGACGCGGGACGACGCGCTGCTATGCCTCGAGCGCCACGCCACGAGCAAGATCCAAAGTGCGGATGACCTGAGCCATGTCAGCACTATGGGTTTCCGCGGGGAAGCGCTTCCGAGCATCGCGAGCGTCAGCCGCATGAGCATCACCACGCGGGAGCGTGGAAGCGAGGCGGACGGAACACAGGTCGTCATCCACGGGGGGAAGATTCTCGAGGTTAAAGCCGCTGGGGCGCCGTCGGGCACCTGCATCGAGATTCGCGGCTTGTTCTACAACGTGCCTGCGCGGCGGAAATTCCTGCGCAGCGATGAAACCGAACGCAGCCATATTCAGCACTACCTCACGCTCGCTGCCTTGGCGCATCCAGCGGTGGCGTTCACTTACGTGCAGGATGGGCAGGTTGTTTGGCAGCTTCCCGCCGCCGCGCACCAGGACACGCTTGAAGATCGATTGCGCGCCACGCACGAGCGCTATCGCGCGATCTACAGCGCGGGCAGTGAACTGCTGACGGTGAACTTCACAGGGCAGCTTGAGGCGTATCGGACAGTGGATCGTGAGTTGCTCCCCGCGGAGCCGCTGCGAGTGTGGGGATTGATTGGCAGCCCGGGGATGTCCCGATCCAATCGGGATGAGCAGCACCTTTTTGTAAATCGCCGACCCGTTGAGAATCGCGGGCTGAATTTCGCGCTGCTCGAGGGTTACCACACGGCGCTCATGAAGGGGCGTTACCCGGTCTGCTGTTTGTTCCTCGAGATCAACCCAGCGGCCGTGGATGTGAACATTCATCCTTCGAAGAAGGAGATTAAGTTTCATCACGAGCAAGCGGTGCGCAGGCTGGTCACGCAGGCGGTGCGGGAAACGCTGCTGAACTTTCACAGCGCGCGCAGCGCTGAGCCGCAACGAGAGTTTCAGCCGATTAGGCTGCCGGACCCGCAGGAGGATTTTTTGTCGAGCAGCACTCCTGCGGAGACAACGCACGTATCGCCAGGCTCCCCTGCTCCTCCGTTCCCGAACGGCCCGGTGGCAGGTTCTGTGCGCGCGATGGATCTTTGGCCGAAGCGCGAGGTTCCGCCAGTCGCGCTGCCCGCGCGCGCATTGCCGCCTGCCGTTCCTGAGGAGCGTTCCAACGCGCTGCTGGATATTCCCCTGCGCCGAATCGGTGTGCTGGGCGCGTTGTATGTGCTCTATGAATCGGACCGAGGGTTGGTGTTGATGGATCAGCACGCGGCGCATGAGCGGATTTTGTTCGAGGAAATGTTGAAGGCTCTTGAGAGCGGCCCAGCGCCTTGCCAACGGCTGCTCCTTGCGGAAACGGTTGAGCTTTCCCCTCGCGACGCGCAATTCGTGCGAGAGAACATCAACGCGCTCACGCGGATGGGAGTTGGACTCGCGGAATTTGGCGAGCGGACTTTTCTGCTGGATGCACTGCCGCCCTTTGTGCGCGTGGGAAGCCCGCGGCAGTTTGTGCTGGAGCTGATCGATGCGTTGAAAGCCACAGGCCAGGAAGTGAATTCGTGGCGATTGGGAGAGCACAGCATTGCGAAGACTGTTTGCCGTCATGCGGTGAAAGCGAATGACCCGCTGAGCGGGCCGGAACTGGACGCTTTGCTTGTGAATCTTGGGCGTTGTGAAATGCCTTACACATGCCCGCATGGGCGACCGACGTTGATCGAGATGAGTTTTAAGGATTTGGAGAAGCGGTTCGGGCGGGTGCAATGACGATGGCAGACGTTTATGGAACAGCCGGTGGACGGTGTGTCCGTGGTTTCTTGTGCGCCTCCTACGGAGGCTGTTGGATTCTGAAATGTTAACCCACGGGCTGCGCTGGCGCTTGCCCGTGGGCTACTCTGTTCGGCCGCATCCGCGGCCTGGAAGAGATGACGCATTAGTAATACCCGGGAGAGCTGTGGCTTGCGGCGGGACTTGGTCGCCTTGTAAAAGAACGCATGGCTCTTTTGGAGGTGCGCAACCTGGTTAAGCGATACCGCTCGCCTGATGGGGAGGAGCAGGAGGTGGTGCGGGTGGCGGAGTTCAATTTGAACGCTGGCGAGGAACTCGCCATTCGCGGCGAAAGCGGGTCGGGCAAGACCACATTCCTCCAACTCATCAGCGGCATCCTGCGGGCGGATTCCGGCAGCATCGTTCTCAGTGGGGAAGATCTCACGCAGTTAAGCGAGCAGGAACGCGATGCCCGGCGCGCGCGTCAGATCGGCTTCATTTTTCAGAGCTTCAACCTGCTGCAAGCGTTCAAGACGTCCATGAACGTTGAGCTGCCGATCATGCTGGCGGGAGGCTCGGACCGTGCGCGGGCAACAGCGCTTCTGCAACGCGTTGGGCTTACCCATCGGGCGGATCATTTCCCACGGCAGCTTTCGAGCGGGCAACAGCAGCGGGTCGCGATTGCCCGGGCTCTCGCTAACAAACCGGCGCTCGTGCTTGCCGACGAACCGACGGGGAGTTTGGACGCGCGCAACGCCACTGAAACTTTGAAGCTGATTCGCGAAGTTTGCCGGGAGAACGGGGCCGCTTTGCTTTTGGTGTCGCACGATGCGGCGACTTTGTCGGAGTTCGAGCGTGTGATCGACTTTGCCGCCATCAACCGTCCGCAACAGGAGAGCGCCACACGATGAGCGCTGGGACGATCATCTTGAGCAGCCTGCGGCAGCACGCGCTTTCCACGTGGATCGCCGCTGTGTCGCTCGCGCTGGCGGCGGGGCTGCTGACGAGCATTTGGTGCATCAAGGATCAGTCGCGCGCCGCTTTTGAGAACAGCGGCGCGGGGTTTGATGCCATCCTGGCAGCGCGCGGCTCTAAACTGCAGATCGCTTTGAACAGCTTGTTCCATTTGGATGAGTCAACCGGGAACATCAACTGGAGTGATTACGAGCAGATCCGCTCCAACGCCGCTGTGCAACTCGCCGTGCCGTTCGCTGTGGGGGACAGCTATGAAGGGTACCGCATCGTGGGGACGCTGACGAACTTCATCACCGATGTGGAATATAGGCGAGGACAGCGTTTCGAAATGCAGTCCGGGCGCGTATTCGACCAAACATTGCGCGAAGCGGTGGTGGGCAGCTTTGTCGCGGATCGGCTGGGGCTGAAGGTGGGTGACCATTTCCACCCTGCGCACGGCGTCGGCCGTGAGGCGCACGACCATGACGATGAATACCTGGTGGTGGGAATTCTGAAGCCGTCGAACACACCGGCGGATCGCGCGATTTATATCCCAGTGGAAGGCTTGCAGCTCATGAGCGGGCATGACCCGAAAACCGCAGAGCAGATCAGCGCGGTGTTGATCAAGTTTAAGGCGAACAGCGCGCTGGTGGGGCGGCAACTGGACAATCTGTATAACAAAGAAGGCTCACGTCTGACGCTTGTGTGGCCCATTGGCTTTGTGCTGGCGCAGTTGTTTGAGCGCATAGGCTGGTTTGATCGCGCGCTCACTCTGGTCGCAGGCATTGTGGCCTTGGTAGCGATTGGGACGATTCTCGCGAGCATTTACAACACGATGAGCGCTCGTCGGCGGGACATCGCGATCCTTCGCGCGATTGGGGCGAGCCGGAGCAGGATTGTCACTTGGATTGTGCTAGAAGCCGCGACTATCGGGCTGATCGGTGTCGTGCTTGGGCTTGTTGTGCATGTGGCTTTGATGGCGGGAGCCGCTTCGTTGCTGCGCGCGCAAACGGGTGTGGTGTTGAACCCGTTCGAGTGGCACCCGATTTTAGTTGTGGCTCCGATTTCCTTGTTAGCGCTCAGCGCCCTGGCTGGATTTGCTCCTGCGCTAAAGGCCTATTGCACGGACGTGGCGGCAAATCTAACGCCGCTCTCCTGAAGCGCGTTGTGGCAGAAGCGCTTGGCTAAAGGGTTAGCTGTCAGCGAAGAGCAGCGGGTTGCGCGGAAGGTTCATACCTTGCGCAGAATAGCGCATGCACCCTCCGAAAGTTTTGACCAGCGCAACTGAACTGCTAGATTTGCACTATCCCCACAGAGGAATGTTATGCGCGCTTTAAATGGAACTGCTGCTTCTCGCCCGCTCCGTGCTGGGTTCACTCTGATTGAATTGTTGGTCGTGATTGCGATCATTGCGATCCTGGCGAGCATGCTCCTGCCTGCGCTGAGCCGCGCAAAAGCAAAAGGGCAGCAAACTGTCTGCATCAATAACCTGAAGCAGGTCGGGCTCGCATTTCTGCTCTACACGCCGGACAACAATGACATTTTCCCGGGCGCCGCTTCAAAAGGAGCATTCGAGCCAATGCGTGAAGATTGGATCTTCTGGAACGTGAACCGGACGACAGATCCGTTTTTCGAAAACCCCCAGAACAGCGCTATCGCGCGTTACATCGGGAACTTTTCTACAAATCTGTTCCGCTGCCCCGGTGACCAGGACGTTCTTTGGAGGGACACCCAGTTCAAGAGAACCAATCGAGACAACCCCTACCTCTATAGCTACTCGGCGGTGAGCGTCTTCGCCAATGACAACAACCGGGGCGTGACCTCGGTTTATCGAGCCGGGACGGCGCCGAAGCATTTCAAGGAGAGCATGATTAAAAACGCCTCGGCAAAGTTCATGGTGCTGGAGGAAAACAGCAACACGAACCGGTCAACCTACATCGACGATGGGCGTTGTGTTGGGGATGGCGATTTTAACGGAAACATACTTAGCGCGCGCCATGGCGCCAAAGAGAGCGGCCGCACCCTCTTATCCAGACAGGCGTATTTAGAAAAAGGCCGCGGGACAGCAGTCTTCTGCGATGGTCACGCCGAACTGGCGAAACCAGCCCAATGGCTCAAGCCCGAGCACTTCGATCCGACTCGTTGACACAACTGACGCGAGGGCCGATTCACCGTAAGTTCATTCGCTCACCGCAACGAAGGATCCGGATATTTTGCCCGATGGCTTGTGCTGCATGGGCAAAGGCGTCGGGTGAGGCGGTGTTGAATTCGAACATTTCGTAGTGGCAAGGGATCACTAAGCCTGCGCCGATATCTTTTGCGAGTTGCGCGGCTTCCGGACCGTCCAGATTCCCTGCGACCCGGCGCTCAGGAGCGCGGCCATTGATCGGCAGAAGGGCAATGTCGATTTTCCAGTTTCGCAGGGTTTCGGCCATGCCTTCGTAACGGACCGTGTCGCCGCTGTGGTAAATGACCCATGGCCCCGCTTGGATGACATAGCCAAGGTGTTTGCAGCGGGCTTGTGGATCGCGATCAATCTGCTCGTGAGCGGCTGGGACGCCGTGGAATTTGAAACCACCCACCTCCACGCTTTGGCCTGCATCCAGACCAATGGGTCCTATGGCAGGCATCTTTAGTCGCTCCGCCACGAACTCGCGATTGGCCTCGGGGATCACGAACTGCAAGTTTGGATTAACCTCGAAGAGTGGCAGGAGGGTGTCAGCGTCGAGATGATCCGTGTGGTTATGGCTTGATGTGACGACGTCGATGAAATCGAGTTGCTCAGGCTGAATGACCAGCTCCGTCATGCGGACATGCGGTTTGTCCGTGGTGGCGTATTTCTTCGTGAGTGAATCGGAGAGATAGGGGTCCAGCAGCAGGTGTCGGCCTTGCCACTGGATTAGAAAGCCGCTTTGGCCGAGCCACCAGAGATGCAGATGATCGGGCTCCTGGCGGGCCTGGGCAATTTCCCGCAGCAGGGCTTCGCCTTGCAGGAGCGGCTTTATCATGAAATTCCCAGCTCGCTGCGAACCTTGCGCGTGCCTGCGACCATGTTGGTGAGCTTCTGGCGGGAAGCCCACCGGGCGGTTTGGCTCAACCCGCAATCGGGCGCGAAGGAGAGACGATCGGCGGGCGCATGCTTCAGACACGCGTGAACGCGGTCGGCGACGTCATCGACCGTTTCGATGTAGTAGCTCTTCACGTCGATGATGCCGACGGCGACATCTTTGCCGGTGGCAGCGATGGTTGAAAGGATCTCCAGCTCAGCGAATTCGCGGCTGGCCATTTCGAGGTGGATTTCATCCACGTTCAACTGCAGGAACGCCGGGAATAAAGGGGCATAACGTCGAAGCCCGACCGCGCGGCCTTTGTAATTGCCGAAGCAAAGGTGTGTGGAGAGATGGCATCGGCCCGCGACGCTTTCGACCGTGCGGTTGAAGATGTTCACGAAGCGGCTGGTGTCCTCCTTGTGCCCGTAACAGCTCATGGAAGGCTCATCGACCGTGATCTCGGTGCATCCGGCAGCGACAAGGCGCTCGAGTTCTGCGCGGACCAGCGGGAGCAGCGCCTGGGTCAGGGCGTAACGATCCTTATATTGCGCGTTGGGAATAAGCCGCCCGCTGAGCGTGTACGGGCCCGGAACGCTGGCCTTCAGCGTGGCGGTCGCGCCAGCCATCCCGCCGACGATAGTTTTCAGGCGCTCAAAATCCTCCACAGCCCCAAGGCCGCGCGGAGCGCGCAACTCGCCGGTGACTCGATGCTTGCCGCGCTGGTCATGCGCGGGAGGACCGAAGCGCCGGGGTGGAGCAGATTCCAGTTCAATCCCTTCAATGAAGCCGTAGAAGGATAGATTAAAGTCGAGACGGGTTTGCTCGCCATCGGTGATCACGTCGAGGCCAGCGCGAAGCTGGTCCTGCACCGCCACCGTGACTGCGTCGTTCACCAACTCTTCACGGTCCGCTTCGCCAAAGGCGCTTAGGTGCTGAACGGCGTGCTCAAGCCAACTCGGAAAGGGGTAGCTGCCAATGACAGTGGTGCGGAGAGGGCGCGCTTGCATGGGAGTTGTTTAAGGTTTGCCGAGGTTGGCGTAAAGACGGGCGACGCGTTGAGCATGCTCATCGTAAGCGGCTTCAAAAAGCTCCTTCGCCCTCGCGCTTCCCACGACGGCGCCGGCGGCCAGGGCTTTGGGAGGCTGGCCCGCACGGGTTAAGCGTTCGGCGATTTCCGCCTTGAGCGTGTTGATTAGCAAGCAGCCGCCCACGGTGGAGCCGGGAGCCACGGGCATTTCCATGCCTTCGATCTGCACCATGGCGTCACCGACGGGGGCGCCGGTGTCGAGGACGAGGTCGGCGAAATCCTGCAGTTTTTTGCCATCACTTCGTTGGCTCCGGCTCGCTTCGCTGTGCTCGCGGCTGATGATCGCGACGACGCGCAGGCCGCGATGCTTGAATTGCTCCGCCATTTCAATAGGAACGACGTTGCAACCGCTGGAAGACGCAACGAGCGCGCAATCCTCGGTGGACAAATCGAAATTGCGAAGGATCCGCTCGGCAAGGCCGGGAACGTTCTCCAGGAACATGGCCTGGCGCTGGCCATTTGGGCCGACGACAATGTTGTGGAACGTGAGCGAGAGTTCCACGATGGGATTAAAGCCGGGGAAGGAGCCGTAGCGCGGCCACATTTCTTCCACGAGAATTCGGCTGTGGCCGGACCCGAAAAGGTGCACCAGTCGTCCTGCGAGGATGCTGGAGGAAAACCAATCCGAGGCGCGATGAATGGCTTCGCGTTGGGCTTCGACCTTGTCGATTAATGCGCGGCAGCGCTCGAGATACCGTTGGCTTGGATCCATGAAACGGGAGCGCAGCTTAGATCTTGGGCTCGCCGACTGAATTGTAAGCGGCCCCGATCGCGCCGGCGTACTCGCCGAGCTGCGCGTGGATGAGTTTGGCCTGAACGCCGCCGGGACGCCACTCAAACTGATCGAGGAAGCCTTGCAGCGGCTTGAACAGATCTTCACCCGCCGCCGCAATTCCTCCGCCAATAATCACCGCTTCGCAATCGACGATGTTGATGAACGAGGCAATCCCCGCTGCGAGGCCGCGGATCGA
>DASPKX010000123.1:0-9323 GCA_035627835.1 Candidatus Methylomirabilota bacterium
TTCGACGAGTTTGGGCAGGCGCGCGTAGGCTTCGACGAGGTCGTCGCCGTAGCCTTTAGGATGGGGCGAGGTGAAGCGGATGCGTTCGAGGCCTTCGATTTCGTGGACGGCTTCGAGGAGCTGGACGAAAGCGGATTTGCCGTCGCGCGCGCCGATTTCGCGTTTGCCGAAGCTGGTGACGATTTGGCCGAGGAGGGTGATTTCGCGAACGCCTTGCGCAACGAGGCCGCGGCATTCTTCGACGATTTCGGCGATGGCGCGGCTGCGCTCCTGGCCGCGCGTGAAGGGGACGATGCAGAAGGTGCAATGCTGGTTGCAGCCTTGCATGATGCTGACGAAGGCCGTGACTCCACCGTTGTTTTTCAACGAAAGCGGCAGATGCTCCTTGATGGCGCGTTCGCTGCCTGCTTCCTCAGCGGTGTCGCAAATCGAGGACGCGCGACCCTGGACGAGATCATCCACGTAATCCGCCGCGCGATGATATTTTTGGGTGCCCAGGACCAGGCTCACGCTGGGAGCTTTCTCCATCAATTCAGCGCCGCGGCTCTGGGCCATGCATCCCATAAAACCAAGAACCACGTCGGGATTGGTCCGGCGCAACTCGGCGGACATCGTCTGCATTTTGCCGAGAGCTTTCACTTCGGCGAAATCGCGAACGCTGCAGGTGTTCAGGAGCACGACGTCCGCGCCCTTTTCCTGAGGAGCCAAAGAATAGCCCTTAGCCATGAGCTGAGCGGCCACAGCTTCGCTGTCGCGCTCATTCATTTGGCAACCGTATGTTTTGATGAAAACAGAGGGCATATTCCGCCGAATCGGGCCGCAAGTTACGCCAGCAGGGGACATTTTCAAAGAGTTTTGAGACCGTGAATCTACGCCTCACCGGGTCGCGTGTCTGGCCTTGCGGAGTCGCGCTCGACGCCAGGAAACCGGATGGAGTATGCTCCCTTTTGATGCTTTGGCCGCGAATGCTCCTGCTAGGCTTAATGGCAATAGCTGCCCATGCATTGCCTCGAGCCCCCGTTGAGGAGCAGTTGCGGCGACTGATTACACTTCCCGCAACGCCACTTGGCCTGTCCGTCGAATTCGATCCTGAGCATGGGATCACCCTGTGGGATCCCTTCGATCCGCGAAAAGCAATCACTGAAGCCTTAAAGGATGCCACCGGCGCCGCTGAACGTGATCCCCTTAGAGCGATTGATCTCGCGGAAGCGTATCTTCAAACCGGTGATGCCACTCGCGCACGGCAATTGCGCAACAAAGCCCGAGCGCTTGCGGAGCAAGAGCTGAGCGCAGCGGGCAGCGCCCGGCTCGCTGCGCTGGCGCGCGTGTTCCTGGCCGCTGGCGAGGTGGAGGAGGCGGAGACGATTTGCAGGCGCGCCCTTGGGCACGGGAGTGTCAGCGCCGAGACGCTCGTTGCAGCAGGAGGCGTGTATCGCGACTGCGCAATGGCTTTGTTGAGGAAAAGCAACAGCCTTCGCCAGCCACTGCGCGGACGTTTAGACGCGATGGCTCACCGGCCACCTTCCTTTGAACTTCGAGAGAGAGCAAACCGGTTGTTGGCGGAAGCCGCCAATTGCCATGAGCAAGCGTTCAAGAAAGCTCCAGAGAACGCAGAAGCGCTTCTTAAAAAGGCAATGTTTCTGGCCTCTCGCAGCATGATCGAAAGGGCTTTGGATGGCTTAGGCAGTATTGAGAGCAGAAAACTTCCAGTGGTGATACTGCCGCCCGAAGCAGTCAGCGCTCTCAATCGAGCAGCCGAACTTGCCCCGGAGAATGTTCACATTGTGAGCTTGGCCGCGATCCTTCCCACGCTGGCCAGGGTTGAGGAAGCGATCGTTGAACAGCTTTCAACGGGAATCCCTTCGCGAGGCTGCTGGCCCGGGCTTTCTATGAAGGCAAGAGAGAACGCAGCAGCAGCGATCAGTCGCCTCCAGCAGCTCCGGTCGCGCTCAGATGATTCAGTGAGAGTGGCCGCTGCTGAGCGCCTGGCGGTGATCCAGACAATCCTGTTCGGCCATAGCGAAGCATTGTCGGACCAAATCAACGAGCTGGCGCGTCGAAGCGAAGCTCCGCTTATCTTGCACAGGCTGGCGCTCGCCAGCGCGGAAGAGCGCGGCGCGGCGGACGAAGCTCTGCGGGCTGCTGATGAGTGGCTGGCAAAGGAGCCGAGCCCAACAGCGGAGTACGCTCGCGCGCGAGCGCTGACGCAGCTCGGGCGCAAAGCCGAGGCGGTCAGCACACTTCAATCAGCGCTGCGCCGCTCGCCTAATGATGGCCTATTGAACTTTGGCTATGCGGCGGCTTTGATGATGGACGAGAGTTCGTTCTGGCGCGCGCGAGAGCCCTTAAGCAAGGCGCACGACGCCATCCGAGCTGGCATTGCTTTGTCAGAGCTTCGCGTCCTTCAAAGCATCTACTTCGCGCTGAGCGGCGATCACACAACGGCTCGCCGAATATTGGAGTCGCTGGCGCGTGATCCAGCGAGCAGAAAGCATGCAGAAGCCGCGCTGGAGTTGATTGGCATTTGAACGCTGCGTCACTTGCGCCGCGTTTTTGAAATGGTTTTCTTGAGCGTTGGCGCCTTTTGTGCGGGCAAAGCCTTACCCCGAAAAACCCGCTCGTAAACGCGCCGGATGTTTTGGCGGCATTGATCCACCGTTTGGAAGAAGGTGGCCGCATCGCGAAAACCGCAGCGCACCGCCACGCGATATTGAGGCGCAGGATCATCCGGAAGGGTCGCCTCGGATTCGAAGCTCCACCGTCGCAGAATGCCTTCGATCTGCACGAGGCGCAGAAACTCCTGCTCCAGCAGATGGCCGTCAGCTGCCGGCAAAAGCGTAGTTCCTGTGCCGCGTTCAATGGCCTTCGCAGTGTTCGGCTGATGCCAACCTTCTTTAAGCGCCACGGCTTGGGCGATGAACTCGGCGTCAATCAACCCGCCGGCGCCGGTCTTAATCGCGAGCCGCTGTTTACCAGTGGGCGTTCGCTCCGTCTCGATGCGCATCCGCATGCGGTCAATTTCGGCGAGCCATTCACCACTATGCGCAGCCACTTTTGGAGCCCCGCTGAAATCCGCGAGTTCCGTGGCCAGCTTCACGAAAGCTGCGCCGGTTTTCTCATCTCCCGCCACATGGCGAGCGCGTGTGAGCGCCTGGATCTCCCAGAGCATTGCTCGGCTGCGGTAATATTCCCGGTGCGAGCCCAGCGTGTTTACCAGAAGGCCCTTCTCGCCGTCAGGTCGAAGTCGCGCGTCCAGCTCGAATGTGGCGCCATGCTCGGTTCGCGCTGTCATCATTTCGCGCAGCTCAGCCGCGACTTTCTGCAGTTTCGGAAGATTCTGCACGTTATCGGGGCAGACGAACACAACGTCCAAATCCGACCCATACACCAGCTCCTCACCTCCCAGTTTGCCCAAACCGATCACCGCAAACGGCGGGCTCTTGAAGCCATTGCGCTTGGAGCAGACCTCTAAGCTGTATTCGAGCACAGCTTCAGCGAGGTCCGTCAGTTCTGCTTCACTTTGGAACAGGTTGCTTAATCCGACAATCTCGCGCAGTCCGATGCGCATCAGTTCGGCCTGGAAATACCGACGCAGCCAGAGCTGTTGGTCCTTGTCGCTTTTGCCGTAGCCGAGTTCCTCGAGCATGATCGCGCGAGTCTTCTTCCGCCGGATGTGGCCGGTCTGCTCCAGAGTGTCGATGAGGTCCGGCGTTTGAATGGCGACTTCAGCCAGGAATTCAGAGCGATCGAACACGAACACCAGGAGCTTAAACAGCGATGGGTTCGAATTCCAGGCATCGAACAAGGTGGATCGAGCGCCATACCGAGCGACGAAACTGTCCAGCCGCGCGAGAACGCGATCGGGGTCCGACAGCGGGATCTCGGGATAGGGCTTGGAATTGTCTTTGCGTGGGCACCAATCGAGGAGCTGCCGGATCAAAGCCATTCCCGCTTCAATCGTGCGACTGGAGAGGTGCCCGAAGCCTGGCCCATGCACGAACTCGCGTGCCAGGCGGCAGGCTTTCGCGGGGTCGAGGAATGAGTGGTTCTCAAAGATCGCGGTCCATTTTTCGGTGGAATCAAAATCTATCGGCAACGCGTCCTCATTCGAACGCGCTGGGTATATATGAAGGTCGTAAATTCGCCGGACCGCGGATCGATATCCGTCGAGAGCGGACTCAAAAGCCTTCCGTGTGTCGAAGCCCATCAACCGCGCCAGCCGCTCCTGCACCGCTCTGTCGTCGGGAATGGTATGCGTTTGCCGGTTGTCCTCCATCTGGAGGCGGTGCTCGACGTTGCGCAAGAACTCGTAAGCAGTGGCCAGATGTGACGCTGCGCCTTGATCCAGCAGCTCATATTTCACGAGCTTCTCCAGCGTCGGCAACGTTTGGGAGCCTTGCAGGAACGGCATCCGGCCGGCGTGGATGAGTTGAAGAGTCTGCGCGACGAACTCAATCTCGCGAATTCCGCCGCGCCCAAGCTTCACGTTTCGGTCAAGCTCGCCGCTTTTCACAACTTCGTTCTCGATCCGTTGTTTGGTGAGCGCGACTTCATTCGGGATGTTCTGCGCCAGGGAGCGCGGATACCGGAACGGCTGGATCATCTCCAGGAACTCGGCACCGAGCGCGGCGTTGCCCGCGACGGGCCGCGTCTTGATGAGCATCATGCGCTCCCAGGTCTGGCCGGCTTGCGCGTAATAGATTTCGTAGCTCCCGATGGAGCGGGCGAGCGGGCCGTTCTTGCCTTCGGGACGGAGCCGCATATCGATGCGGTACAGCGAGCCTTCCGGAGTTAACCGAGTCAGCTCGTTGATCATCATCTCGCAAAGCAGCTTGAACCATTGGTAATTGGGAATGCCTTTGCCTGTGGCAGTTTTTCCGCGAGGGGGTGTTTTGAAGGAGGCGCCATCCTCAGTGTAAACGAAAAGCAAATCCGCGTCGGAACTGTAGTTTAGCTCCTGGCCGCCGAGCTTGCCCATGCCGAGCACAGCGAACGCGGTCGGCTGCCATTTGCCATCTGGATCCGGGTGATACGGCGCGCCCCAGCGCTCAACCAACTGATTCCAGCACAGGCCGTAAACGGCCTGCAAACAAGCGTCCGCCAGGTTCGAGAGTTCGCGCGTGAGTTCCGTGACGTTCGTTAACCCTCCCAAATCGCGCGCGGCGATGCGGAAGATCTGGCGCTGTTTCCACCGGCGCAGTTCGCGGAACGCGCTGCTGTATTCTTTTGTTTGCAGGGCTGGCGTTAAGAACTGCGCCACATCGCGATTGATCCCTTGAGCTTGCCGCGGCTGCTTTAGCAGCTCGACATCTTTGATGTCGTCGAGCCACTCGGGATTGGCGAGCAGTTGCTCAGACAACGCGCGCGACCCGCTCAGGACCTGCGCAAGCACTCGGCGACTCTCATCGGAGAGGCTTTCGAGGAGTTCACGCGCAGAACCGCTGGAAAGATTGCGAAAGTATCGCTCCGCGCGCTCCGGGTCTGCGGAAGCCTTGATTGCTCGTTGCCACTCACGCTGGATCATAATGGTGCTTACGAGGGGAGGGGGAAGCATTCCCCATTTTGGACCCTCTTTCCTGCGAGATAATCACGGGCGGTCATACGTTTGCCACCCTCGCGCTGAACCTCCAGCAGCCTCAATGAATCCTTGCCGCAAACGACGCGGAACTCCCCACCGTCCAACACGATCTGGCCCGGAAGACCAGTGGCGGTGGGGGCGACTTCGGCTGAGTGGATCTTCAAACGCGCCTTGCTCGATGGCTCGAAAGTAAACGCCCCTGGCCACGGCGTGAAAGCCCGCAGCTCATTCCAGAGCTGGATTGCTGGCTTTCGCCAATCCAGGAAGCCATCCTCCTTCTTCACCTTGCGCGCGTAAGTGGCGCCTGTGGCTGGTTGCGGCTGCGGTAGGATTTTGCCGCGAACATACCCCGGGATTGTTTGGACCAGGAGGTCCGCCCCCAACGTGGCGAGTCGATCATGCAGAGTCGCGCCATTATCCTGCGGGGTGATCGGCGTCTCGACCTTGGTGAGCATGTCACCTGTATCGAGCCCGGCGTCCATCTTCATAATGGTCACTCCCGTCACTGGGTCTCCCTCCGCAATGGCCCACTGAATGGGAGCGGCTCCACGGTGACGCGGAAGAAGGGAGGCATGCACATTCAGGCAGCCGAACCGGGGCACATCGAGAATGGATTGAGGAAGGATCTGCCCGTAAGCAGCGACGACGACGAGGTCGGGCGCAAGCTCGCGAAGGCGGTCCACGAAGTCCGAGGCCCGCGCTTTGATCGGCTGCAGAACGAGCAAGCCGGCTTCCAGCGCCTTCACTTTGACAGCAGAAGGGGCCAGCTTCAGGTCGCGGCCTTGCGGTTTATCGGGCTGCGTTACCACTGCGCTCACTTTAGCGAAAGGCGCTTTCAGAAGCGCTTCCAGCGAAACAGCAGCCAATGGCGCGGTGCCGAAGAAGACGATGTTCAGAGGTGATGGAATCGCGGGAGCGTCCATCGCGATCACTGCGGAAGTTGGGCGATGATGCGGAGGATATCCCGCAGCACATTCACGGGCGATTGCACCGAATCGATGGTATGCACCAGGGACGGCCCGTAATAGTCGAGCACTGGGCGGGTCTCCTTCTCGTAAGTCTGCAGCCGAGTCTTAATCACCTCGAGATTTGCGTCATCGAGGCGGTTCTCGCGCAGAGCGCGCCGCTGAAGGCGCTCGATCAGCTTGGCGCGATCCGGGCAGGTGAGGTTGAACACGGCCTTAACATCCAGCGTGTCCTTGAGCATCTCGGCCTGATTTGGATTTCGCGGGATGCCATCGAGGACCAGGGTGTCCTTATCCGGGTTAAACCGGCCCATCTGCTGGCTTTGCGAGATGCTTTGGCGCCAGAGTTTGATCGTGGTCTCATCAGGAACGAGTTCGCCGCGGCTGGAATATTCGATGTAAATGCGGCCCAGCTCGTTCTCGATGGTCAGGTTGCGGAACACATCGCCGCAGGCGCAGTGATAGAACTGCGGGATGTTCGAAATGATCTTTCCCTGGGTTCCTTTGCCCGCGCCAGGAGCGCCGAATAACAAAATTGTCCGATACTTCATGGGTGGTCTCAACCCGCGTTACCCGGCCACTGTAAAGGAGAAGAGGAGGGGCGGCAAATCCGCTACTTGGCGTCTTTATGGCGAACCTGAACCTCAGCGATTTCGCTGAAGGTAACGCTGGCTTCGCCGCCGGTGCGCAAGGCGAGATGCATTTCGTTCATGGAAATGCGACTGATGCGTTTGCCCACGATTTCTCCCTTTGGCGTGCGAATGGCGAGCACGAGATCCTTCTCGGCGTCACTCGGAACCAAACGGAACCAGTTGCTGAACTGGGTTTCGAAGAAGCGACGGTTGAAGGTCGTGTCGCCCCGTTTGAAGGTCTGCCCTGCAGATGCTGCGCCACCTGCCGCGGATTTGGTGTGAGCGGCAAGGCCCAACCCGCCTGCGGCTCCCGCGGCTTTTGGAGCTTCAGCGGCGACGACAGGCTCCGCGCCGGCAGCGGGCGCTGCATCGTAGGATTCGGCGCTCGCGGGTGAAGGCATGCAAAGGAAGATCAATGGCCCGATGATTGGCAAAATTGCGGAGACGGCCATGACAATGGGCACGGATTGGTTGCGGAACAGCGCGATTTCAAAGGCTGCGAAGAGGTTCGCGATGAATAGCACTGCCAAGGCGCCGAGACCGACCGGCGTGGTGAACGAGGAGAAGAAACTTGTCTTGGCAGCGGGGCGCTCAATCACGGGAGGTTCTTTAACAACGATCTCCTTTTGGCGGGTCCGCTGGCGCTTGACCTCAATGGGCACCTCGATGAACGGTTCGGCGAATTGCTTCCCGCGTGGGTTCGCGGCGAGTTCTTTCAGTGATTCCTGCGTGAACCTCCCCCATTGAATGCGTGGAGAAAATCCACCGACGCTCAGACGAAAGGCGACACCTTCAGCGGTGAAGGATGATGGCTCCCCATTAATAACGTCCCCTGTGGTCAGCTTGTACTCGCCAGCAAAGGCCGCGGGGCAAAGCGCCAATAACAAAATGATCAAAAACCTGCGCATCGGTGGGTGTGTGATAGCAAAGTGCGTTCCGTTATGAAAAGGAATTTCGGCTAAAGCGCAATCGGGGTTCGGCCGGACCGCAGGGATTGCACCAGGTCCCCGACCACCCAACCGGGCCGAGTGCGGCTAAGCTCGTCGGCGGCGTGCCCGTGTCGCCAGACAGCGTAACGAATGACTTTTAGGGGATCGGATTGCAACCTCGGTTGTGCGAGCAGGCCAGCCATGAAGCCGGCCAACACATCGCCAGCGCCGCCCTGGGCAAGGTCGGGGTTGCCGGAGGAGTTGATGTAGAGTTCACCGGAAGCTCGTCCGACGAGTGTTTGGTGTCCCTTTAAGACTACCCAGCAATTCCCGAAGCGGCTGGAAAGCTCCTTAAGAGCGGCGAAGCGGTTTTGCTGCACGCTCTCGACTTTCGTTTCGAGCATCCGCGCGGCTTCGCCTGGATGAGGCGTGATGACACGGCGGGAGCTGAGAGGGGTGCGTCCCGGTTGCAGCCAATCGAGCGCGCTGGCGTCCACGATCACGGGGAGGGGGATGTGCTGCCAGTAGATGTTCACGACGTCGCGGAGGACTTCGGCGGTGCCGGGCGCGGCGAGGCCGGGGCCGATGAGCAAGGAGGTGGCGGTCTGGGGCAGGTCTTTGCTGCGATACCAGGGATGAACCATGGCGGCGCTAAGTTGAGCGGCTGCTAGTTGGTAAACGTTTTCAGGCGTAAAAAGGGTCACGAGACCGGGACGGGCGTGAAGGGCGCCCTGGGCTGCGAGCACAGCGGCGCCATGATAGCCGAGGCTGCCGGCTATGATCGTCGTGTGGCCGAGCGTGCCTTTGTGCGCGTCGATGCGGCGGTTGGGCGGGTAGTGCCCGAATTCGTCCGCAGTGGTCCAGGAGTAACGGGCGGAAGTGACGTAGCAGGGTTGGTCTTCCGCTGGTTTGGTTTCGCGCAACGGAACCAAGCCGACGTTGGGCAGCACTTCGAGGCGCCCGACGTAGCGGTAGCTTTGCCTTTGCACCAGGCCTTCCTTGGGCGCGCCAACAGTGAGGGTGAGGTCAGCCTCAATGGCGGTGCCCATGTGCTCGCCGCTCTCGGCGTTCAAGCCGGAAGGAACGTCGATGCTCAGGATGCATGGGCCTGCGTGGTTGATCTCATCGATGAACTCAATCCAAGCGGGGTCGAGTCGCCGATCCAAGCCGATGCCGAACAGGCCATCAACGATCAAGCAAGGCCGCTTCGCGAGGGTTG
>DASPKX010000124.1:0-20687 GCA_035627835.1 Candidatus Methylomirabilota bacterium
GGCTGCTGTCGAAACCCTGGCCAAGTTCCCAAAGGCCAAATTCAACGAGACTGTTGAGATAGCCTGCCATCTTGGCGTTGATCCAAAGCAATCGGACCAGATGGTCCGCGGCACTGTTCCTCTGCCACACGGCAGCGGCAAGACCGTGCGTGTGCTCGTGTTCGCCAAGCCTGGCCCCGCTGCCGACGCAGCCCGCGCCGCTGGCGCTGAGTTTGTTGGGTTCGACGACATGATCAAGAAAGCCCAGGAAGGGTGGACTGATTTCGATGTGGCGGTCGCCACTCCCGAAGCGATGATCGAAGTGCGCAAGTTGGGCAAGGTGCTTGGGCCTCGCGGTCTGATGCCGAACCCAAAGACCGGCACTGTGACGGAAGACACAGCCAAAGCTGTGCGCGAAGTCAAAGCCGGCCGCGTTGAATTCAAGATCGACAAAGGCGCAAACGTGCAGGTTCCTGTGGGCAAAGCCAGCTTCACGGCTGAGCAGCTTCACGAGAATGCCCGCGCGGTGCTCGAGGCGATCGCGAAAGCCCGCCCCTCCAGCGTGAAAGGTGTTTACCTCCAGAGCGCAACATTATCCGCAACGATGAGCCCAGGGATCCGCTTGGACACCCGGGAATTCACCGCTTAAACCCATTACCAAGAGGAGAATTTTCCAATGCGCGCAGAAAAACAATTTATCGGGCAGGAGTATGTTGCCCGGCTGAACAAATCGCCTTTCTTCATCGTGGTGGATTACCGCGGGTTGAAGGTTGGCCACTTCACCGACTTGCGCAAACGCCTGAACAAGGCTGGCGCTGAGTTGCACGTTGTGAAGAACAGCATCTTCCGCATCGCCGCCAAAGAAGCGGGTGTGGCGGAGTTGAACGGCTCCATGGCAGGCCAATTGGCCGTCGTGACTGGCCAGCAGGATATTAGCGCGACCGCTAAGATCCTGAAGAATTTCCAAGCGGAATTCGAGCGTCCGAAGATTCAGTTCGGCTACATGAACAACCAGCGTCTGGAGCAGAAGGACGTGGTTGCGCTGGCGGATCTTCCATCGCTGGACGTTCTTCGCGGCAAACTTTTGGGATTGCTCAACGCGCCAGCGACCAAGCTGGCGATTATGATCAGCACTCCAGGCTCACAACTGGCCCGCGCGCTGCAAGCTCGTGTGGACAAGGAAAAGGGAGCTTAAAACTTTCCCTGGCGTTCACGTCAGCGGAATTAACACAACAAGAAACAATAATCCTAAAGTAAATCGTCGGCCTGCGGGCTCGCTGGCTGAAACTGGTCCAGGCTTGGAACAACGACGAAACTGAAAGGCAAAATGGCAGACATCGGTAATATCGTAGATCAACTTAGCGCGTTGACCGTGCTGGAAGCAGCCGAACTCGTTAAGCAGCTTGAAACCAAGTGGGGTGTTAGCGCGGCAGCTCCTGTGGCTGTGGCCGCTGGCCCTGCAGGTGGTGGCGGCGCGGCGGCTCCTGCTGCTGAAGCCAAGACCACGTTTGACGTGATCCTCGCTTCTGTTCCTGCTGACAAGAAGATCGCTGTGATTAAGGCGGTCCGCGAAGTCAAAGCAGGCCTGGGCCTGGCTGAAGCCAAAGCCCTGGTTGAAGGCGCTCCAAAGCCAATTTTGGAAGGCGCGAACAAAGCGGACAGCGACTCGGCTAAGAAAAAGCTCGAGGAAGCTGGAGCCAAGGTTGAAGTTAAGTAAACTTCAGTTAGTTTACGGGTGCGCGAGCGGCAGAACTGCTGCTCGCGCTTCCTTCGTGAGCGGAAACAACGCAATTCAAGGAGCAAACACAATCATCACTTTCCGCGCGCGTTAAACTGTCAGTTTTTAGAATTTGCCGGTGAATCCTTGGAAGCCCCAAGGCGCCGGTCTTGTGTCGTTTATAGCGAAGAACCGGTAAAGCGCAGTAGCTGAGCCAATAAAGAGGACAAAATGCCATCCAAAGCAGCAGAACGTATTTATTTTGGAAAAATTAAAGAGGTGATCGCCCCCCCGAACCTCATCGAGGTGCAGGTCAACTCTTACCGGGAATTCCTCCAGACTGATATCGCCCCGAGCCGGCGCCGCAATATCGGCCTCCAAGCCGTTTTCACAGAAGTGTTTCCCATCGAGAGTTACGATGGCAAAACCGTTTTGGACTATGTCAGCTACGAGATCGGCGAACCGAAGCTCGACTGGCTCGAATCCCTGCGCGAAGGCTTGACCTTTGGCGCGCCTCTCCACGTCACCTTCGTCCTTAAAGACGAGAAGGGCGCGAAGGAAGAGAAAGTGTTCATGGGCGAACTGCCGCTCATGACCCCCCAAGGCGCTTTCGTCATCAATGGCGCCGAGCGCGTGGTTGTCAGCCAGTTGCACCGCTCACCCGGTTTGGCGTTCGAATCGACCCAGCATGCCAACGGCAAGACGCTGCATTCCTTCCGCATCATTCCAGACCGCGGTTCCTGGTACGAAGCTCAATTCGACACCAGCGATTTGCTTTACGTTTACCTGGATCGTAAGAAACGCCGCCGCAAATTCCTCACCACCACTTTCTTCCGCGCCCTGGGCTACGGCTCGGACATGGACATCCTCAAGCTGTTCTACGATATCGAGGATCTCAGCCTGAAGGAGGCGGAAGGCCTGGAGAACATCCAGAACAAGGTTCTAATCGAAGACGCTGTTGACCCCGACAAGGGCATCGCTGTGGCGCGCGCGTTTGAACCGCTCTCCAAGGCTGTTCTCAAGCAGATCGCTGAACTCGGCACCAAGACCATTCGGGTCGTGGACACGACGGTTGACGAAGGCATCATCATCAAATGCCTCAAGAAGGATCCGACCAAGAACGAGGAAGAGGCGTTGAAGGATATTTACCGCCGCCTCCGTCCTGGCGATCCTCCAACCGCAGCCAACGCCCGCGCGTTGATCAAGCGTCTGTTCTTCGATCCGAAGCGCTACGATTTGGGCCGCGTGGGTCGTTACAAGATCACCCAGAAACTCGGCCTCAAGGTGAGTGAGGACACTCGCGTGTTGACCAAGGAAGACTTGGTGGCCGCGACGAAGTATCTCCTCCGCCTGAAGAAGGGCGAGGGCACAACCGACGATATTGATCACTTGGGCAGCCGCCGTATTCGCACAGTGGGCGAATTGCTCGCCAACCAATGCCGTGTCGGTCTCGCTCGCACAGAGCGTTTGGTCAAGGAACGCATGACCCTGTTCGATCAGGGCATGGACACCATGACCCCGCAGAAGCTGATCAATCCGAAGGCGCTCTCCGCAGTGGTGCGCGACTTCTTCGGCCGCAGCCAGCTTTCGCAGTTCATGGACCAGATCAACCCTCTGGCTGAACTGACGCACAAGCGCCGTTTGTCCGCTCTCGGGCCTGGAGGTCTCTCACGGGACCGCGCCGGTTTCGAAGTTCGCGACGTGCATCCGTCCCACTACGGCCGCATCTGCCCAATTGAAACGCCTGAAGGTCCGAACATCGGTCTGATCGCGTCGTTGGCAACTTTCGCTCGAGTGAACGATTTCGGTTTCATCGAGACTCCTTACCGCAAGGTGGAGAAGGGCCGTGTCACAACGCAGATGGATTACCTCACCGCAGATCGTGAGGAAAACTTCATCATCGCGCAGGCCAATGCGGTGATCGATGACAAAGGTCACTTCCAGACAGACCGGGTTCTTTGCCGTAGCAAAGGGGAGTTCATCGACGTCGAGCCGACAAAGGTTGATTACATGGACGTCTCGCCAAAGCAGCTCGTCTCGGTGGCTGCAGGCTTGATTCCGTTCCTCGAGCACGATGATGCGAACCGCGCATTGATGGGTTCGAACATGCAACGCCAGGCTGTGCCATTGTTGGTCACCGAAGCTCCGCTCGTGGCAACTGGCCTTGAGGATCGCGTCGCTCGCGATTCCCGCGCCGTCATCGTTGCTGAGGAAGCTGGCAAAGTGGCCTCTGTCACCGGCAGCCAAATCATCATCACTCGCGATGGCAAAGTTCCTGAGAGCCGCCGCAAGCTGAAGAATGATCCTGAAAACGGCCTCTGGATTTATCCAGTCCGCAAGTTCATGCGGTCCAACGCGGCCACCTGCATTAACCAGAAGATCCTGGTGAACAAAGGTGACACCGTGAAGAAGGGCCAAGTGATCGCGGACGGCCCTTGCACCCAGGGCGGCGAACTCGCGCTTGGCCGCAACGTGCTTTGCGCGTTCATGCCATGGAACGGCTATAACTTCGAGGACGCCATCCTGATCAGCGAACGCATTGTCAAGGACGACGTGTTCACCTCGATCCACATCGATGAATTCGAAGTGGGCGCTCGTGACACGAAGCTCGGGCCTGAAGAAATCACTCGCGACATTCCGAACCTCGGTGAGGAAGCGCTCAAGAACCTCGGGCCTGACGGCGTGATCCGCGTTGGCGCTGAAGTGAAGCCAGGCGACATCCTGGTCGGCAAAATCACGCCGAAGAGCGAAACGGAACTCGCGCCTGAAGAGCGCTTGCTCCGCGCGATCTTCGGTGAGAAAGCCGCAGATGTTAAGGACACTTCGCTAAAGGTTCCATCCGGCACCTACGGCATCGTGATGGACGTGAAGGTCTCCTCAAAAAAGGAGAGCGATCGTCGCGCGGCTGCTGAAGCTCCTCCTGCTCCGAATGGCGAAGGCAAGAAGCCAAGCAAGCAGGTTGAGGAAGAGTACAAAGGCAAGTTCGACGAGCTTCGCGATCAATTGACCGAGGCGTTGAGCAATATACTCCTCGGCGAAAAGATTCCTTTGGACGTGGTGAACTCCGAAACTGGTGAGATCATCATCCCGGCCAATCGCAAGATCACCAAGACGCTGCTGCGCAAGCTGGCAACCGTTTACGACCGCATCGAAATCGATCCATCTCCGATCCGTAACAAGATCAACGAGATCATCGGGCAGTTTAAGAAGAAATTCGACGATCTGCAGATGCAGCACGACGAGGAGATGGAGCGTGTTGAAGCCGGTGATGATGTCGATCCTGGCATCATTAAGTCGGTTAAAGTTTACATCGCATCCAAGCGCAAGCTCTCGGTTGGTGACAAGATGGCGGGTCGCCACGGTAACAAGGGTGTTGTTGCGAAGATCGTTCCTGAGGAAGACATGCCGTTCCTGGCTGACGGAACTGCGGTCGACATCGTCCTGAACCCGCTGGGCGTGCCATCGCGCATGAACGTCGGGCAGGTGTTGGAAACGCACTTGGGTTGGGCCGCGAAGATTCTCGGCCTGCGCTTTGCGACCCCTGTCTTTGACGGCATCAAGGAGAAGGACATCCGCAAGTACCTGAAGGAAGCAGGTCTGCCAGAGCACGCGAAGACACGCCTCTTCGACGGCCGCACTGGCGAGAGCTTCGATCAAGAAATCGTGGTGGGCTACATCTATATGATGAAGCTGGGCCACTTGGTTGCGGACAAGATCCATGCTCGCGCAGTCGGGCCTTACTCGCTGGTCACCCAGCAACCATTGGGCGGCAAAGCTCAATACGGCGGCCAACGCTTCGGGGAAATGGAAGTGTGGGCCATGGAAGCATACGGCGCCGCGTACACCTTGCAGGAGTTGCTCACGGTCAAGAGCGACGACGTGCAGGGCCGCACGCGGATTTACGAGAGCATCGTGAAGGGCGACAACTCGCTGGAAGCGGGTGTGCCGGAATCCTTCAACGTGCTTGTGAAAGAAATGCAGTCCCTCGGTTTGGATGTCAAAGTTGGCTACTCCAACCCGCTGGACGCTCCTAAGGAAACCCAAACGCTGGCTTCGCTGGGTTGATCCTGAACTGAATTGAATTTAGCCGTTTACCGAAAAATATGATTAGCACCAAAGAAAGCGCTCGCGAGTTGCTCGGGCTCGACAAGGTTAACCTTGTTGATTCGGTTGCGATCACTGTCGCCTCTCCGGAATCGATCCGATCCTGGTCCAAGGGTGAAGTTAAGAACCCTGAGACGATCAACTACCGCACGTTCAAGCCTGAAAAAGGCGGTTTGTTCTGCGAGCGCATTTTCGGTCCTGTGAAGGATTGGGAATGCTCCTGCGGCAAGTATAAGCGCATTAAGCATCGCGGCGTCGTTTGCGATCGTTGCGGTGTGGAAGTGACGCTCTCCCGCGTCCGCCGTGAGCGCATGGGCCACATCGAGTTGGCTGTGCCGGTTTCGCACATCTGGTTCTTCAAGTGCATGCCTTCACGTCTGGGCCTCATGCTGGACATGACCGCGCGCAATCTCGAGCGCGTGATCTATTACGAGGATTACCTCGTCATCGATCCCAAGCAGACTCCGCTCAAACAGCATCAATTGTTGAGCGAGACTGAGTACCGCGAAGCTCGTGAGACTTACGGCGCGGAAGCATTCATCGCCAAGATGGGGGCTGAGGCTGTTCGTGAAGCTCTCGGCAACATCAATCTTCAGGCCGTTGTTGACGGTTTGCAGATCGCGATGACCGAGACCAAGAGCAAGCAGATCCGCAAGAAGATCGCCAAGCGGATCAAAATTTTCCAGGGCTTCCTGGGAGGCAAGATGCGTCCTGAATGGATGATCCTGACGGTGCTGCCGGTGATTCCTCCGGACTTGCGCCCGCTCGTTCCGCTGGAAGGCGGCCGCTTTGCGACCTCTGACCTGAACGATCTCTATCGCCGCGTCATTAACCGCAATAATCGTCTCAAGAACCTGCTCCAACTCAAGACCCCTGAGGTCATCATCCGCAATGAAAAGCGCATGCTGCAGGAAGCTGTGGATGCGTTGTTCGACAATGGCCGCCATGGCCGCGCTGTCACTGGCGCTGGCAACCGCCCGCTGAAGTCTTTGAGCGACATGCTCAAGGGCAAGAGCGGCCGTTTCCGCCAGAACCTGCTCGGCAAACGCGTCGATTACTCTGGCCGCTCGGTCATCGTCATCGGTCCGGAACTCAAGCTCAACCAGTGCGGTCTTCCGAAGAAGATGGCGTTGGTGCTGTTCGAGCCATTCATCATTCGCCGCCTCAAGGAGCTTGGCTACGTGCACACCGTGCGCTCAGCCAAGAAGATGATCGAGCGTCAAGCGCCTGAAGTTTGGGATATTCTGGAGGAAGTCACGAAGGGGCACCCGGTTCTCCTGAACCGCGCTCCAACGCTGCACCGCCTTTCCATTCAGGCATTCGAGCCTGTCTTGATCGAAGGCGAAGCGATTCGCATTCATCCGCTCGTCTGCACCGCTTACAACGCGGACTTCGACGGCGACCAGATGGCTGTGCACGTTCCGCTGTCTGTCGAAGCGCAGTTGGAAGCGCGTTTGCTGATGTTGGCTCCAAACAACATCTTCAACCCATCGAGCGGCAAGCCGATCATGACGCCGAGCCAGGACATCACCCTGGGCTGCTATTACTTGACTGCCAAGCCGCGCGAGCAGCACGCCAGCAAGAAGGGCCGTCCGCCGATGTTTGGCTCGAAGATGGAAGCGATCTTCGCGCATGACGATGGCAACGTGCACACGCACGAAGCGATCGTTATCGCCAACCCTGACTTCGGCCGTAAGACCGTTTACGGTGACGCCACCAAGCGCGTCATTGAAACGACGGTTGGACGCGTGATCTTCAGCGAAATCTGGCCAGCTGAACTCGGTTTCCCCAACCGTGTCATGGGCAAAGGCCAGCTCGGTGAAATCATTTGGAACTGCTATAAGATCTGCGGTCACGACGCGACCGTTCACGCTTTGGACAAGCTCAAGGAATTGGGCTTTAAGGAAGCGACCCGCGCGGGCATCTCCATCGGCATCGATGACATGATCATTCCGAAGGAGAAAACGCAGGAAATCGAAGCGGCTCAAAAGCAGATCGGCGAAGTCGAGAAGCAATACCGCAAGGGTGTCATTACTCCTGGCGAACGCTACAACAAGATCATCGATATTTGGACGCATTGCACCGACCAAATCGCGAACGTCATGTTGCGCACGCTTGAGAACAACCAGGGCAAACGCGAGTTCAACCCCGTTTGGTTGATGGTGGACTCCGGCGCCCGCGGTAACCGCCAGCAGGTCCGTCAGTTGGCAGGTGTTCGCGGTCTGATGGCCAAGCCATCCGGCGACATCATCGAAAAGCCGATTCTGTCGAACTTCCGCGAAGGTTTGAGCGTGTTGGAATACTTCATTTCAACTCACGGCGCGCGCAAAGGTTTGGCTGACACAGCGCTTAAGACCGCTGACTCCGGTTACATGACCCGCAAGCTCGTTGACGTGGCCCAGGACGTGATCATCCGCGAGGAGGATTGCGGCACCACCAACGGCATTTGGGTGCAGGCGATCTACGAGGGCGAGGACGAAGTTGTGAAGTTGAGCGAGCGCTTGATCGGCCGCCATTCTTCCGAAGACATCCATGACCCAACGGATCCAAAGAAGCTGCACGTCAAAGCTGGCCACGAAATCGACGAGGTTAAGGCCAAGGACATCGAGCGCTCCGGCATTGAGCGTGTTCGCATCCGCTCGGTGCTGACTTGCGAGAGCAAAGTCGGTCTTTGCGCCTGCTGCTACGGTCGCCATCTTGGCACCGGGCAGCGCGTGAAACTGGGCGAGGCTGTCGGCATCATTGCCGCTCAATCCATCGGCGAGCCAGGCACACAGTTGACCATGCGCACGTTCCACATCGGTGGCGCCGCATCCCAGGTCTTCAAACAACCGCAGATCAAGTCGAAGTTCGACGGCGTTCTGCGTTACAACGACCTCCGTGTCGTGGCGCTCAGCGACGGCAGCAACATCGTCCTGAACAAGAACGGCTCCATCTCCATCCTCGCGGATGACGGGCGTGAGCTGGAAACCCACAACATCGTCATCGGCTCTGTCATCTCCATTGCGGATAACGCGCCTGTGAAGAAGGGCGACATGTTCGTCCAGTGGGATCCGTACAACGTCCCGATTCTCTCTGAGAAAGCGGGAACGATCCGCTTCCATGACATCATTGAAGGTGTCACGATGAAGCAGGAGACCGACGAAGCGACTGGTCAGGACGCGATGGTCATCATCGAACATAAAGAAGATCTGCACCCGCAGGTCATCATTGTGGACGACAAGAATGGTGAGCCGTTGGCGAACTATCCGATTCCTTCCGGCGCGCACATCGTTATTAACGAAGGTGACAAGATCGTCGCCGGCACATTGCTGGCGAAGACGCCTCGTAAGAGCGCGAAGACCAAGGACATCACCGGCGGTCTTCCGCGTGTGGCTGAGCTGTTCGAAGCTCGCCGTCCGAAAGACGCGGCTGAGATCTCCAGGATCGACGGTATTGTCGATTTCGGTCCGACCGTTCGCGGCAAGCGCACCATCGTCATCAAAGACGCGCGCACCGGCGCCGAGGAGGAGCATCTCATCCCAATCGGCAAGCACGTTATCGTCTTCAAGGGCGATTACGTCCGCAAAGGCCAGCAGCTCACGGAAGGGCCTGTGGTTCCGCACGAGATTCTTGATGTCCTCGGGCCTCAAGAGTTGCAGGAACACCTGGTCAACGAAGTGCAAGAGGTTTACCGCTTGCAAGGTGTGACCATTAACGACAAGCACATCGAAATCATCATCCGCCAGATGCTCCGCAAGGTTCGCATCACGGAGCCGGGTGACACGATGTTCCTGTGGGGCGAGCAGGTTGATAAGAGCGCCTTCGAGAAAGAAAACGAGCGCGTCGATCAGATGGGTGGCAAACCCGCTGAAGCGCAGCCTGTGCTGCTCGGCATCACCAAGGCCTCCTTGGAAACGGACAGCTTCCTGAGCGCGGCTTCCTTCCAGGACACCACCCGTGTTCTGACCGAAGCAGCGACCATGGCGAAGGTGGACGGTCTCCGCGGCTTCAAGGAAAACGTGATCATGGGTCACATCATTCCTGCCGGCAGCGGATTCAATATCCACCGCTCCGTGCGCCTCAAGCCGTTGGTCGAAGCGCCAATGGACGAAGAGCCGATTATGGACCTCACAGCCGAAGAGCAGCCTGCGGCAGGCTGATCACGTCTAACGAATTCACAGCCCCGCTTCACTACGGTGGAGCGGGGCTTTTTTATTTACTGCAGAGATTCGAGTTCTTGCTGGGCGTGTTCGTGTTTCTTTGCCAGGGCACAGCCCCAGCGCCGCGCGTTGAGCAACAGAACAATTCCAATGGCGAACGGGATGAACGCTCCCGTCACTCCATACCAGTCAATCTGCTCCGGAACATCACCGAGGTGGCCTCCGCTCGTGCGCTTTAAGAAGAAATGAAACCATGTGATGACGCCTCCGAAGCGTTCACTAACGTGATACAGCCCAATCACTACAAAGCCGATCGAATACCAATCCCGGAGTGAGCCCGGGAGCACGAGCCCTTCACCCGTTCCCCGCGTGATGAGACGGGCGAGCGTCGGAGCAAACGCCCAGACGAGCCCCGAACTAGCGATGAACCCTCCGATGATAAAGAATGGGAACGCCTCCTGTGGGTTTGAAAGGCCAGACGAGCTTACGGTCGTCATAGCAAACGGGACCAGCGAGGTCATGCCTTGAACAAAGAACGATAGGGCTAGCAGTCCCAGCAGCACCTGAACGACAGCTTGGAAATGCACGGGAGCACTCACTTCGAAGATTCTGATTATCACGTCTTATCCGTCAATGCCCCGTTCGGCGCTTTGGAGCTGAACTGGGCTTGAACTCGCTTGCTCGCGATTCGCCTGCGCCTTACCGTGAGTAATGAGTCGGGAAGATCGATTACCGTTAATCCCAGCTCCTCCTGAATCCCCGTGGAGTCATACCTAACCAATTTCTTTCAGGTGAATGGCCTTCCGGGCGCGGCTTCACTGACCACGAAGATCACCGTCGCTCTTGCAGTTCGTTACCTCATCACGGCTGGAATTGCGTGGCTGCTTGCTTATGTCTGGTTCAAGCGGCGTTGGCTCCACCGCAAGATCATCGCGGGAATGCCGTCCTCAGCAGATGTGCGACGCGAGATGCTCTACTCAGCTTCCTCTCTGTTCATCTTCGGCGCCATGGGCGCTGCCACAATCATCGCCAGCAAACAAGGCTGGACCCAAATGTATTGGAGGGTGGGGGAGAGGGGCTGGGCGTGGTTCTGGGCCAGCATCGCCATCGTGATCTTCCTGCACGACGCTTACTTCTATTGGACTCATCGCTTGATGCACCACCCCAAGCTCTTCCGGCACTTCCATCGTGTGCATCACGTCTCCACGAACCCATCCCCCTGGGCTGCCTATTCCTTCGCCCCGCTGGAAGCCGTGGTGCAGGCCGGAATCTTTCCGTTAGCCGTTCTCCTCGTGCCAATGCACCCGCTGGCGTTCGCCTTGTTCATGGGTTGGCAGATCCTGTTCAACGTGGCTGGGCACACAGGGTATGAATTCCACCCGCGCTGGTTGATGGACACCCCGCTCCGCTACTTCCTGAACACGCCGACGAATCACATCATGCATCACGAGACGATGCGTGGTAACTACTGCCTCTACTTCAACATCTGGGATCGCCTCATGGGCACTAACCACGCCCGCTACGAAGCCCGCTTCCGAGAAGTAACCGCCCAGAAAGTCGCGAGAACTGATTTGGGGCGCAACGATATCGCTCGTAAGATGGTGTGAGCTATGCGGGACGACGACTACTCAGAGGAGCATTTGGAGATTCTGAGAAAGCTCACGCCCGAGCAGAAGCTAAAACAGGCATTCCAATTGTATTGGTTCGCCCGCCGGTTGAAAGCCGCCTGGCTGCGCCAGCAGCACCCACAATGGACTGAGGAGCAAGCCCAGGAGGAAGTCCGCCGCGTCTTTCTGCATGCAACCACTTGAGCCAGGTGCGCACATGGGGTGTTGCAAATAGCTTCTGGCGCAATTCGGTTGCGCCTGTTTGAGCTGTTCCCATATTCTGCGCGCGAGTCGCAGCGATGAAAATTTACATAGACGGCAAGTTCTACGACGAGGAGAACGCCAAGGTTTCAGTGTTTGATCACGGCCTGCTCTACGGGGACGGCATTTTCGAGGGCATTCGCGCGTACCATGGTCGTGTATTTAAGCTCAAGGAGCATATCGACCGCCTGTTCTACTCGGCCAAAGCCATTCTGCTGAACATCCCCATTTCCCATCAGCAGATGATGGAGGCAGTGGTGCAAACCTGCGCTCAGAACAACATTCGTGATGGCTACATCCGTTTGCTGGTGACCCGTGGCGTGGGTGGCCTCGGCCTGAACCCGAATCGTTGCAAGCAACCGTCCATCATCATCATCGCGGATAAGATCCAGCTCTACCCTAAGGAGTACTACGAAAAGGGGCTGGATATTGTGACGGTTCCCACGGTGCGGAACCTGCACAGCGCGCTGAACCCGGCGATCAAGTCCCTCAACTATCTCAACAACATCCTGGCCAAAATCGAGGCCAACAACGCGGGTGTTGAGGAGGCGATCATGTTGAACGCCCAGGGCTTTGTTTCCGAATGCACAGGCGACAACATCTTCATCGTGAAGAATGGAGAGTTGCTGACTCCTCCGCTGACTGCTGGCGCTCTCTATGGCATCACGCGCGGCGTGGTGTTGGAATTGGCTCGAGAGTCAGGGATACGCACCTCTGAGCCAGATTTGACGCGCTACGACGTCTTTAACGCTGAGGAATGCTTCCTGACCGGCACCGGGGCTGAACTTATCCCTGTTGTGAAGGTCGACGGGCGCGTCATCGGGAGCGGCACACCGGGCCCAATTACCAAGGGTTTGGTGAAACGGTACCATGAGCTGACACAGCGCGAGGGCGAACCCATTCCGCAAGCTGCGGCCCAAGCTTGATGCGAGCCGTTGCTGGCATAGCACAAGCTTCTAAATCTTTGAAACTGATCAGTGTCGCACCGGTGTTTAACTCCGGGGCGGCAGCGCTATACGCCTGGCCGGTGCTGCGCTTGACTAGGCTGCAGCAGGGGCCGATATAACCTTTGCCAAGTATGCTTTGCGACATCTGCAAACAAAACGTTGCCACTGTCCACCTCACCCAGATGGTCGAAGGCAAAACCAAGAAGGTCGATCTCTGCGAAACCTGCTCTAAAGCCAAAGGAGTGGACGATCCCACCGGTTTTTCTCTCGCTGATCTTTTGCTTGGCTTGGGCGCTTCCCAGGAGATGGAGCAAGCGAGCGCGGGCGGCGAGCTTCAATGCCCGCACTGCGGCTTCACTCAAGCGGATTTCAAAAAATCCGGCCGCCTCGGCTGCCCGGAGTGCTATGTTACCTTCAGTGAAGGTTTGGAATCGCTGCTGAAGACGATGCACAAAGGAACACGCCACATGGGCAAGGTTCCCTTTGTTCTGAAGCAAAGCCAGGATCTCACTGATCGCTTGAAGTCTCTTCAGAAAAAGTTGGAGAAGGCCATTGCCGAGGAGGATTTCGAAGCGGCCGCGAACATTCGCGATGAGCTAAAGCAAGTCCGTCATAAAATCAGTGAGCTTACCCCGGACTAAAGTGAACATACTCGATTTTATCAGCACCCCACATGAGGCCAGTTTGCGGTCAGGGCCTCATGACCGGATCGTCATGTCCAGTCGTGTCCGCCTGGCGCGCAACGTCCGCGGAGTTCCATTCCCAGGACACGCGAAGAAGCCGGACCGCGTCAAAGCGCTGGAAATGATTCGCCCGGCCGTGCAATCGCTTCCGGAGATGAAGGTGGCCTTCGCCGAATCGATGGATAACGTCTCCGCCCTCGACAAAAACATCCTGGTGGAGCGCCATTTGATTAGCCGCGAGCACGCGGCCAAGAACGCTGGCAGCGGCATCGTTCTGAACAAGGAAGAGTCGCTCTGCGTGATGATTAACGAGGAGGACCACCTCCGCATGCAGGCCCTTCGGCCTGGGCTTCAAATTCGTGAAGCATGGCAGGCGATCGATAAGTTCGACTCCGAATTGGAGCGCCGGCTTGATTACGCCTTCTCGCTCGAAATGGGCTATTTGACCGCTTGCCCTACTAATCTCGGCACGGGCATCCGCGTGAGCGCGATGCTGCATCTGCCCGCTCTCGTTTTGAGCGAGCAGATCAACCAGATCGTCCAGGCTGTTAACAAACTCGGCCTCGCGGTGCGCGGATTATATGGCGAAGGCACCGAAGCGCTGGGGAACGTCTTCCAAGTCTCCAACCAGATGACCCTGGGGGAGAGTGAGTCGGAAATTGTTGAACGTTTAAACAAGGTTTTAGCTCAATTACTTGAGCATGAGGAGAATGCTCGAGCATCGCTACTGGAGAAAAAGCCCAAAACGGTTTTCAATCACATTGGCCGTGCCTATGGCATTTTAGCCAATGCCCATAGCATCTCCTCCAAGGAGACCATGAATCTTCTGTCGCTCATGCGCCTGGGAGTGGACATGGAGATGTTCCCCGGCGTGAACAAGGCGATTGTGGACGAGCTGTTCATCACAACGCAGCCCAATCATCTGCAAAAGAGTTTCTCGGAAAAACTCACAGCGGAGGAGCGGGATCTCCTGCGCGCGGACATGCTGCGCGAGCGTTTGAGGGCAGTCAGCAGGCCAGTTGCCCCTAATCCCGACAAGGAGGGTGGCAAGCTGGACAAACCCCGTGAATAAGAGCAATTTGAATTTACCACTATGAGCGAAGAAGCAATGAACAACTTCACCCCCCGCGCGCAGCAAGTGCTCGCTCTCGCGCGCAAGGAGGCTGACAGGTTTAACCATAACTTTGTCGGCACGGAGCATCTGCTCCTGGGGCTTATTAAATTGGGCCAGGGGGTGGCTGTGAACGTCTTGCAAAAGATCGGACTGGATCTCGAGACCGTCCGGATGGAAGTCGAGAAGCTCGTGGGAACTGGTCCCGATCAGAAAATGATCGGCAACATTCCTTACACCCCCCGGGTCAAGAAGGTTTTGTCCCTGGCAGCCAAAGAGGCCAAGGCGCTGAATCACACCTACGTGGGAACGGAGCACATTCTGCTGGGTTTATTGCGCGAAGGTGACGGGGTCGCTGCCCGTGTTCTAAAGAACATGGATGTCGATATCGAGCAGACCCGCCAGGAGATTCTCAAAGAACTCGATCCAAACTTCAACGCTCAGGAAGAGGCAGCGCCAGGCGAGCCAGCGCCGGAAAAGGCCGGAGCGGGCGGAGGCGCTTCAGAAAAGAAGGGCGAAGTCAAAACGCCAGCCCTCAAAGCTTTCGGCCGCGACCTGACGGAAATCGCTCGCAAAGGCGAGATGGACCCCGTCATTGGCCGCAAGAATGAGATCGAGCGCGTCATCCAGATTCTCTGCCGCCGCACGAAGAACAATCCTGTGCTACTAGGCGAAGCCGGCGTTGGCAAGACCGCTATTGTCGAAGGTTTGGCTCAGGAAATTGCCAAAGGCAACGTCCCCGAATTGCTGCGCGAGAAGCGCGTCATTACGCTGGACTTGGCCTTGATGGTCGCCGGCACTAAATACCGCGGCCAGTTTGAGGAGCGCATTAAAGCGGTGATGGACGAGATTCGCCGCGCCAAGAACATCATTCTTTTTATTGACGAGTTGCACACCATTGTGGGCGCTGGTTCGGCTGAAGGGACGATGGACGCCTCCAACATCATCAAGCCAGCTCTGAGCCGTGGCGAGATGCAGTGCATCGGCGCAACGACCCTTAACGAATATCGCAAGTATATCGAGAAGGATGCCGCCTTGGAACGCCGCTTCCAATCGGTGAAGGTCGAAGCGCCATCTGTTGATGAAGCGATTTTGATCCTCAAAGGTCTTCGCCACAAATACGAAGACCACCATAAGGTCGAGTTTACCGAACCCGCCTTGGAAGCAGCGGTGAAGCTGTCTGACCGTTATTTGACCGGACGCTTTCTGCCTGACAAAGCCATCGATTTGATGGACGAAGCTGGCTCTCGCGCGCGAATTGGCGCGATGACCCGCCCGCCAGATGTGAAGAACCTCGAAGCTGAGATCGAAGAGATCAAGGCCAAGAAAGAGCGCGCTATTAAGGAGCAGGACTTCGAAGGCGCCGCCTCGATGCGCGATAAGGAAAAGCAGGCCAAGGAAAAGATGGAGGCCGTGCTGAACGCCTGGCGCCAAAACCGCGAGGAGAAGCGTGTCGTTGTTAATGACGACGACATTCTCCAAGTCGTGGCGAAGTGGACCGGCATCCCGCTCAAGCGCATGGAGCAGGGTGAAGCTGAGAAGCTCCTCAATATGGAGCAGGAACTCGCTAAGACCGTTGTCGGTCAGCGCGAAGCCGTTACAGCTCTTTGCAAGGCCCTGCGCCGCTCCCGCGCAGACCTGAAGGATCCGAAGCGCCCTATCGGCACGTTCGCGCTGCTCGGGCCGACCGGTGTGGGCAAAACCTTGCTCGCTAAGACTCTCGCTGAGCAGATGTTCGGCGATTCCAAATCGCTCATCCAGTTGGATATGAGCGAATACATGGAGAAGTTCACCGTCTCCCGGCTGGTTGGCTCGCCTCCAGGGTATGTCGGTTATGAGGAAGGTGGCCAGCTCACCGAGCAGGTGCGCCGCCGTCCATACTCTGTGGTGCTTTTCGACGAAATCGAGAAAGCCCATCCAGACGTGATGAACATGCTTCTCCAGATTTTAGAAGAAGGAAAACTCACGGACAACGTCGGCCGCGTGGTGGACTTCCGGAACACCATCGTGCTCCTCACGTCAAACGTCGGTGCGGACACCATCAAGAAACAATCCACGATTGGCTTCACTGCTCCATCGGATGAAACCAATTACGAGAAGATGCGCGAAAAGATTCTCGAGGAAGCCAAGCGCGCCTTCCGTCCTGAGTTCTTGAACCGGTTGGATGACATCATCGTCTTCCGCTCCATGACCAAACCCGATCTCATCCAGATTCTCGAGCTGGAAGTCGCGAAGGTTGTGGACCGCCTCAAGGTGCGGAACTTCCGCATAGAGTTGGATGCCAAGGCCAAGGACTTCCTGGTCGAGAAAGGGTACGATCCAACTTACGGCGCTCGGCCAATGCGCCGCGCGGTGGAGCGCTATCTGGAAGATCCGCTTGCGGAAGAAATCCTGCGCGGCCGCTTTGCTGACAATTCGATCATCAATGTGACCGTTGAGGGCGACAAACTCGCCTTCACAGCCCCGGCGCAAACCGCAGGCGCCGAAGTCGGCAGCTAACCCCCCCACCATTTCATTCTCACGAGCACGAGCTTCCGCGATGAGGCTCGTGCTTTTTATTTCTGTTCTTCCTCGAGAGCGCGCAGTTGGGCAATCATCGCCCGATCCTTATCTCGGCCCAAAGCTTCCTTCGATTGAATGAGTCCGCGAATGGAAAGCATTCGGACTACACCAAAAGAGAACTTCTGTTCGATGGAAGCGGCATGCACTGCGTCAAAATCCCCGATTCCAGCTACTTCGCTGAGGCAATCCAACACTCCGATATCGGTGGCAAGGTAAAGGTTTTTTAATCTTCTGATTAGATCCGGGGTCAGCGTTAGCGATGGTTGATCTTTTGCGAGTCGATGACGCGGGTTGAAACCGGATAAGGCCGATTGAATTCGCTGAAGAGCTTCGAGGCTGAATGGGCAGCAGATGTCAAGGTCGTAAGTCACAAGTGAAGCGCCGTGCAGAACCCCGCAAACACCCCCTATAATCACGAACGGGACTTGTTCCTCCGTCAACCGTCGGAGCAGCGTATTATGCTCGTGAGCCATCGCTTTGCTCCTCACGCAATGCGAGCAACGAGTTCAATGTCTTTTGGTGCCACGCCAAGCGTTCCTCTGGCGTCTTTTTCTTCATCTCTTCCAGCAGCGACATGTCAAAGCCCAGACGAGCCGCTTCTCGCCAGGCTGGCCCAGCATCGGGTGGGCAAACGTAACCGCGGTTCAACTGCTCGATTTCTTCATCGCTCAGCATGGCTTTAACCATGAGTTCGCCCAGTCAGAAAGCAAGAGGGGAAGCGGAGAGGACTATTTCGCTTTCCACCGGCGGGTCACCATCGTTCCTTTATTCCGGGGGGTGGGGCTTCGAAGGCTATGTTGCTTGGCGATACATCAATCATGTGAATGCCGAAGCGCTTCAATTCGGAGAGGACGATCTGCACTTTTGGCCATTGGTGGCCAAACTGCTCCCTTTTCTCAGCCTCCCAATTAGCCCAAATATCCTCATCAAATTGGGGCGGGTTCAAGTATGCGCCAGCAAAGTCGAGCACGAACGGCCTTGTCACAATGCTCATCTCGACAATACGTAAGTGAGTGTCCGCAGCGATAAGTTGTGGAACATTAAAGCCACGGATCCGTGTCACCGCTTCCGCGGCAAGGATGTCATACGCCTCTAGTTCGCGCAGAAAAGGAGGCTCCTCGCGATGAGCTTTTACCGGAGTTCGACCCCCTTCTAAGTTGCTTTCTGCAACAAAGACCATACCATGAATTCCGAAGCCGAGACGCTCCGCCAAGTGTAGATTATGACCTGCGGCGTACGCAGCCGCTCTCGAAAGCAACTCCTGGTCAGTCATGATATCGTCGTCCAGCAATAGCGGGCATTCCGCGAAAGTCAAAATGGAGCTGGTTGTGGACAGCTTGAGTCTCACCATCGCTCAAATGGGCCCGGATTTTGTCCTTTTGGACGCGCCTGTTGATCATCCACCAGGTCGTGCTTCTCTGGTGCTTCAAGTGGATGCTGCCTGCCGAACCTGGCCCATCCAGCTCCCTGCAGGGATATCCGCCTCCTCCGACAGGGTAGCCATCGCACCGGCGGTGTAATCCACGCTTTTTCTAGTTGCTCATAAGATTTACTCCGCCTTTGATCCCCGGCTCAGCAGATCATAAAGCGCGTGCTTTGGGTTCTTGGCCTCGTGCAGAATTGAGTAAACTTCACGGATAATCGGATCGTCGATTCCTTTGGCTTGCGCGAGTTGATGCGCGGAACGCGCAGTCGGCACCCCTTCGGTGACCGATGTGAGGCTTGCAAGAATCTCACTGATCTTCTCGCCGCTCCCAATTCGTTCACCCAACGCGCGATTACGGCTCAGCTTTGAAAAACAGGTGACGGTTAGATCGCCCAAACCGCTCAAGCCGCTAAAGGTGTCTGGCTGCGCGCCGCAGGCCACACCAATCCGCCTCATTTCCACGATCCCGCGGGTAATCAAGGCAGCTTTCGCATTATCACCGAAACCGAGGCCGTCGCAGATGCCGGCTGCGATGGCGATCACATTCTTCAAGGCGCCTCCAAGCTCAATCCCCAAGAGATCCTTGCCGGTATAAACACGGAAGCTGGGCCGATGAAAAATCTGCTGCACCGTTTCAGCAACCTCAGTTGATGTTGCAGATGCCACTACGGCTGTCGGAATATCTCTGGCTACTTCCATCGCGAGGGAAGGGCCGGATAATCCTGCAACCTTTGCGCTCGGACAGACCTCCTCGAGGACGCCCGTCATGGTTAAGCCGCTGTCGAATTCGATTCCTTTCGTGACACTCACCAGGATCGCAGAGCAGTTTCCGAGTTGGCTGCCAACCTCACGAAAGGCTCGTGAAGGAAGCGCAAGAACGATGACGTTGGCGCCCTCACAAGCAGCGCTGAGATCCGCCTGAAATTTCAGGTCGCACGGCAGCTTTATGCCTGGCAAGTGCCGCGCATTTTCCCCCGCTGCCTGGATTTCGCGGAGTTGCTCCGCCTTATGCCCCCACAGAGTGACGGCATGCTGATTCAGCGCAATCACGCGCGCAAGCGCGGTTCCAAAAGCTCCAGCTCCGAGAATCGTGACGTTCACTTTAATCGCTCTTTTTAGCCCCGCGCTTGAAGCGATGCTCTGTGCCATTCCTCAGCCGCTCGATGTTGCCTCGGTGTTTATAAATCGCCAATGCGCTCAAGATCGTGCACGTCACGAGCAAAGCCCTGGAGGGCGTGGTGAACAAAACAGCGGGCGGCAAGATTAACGCAGCCACAATTGAGGCCAGGGAGACATACCCACTCAGCAGGAAAGTGACCACCCACGCAATGAACGCCACCAGAATACCCACGGGCACCAGCGCCACTAAAGCGCCCGCAGAGGTTGCGATGCCCTTTCCGCCTTTGAACTTCAGCCAAAGCGTGTAGTTGTGCCCAAGGATGGAGCAAATCGCCGCCGTGATCGCTTCTCCTGCACCCGGCGCTTGCATGAAGAGATGCGGCACAAACATCGTAGCGACGAAACCCTTCAAAGCGTCGAGCGCGAGAACGGTGATGCCAGCGGGCTTGCCCAGAGTCCGCAGCACATTCGTGGCGCCAATGTTTCCGCTGCCTACCTTGCGGATATCAATGCCGCGCCCACGCGCGATCAGATATCCGGTTGGAATGGAGCCAAGCAGATAGGCCGCGAGAGCGATCCCTGCGAACGGGCCGAGTTGCACAACGCGATTTAGCGAGCGCGCGAGTTTTCGCGCAAGTCAGGAGACGCTTAACCTTCGAAGTCGTAAACGACGACTTTTTTGCAAACGCGCTTAAACACCTTCTCCACGAAATCCACGTGCATTGGATGCACCTGGTAATCGTCCTGCGCTTGTTTGCTAGGGAACACGAGGTTCAAAGCAACCTGGTACGTTTGGTCAACAACGGGCCGGTGGCTCGTCGCCATGCGGCCGATGTGGAAGAACACCACACCAGGGATCGGGCGGAGGTACTTTTCGGCCCCGGCAATCAGCTCGTCAGCAGCTTTAGGTTGATCCGGGTCCGTCCAAAAAATCACAACGTGCGAGAACATAAGCGGTGAAGTTAATGAGAACCCGAATGTGATCAAGATTTCATTCGAACAGCCCTGCCAAGCCTGATATACGAGGCC
>DASPKX010000125.1:0-2189 GCA_035627835.1 Candidatus Methylomirabilota bacterium
ATGTTCAAGATGGGTTGTCCGCGGATTTCGGAGATCTGACGTGATTAGAGGCGGCGCCGGGCAGTGATCATTCCCACAAAAGGGCCATGGGGAACGTCTGCGTCTAGTTTGTTGAAACGCTCTTTGTAGCGTTCCCCAGCTTCACTGAGCGGCTTTGTCGCAATCTGATCGAGAGCGGACAGAACCTCCTTAATGCTGAGGCAGAGGGTAGTTGCCATTTTGTACATCAACTCCGGCTCCTGACCTTCAGCGAGCAAGATGATCAGCGGCTTCTTAGCACCGACGAAATAGCCCGCTTCAATGTGTGCGCTGCGCCCAGACGGAAGGACCAACACACCCGCATCCGCCCAAAGCATCGCGTTCCAATCATTTGAAAAGCCTGCCTCAGCAATCGGGTGCTTAAGCAAACTACGGAAGGACTCTGCACTCCAAGCCTTCCAGTCAGGGTCAACCGCAGACCAATGGAATCCGTGGTTCCCTGGCTTAGGGTTTTTGAAGTCATACACTTCGTGGCCAGCATTTCGGAGGGAGGCGACAACACCTTGCTGGGCTTCGTTTCGCCATGAGGATGCAACGTAGAGCTTCATGTCCGTTTTTCGTTTACTCCCCGCCGCTGGGCTTTTCTGAGCTGCCTGCCACACCCATGGCAGAACCTGGAATCGCGTCGCCCAGCGGCGGGAAATTGGTCCCGCCACCGTCCTCCAGCCCAGTAGCGAGCGGAACGTCCAAAGCCAATATGGACGTGGGTGGCGGGGTCTGTGCTGGGCGGTGAATGCCGCTCCAGATTGTGGCTTTCATTTGATCCAAGGTGTCTGCGCTTAATCGCGGTTCCCCTCTGCGCGCCTGGCGCTCCGCGATCAGGCGATTCAGCACGCGGGTGTTGCGGTCCAGCATTCGGCCCGTCACGTAGAGCAGGACGGCGCTTCCGATGAACAGGCAGGCTGAAAGGGTGTTGGGGGCTTCCATGGTTAGTTCCTTGCCATCTTGAGAGCGCGCATGAGCCTGCGCGTGGCGATCAGTTCATGGCGCTGAGCGGCCGGGAAGCTGTTCACTTCGTTTGGCGTGAGCTTCTCAAGGTTGGTCATCCACAAGATCGCGCCGCAATCGCTGCAAATCACGACGCGGCGGCGCTCACGGCCATTGCCGCTGAACATGTGAAACGAGACGTAGCTGGAGGTGTCCGCGTGCTCTGTTCCGCACTCGGGGCATTTGGGAGCTTCGATGTTGTTGCGCATAGTGAGTGCCTCACGGGCTTTCAGAATGGGCAGTCGATGCCTTGGGCTTCGGCTTGCTCTTCAAGGGTTTGGCGTTTGGATCTCGCTTCCGCAGTGACCGGCCGGAGGGAGCGGGATTGAACGGGGTTGCGGCCGGTCATCTGCATTTCCTTCACGCGGTGACTGAGTTCGAACGTGGATATGTCCGCAGCCTGGCGGAGGCGGGAGACGCAACGCGCAAGGGTGAAGCGGAGTTTCTCCAGCTCGCTGTCTTCGATCAGCAAGCCGGTTTGGCTCATGTGAACTTCTTTGCTGGCGCTGAGGTCTTCAATGAGGCGTTCCAAGCCGGGGTGTTGGTCAGCGACAATGGAGCGGGCGTACTCGAGTGGATTGCCGACATCGAGCGCGGCTAGCTCCTGCAGGTGTTCCCTGATTGCGTAGAGCTGGCGTTTCTTTGGCTGCTCAAGCTGGCGCACCTGGGCGTTCAGGTTGTGGGGCTCGCTTACTGCGCGAAACGCGGCCAGGACCTTGTCCAGGTCAGCATTCGTGAATGCTTTGCTGGACTTGGCCTTGCCGAGGGCTTGCGTGTGGAGCGCGTGCCGGTCCATGGCTGGATCAATCGCGCGCACCTTCGCCCATTCGCGCCAGTAGAGAGCTTGTTGCTTCGGTGTCATTATTTTCCCGCTGAGACGCTGAGTTCGCAGAGGTGCGTGCCGCACGGGCCTATAGAGGGCAGATGTTGATGACCTTGCCGTTGGCGTCGTAGGTGACGTAGGCGAGGATTCGGCGGCAGGCCGGGTTCATCGCCGCAAGCTTTTCTTTGGCCAAGTCCCGAGCCTTCTGGAATCGGGTGGCAAAAGCCGGTTCGACTTCGCAGCGATCCTTCAACACTCGGACCCCGTTCGTGACGCAGCCAGGGTCGCGGTTTACGAAAAAGCCAATGGTTTCAAGGGATTCTTCGGTGAGTTCTCGCGC
>DASPKX010000126.1:0-8544 GCA_035627835.1 Candidatus Methylomirabilota bacterium
CCAGGAGCGCCACTCGGTTCCCTTGCACCAGCTTCAGGTCTTTGAACTCACGCGCGCTTTTGCCGTAAGCTTTCGGGTGCACTGGAATTGTCAATGCCTTCGCATTCACCGGCCGGATGGTTCCGCCGAGGTAGCGTTGCAGCACCCCTTCCTGGCTCACGCTCACCTCAGCGCCGTCAGACACTGCCCGGAAGTTCACGGCCTCGCTCGCTCGGGCCCAGAAGTTCGTCCGCTTCCCACCCAGCTCATTCGCATGGGTGGAATTGCGATCGCGCAGATGGCGCCGGATCAACTCCGCGACGGACTTCCCCATGCGCAGCTTCAGCTCATCGCTGTTCAGCCGCTGCTGGAGCTTGTCAAAGCCTGCCCGCGCACGGGACGCATCAATGGTGATCGTCAGGCTCACTCCACGCCTCCCGCCCAGGTCAGCACATCGCCTTGAAAAGCGAACGCGCCTTCCATGCTCGCCTCAATCGCCGCTCGCATCTCCGGATCGGCAGACGCAAAGCCCGCGCTCACTTCATCATTGAACCCCCGATCCTGCGGCGTTATCTGCGCATCCGGCTCAATCACGCCCAGGCGGATCGCTTCCTCGCGATCGATGTCCTGCACACCCATGCCAGAGCCGAAATCAAATGGAGGATACGGTTTGCCGAAGATGCTCAGGCGCACCCACACCGGATCATCCTTCCGCGCGATCATGCGGCCTTCATAAACCTTGCCTCCAGCCGCCACCCAACGCTGCGGCCAATCGAGCCGCTCCTGCTCGCGCGCGTAAACACGAAGGAACTCCTGCGCCGGCCACTCATTGATCAAGGCCGCATCCTGCCCTTGCTTCCAGTAACCATAGCCGCGCGCGTCCCGCTCGTTCATCTCGGTGATGAGATCCAGGCGACGATCACTGCTAAGATCCTCGATGGTCCCTTCCTTCCCTTCCTCCGGCTTGTAATCGAGTTGCTCAAGCAACTGCTTCAGCCCGGCGCGAATCGTGGTAGGGTTCGTGTATTGCCCTGGGCCCGGTGACACACCCGTCACCAGCTTCGTGATCTCCTCCTGCACGCGGGTCAAGAATTGCGCATTAGTCACCCGTGCGGAGAAGACCGCGCGCTCCCGGATCTCCGGGGCAAGCTTCAGCAGCTCGCGCGCCTTCAGCGTCGTTGGCAGGAATCGCTTCACCTCACGGCTGGCGACCGCTTCCTTAAACGGCATGGGCTTCGTCAAAATCATCTCAAGTAGCAGCCGACGTGAGGAGGCTCAGTCTTTTACAGTGAAGTGAACCCCGAGAAACACCGGCCACAGGAACACGAGGATGAGTGCTCCCATCACTGCTTCTTTCGATGGCATACGATTGCCCGCCTGGTGGTCGGAACCGAACATGAACGCCGCGATCAGCAGCCCCACCTGGATGTAAGCGATTACAAATGTGAGTAGAATTATTGTCGTTGGTTCCATGGTGCTCTTCGTCCTCTTCGTGGTTAAATTCCCATTCCGGAATCTGCGGCAATCTGCGCAATCTGCGGATCGTCCTCTGTCTTAAATGGCCTGAGGGGTAAGCCCCTTCGCCTGCGCATCGGCCGTGGCCTTCGCCAGGAGAATCGCCCGAGCAGCGCCAATGGTTTGCTGTTCGCCTGGTGTCAGATCCGCGAGCTGCACTTGCGCTTTTTCGCCGTGGAACGCCCAGGATCCATCTGGATTCCGGCCGCCATACTCAAACTCGTTCGTGTCCGGCTTGGTTGTTACAACTACGATGTCCATAAACTCTCTTTGGTAGGCCCGGTCCCCCGACCGGGCGGTTCTTTGTTTATAACGCGCGCACGACGACAGTGACGCGCACAGTGGTTTTGCCTTGGGTGGTTGCCCCTGACTTTTTGATGTAAACACTCGTGAAAGCTGAACTGCTCTCGCTCACCATGCTGAGTGAAGGCGCCAAAGCCTTGCCGGTCGCGGCGACGTTCTGGCCACTCACATACTTGCCCTGGGTTCCCGCTACGCCGATGTCCAGGGTGACACCTCCGTCGAACGCGACCTCCCGGTCAAACTCCACATTTTCGATCCCGCAGTTTGGCGGCAGATCGAGCAGCTTAGTGGTCCCGGCCGTGCTGGAGATATCGGAGTGGTCCAGCGTGCGCCGGATTATGATATCGTTGTTGATCTTGGGGAACGTATGCGCGCTGCTCGATGTGCTCGCTAGCAAGCCAGGGTAGGCCGTGGTTCTGTCCGGAATGTGCGTCCCAATGCCGACACCACAGTCGAGGTCTTGGATGCAACCGATCGTCTCAAAGCTCACGTCCTTGAAGTAGATCTTGTCGCCGTTGGTGATAGTGATGCTCCCGGCGCTGGTCACAGCGCAGAGACCCACCACCGTTGTTGCCCCCACTGTGGAAGGAATGAGAATCTCTGTCTCAATGCTCGTCCAGGTGTCCCCCGGAATGGCAACGTGCGTGTGGCCGATGCTGGATGAGCCAGCAACGCCGCGAATATTGAAATGCGTGCCAGTCACATTGCTGGCCGGGCGAAAGACTCGAGCCTTCACCCGGAGACGCTTGCCCGAGCCTACTGCCCAGGTGCGGCCAGCCACGGCTGTCGTGCCTGCGCCTGTGTCCACAAGCAGCACGTCATTCTCCCCTCCGATGCCATCAGTGTTGCCAGTGACTGCTCCGGTGCCGACCATCGCGAAGCCATCCACTCCCGCGCTAAAGTTGCTCTGGTATTTGGCAGTCGATGCGCCCTGATCGCTGTAATCCACCACGCCCGTCTTCAGCAGCGTCTTCACCTGCGCAGCCGTGAGTGCTCGGTTGAAAACGCGGGCATTCAGCATCACACCGTTGAAGGCGCTTGCGTAGTAAAACGGATTCGTGTTGCCGCTTCCAATGTCCACACTGGCGGAAGCCGCGATGTTCACAGTTACGGATGCAGTGCTGAAATCCCGATCGCTCTCCGCGTTGATGTAAGCCGTAGCTAGCAAGCCCCGGCTGCAGGTGACCGCTATGTTGTACAGCTCCCCGTCCACCAGCGGCACATCCAGCGGCAGATTGTAGGTCGCGTCTGCACCTGCGCCATCCACGAACGAGAGCTGAAGATTGCCGGTGGTGGTGAGGAACAAACGAAAACGGTTATTGCCTGCGCTGTGAGTCCCAACCAACGCGGGCGCCACCGCTGTGGTCCAGTCAACTGCGGCCAGTGAAAACACAACCGTGAAATCACTTGTTCCTAACGCGAGGCCAGCCCCATATCCATTCAGCGGGAAAGTGGCGCCCGAAAACCAAATGCCTGACCGAGGCACACGGGAGATCGCAGCCGCCCAGCTATCATCCCGCTCCAGCACCCGCAGGTTATTGCGCGCGGTCGCTGGGGAAAGAACATCGCCCAGGTTGTTCGCCTTGAGCATGTCGCCCGCGCCCGCTCCTGGAATCACAATTGGAACTGTAAGCTTCATAAGCCTTCTTCGTGTGCTTCGTGCTCTTCGTGGTTAGATAAGCTCACCGAAGTTGTAGCGCGGCGTTCCAGCGCTGCTGATCGCCACCGCCCCTTTCCAGAAGATGTCTTCCAGGAAGCCGCCCGTGCCATCGTTGTTCGAGCTGCACGCTTTCAGATCCACGCGCGCATTACCCATCTGCACCGTGATCACGGCCGTTCCGGTGTTCTGGATGAAGAACACCTTCCGCGCGGCGTTCGCCGACAGCGGTGTCAGGCTCGATGAAGCCACGCCCGAGTTCCCCACCGTGGTGCTCCCGCCAACCAGCAGCGCGTGGAGGTCTGCCAAAGCTTTGGTGCGGCGCAGATCAAGGTCGAACTGCCCGTCCGTGTCCTGCACCTTCACCGTTGAAATGTCGTTTTTGTCCGCCATAAAAATTCTTGGTCTTAAACTTCGTGCCGCGTTTTGTGCTCTCTGTGCTCTTTTGTGGCCGCTTCAGCTTCGTGCTCTTCGTGTTCTTCGTGGTTAAACGAGTTCAGCCCATGAATACCTCGGGCTCGTGCCGCTCACGGTCACTGCCCCTTTCCAGATCAAATCTTCGATCTCCGCTCCGCCGCCATCGTTGTTCGCCAGCCCTGGCTTCAGATCGATGGACGCCCCGCCGAAAGTCACCGTCAGGACATTAGTTCCCGTGTTTTTGATGAACCATTTGCGCCGGTTCGCGTTCGCGGCGATTGGCGTGAGGGTGCTCACATCATTCCCAGAGGCGCTCACCACCAGGCTGCCAGCCAGCAACGTGGCCACATCGGCCATGGCTTTCGCGCGCCGCATCGCAAGGGTGAAGTCCGTCACATCCTCCTGCTGCGGGTAAAGCGATCCTATGTCTGTTTTCTCCGGCATCGGTCTCCTGTTAAACTGCTTTCCTTCGTGTTCTTCGTGCGCTTCGTGGTTAGATACCGTCTTGCTGCTCCCGCCCGAACTTCCGTTTGCCCCCGCTGATCCGCGGCGTTCCGGCCGCAGTCTCTTCAGTGCTCGGCGTCACAGGCTCTTCAAGGTCGAAATCGCAGTCGGACACTTTCTCCAGGAGGGCGATCGCTTGGTCATGGGCATCCTGGCGCGCTTGCGTCGGGTCTTTGCGAACACGGCGCGGGATCTGCACTGCAATGATGTCCAAGGCCGGTTGCAGAAGCTTTGCAGGGATCGTGCCTGCCTCGCCCAACTGATTCGATTTGCAACCACCGACATAACCCCGAACGAGATCCACCACCTGGCCAATGATCGGCGCGACCGGATCCGCTTGACCGCCTGCGAGCGCGACCGACCGATACGCCGCCAGCTCGGGACCAGACAGGACCGTCAGCACATCCGCTTCAGTTATTGCAACCCACGCCATCTTCTTTGTGGTAGGCCCGGTTCACTGACCGGGCGTTCTTCTGCTTTTAATGGAGGGAGCGGGCACCCTCATACCCGCCCCCTCGTTCCCTTAACCCTCTATGGGCCTCCCCCCATCCAGGGGAAGATTGTTTAGGTCAGCGTCAGGCGTTTCGCGCTGATGCTCGACACGATCTGCACGTCCTCACTCCAATCAACCGCCAGCACATCGCTGCGCGATTTTTCGTCGCGATACGTCCGAACGGCGGACACCCCGCCACGACCGTTGCTGAATGTTTTGATCCAGCTCGGGTCGTATTCGGTCGGATTGGCGGAGCGATGGAAGATGAACACTTCCGAACCCACGATGTTGGTTTTGGAGGCAGCCGCCCCAACCTTTGCCGTGTCTTTGGAGAGCACCCCAATGTGAACGGTGATGCCAGGATTGAGCAGCATCTTCGCGGCCTGGTCGGTGGTGACACCGATCAAGGCTGCGCCTGGTTGCTTCGCGAGCACCTTCGGGTGATTGCGGAAGGTCCTCCAGGCGCCAATGCCAAACACAATCGTGTTCGGCATCATGCCTGTCGCAATGGCGATGGCTTCGATCTGCTCATCGATTTCAGCAATGGGATCATTGCTCGTGTTCGACCAGACGCCCTTCGACGCAACAGCCGTCAGAGTCTTTGCAACCGTGATTACGCGGTCCTCACGCGAGAGAACAGCGCTAGTGACCAAGGTTTTGGTCTTGGACATCTGCAGGACGCGGACGTCTTCGCCAGCGGCGTCCACTTCGGCGTCGTCGATCGTGATTTCCAGCGCGTGTGGCTTGGCGTTGTAGGTTGGATCATCCGCCAGCATTTCGATGCGGCGGGCGCCACCGCCCAAAGCGCGGGCAGTGTCATACAGTTGGAAAGCGTTCTTTTCGTTGAAACGCTTGAATTGGCCGAACGTGCTGGCCACCGGCACGCGGGGAGCGAACACATCTGCCAGGCTCAGGCCGATGTCTTGCGCAACGCCCTGCGCGTAGTTGGTCAGCGTCGGGTTGTAACTTGCTTGTCTGCGTAACATAAATTGCTGTCTGTTTTGTCGTCGTCGTTTTGCTTCGCCCTGCTCCCGCTAATGGGGTCCAGGTCTCAGCCCTGGTTATGGGGCGGTGATTGGTCGGAACAGAACCGCTTCGATCAGTTCGTTGGCCGCTCCTGATTGCAACGCGCGGGCGCATTGCGTGGTTGAAGATGTCGTTGCCTTAAAGGTCCCGGTGGCCGTGATCGTCAGATACGTGCCGATAGCGACTGTGCCTGGTGTGCCATCCAGCTTCACCAGCACCGGCTTGCCGCCTGCGTCCGCAACCTGGACGCTGCTGGTGCCGTCCGTGTTTTCCCCCTCGACGATGACGCCGATGGGGATGTCTGTGGCTGCGGTGCAAAGGGCTGCTTTGCCGCTGCTCACCTTCACGGCAAAACCTTCCTTGCCGCGCTGGTCTTCGTTCGGGGTCATGGCGATGATCGCCTCTTCCCGTGTGTTACGTGCTCCCATTTGATTTTCTTTCGTTAAAGTTGAGTGGGTTCGGTGAGTGCGTTATTCGCTCGCGTCATCAGCGGGGAACAACTCCGGCTTCTCAGCCATCACAGCTTGGAACGCGCTGTCGAAATCGACGTTGTTGCGGTTCATGTAGGCTTTCACCTCCGCGTTCTGTTTCGCGTAGATGTCGCCTGTCGCTCCCGCTGGGGATTTCTCCGGCGCTTTGGCGTTCTGCCGGTTGTGCAGCGGCGCCTTTGGAGCGGCTGGGGCGCCTTTGCCTTGTGGCTCGGGGATTGCGTCCAGGATCGCGATAGTCGCAGCCCGGTTCGTGAGCAACTGCTGCTTGATCGCGTCCTTCTTATCGGGCGAGTAGCGGTTGCTGTACTTCTCCAGGTCGGTTTCAACCTGTGCTTCGCGCAGCGTCTTATTCTCTGTCTCCAGAGTCGTCGCGCGGTTCTTAAGCTCGGTCACTCCCGCCAGGACGGCTTCTTCCGTTGCCGTTGCAGCGAGCCCGAGCGCTGCTGCCATCAATGCTAATTTCTGCATACTGTTGTTGTCTTGTTCCCAGGCTTCTCCCTGGTGGAGTTCGCTCTGTCCTCCAGAGCGATTAGAAAGTGGGGCGAGGCCAGCCAGCCGCGGCGTGTTGGTCACACCAGCGCGATCGAGGCGAACTGGGCGCACCTTGCGGTTGCCCAGGTATTTCACATCGCTGGCCAGCCAGGTCGGTGAGATGAAGCGATACTTGCCGCTCGTCAGTTCAGCCCTGGCGTCAGGGGTCCAGTCGATCTTGCCGTAAAGTCCGTCCTCGCGGTTTTCGAGCGCAGTCAGCCATCCGGCTGCCTCACTCTTCTTGCTGGTGTCGTAGGAGAAGTGCTCGTAATCGACCAACAAGCCCACGAAGCCCGGCTGCTTTGAGTCTTCAGCGAAGCGATTGACCATCGCCTGCACCGCCTCGCGATCGACGACCTGGACAACTTTGCCTTCGCTGTGCGGGAACTCGCCAATAGGCGAGAGCTGGTAGAACCCGTCTGCGGGCAGCGAGTATTCACCCGTCTTGCTGTCCCGGTTCGTGATCGGTTTTAGAGTTGGTAAATTCATTTTGTCTTCTCTGTGCTCTTTCGTGGCTGCTGACCCTCTTCCTCTGTTGCCTCTGCTACCTCTGCGCCTCTGTGTTTACGTTCGGAACGCTGCACGGGATGCACTGCCCCACATAATCCTTGTGCAGATCACTCCAGCCCCAGCGCACCATCCGTGCTTGCTCGCGCCGCTTGCTGCACCGCGTGCACTTCGGCCGGATCAGCCGTCCCGTTTGTGCGTCTTTCAGTTTCACTCTTCGGTCCTGTTAGTTGGGGTGCAGCGTCACGCTGCCCGGCTCGATCTTCGTGCTCTTCGTGTGCTTCGTGGTTACATCAGCCGTTGATCGTCCGGTCGCGCCTGGCTGCGATCGCTCGCCCCGCTCGCGTCCCGCGTTTGCTCGCAATCGGCCGCATCACCGCGAAATTGTCCGACGCAGCGCGCACGCCCAGGGCCAGCGCCGTGGCTCGATCGCTGTGACCATCCTCAGTGTGCGGGGCGCGGTAGCTGATGCCGTTCGGCGTGGTCACCCGTTGGATGGCGTGCAGATCCTCGCGAATGGTTCGGCTCACTGGGATCCGCAAACGGCGCTCATCGAACCGCATCCGCAGCTTGGAAAAGATGTCGGCCTTCAGCGTCGGGGTGAACTGGCACAGTTCAATGCGGCCGTATTGGTGCTGCTCGGGATTCCATTCCTGGAACTCTTTCACCAGATAATCGCCAAGCCCCACACCCGCCCCGGTGTAATCGAGGCAAACCCGTTGCGCGCCCTGGATGCGTGGCTTTAAGGCCTCGACCTGGTCAGGGGTGCTCATCTTGGAGAGCACCAACACTTCGCGCGTCCAAAGCACATCGCCGACCTTCTCCAGCGTCCAGCAAACGGTCAGATCCCGCTTCCGCCCGAAATCGATCCCGCAGAAGCGACGGCCGACCGGCGTAGCCTGGTGAAACATTGGCCAGTCCGGCACGGACTCTGAAGCGTCTGGTGATTCGCAGAGCGCAATCACCTCGTAAGGCAGCAGCACTGCGGACCCATCAATAAACTCCAGCTCGTATTCCTGAGCCCAGCCTTCCGGGTCATCCAACCCGCGGCGAAGTTCTTCGACGTTGATGGGCAACCCCTGCGCAACCGCATCGTGAATGGTGACCTTGTGCCGCGAGTA
>DASPKX010000127.1:0-5961 GCA_035627835.1 Candidatus Methylomirabilota bacterium
TCGCGGGGTCGAAAGTGACGCCATCGAACAACGTCTCAGAATCGTTGTTCAGTCCACCGTGCTGGTAGCCAAGCTCCTTCATGGCCTCCTCGTAGATGTCCGCGCGCATCACCTGCTTGGCCACTCCGGCGTAATCCGGCGCGCCTGTGACCATGCCCCACCTGCGGAATTGTGAGAGCCACCACACCGCGAACTTTGGCTGCGGGTAATTGCAATTGCGCGCGCTGAAGATCATGTAGTTCGCGTCCGACTTCTTCCGCCCATCGCCGAAGTCGTATTCACCCAGCATGCGTCCCAGGATAAGTTCCTTGGGGCAGTTGATGTATGTCGGGCGGGAAACGATGTCTGCTTGCTCGGGCCGATTCTTCAGATCGTCCAGCCACACGGACGCCTCATGCAGCGCCTTCAACACCGCCTTCACTGCTTTTGGGTTCTTGTCCGCGAACTCCGCCAGGAACGCGCACACCTTTTCCGGGTGATCGCGCCAAATATCCTGGGTGTTCAGGCCGGTGTAGCCGATGCCGTCCGAAATTAGCCGTGCGTTCCAAGGCTCACCCACGCAGAAGGCGTCCATCTTGCCGATTTTCATGTTGGACACCATCTGCGCGGGCGGGATGACGATCAGGCTCACATCTTTGTCCGGGTCAATTCCTCCCGACCCGAGCCAGTACCGCATCCACATCGCGTGCGTTCCTGGGGGAAAGGTGATCGCGCATGTCAGCGGCTCACCCTTCTTCTTTCCTTCCTCAGCAAAAGGCTTCAGCGCCTTCGAATCGGCTTGAACTTTGCCCTTAAAGCGATTGGCCAAACTGATCGATTGCCCGTTCCGATTAAGGATCCAAGGGATGATCATTGGCTTTTTCGGTGATCCCAGCAGGCCCATCGTCGAAGCGATCGGCATGCCCGTGAGCATGTGGGTCGCTTGCAAGTCTCCGCTCGAAAGCGAATCGCGAATGGCGGCCCAGCTCGCCCCCTTGGAAACCGTGGATTCGATGCCGTACTTTTTGAAGATCCCCTTCTCGTGTGCGATCACGATGGGTGAGCAATCGGTCAGCGCGATCATGCCAAAATTGAGCTTCGCGGTTTCTGGAGCGTCACTGGCATAAACCGCCCCTTGCCACCCGTTCGGCAGATTGGCGAACAAAGCGCCCACGGCTGCGGTCGTTGTTGTTTTGCGCAGGAAATCTCTGCGAGTGAGTTTCGGCATCAGGTTGCGGTGTTTAGAGGGCATAACTTGTGTGGTTGAAGAAGCATTCGTCGCCGCGTGGCTTGCCAATTGCTTCCCCATGCTGCGGATATGCTAAGCAGCCATAATGCCCACAGCGCCAACTCGCCTCGCGGTAGTTTGCATCCCACCCATGAACGCCATTCATGCGTGGCTCCCTTGGCCTGCAACCATGTTGCTCCAACATCAACACCCCTCAGCAGGAATGCTTCGTGGAGGAGCAATGCATGCTCTCGGGTCACCGTTTGTTCCTTAATAAGCCGTGCGAGCCGCATTGCTTTTAGCCACGGCGCTCATTTCACGACAGCAAGGTGGGCGAAATGAAAACCCCGCTGGATAGCAGGCAACTCCGGGCCTTTGTAGCCACTGCGAGAAGCGGGAGCTTCACGGTCGCGGCCAAGCAGTTATTTCTCTCCCAATCCGCCATGAGCCACTCGATCAAGGCGCTCGAAGAGGACGTTGGCTGTCGGCTTTTTGACAGGGTGGGCAAATCGGTTCAGCTCACACTGGCCGGCGAGCAGCTTCTTCAATCTGCCGAAAGAATTCTCGGCCAAATGGAGATGGCCCGCGCCTCCCTGCAGCACCTCGGCAAATGGGGCCGCACCCAACTCCGGGTGGCCGGCAGTGTGACCGTTTGCGAGCATATCTTCCCTTCAGCCCTCCGGCTGATCCGTGAGCGCGATCCAAATGCCCTGATCCATGTTCATTCTGCAGACACAGGCGAAGCCATCGACCTGCTCGCCGAAAAACAGATCGGGGTCGCGATTGCGCTCCAGCCCAAAGCGGACGAACAGTTGGAATTCCGCCCCCTCTTTCAAGACGAACTCTGCTTTATTATGGATCCTAGCCATAGCTGGGCGCAGAAAAAGGAAGTGGTCCGTTCCGAGCTTGGCCGGCAACGCTTCATCTTTTACAGCCGCACGAGCTACACCTCGCAACTCATCCAGGAATACTTCGCCGAAGAAGAGGTGGAGCTGAACAGCGCTCTTGAAATGGGCAGCATGACCGCCACCAAGGAACTCGTGAAGCAAGGCCTCGGCATCAGCATCGTAGCTCCATGGATCGCTCAACGGGAGTTAAAGGAAGGCTCCCTCCTCGCCCTGCCGCTTGGTCGTCGAAAGCTCAAGCGCACCTGGGGCGCCCTGGTCCGCAAGAACCAACGCCTCTCCATGATTGAGGAGACCTTCATCGCCCGTTGCGAGTCCACGGCCAAGGTCATGGTTTTGAGGCTGGATTAATCAAGCGCGCGCACCCCTAAACGCCCCGATAATCGCTAGACGCACCTTGCCCCATCTATTAGTTTCCCGGCATGTTGAAAACGGAGGCTGGCGCAGCCCCGAGCGCTTCCGGGGGCGAACTCCCCTTTGAAGAGGCTCTGCGGAAGCTCGAATCCATCGTTGAAGCGATGGAATCCGAAGACCTGCCCCTGGAAGCCTTGCTCGGCAAATACGAGGAAGGCTCCCGTTTGGTGCAAGTCTGCCAAAGCAAGCTGGCCGAAGCTGACCTTAAAATTCAACGCCTCGAGCGCGATGAAAAAGGAAAGCTGACGCTCAAGCCCGTTTCCATCGAACAGTAAAATATGAGCCGTTACCTGGACATGGTTGATGACCCTTCGCACGTTAAAAAGCTGACGATGCCTCAGCTCACTCAATTGGCGGAGGAAATCCGGCAGGAGTTGATTACCAACCTCGCTAAAGCTGGCGGGCACCTCGGGCCAAACCTCGGTGTGGTCGAGTTGACCATCGCGCTTCATCACGTCTTCTCCACCCCGCACGACAAATTTGTCTGGGATGTCAGCCATCAGTCGTACGTCCACAAGCTGCTCACCGGGCGCAAAGACCGCTTTCATACCATCCGTCAGACTGGCGGGTTGAATGGCTTCTCGCTCCGCACCGAGAGCCCGCACGATTGCTACGGCGCCGGCCACGCAGGCACCGCCCTTTCGGCTGCCTTGGGCATGGCTGCGGCCCGCGACCAACGCGGCACCGACGAGCAAGTCGTCTGCATTTTCGGCGATGCCGCCCTCACCAACGGCATTTCCTTCGAGGCTCTCAACAACATCCCGCACACCACCAAACGCTTTATCGGCATCCTGAACGATAACGAGTGGAGCATTGCGAAGAATGTTGGAGCTATTGCCAATTACCTAAACAAGATCATCACGCACCCGCGCTACGCCAGCTTGCAAAACAGGCTCGAGTCCTTAAGCCGCAAGATGCCTCGCGGAGGGGAGATCGCGCGCAAGCTCGGCCACAAAGCCGAGGAAGCCATCAAAGGCGCCGTTTCCGATGTGGCGCTTACTCCTGCTGAGGAGGGCTTGGGTGGGGACGGTCGCGGCGGCCATGGCAGCTCACTGATCTTCGAGGAACTCGGGTTCAAGTACATCGGTCCGATCGACGGCCATAACCTCGAGCAACTCATCCAGACGCTCGAATATGCCAAGACCCTCGACACGCCTGTTGTCATTCACGCCTTGACTAAAAAAGGCAAAGGCTTCGAAGCGGCTCTTGATCAGCCGGAAAAGTTCCATGGCATCGGGCCTTACGACGCCAAAACTGGAAAAGTTATTCCGTCCAAAGCAGGAACTCCGCCCAATTATCAGGATGTCTTCGGCCAGATGATGGTCCGTCTCTGCCAAAAAGATAACAGCGTCATCGGGATCACCGCCGCAATGCCATCAGGCACTGGCTTAAAGGCGTTGGAAGTTGCCATGCCGAATCGCTATTACGATGTCGGCATTGCCGAGGAGCATGCCGTGCTCTTTGCTGCGGGCATGGCCACCATGGGTTTCCGCCCGGTCTGCGCGATTTACTCCACGTTCCTGCAGCGCGCCTACGATTGCATCATCCACGATGTGGCCCTGCAGGAGTTGCCCGTGATTTTCTGCATGGACCGCGCTGGTCTCTCAGCTAACGACGGCCCCACGCACCACGGCCTCTTCGACATCTCTTATCTTCGTTGCGTGCCCAACATCATCGCCATGGCTCCCAAGGATGAGGATGAGTTCTGCGATATGATGTTCACCGCCACGCACCAAAAGCTGCCGGTGTTCATCCGCTACCCTCGTGGCGCCGCTGAAGGTGTTCCAATTAAGGACCAGCCAAAAATTCTGGAAATTGGAAAAGGCGAGGTTCTCCAGAACTTCAGCAACAACGGCGGCAAGAAAGTGGCTATATTCGCTCTGGGGAATATGCAGAAGATCGCCCGCGAATCCCGTGAGCGCCTGCAAGCCGAAGGCCACGACGTTGCAATCATCAACCCCCGGTTCACCAAGCCGCTCGATCTCGATCTCACCACGTTCTTCGGCAGCGCAGCCGATGTGGTGGTCACGCTTGAGGACCATGTCATCCCTGGCGGCTATGGAAGCTCAGTGATGGAAGCGCTCCTGGACGCAAACATCCTGACGCCTGTAGTCAGGATCGGTTGGCCAGACCAATTCATCGAGCACGCGAGCACTCCTGAGTTTTTGCGCGAGAAATATGGGCTAACGACTGACGCGACGGTGGCAAAGGTTCGCGCCCAGTTAGCTGCTGAGCCCGCGCAAAATCGCACGGCTTCGATCGCGTAACCGAGCTTCTTTTAAAGACGACTTTTATTATGGCGTATAAGGATGTCACTCCGCCCCAGGGCGGTAAGATCAGCATTTCAGGCGGCAAGCTTCAGGTTCCGAATAATCCGGTTGTTCCGTTCATTCGCGGTGACGGCACCGGCCCTGACATTTGGGCCGCCTCGGAGCGCGTTTTCGATGCAGCCGTGCAGAAGGCCTATGGTGGCCAGCGCAAGATCTCCTGGTTCGAGGTGTTCGCGGGCGAAGCGGCCAAGAACAAATTCGATAATTGGCTTCCCGACGACACTGTTGAAGCGTTCAAAGATTACCTCGTCGGCATTAAAGGGCCGCTGACCACCCCGGTCGGCGGCGGCATTCGCTCTCTCAACGTCGCCCTCAGGCAGATGCTCGACCTCTATGTCTGTTTGCGGCCCGTGCAATACTTCACCGGCGTGCCTTCACCCGTGAAGAACCCGGAGAAAGTGGACATGATCATCTTCCGCGAGAACACGGAGGACATTTACGCGGGGATTGAATACGCAGGCGGCTCGCCGGAGGCCCAGAAGGTTCTCGACTTCCTGTCCCAAACCTTCCCGAAAGATTTCGCGAAAATCCGCTTTGGCACTAAGGAGGCCATGGCTGGCTACATGAAGCTGGCCGCTCCCGACCACGATGCCTCCCACATGCCCATTCAGGTTGGCATCGGCATCAAGCCCGTTTCCAACGTCGGCACCATCCGCCTCGTGAAGTCAGCCATCGAGTATGCCATCCGCCACAAGCGCAAGAGCGTGACCCTGGTGCACAAGGGGAACATCATGAAATTCACGGAAGGGGCCTTCCGCGATTGGGGGTATGCAGCGGCTGAGCGGATTTTTGGCGATAAAGTTTACACTTGGGCGCGTTGGGAACGGACGAAAAAGGAAAAGGGCGAAGCCGCGGCCAACGACGAGCAGAAAGCGGCGGTCAAGGCAGGGGCGTTGCTGATCAAGGACGCCATTGCGGACATCATGCTGCAACAAGTGCTCACTCGTCCGGAGGAGTTCGATGTCATTGCGACGCCGAATTTGAACGGCGATTACCTGTCCGACGCGCTGGCCGCGCAGGTCGGGGGAATCGGCATCGCTCCCGGCGGGAACATCAATTACGTGACGGGCCACGCCATTTTCGAGGCCACGCACGGCACCGCGCC
>DASPKX010000128.1:0-19184 GCA_035627835.1 Candidatus Methylomirabilota bacterium
CGTTGGCTGCACTTCGGGTTAACCAGCAGTGACATCGTGGACACCGCGTTTGCCGTGCAAATGGTGCAGTCGGCAGACATCCTCATCCGCGATGTGCAAGAACTGCAGGCGACCATCGCGCGGAAGGCCAAGCAGCATAAGCGCACACCGATGATCGGCCGCAGCCACGGCATCCATGCTGAGCCCACCACATTTGGGCTGAAAATGGCCTTAATGCATGACGAATTTGGTCGCGCGTTGCGCCGTTTGCAGAACGCGCGCGAAGTCGCTGCTGTTGGAAAGCTTTCAGGCGCCGTCGGCACCAGCGCGCACCTCGCGCCAAAAATCGAAGCGTTCGTGTGCCAACGATTAAACTTGAAGCCGGCACCAATCGCGACACAGGTGATTCAACGCGACATTCACGCGGAATTTATGGCGGCAATCGCCCTTGTCGGCTCCAGCATTGAGCGGTGGGCCACGGAGTTTCGGCATTTGCAACGGACCGAAGTTTTGGAAGCCGAGGAGTTCTTCGCCAAAGGGCAAAAAGGCTCGAGCGCCATGCCGCACAAGCGGAATCCGATTACCGGCGAGCGCCTGACAGGGTTGGCCCGTGTGCTTCGCGGCAACATGCTGGCGGCTTTTGAGAACATCGCGCTCTGGCATGAGCGGGACATCAGCCATAGTTCTGTGGAGCGCGTGATCTTCCCGGACTCCTGCACACTGCTCGACTACATGCTGGTGACGCTCAACAAGCTCGTGGACGGGCTCATCGTTTACCCAGAGAACATGGCGCGCAACATGGGGCTCTCCCTCGGCATGTGGCATTCCCAAACAGCGTTGCTCGCGCTCATCCGCAAAGGGTTGACTCGTGAGCAGGCCTATGACCTCGTCCAACGCAACGCGATGAAGACCTGGGAAGCGAAGCACAAAGGCACCCCAGGAGCTGATTTTAAGGAGCAACTGCTCTCTGATCCAGACGTGGCGAAGCTGTTAACCAAGGAAGAACTCGATCAGCTCTGCAGCCTCGATTTCCACTTGAAGGAAGTCGATAACCGCTTCCGCCAACTCGGCATCGATTAAAAATTATGAGCGCCGCCGGCAGATTACAGAATAAAAGCATTGTGATCGTCGGTGGCACAACCGGCCTGGGCTTATCTGCTGCAAAAGCCTTCGCCCGGGAGGGCGCTTTGTTGGTCGTCATCGGTCGGAAGGCGGAGCACGTTGCGAAAACTCAAGATGCGCTCGGCGACCGTTGCGTCGGCATTGCGGCTGACGCCACGGACCCTCGGACAGCGCAGCAAGGCGTCGAGGCTGCTGTGCGCGAGTTTGGACGGCTGGATGCGCTGTATCACGTCGCAGGCGGCAGTGGACGCAAGATGGGCGACGGGCCGTTGCACGAAATCTCGGATGAAGGCTGGGCCTACACACAGGATCTCAATCTCACCTCGTTGTTCTACTCGAACCGCGCCGCAGTTCAGCAGTTCCTGAAACAAGCGTCGGCAGGAGTCGTCCTGAACATGGGTTCCGTCCTTGGCTGGTCCCCTTCCCCACGATACTTCGGCAGCCACGCTTACGCCGCAGCCAAAGCCGCGATCATCGGGATGACGAAAGCTTCCGCCGCTTACTACGCCCCTAATAACATCAGGCTGAACGTCATCGCCCCCGCGCTTGTGGAAACACCCATGGCTCAACGCGCGGTGAAAGATTCCGAGATCATGGATTTCATTCGGACCAAGCAGCCCCTCGATGGCGGCCGCGTTGGCGCGCCAGAGGACTTGGATGGAGCTGCCATCTTCCTGGTTTCGGACGAATCCAGGTTTGTCACCGGCCAGGTGTTCACCGTCGATGGGGGTTGGACCGTCAGCGAAGGCCAGTTGCAGCCGGAGTGACTATCGCCAAACGCTGCACTTCCGCTTGCGATTGCGCGCGGGCTGGCAAAACATATCCGCCATGCTGTCGAGCCGAACGAAGTACGGTATCCATGCCTTGATTTATTTGGCGCAAAGGCATGGCCAAGGCTTCGTGGCCATCAAAGACATTTCCGAGCACGAGCGCATCCCACGCAAGTTCCTCGAAGTCATCCTTCTCGACCTCAAAGGCGATGGTCTCCTCACCAGTCGTCCCGGCCCAACGGGGGGTTATGCGCTTCGTATTCCCCCGCAGAAGCTCACTCTTGGGCACGCGGTTCGGGTATTGGAAGGACCCTTGGCTTTGACTCCTTGCGTCAGCCAAGGAAAGTATGAGCCGTGCGTGGATTGCCGGAGCGAAGCCGAATGCGCCCTTCGAATCCAGATGAAAAAGGTGCGGGACGCAACCGCGAGCATCCTCGACGAGGTTACCTTTCAGACTCTTGCTGATGAAGAGAAACAGCTCCGCGTCAACAAGTTAGATCATTCTTTCGAAATTTAACTCACATCAGCTGAAATCCAATTCGCCTGCTTGTTAGGAATTGTCCACTAATCCAGTTGACATTGTCAGCAACTCTCCACATGTTTGCGCCATGAAACGCATCTTTGCTTTGCTGGCTTTAATCTTCGCCCTGGATGTCACGGCCAAAGACCTCATCCTCCTCAACGTCTCTTACGATCCAACGCGTGAGTTTTACCAAGAGCTGAACGCTGCCTTCCTCAAGACCTGGACTGGCCAGAAACTCACCGTCCAACAATCCCACGGCGGCTCAGGAAAGCAGGCGCGCGCCGTCATTGATGGGTTGCAAGCCGACGTGGTCACGTTGGCGCTGGCCTACGATATCGACGCCATTGCCGACCGCGCCAAACTGTTGCCAAAGGATTGGATCAACCGCCTGCCGAACAACAGCGCCCCTTACACTTCAACAATCGTGTTCGTCGTGCGGAAAGGAAATCCCAAGGGGATCAAGGATTGGGGTGATCTCGCTAAACCAGGCGTTTCCGTCGTCACTCCCAACCCAAAAACTTCCGGGGGCGCTCGTTGGAATTATCTGGCAGCGTGGGCTTGGGCCAAACGACAAAACAATGGAGACGAAGCGAAAACCAAGGCCTTTCTGGCTAGCTTGTTCAAAAATGTTCCTGTCCTCGACTCCGGCGCTCGCGGCGCTTTGACCACCTTTGTGCAGCGGCAAATCGGCGACGTGTTCATCTCCTGGGAAAACGAGGCTCTGCTCGCCATCAACGAGTATAAGGATCAGTTCGAAATCATCACCCCATCTTTGAGCATTCTGGCAGAGCCGAGCGTGGCGTTGGTCGACAAAGTTGCAGACCGGAAGGGAACGCGCAAAGCGGCGGAAGCTTATCTGAAATTTCTCTACTCAGCCGAAGGTCAGACTATTGCCGCTAAGAACCACTACCGTCCACGCTTGCCTGAGGTGGCTGAGAAATACGCCAGTCACTTCCCGAAGGTCGAGATGGTCACTGTTGATCAAGAGTTCGGCGGCTGGGCCAAAGCGCAGCGCGCGCACTTTGAGGAAGGCGGCACCTTCGATCAGATCTACGATCGGAAGTAATCCAGAACGGCGCAATGGGGGGCTTTGCCCCCTTTCCGCTTTTCAGGCTGCTCGTTATCCTGCGCGCATGCGGCTTCTTTGCATCCACGCGCATTATGACGACTTTGAATTCGTGGCAGCGGGCACGTTCGAACTGATGCGGCGCCGGGCTCTGCCCGGGTTCCAGAGCAAACTGCTCGTGTGCACCGACGGCAAGGCCGGTCACCATTTCCGACCCCGCGAGGAGACAGGCCGCGTCCGTGAGGCTGAGCAAGCCCGCTCCGCAGCCATTGGCCAATACGCATTCGAGACGCTCACCCGTCGCGATGGCTCTCGGGTGCGCGAAGCCTGCATGACCCTGGACACGGAAACCATGGCTGCGCTGTGGAAAAGCGTTCGCGACTTCCAGCCTGATTTCATTGTCGCCCCTCCTGTTGCATCTGATCCGCTGGCCGGGATCCATATTGACCACGTAACGGTTGCTGAGGCCGTGCGGAAGTTGGCCTACATGATCAACGTGCCGCACGCGTTCAGTCCGGAATACCCCACGGATGAAACCAAAAGCGTCTGGATAAAGACCCCGGTTATTCTCAACCCCTACGACGCCTACATGGCCGGGGAAAATGCATTCGACCTCGCCATCAGTGTTGAAGCCGCTTTTGATCTCATCGCGGAGATGACCTGGCAGCATCAATCCCAGATCGTGGAATGGATTCCGTGGATTGCTCGGCACCACATGCCGGAATCCAAGGACTTCGGTGAGTGGAAGAAAACCTTGCGCGCGCGCTACGTTTGGCAAAATCGGGAACTCGGAATCCCCTCCGAAGATGCTTACGAATATTTCACCGTAACAGCCTGGGGCGCCGTCCCCGCGCTGGAGGAGCTGCTCGCGGCTTTCCCCTTCATTGATCAAGCGAATTCGAAGCTCGATTCCCTCCAAAAACGCCTCAAACGCTGGCGCGGCGGGGCCTAAAACAAAATTAAAATATTGGGGGGGGGTCCGACACTGTGTGTCGGAGGGGGGGTGCAGGATGGTGGCATGAAATTGATTGATCAAATGGAGTTGCCACTAGCCAAAAACGCCGCCCTGCCCTTCGCTCCGACGCCGGAACGAGCTGATTGGTGGTTCCACCAGATGCGCCGCGCGGCCGAAGGCGAGCTAAACTTTGAACCCCTCGCGATGCGCGAAGCGGAGGCGTATGCCACGCCCCGTTGGCTTCGTTCCACCACCAAGCCCAAGCGGAACCGGCGCTGGTAATTCAGGCCTTTCCCGCACGATTTTTCTTTTGTTCTTTTGGGCGATTTGGGGTTGTATCGCCGCCGCATGGGACTCGACCCAAAACTGTTGGCAAAAGCTAAATCGTTCGGTTTTTCAGACCGCCAAATCGCCCACCTCACCGGCCAGACGGAGGATGCCGTTCGCGCCGAGCGGAAGCGCACCGGTCTGGTTCCAAGCTACCGGCTCGTGGATACTTGCGCAGCCGAGTTCGAGGCTTATACCCCATACTTTTATTCCACTTACGACCGTGGCGATGACGAGGTGCGGGTCACTGAGAAGCGGAAGGTCATGATCCTTGGCGGCGGCCCGAACCGCATCGGCCAGGGCATCGAATTCGACTACTGCTGCGTTCACGCTTCTTTTGCGCTCAAGGAGCAAGGGTTCGAGACCATCATGGTGAACTCGAATCCGGAAACCGTTTCCACGGATTACGACACCAGTGACAAATTGTTCTTCGAGCCGCTGACGCTCGAAGATGTTCTCCACATTTACGAGCGCGAGAAATGCTGGGGCGCGATTGTTCAATTTGGCGGCCAGACACCGTTGAACCTGGCCCTCGGGCTGCAGAAGAACGGAGTGAACATCATCGGCACGTCGCCCCAGAGCATTGAAATCGCCGAAGATCGCAAGCTCTTCGCGGCCATGCTCAGGAAGCTCGACATTCCGCAGCCTCCCAATGGGTTGGCCACCAACGAAGCTGAGGCCCTGACCGCATCCAAGCAGTTGGGATATCCTGTGCTTGTCCGCCCCTCCTTCGTTCTCGGCGGCCGCGCGATGCAGATCGTCTATTCTGACGCGGAACTCTCGCACTACATGCGCTTCGCGGTGGAGGCGTCCCCAGAGCGTCCTGTGCTGGTGGACAAGTTCCTTGAAGACGCCACGGAAGTGGACGTTGATTGCATTACGGACGTCGGTCTCTTCTCGGATCCGAAAGAAGGGACGATTGTCATCGGCGGAATGCTCGAGCACATCGAGTTTGCCGGGGTTCACTCAGGCGATGCCGCGATGGTGCTGCCGCCGCACACCTTGTCCGAAAAGGTGATCCAGACCATTCGCGAATACACTCATGCCATGGCTCGCGAACTGAGGGTTATCGGATTGATGAACGTTCAATACGCCATCAAAGGTGATGTCGTATATGTGCTGGAAGTGAACCCCCGCGCCTCGCGCACCGTCCCATTTGTCAGCAAATCCATCGGTGTGCCCTTGGCGAAAATGGCTGCGAAGGTCATGGCCGGCTCCAAGCTCAAGGATCTCGGTCTTACCGAAGAAACTTGGACGAAATATTGGGCTGTTAAGGAATCGGTGTTTCCGTTCAACAAGTTCCACGGCCAGGATATTTTGCTCTCGCCCGAAATGCGTTCGACCGGGGAAGTGATGGGCCTGGACGCAGATCTTGGCACCGCTTACGCCAAATCGCAGATGGCGGCGAACTCCCCTCTGCCCATGAAAGGCCGGGTCTTCATCAGCGTCAGCGAAGCCCACAAACATGATGTGGCTGGAGTCGCGCGCTTATTTGTGGACCTCGGTTTTGAATTGGTCGCGACCAGCGGAACTGCAGCTGTCCTGGAGAAGGCGGGCTTGAAGGTGGAGAAGGTCTACAAGCTGGCCGAAGGCCGGCCCAATGCGGTGGACTTGCTGAAGAACCGCCAGATCCAGCTCGTCATCAACACCCCTTCCGGCCAAACCCCGCGCGCCGACGAAATCAAAATTCGGACGACAGCCGTTTACACAGGCACGCCAATTATGACCACCCTCAGCGGAGCCAAAGCCGCGGCTTTGGGCATTCGCGCCCTGCAGAAGCAAGGCTACGAGGTCAAGCCGATCCAGGAGTATTATTGACCGAGCGCGCCGGAGCGCGCTACTCAGTTCCCCGTCCAACTTTGCGCCGGATCCATTTCTCCAACTCGACGAGGAGGAACGCGGCAAACGCTGTTACCGTGAGCAAACCCCATGCGCGCAGAGTGATTGGAACGGTGTGGAAGAGCCTGTTGAATAAGGCAGTATGAGTGAACACCAACTGCACGCCGATCATTCCCGCGATCCCCAAAAACAGGGAGGGGTTCGAGAAAAAACCGATCTTCCATGGCGCATTCAACAGGGAGCGGCAGTTGATTAGGTAAAACACCTCGAACATGACGATCGTGTTCACGACGATGGTGCGCGCCTCCGCGTCGGACATGCCGGACCTTAGACCCCACAGGAACAAACCGAATGCGCTGCACAGCATTAATAGAGTGATGAAGCAGGTGCGCATTATAAGTGGGAACGTCAGTATGCCCGCTTTTGGATTGCGTGGCGGACGGCGCATGAGGCCCTCTTCCTTCGGCTCGAACACCAACATGAGCCCAAGGAAAATGGCAGTGGAAAGGTTGATCCAGAGCGCCTGCACCGGCAGCAGAGGCAGAGCAGTCCCCAGCAAAATCGCGGTGACCAGCACGAGGGCTTCGCCCATGTTGGTTGGAAGCGTCCAAACGATGAATTTCGTTAAGTTGTCATAGACGCTCCTGCCTTCCTCAACAGCCGCTTCAATCGTGGCAAAATTGTCATCGGTCAGGAGCATGTCTGCCGCGCCCTTGGCAACGTCCGTTCCAGTGATGCCCATCGCTATCCCAATGTCAGCCTGCTTCAACGCTGGAGCATCATTAACTCCATCACCAGTCATTGCGACCACGTGCCCGCGCGCCTGAAGAGCGCGCACGAGGCGGAGTTTGTGCTCAGGCGCCACTCGCGCGAACACAGAGGCTTTGTCTGCGATCTGCAACAGCTCCGCGTCGGAGCTTTTCTCAAGTGTTGCCCCGTTAACCGCGACTATTTCACCCGCGCCGTTCCCCAGGCCGAGCTGCCGCGCGATCGATTTCGCGGTGAGAAGATGATCCCCTGTGATCATCTTGACCTCAATCCCGGCGTTCTGGCATTTGGCAATCGCCTCCCGTGCCTCTTCGCGCGGGGGATCGATCATTCCTTGCAGCCCAAGAAACGTCAGTCCGGCGCTCACATGCTCGTGCGCGAGCGATTGCTGATCCGCAGCAGCCTCACGGCGCGCCAGCGCCAGCACACGCAGCCCGTCGGAAGCCATTCGCTCGGCCGCGTGGATAATCTCATCCCGGCAAACATTCGTTGGCTGCCCGTCCTTATCCAATGCATGCGTGCAGCGATCCAACAATCTCTCCAGTGACCCTTTTTTGTAAATGACTCGTCCGGAATGCGCGTGGCGTTGGTGAAGCGTGGCCATGTACTGCAGCTCCGATTCAAAGGGAATCGCGTCAATGCGCGGGTGCGTGGAGCAGGCCTCTTGATGAACAAAACCGCCCTTCTGCGCCGCCACGATAAGCGCAGCCTCCGTGGGGTCACCATCAACTTTGTGCCGTTCCCCTTCCCTGCGCACCTGCGAATCGTTGTTCAGCAGTCCGGCCAGCAGTGTTTCCGCTAAAGCTGGCTTGTTGCGAACTTCCACGAAGCTGCCTGCAAAACTGATCGTGCCTATAGATTGATAGCCTACTCCAGAGACCTGGAAGAGTTCACCTCCAGCAAAGATCTGCTGAACGGTCATTTCGTTCTCGGTCAGTGTTCCTGTCTTATCTGAGCAGATGACAGAGGCGCTCCCAAGAGTCTCCACCGCTGGAAGTCGCCTTATGATCGCTCTTTTTCTCGCCATGCGGTTCACTCCAAGAGCGAGGGTAACGGTGATCGCCGCAGGCAATCCCTCTGGGATGGCCCCCACCGCCAACGCCACTGCAGCCATGAACACTTCGATTGGCTTCTGTCCACGCCAAAGCCCAACTGCAAACGTGACGACGGCCAGACCGAGAATCGCCCACAGAATCACCCGGCTGAACTCCTCAATTTTCCGCGTGAGCGGTGTCGTGAGGTCCGGCGCCTCATCCAATAAACGCGCGATGCGGCCCGTTTCAGTCGAGTTTCCAGTTGTCCAGACCACACCTTCGCCAACCCCGTAGGTCACTAGCGTGCCTGCGTACGCCATGTTCTTGCGCTCTGCCAATATTGTTTCCGCAGCGAGGGCATTGCTCTGCTTCGTGACCGGAGCTGATTCACCCGTCAGCGGCGCTTCATCGATCTGCAGGCTTTTCACCTGCAAAAGCCGCAGATCCGCAGGGACCTTGTCCCCAGCCTGCAGCAGCACGATATCGCCCGGAACCAGCTCGTCGGAGTTCAACCGCCGCTTTTCCCCATCCCGCCGCACCGTGGCCTCGGTGATGACTAGCTTCGACAAAGCTTCGATAGCCTTTTCAGCTTTCGATTCCTGGATGAAGCCGACAATAGCGTTGATGATCACCACACCAATGATCACCGCGGCGTCGATGTACTCCCCGAAATACGCGGTGACACCCCCCGCGATCAGCAGGATGTACATGAGCGGCGCCGCAAATTGCATCAGGAAGCGCTTCACGGCGCTTGCGCCCCGTTTCTGCGTCAGGACGTTTTTTCCGTATTGCGCCTGGCGTTTGGCCGCTTCAGCCGAAGAGAGGCCGGTGCGCGGATCAACATTGAGCAAACGCAAAGCCTCATCCGCATGAAGCTGATGCCAGGACAGTGACTCTTTGGCGGTGTTTTGTTTTCTTGCAGGCATGGATCTCAATGGCAGCCAACAGTAATTTCGAGCGAAGATGGCTGCTTCGCGGATTTTGCCAAGAGCCAGCCAAAAACTGAGTGGTCTGCTTGTCTTTCCGAGCCTGCCCGCTAATTTAGCGGACGGAGTTATGAAGTTCCTGAGAATTGTCCTCGGGTTGTGGTGCCTGGGCGCCACCCTATTCGCGCAGAGTATGGATAGAAAGTTCTTCCCCTACCCTTACACCATTGATGATTTCACCAATGGCCTGCGGCTGATCACCGTCCCGACAGACCACCCAAACCTGGTTGCCCTTTACTTGATCGTGCGGACCGGCTCGCGCAATGAGATCGAGCCGGGCAAGAGCGGTTACGCCCACTTTTTCGAGCACATGATGTTTCGAGGCAGTGAGAGGTTTTCCTCGGATGAGCGTGAGTTGATCATGAAGCGCGCGGGGGCCGACTCGAACGCTTACACCAGTGATGATCGCACTGTTTACCACGTCTTGGTAAACAAAGCGGATTTGGAAAAAATGGTGGAGCTGGAGGCGGATCGTTTCCAGCGGCTGAAGTACAGCAAGGAAGGATACCGCACCGAGGCCCTGGCGGTCCTTGGCGAATACAATAAGAACAGCGCCAATCCTTTCAGCAAGCTCCACGAAGTGCTTCGCGAGACAGCCTTCGACAAGCATACCTACAAGCACACGACCATGGGGTTCCTCAAGGACATCGAGGATATGCCCAACCAATACGATTACAGCCTCGTCTTTTACGATCGTTGGTACCGGCCGGAATACACCACGATTGTGATGGTCGGCGACATTACCCAGGAGCGGGCGCGGGAATTAACGACCAAACACTTTGGCCAATGGCAACGCGGCAAGTACGAGGCCAACATACCGAAGGAGGATCCGCAGACCGCGCCGAGGAAAGCGCATGTTCCGTGGCCTTCCCCGACACTGCCTTACGTGGTCGTGGCATACCGTGGTCCTGCGTATTCCGATGCCAAAAAGGATAAAGCCGCCCTCGATCTGCTCTCGCCCATTGCCTTCGGCCAGAACTCTGACCTTTACCGCAAACTGGTTCTGAACGAGCAGAAAGTCGATGCGATCAGCCCGAACTTCGATGATCAAATTGATCCTGAGCTGTTCTCAATTTACGCGCGGGTGAAGGATCCAAAGGATGTCGATTACGTGCGCGACCAAATTCTTGCGACCTTCAAGCGGTTCTCTGAGGAGTTGGTAAGCCAAACGCAATTGGACGAAACCCGCTCGCGCCAGCGGTATGGAACCGCCCTCCAGTGGACGAGCGCTGAAGCCATCGCTGGTTATCTTGCCTCATATATAGCCATCGCGCGCACACCAGAAACCATCGAGAAGGAGGCCAAGATCTTCCAGAGCATCACTCCGGAAGACATTCGCGAGATGGCCCGAAAATACTTCAACGAGTCCAGCCGAACGGTGGTGACCTTAGCCTCGGAACCCGCAAGCAAGGAGGCAAAATAATGAAGCTGACGATTGCGATTCTACTTCTCACGATCATGAGCCTGGTGGCAGCTGAAGGGCCTTCCAGGAGCGGCCCTGAATTGGTGATCATACCAACGAAGTCTCCCGTGGTGACATTTCGGATTGTGCTGCTGCGCGGCGCTGCCGACGACCCGAAGGGCCAGGAAGGCGTCGCCGCGCTCACCGCCGCTATGTTGGCGGAAGGCGGCACAAAAAAGCTTACCTATGAGGAAATCGTCAAACGGATGTACCCGATGGCCACCTCGTTCGGTTGGCAGATCGATAAGGAGATGACCGTTTTCACCGGCTCAACGCACGTGGACAATCTTGATAAGTATTACGCGTTGATCCGGGAGATGTTGTTGGAGCCAGGCTTCCGCGATGAGGATTTTCAGCGCCTAAAAAGCGACGCCATGAACTTCCTCAAAGTCTCGTTGCGGGAAGGGAACGATGAGGAGCTTGGAAAGGAGCGGCTCTATGGACTCATTTATAAGGATCATCCATACGGGCATCACAATATGGGCAAGGTGAGTTCGCTGGAGAAACTTACCTTGGAACAGGTGAGAGCCTTTTATGCCAAGCAATACACCTCTGGCTCTTTCTGGATCGGCCTGGCTGGAAATCTTCCCGCTGGATTTGCTGAGAAGATTCGAACTGACTTCGGGAAGCTCCCGTCAGGCGGTGGAATTGACCGGACGAAAACATCACCCACTCTGGCGAGCGGCGCCGTCATCGACCTCGTTCAACGCGAGACCCGCTCTACCGGCATCTCCATTGGTTTTCCGATTAACGTCCGCCGTGGCGACAAGGACTGGGCAGCCCTCGCCCTGGCTGCCTCCTACTTCGGACAGCATCGTTCGAGCTACAGCTATCTTTACCAGAAGCTGCGCGAAGCTCGCGGCTTAAACTACGGCGATTACTCCTACATCGAATATTTCCCGCGCGGAATGTATCAATTCGAGCCTGACCCAAATCAGGCGCGGGATCAGCAGATCTTCCAAATCTGGATTCGCCCCGTCCAGCCTGAGCATGGCCATTTTGCCCTGCGCGCCGCGTTGTTCGAGTATGACAACCTAGTGAAGAACGGGATCACCAAAGAAGCGTTTGAGGACACCCGGCAGTTCCTCACGAAATACGTGGATGTGCTCACTCAATCCCAGGATGGCCAGCTCGGCTACGCCCTGGACAGCAAGTACTATGGGATTCCCGTGTTCAACGACTACCTCAAATCCGAGTTGGCGAAGCTCACCGTTGAAGACGTGAATCGCGCCATCAAAACCCACCTCAAATCCGATTCCATGCGCATCGCCATTGTCACGAAGGATGCGGAGGGACTGCGGAAGGCAATTGTTGAGAACTCGCCTTCACCAATCACCTACAACTCCCCCAAGCCTGAGGACATCCTGGCGGAGGATAAAATTATCTCCACCTACAAGCTGACGCCCAAGGAAGTCCGCGTCACGCCGGTGTCAGAAGTCTTTCAGTGAGGTGGCAGCATGTTGAGGGCCGCTTGCTGCTTTCTGCTCTTGTGGCTTTGCGGCGCTGGGTTCGCGGCTGAACGCCTGCGCGTCATAGTTGAAACAGACGCTGGCGGCGATCCAGACGACGAGCAGTCGATGGTGCGGTTCCTCCTCTACTCCAACGAGTGGGATATTGAGGGGATTATCGCAAATCGTCTCAAAGCGCGTGAAGGCGAGAACAGGAACACAGAGCGCACCGGCCTCGGGATTGTGCGCCGCCTCGTGGATGCTTATGCGCAGTGCCACACAAACCTGATCGCACACGATCCCCGCTATCCCTCTCCAGAAACTCTGCGGGCTCGGGTTGTTGCAGGCCATGCAGACGTCAGCGATGGCGTTGATCTGATTCTCAACGCGGTGGACGCCGCGGACCCGCGCCCTGTCTGGTTTATGAATTGGGGCACGGACGAAGGCTCGGGTGAGAGCAACCTCAAACGCGCTCTCGACAAGGTTCGAAAGGAGAGAGGAAGTGAAGGCTATGCGAGGTTCAAATCACGAATACGCCTGAGTTCGGCCGACAAATTCGGCGATCACACCTGGAACCTTGAGCCACCCTTTCCGTTTTGGATCGACACTTTCCGGCCTCCCATGAATGGCAAGCGGTGGTATCACCAATTCTCTGCCATCACTGCAAAAGCAGGCGGGTTCGACCTGAGTCGAGACGCTCTCACCGGCCATGGCCCACTCGGCGCCTTGTACCCGACCAACACCACTCATTGGCAAAAGGAGGGAGACACCATGACCTTCCTCTATTTGGTTCCGACTGGCATGAATGATCCAGACCGGCCGGGCTGGGGCAGCTGGGCTGGCCGCCACGGCCTTCAGCCAGATGCAGGGCCGCGCAGGTACTACTGGGCCAACCAACTAGATAGCTGGAGCGGAAGCACAAATCGCGATAACACCCTGATCCGTTGGGCCGTCGATTTGCAGAATGACTTCGCGGCGCGCCTCGATTGGTGCGTGAAGCCACGCGACCAAGCGAATCATAGGCCGGTTGCCGTCGTGAACGGAGACAACTCACTGGACATCCTGCGTGTTGGCGCGAGGCCCGGAAGCAGGTTAAAGCTCAGCGCCGAAGGATCGACAGATCCCGATAAGAACGCGCTGGCGTATGATTGGCACGTTTATCCGGAGGCTGGCTCATACAATGGGGATGTCGAAGTGGAAGGAGCTGACTTGGTTAACGCGGAGTTTTCTATCCCCCGCGCTGCCGCCGGCAAGGAGATCCACATCATCCTCGCTGTCCGCGACATTGGCGCGCCACCGCTGGCAAGCTACCGTCGAGTCATTGTACAAGTGGCTGCAAACAACCAGAAGCCGTCTCAAAAATAACAGCAAGTGGATTGCGAAGGATTTTGGCCGGAGGCGAGGCCGCAAGACGCTGCTTGGGTATTTATGAGAAGGCTTCTACCCTTGAGCAATGGAGTTGGATTTAGAGGGGGAGTTTGCGGACCGGGCTTACCCAATTCTTGCGAGCCTCGTGACACCGCGTCCGATTGCCCTTGTCACCTCACTTGGACCGGAGGGCGCAGTCAACGCCGCGCCGTTTAGCTTCTTCAATGTCATGGGCGCGGAGCCGCCGATCGTCGCCTTCGCGCCCCGCGACCGGGATGATGGCACGCCGAAAGACACCGCCCTGAACATTCGCCTCAACCACGAATTCGTGGTGAACCTCGTCGATGAAGCGATTGCTGAGGCCATGAACAAATGCGCCGCCTCCCTGCCCTATGGCGAGAGTGAAATCAGACACGCGGGGCTAACCACCGGGCCGTCCACCACCATCAGAACTCCGCGCATCACCGAAGCCCCGGTGGCTCTTGAATGTGTCGAGTGGGGCACACTGCAGATTGGCAATAACCGCGTGGTCATTGGTGTGGTGAAGCGCGTTCATCTGCGCGACGAACTGTTTGATCCCGAGAAGAAACGCATTCGCGCAGACCAACTCCACACGATCGGCCGCATGGCCTCCCCGCATTGGTATTGCACCACGCGCGACAGGTTTGAGCTGATCCGTCCGAAGTAAGAACGGATCAGCCTTAAAGATGACCGCGCAACTTAGAAGTTGCCGCGCGTCAGCTCTCGATGACGTTGATCTCGACCGGCTCAACTTTCACGCCGGTTTTCTCGAGCCACTTCACCGCGTTCTTAATCTCACCGCGCTGGCCTTCCAGCTCGATGCAGACGATGCCGATCTCGTCATTCACGCTCGCCTGGCGAACGTTAGTGACGACTTGAAACTTGTGCCCCAACTCCCAAATCACCGGCAAAGTGATCAGGCGCGGTGGATACATCAGCCAAAAGCGGGTCTTTTGGCGCTGCTCCAGCGTCGTCTTCGCTGCGGGCGCTTTTGGTTTAGCCTCCTGCGATGGCCGGGATGATGCTGATTTCGTCGCCATTTTTAATTGGTGTGTTTTGGTTCTGCAGGAAGCGGATGTCCTCTTCGTTCACGTAAACGTTTACGAAGCGGCGCACAGCGCCATTTTCATCGAGCAAGCGCTCCTTGATGCCCGGATAGCGGGTCTGGAGCTGGTTGATAGCGTCACCAACCGTCGCTGCCTCAACTTCAACAAGCTCCTCGTTGTTGGTGAGCTTTCGCAGCGGCGTGGGAATGCGGACTTTGGATGCCATAATTAAATCGAGACTGTGGATTTGGCTTCAGCTTCGAGCAAGGTTTCGAACTCGCGCAAGCTCGGGCGAATTTCGCGCGGCTTGCCAACAGAACCGGTGACTGCGTCCAGCGTCTTCAGCCCGTTGCCGGTGATGCAGAGGACTGCGGAATCGTTTGCGCCAATCTTCCCGCTGGCGATCAGCTTCTTCGCCACGCCCACGGTCACGCCACCGGCTGTTTCCGCGAAGATGCCTTCGTGTTCGGCGAGCAGCTTAATGCCCTCGCGGATCTCATCATCAGTGACGTCGTCAGCGGCGCCAGCGGTTTCCTTCATCACACGTAATGCGTAAAAACCATCCGCAGGCGTGCCAATGGCCAACGACTTGGCGATCGTGTTCGGCTTCACCGGCTTGAAGAAGTCCAGACCACCCTTCTGCGCTGTGGACACCGGCGAGCAGCCGGTCGGCTGCGCGCCGTGGATGTGATACTTGGCCTCATCAATCAGCCCCAGCTTCATGAACTCCTGGTAAGCCTTGTGGATCTTCGTCAGCAATGAGCCGGAAGCCACCGGAATAACGGTGTGATTCGGCACACGCCAGCCGAGCTGCTCGGCGATCTCGAAGCCCATGCTCTTGGAGCCTTCAGCGTAATACGGGCGCATGTTCACGTTCACGAACGCCCAACCGAATTTGCCCGCGATTTCCGCGCACAAACGATTCACCTCGTCGTAATGGCCTTTGATGCCAATGACGTTTGCGCCGTACACGAGCGAGTTAATGATCTTCCCCTGCTCGAGGTCCGCAGGAATGAAAACGTACGCCTTCAAGCCGACTGCGGCCGCATTGGCCGCAACGCTGTTGGCCAGGTTGCCAGTGGAGGCGCAAGCAACAGTGGTGAAGCCCAGCTCACGTGCGCGGCTTAACGCCACGCTGACGACGCGGTCCTTAAATGACAATGTCGGATAATTAACTGTGTCGTTCTTAATCCACAGCTCACGAATGCCCAAGCGGCGGGCGAGGCGGTCTGCCTTAACGAGCGGCGTGAACCCAACCTGTGTCCCAACCGTGGGTTCCTGCGCGACTGGCAACAACTCGCGATAGCGCCACATGGTCTGTGGACGGCTGAGGATTCGCTCCCGCGTCAGAGCGGCCTTAATGCGTGGATAGTCATAGGCGACTTCCAACGGGCCGAAATCGAACTCGCAAACGTGCGTGGCTTCCAGCGCATACTCCGCGCCGCACTCACGGCACTTGAGGGCTTTCATGAACCCTTGATTCTTGTCCATACGTCTTAAAACAAAAACACCTCTCCCATTCAGCGATGGAAGAGGTGAGAAAACGTCTGGCGCTCTCTTCTCATCGGTCCCGAGGCAAGCCTCGAGCTGGAATTGGCACCTGGGCACTCGCTGCGCAGCGAGCCGGTTGCCGTGGTTTCGCAGGGCCAGTCCCTCCACCACTCTGAATGAGATCCGTCATCAACGGATACCGATAGATTGATGGGAGGCACTCCCGCTGTCAACGGCCAAAATCATCTCGCCTTCGATGCCGATCCAGCGCCCTGCCGTTCGAGCGCCCTTAGCAGTTCGTTCGGCTGGTTTGTTCCCAGTGCGAAACGCTTTCCGGTTCGGTCGGTGACAGCATCAAATCCCGAAACATTATACAACCAGCCAAACCGAGTGTAGTGAATGCCCCAACCTTCCAGAACATTCGTTTGGACTGCTCGCGCAGACGCAATGTCTTCGAGCGCGATTTTCGTTCTGAGGATGCCTGGGCCAAACCACCAACGGAGTTCGGTGGCAGTAAGGTGAATCGTCATCGAGCCGAACAGCCACGCGACGAGAAGGAGAGCCCCAGTGACCACCCAAACATACCACACCGTTGAACGAGCTATTCCAAGGAATGTCAGTGCTCCGATGATCATCGCGCAGATAATCAGTGTGCCACGTTGGGTGTTTTTGTATTCCATTTAATGCTCCCTCCGCCCCTGTAACGGATAGCAAGATGACTCTCCGCTGCTGTGTCAACGGCAAGTTCGCCTCCCAACCGCTCCAAGGCCTGCACAACACCAGACGGGCGCAGCCCGGATTGGCTTGCAAGCCGTCTCACAGACTCTATTATCAGAGTTAATGAACCCAAACACCCGCTGTCCAGACTGCAATCAAGTCGTCATGCCCTATTCGCGTTACCTCCTAACCATGGCGGGGCGCCCCAATAAAATTTCTACGTGCTCTCACTGTGCCGCGGAGCTTCAACCCAGTCCGGCCCTTGCCGGTCTCCTCGCAAGCGGCTCGTGCGTGATTATGATGTTATTCTTTGTCGTCCCGGATGTGGTGCCAGCGCCCTGGAGGGGAATTGGGACCGTGCTCATCTTAAGCGTTGCGTCTGTGTTCCTTTTCAATTTTCTCGGCTGGCTCCTGATCGGATGGCGCAAGGCTCCTTCCCCGGCCACGAAACAGAGCGCACCCTCTGTTAAGTAAGAAGCTTTACTCGCGGAACAACTTTTTGGACCGCTCCCGCCGCAGCGCCGCAGCATCAATGGTAAACACCCCCGCGCTCCTGTTAGATCCCCAGAATCGCCTCAATCTCGCGGTAGGCAGAGCAAACATGGTCAGCATGTGCGAGCTGGTCTGCCTTTACTGAATTGGTGATGCCGATAGCGGTCATCCCGGCTGCTTTCGCCGCGGTGACTCCGGCCACAGAATCTTCTATGACACAGCAATCTGCTGGGTCCACCTGCAACAATTCTGCCGCCCGCAGGAAAATATCCGGCGCCGGTTTGCCGTGCACCACGTCCTGCGCGCTCACCACAGCGCGGAAGTGCGGTCGCAGGTTCTTCATTCCAAGAACCACGTTGATGACGGGATGATAGGAGCCTGATGCAAGCGCCAGCGGGTAAGCCGCAGCAAGTTTTGCCACGAGCGCAGGGACTTCTGGGAAAATCGGCTGCTCTCGTTCGATCAGGTCCAGGAAGCGCCGCTGCTTCCATTCCATCAAATGTTCCAATGATTCGTTGGGTTGATGTTTCTGGATGAAATCAACCCATAGCGCGCGATCCGACCGCCCGTAATAATCTGGAAAATGGATACCGTGATTATGGCCATAACCCATCTCATCGAAAATCTGGCGAAAGGCCAACTCATGGCGAGGCTCGGAATCAATGATCACGCCATCCATGTCGAAGATCACTGCGGCAAACCGTTTCTGATGCCGGCCAACCTCCGGAAATCTTATCTCCGTGCCGGTCCTCTCCACCAAATGTAGCAAATTGCCTTCCGGGTCTTGGAAGAAGAGCACTTTCCCTCCACCTCCCGCCGGCTTCACTTCTTCTGTGAACTTCACCCCTCGCCCTGAGAGCGCATGACGAGCCGCATCAATGGAGCCGACTCGCAAGGCCAGGTGCCGTAGCCCGCTGGAACGGTTGTTTGATTTCCCATCCAGAGCATGATGCGCGGCATAAATCTCCAGCAGCGCGCCGCCCGCAAGTTGGACCAAGTAAGCCGGAGGCGTCTCCTTGTTTTCGAAGATCACCTTCGCCCCCAGCGCCTTCACGTACCAGTCCTTTAACCGTGTCGTGTCAGCGGCCGCTAATCCAATGTGCTCCAAGGCGAGTTCCGGCAAATTCATGCGCCGCTTTGATAGGTGATGCCTCCCGCCGGATCAAGCGGTGAGTCATCGCTTTGCGCCTGAGCCGACGGCAGGTGCAATCCCCCACCCACGCAGCATTGCGGCCCCCCACCCTTGGCCCGAGAACAAGCCCGATGGTTGCCAATCTTTTCAGTTCTATATTAGCCGCAACAGTTCCGGGTGAGCGGCGTTGGGTTTATTCTTCAACAAGTACAAGGGGGTTGAGAATATTGCCTTTAGCGATCAGTGGAAGCCACGCGCCGCTCCCCGGGCTGCTTCTCCTTGAGAGTTCCGTTTGCTCTTCCGTTCTTCTTTTCGCATTCTTCCCCAATGATTCCTCGGTTCCTCTTGCTGCTGCTTTGCTGCGGGCTCGTTCCTTTCGTCCAGGCGCACGTTGGGCATCACCCCTCGGTCCATGACACGGTGGCCGGAATTTTGGACCGCATGAAACGGACGGTTCCCGCCGCAAAACTCCCCAAGCTCACCAACAAAGAAATTGAATCGCTTCTAACGCCCACAGAGCGCCACGTCCTTGGAACGGAGCACATTTCCTTTCGCGTGAACGTGCCCGTTACTATCTCCATTGTTCGCGGCCCGGAGCCGAAAGAGGCCCCATTTTGGCTCACGGAGCAAGGCTTCAA
>DASPKX010000129.1:0-28306 GCA_035627835.1 Candidatus Methylomirabilota bacterium
CACCGAAGGAGCTGCCGAGCACGACGACACCCTTGAACTGGGAGCGAAGAGCGTCCGCGATGTTTTGAGCTGTCTCAGGCTCGGTTTCACCCAGGTTGGCGACGATGGATGGGGCCTGGCCGGTCGTTTTCGCGCTGGCGAGGAGGCGTTGCGCGGAATCCGCGGCTTCACGCTGCTTGTAGCTCTTGAGGAGCTTCTCGAGTTCCTTCTGATGGGCGAGGAGCGCTTCGATTCTCTTTTCCAGCTCGGCCACGGGCGAGTTTACGCGAGCGGCGAGTTGGGTGAGAGCATCTGCATCGAGCCGCGCACGATCGTGGGCGTAGCCGCCGCTAACTGCTTCAATGCGGCGAACGCCGGCAGCGATGGCGTTTTCACCAACGATCCGGAAGTAGCCGAGTTCACCCGTGGCGCGGGCGTGCGTTCCGCCACAAAGCTCCATCGAGTAGCCATCAAGGGACTGGGGCTGTCCGCCAATTTGAACGACGCGGACCACATCGCCGTATTTCTCACCGAAGAAGGCGTTGATATCGTTGCGCTGCTTCACTTCAGCGTAAGGCACTTCGGTCCAGGAGACAGAACCGTTCTCCAGAATGCGCTGGTTTACCAGACGCTCGACGTCGCGGACTTGCTGCGGAGTTAAAGCCTGGCTGTTGAAGTCGAAGGTCAGCTTGTCAGGGCCGACGAAGGAGCCTTTTTGGACGGCTTCCTTGCTGACAACTTCGTGCAGCGCCCAGTGGAGCAAGTGCGTGACTGTGTGATGGCGCTGAATGGCGCGACGGCGCTCCAGATCGACGGTCACTTCAACTTCGTCACCGACAGCAGGAAGGTCACTTGTGCCGAGCAAATGGATAAAGGCGTGCCCGGCTTTTTGGGTGTTGATCACGTTCCATGCCTGGCCGCCGCGGCGGATCTGGCCCGTGTCTCCAACCTGGCCGCCCATCTCGGCGTAGAGGGGGGAGGTGTCCAGGATAATGCCCGCCTGATCCTTGAGTTGGACGACTTCAGTGACGCGAGCTTTGGTTTCAAGTTCGTCGTAGCCGATGAAAGACGTTTTCAGTGAGCTGTCGATATTCGAGAGGGAGATGACCTCACGCTTTTGTGACGCGCGCGCGCGTTCGCGCTGCTGATCCATGAGCTTCTCGAACGTGGCGGTTTCCACGCCCAGTCCGGCTTCACGGGCCATGAGTTCCGTGAGATCGAGCGGAAAGCCGTAAGTATCGTAGAGCTTGAAGGCGAAATCGCCTGCCAGGGATTTGGCGCCCTGGAGCTTGCTGACTTCGTCTTTGAACAGCTCGATGCCGCGGTCGAGAGTTTTGTTAAAAGATTCTTCCTCGGTGCGGATGACCTGCTTAACGATTTCTTTGCGGGCGCGGATCTCAGGAAAAACTTCGCCCATCGTTTCGGCGAGGACTTCGACGAGTTCGTAGAAGAATGGTTTGTGGAAACCGAGGGTGCGGCCATAACGGACGGCCCGTCGCAGGATGCGGCGAAGCACGTAGTTGCGGTCGGTGTTGCCAGGGTTAATGCCATCGGCGATGGCGAAGCTCAAGGTGCGGATGTGATCGGAGATGACGCGGAAGGCGACGTCGATCTTCTCCTGCTCAGTATCGCCCGTGGAGCCAGCCTTCGGCAGCGTGGAAGTGTATTTCTTTCCGCTGAGCTTCTCGAGTTTGTCGAAGAGAGGGCGGAAGATATCGGTCTCGTAGTTCGAGATGCGGCCGCCGAAGTCGGTGAAGCCTTTGGTTCCCTGAATGATCGAACTGACGCGCTCAAAGCCCATGCCGGTATCCACGTGGCGCGCGGGCAACGGGGAGAAAGTGCCGTCGGCGTTGGCGTTGAACTGAATGAAAACGAGATTCCAGATTTCGATGCAGTCCGCGCTGCCTTTGTTCACCAGGGAGCCGCGGGTGTCGCCATTGGGAGTCAGATCAACGTGAAGCTCTGAGCATGGGCCGCAAGGGCCGGTCTCGCCCATCATCCAGAAATTGTCCTTCTTGCCACCGTTGACGATGTGGATTTTGGGATCTAGCCCGGCAGCGGAGAATTTAGCCGCCCAAAAATCGTGAGCCTCCTGGTCAAAATCGCTGGGGTCACCTTTGCTGCGGTCGGGGTTGTAAACCGTCGCGTAAATGCGGTTCTTCGGAAACTTCCAAACTTCGGTGACCAGTTCCCACGCCCAATCGATGGCTTCCTTCTTGAAATAATCGCCGAAGCTCCAGTTGCCGAGCATCTCGAAGAAGGTGTGGTGGTAGGTGTCCAGGCCGACATCCTCGAGATCGTTATGCTTGCCGCCCGCGCGGATGCACTTCTGAGTGTCCGCCGCGCGAGGGGGCTGGTAGGGCGATGGGATTTGACCAAGAAAAATGGGGACGAACTGATTCATGCCTGCGTTCGTGAAAAGCAGGTTGGGCGAATCAGGCATCAAGCTCGAAGAAGGCACGATTGAGTGCTGCTTCGATTTAAAGAAATCGAGGAAAGATTGTCGGATTTGTCTGCTGGTCATAAGCGCCGAGCTGGGAGAAAGCCTGCCCAGCAAAGAGCCCCGGAGAATATGGAACGGGGTTCCGCAAAGCCAGCCGAAGTTTTGCGGTGAAACGTGTGTGTGGCAGTTCTGTTCAGCAAGGTGATTGCTCTTGGCTGTTCGGGCAGCTTGGGTTCGATTGCCTCCATGTGGAGCTTCACCCGGCTCCTGCTAAGGGCGCACGGGTGACAAATGCTCGTGGACGATCTTCCAGCCCTGTTTCGTGCGGAGAAAAACCATTGTCGCTTTCGCGGATTGATTGGACGTGTCGCGGGCAGCCTCAAAGCTGTAGTTGAGGATAAAAGTGGCGACGGCAGTTTGACCAAAGGCATCAACTTTGAGGTCGCGGGCTTCCATTCGTAAGCCTGCAACCGCTCCCAAACCTTTGTGTTCTGCGGCGCGCGCAAACTCGGAATCCTGACGTTCGGCTGCCTCACTGCCGAACTTGCTGAAGGAGGGGCCGTAATGATGGAAGGAATCGAGGCGCGGCCAGTCTTTCTGCTCTGCCGCGTCGAAGATCCCTTGAAGCGCAGCTTCGATCTGCGGTCTCACCCGCGAGTTGGGCGGGGGAGTATTCCTATTCGTGGCGCAGCCACATAAAAGCAAAGGTACGGCGAGAAGGGCTGCAAATAGCAGGCAAGTTGTGCGCGAACACCTCGGCGCGAGGCTTGAGAGTAGCGAGCGTGAGTTCATTTTGGGGTACTCCTGGACTAGGTTTATGACATGCTGCGAAGAGCTACCAATGCAAGCAAGCGGCTAAGGCCGCTGTCCGACAGCGTAGATGAGGCGGTATGGAAGAAGAATGGGGATACCCCCCCTGAAAAAAAGCGTCCTGATCGTGTTTTAGCGTGTTTTGTTGGCAAATTAGTGTGCACAGGATCGTGTACAACAGCGTGTGCGGAGCGTGCATAGATCGTGCTCAACAATGTGTCGGGACATGCAGGATCGTGCTCAACAGATGGCCAGGTGAGAGCACAAAACACGCGAAGCGAAGGGAGTATCTGATGGCAGCTGCGAACGGGATGCCACGCCGCTTTTACGGCTTGCCGCTGAGTGCGAGCAGCGGCCCGCCGCCGAGAAGGTTGAAAAGTGTTCACGTTCATGGACCCCATCTTAAAGAGGGGGTCCGACACTGGATGTCGGACCCCCTTAGAATTTTTGGGCGCCGCAAACATTCAGAATCCAGAGAAGGTGAACATGCGCCCGTTTATCCTCCACTATGTTTCCCTGCCCCTCGGCGATTTAGTCCGCAATCTCAGTATTTCCCCCATTTTCGGGGTGATTCCTTGATTGCGTAAGGAATGGGATGATGTTGCACGCATAGCTGAAGTGGCGGAGGGGTTCGGCTCTTCGATTTTCCACCAACAGCTCAACACGAGTAACATTTTAAGAGGGAATCTTTTTCTATGAAGCGGGACAATTAAAGAGGCGGGGATAAGAACCCGGATCCAATCACAGGCGCTCCGGGCGCGCATCCAGTCGGCACAGGAGTTGGCGCAGCGGCCGGAGGTGCAGCCGGTGCGGCGGCGGGAGCAGCAGCTGGGGCTGCCATGGGGACAGCGGGGGCTGGACCGATCGGGACAGGCATCGGCGCTGCTGTCGGAGCAATCGTCGGCGGTTTGGCCGGAAAGGGCACGGCGGAGGGGTTGAACCCGACGACCGATGCCGGCGAAGGCCGATTCATCGACTACACTGTCGTGGATAGCAACGAGGAGAAGGTTGGAACTGTCGATTCGGTGTGGTTGGACAACAACAATGATCCCGCGTATCTGGCGGTGCGGACCGGATGGCTCGGCATGGGCCGCCATTATGTGGTGCCCGCGCAAAACGCGCATGTGCAGAATCGCTCCCGGCAAATTCGGCTGCCGTACACATTGGAGCAGCTTCGTGGCGCACCAGAGTTCGACAGCTCAGCATCGCTCCAAACTGCGGATGAGGAGCGGATCGGAACGTATTTTGGCTCGCATGGGTTCAAGCGCGACAATTGGCTGCGCCAGGAAGCCGCGCAACGCCCTGCGGGCGGAGCGACCGCGCCTGAGGAGGCTCGTGTGCAGTTGAAGGAGGAGCAGGTTAAGGTGGGCAAGCGGGAGGTCGAGTACGGCGGTGTGCGGCTGCGCAAAGTTGTTCGCACGGAAGTCGTTCAACAACCCGTTGAGCTGAAGCGGGAGGAAATCGTGATCGAACGGGTGCCAGTCGGCGAAGCCGCGCCGACATCTGATTTCACCGATGAGGAGATTTACGTGCCGCTGCGCCGTGAGGAAGCGGTCGTGGCGAAGGAAGCGCATGTGACGGAGGAAGTCCGCCTGGGTAAACGCCAGGAGCGTGAGCAGCAGACGGTCTCCGAAACGGTGCGGAAGGAAGATGTGGAGATTCAGCAGGAAGGGGAAGCTTCACGGGTAAGCGCCACGGGAACGCGCGAGCGCCCAGCTCCTTACCAACCGAAGGAACGGAGCCGGAGCTAAGAAGTTAGATCCAGTGCCACGAAACAGCCCAGCATGCCAGCGTGCTGGGCTTTTGCTTTGGACAGGGATTTGCGGACAAGAAGTGAACGCGGAGGCGCAGAGGGTGATGGAGGTAGCAGAGAGGAGCAAGGCAAAGGAGGAACATGGCTGACCGGAAACAGGAGTGTTTGACTCCCTCTTGCTGACTGGAGAAACGAACCTGGTGGAGGTGTGCCGTGGCGAGCTGGAATAAGGGCTTACGGGCGCGCGAGAGCTTCGCGGATGCGGGAGTAGAGTTCGTTGGGTTGGCAGGGCTTTTGCACGAAGCCGCAGACACCAGAGTTGAGGATGCGCGTTCTGAGTTCGGGCTCGAGGTAGCCGCTCGCGAAGATGGCTTTGAGATTAGGCGCTGTCTGGCGCATGCGCTGGAACATTTCCCAACCGCCAAGTTTTGGCAGGCCCATGTCAGCCAACAGCAGCGAGATGGCTTCCCGGTTACGGGCAAAGACTTCCAGGCCCTCATGCCCGTCACAGGCGGTGAGAACCTTGTATCCTTTCGTCTCCAAGAGAGTCTGCATCAGCTCGCGCAGGAGTTCCTCGTCTTCAACCAGGAGAATGGTTTCCGACCCAAGGGAATCCTCTGTAACGGAATGGCTTTCTGGCTTGGGCGATGGAGACTGTTGGGCAAGGACCGGAAAATAGAGGTGGAAGCAGCTCCCTTTGCCCGGCTCTGACTCCACATCGACATAGCCTGAATGGGCCTTGGCAATGCCATAAACGACCGCGAGGCCAAGGCCGGTGCCTTTGGATCCTTTAGTCGTAAAAAACGGTTCGAAAATTCGGCGCCGGGTGGCTTCGTCCATCCCCGCGCCGGTGTCCTGCACAGAAAGGCGAATGTAGCGAGTGGATTGGCCATTTGTTTTGCGCAGGGGAGTTGGCAGTTGGTCCCCTTCGACGAGGACCGCGCTGATGGTGAGGTCCCCTGCTCCATTCATGGCGTCCCGCGCATTCACGCAGAGATTTAAAAGAGCCTGATTCACCTGGTTGGAGTCGGCCACCAGCACGGGAAGCCCGGGGGCGAGCGTCCTTTTAAGAACAATCTCCTTGGGAAAAGTCTCGGAGATCATCCGCAGGAACTCCGGCACAAGCTGCTCGATCTGAAGGGGCTCGGCTTCGACGGAAGTTTTGCGCGCAAAGGTGAGGATTTGGCGCACGAGGCCGGCGCCGCGAGACACGGCTTGCTCAATGGCTGCCAGACTTGAAGAGAGCGCTTCCGGTGTGCGGATGTTTTCTTTAGCCCGCCAGGCATGGCCGGAAATGATTGCCAACAGATTGTTGAAGTCGTGGGCCACACCCCCTGCCAGCGAACCCATGGACTCCATCTTCTGGGCCTGTCGCACATGGGCCTCGAGAATAAGGCGCGACGTAACGTCGTGAACGAGCAGCAGCACCGCTTGAACGCCGCCAAACGAGAGCGGATTGCCGGTGAGTTCCACGTCAATGAAGGAGCCATCCTTGCGCCGGTGGCGGGAGGAGAGCGGCGCGTTTGGGCGAACATCCGACAGCGGGGTTTCGTGGGCTCGATCTGAGGCAAGCTCCGCCAGGGAAAGTTGGCGAAATTCCTCAGTTGAGTAGCCGTAAAGATTTTCGGCCGCAGTGTTCACGCCAAGAAACGCTGAGGTTGCAGCCTCGACGACGAACATGGCGTGCGGGTTTTGGTCGAAAAGGAGCTGGTACTGCTCTTTGCTGGAGCGGAGTTCGCGCTCAGCGGCTTTGCGTTGGAGAGCATGCCGGATTGAGCGCTCCAGAAGCGCTGGGGTAATTTGGCCTTTTACGAGGTAGTCGGCTGCGCCAGCGGCCATGGCTGCTTTATCGATCTCCTCGGCGCCAAGGCCGGTGAGGAGAATCATCGGGACGTCGAAGCCAGCCTGAGTGGCGGCAGCGAGCAGTTCCAAGCCGCTGTGCGCGCCCAGCCGATAATCCACTAACGCAATGGAATGAGATCGCTTCTCAAGCGTGGCTAAAGCCGACTCATAATCACTGACCCAATCGAGATGCCAATTCTTCCGGCCGCTGGAGGAGAGAAGATCGCGAGCAATGATGTAGTCATCCTCGTCATCCTCAATCAGCAGAATGCGAATGTGGTCAGAACTCATGCACCTGCGCGGGGGGCTTCAATTGGAAGCTCGACAATCTCAAACCAGTATTTGGAAACGGTTTTCATCACCTGCACAAGCCCGTCGAACGTGACGGGCTTGGTGATGAAGGAGTTCACGCCTAAATCGTAGGTGCGGTAAATATCCTCCTCAGCTTTTGAAGTGGTGAGGACGACCACTGGGATTTGGCGGAGTTGCGGGTCGGCCTTGATCTCGCGCAGAGCCTCACGCCCATCTTTCCGGGGCATGTTGAGATCCAGGAGAATCAAGCCTGGGCGCGGCGCGCTGGCAGGGTCTTTGAATTTGCCGCGGTGAAGGAGGTAATCCATCAACTCCTCCCCGTCCTCGACGCAACGGAGCTGGTTGACGAGCCGGTTCTCCTCCATCGCGTGTTTGGTGAGCAGCCGGTCGTCCGGATCATCGTCAGCCAGCAAGATAGTGATGGGTCGCAACTGGTCGTTGGTCATGCGCGCGTTTTATTCTGTTCGATCGGCAAGCTCACGATGAAGCTCGATCCGACGCCAGGGATGCTCCTGGCTGTGATTTCGCCTCCGTGGCGTTCGACTATCTTACGGCAAATGGCAAGGCCGATGCCAGTGCCTTCGTAAACCGACCGCGCATGGAGGCGTTGAAACACGCCGAAGATACGGTCGAGATATTTTTCGTCAAAGCCTATGCCGTTGTCGGTGATCGTTAGCCGGCAGATTTCCTCGCTCGGGGCGCTTTCACTCGCCTGCTGCCGGGACTCGATTTTCACGCGAGGAGGCTCCTCGGGCTTGCGGAATTTGAGCGCGTTTCCAACGAGATTTTGAATCAGTTGCCGCATTTGGGTTGGGTCAGCCTGGATTGAGCAAAGCGGACCCACCTCGACCACTCCCTGGGATTGCTGAATGCGAACTTCCAGGTCGGAAATGACATCGCGCGCAACCTTGTTTAGATCGACCAGCTCGAAGGGTTGGACCTTTGTTGCGACACGAGAGAAGGAAAGCAGATCTTCAATGAGGGTTTGCATGCGCTTGGCGGCGCTTTGCATGCGGTTCAAGTAATCGCGGCCCTCCTCGTCCAAAGCCGCCTCATGCTTGAGCTTGAGGCGGTCCGCAAACGCCTGAACTTTCCGCAGCGGCTCCTGAAGGTCATGCGAGGCCACGTAGGCAAAGGATTGCAGCTCTTTGTTGCTGCGCTCGAGTTGGGTGGCGGTGGCTCGCAGTTGTTCTTCGGCCTCGCGGCGTTCCATTACTTCGTCCTGCAGCTCCTTGGTGCGCTCCTGAACGCGGATCTCCAGCTCGCTGCGGGCCTTTTCCAACTCCGCGTCGCGTATCTGGATTTGGTTAAGCATTTCGTTGAAGCCATCGATGAGTTCGCCGGTCTCATCGTTGCCATGCTTCGGCGCGCGAAGGTTATAGTTCTTTTGCGCGGAGACTTGCCGGGTGACTTCCGCAAGTTTGAGGATGGGGCGTGAAATCACCCGTTGAAAGGCCGAGGACAAAAGCAGGGCTGCAACGGTGCCGACCGCGACCAGCGCGATGACAATCCATGCGAACTGTTGCCGGCGCTGAGCCAAGGGAAGCAGGTTCGAGCGGAGGAAAACGCGGCCGATCACTTCGTTTTGGTGAATAATCGGCCCGTGGTACTCCAGAAAGTTGCCGTTAAAAAACGCTTCAGGGCCTGGCCTGGTCGCATTGAACGGTGGCGGCGGATCGCCAGTCGTGACGGAGGAAACCTCTTCGCCCTGCGCGGTGTACAGAGCCGCAGTGATAATGTTGGGCTTGATCTTGAGGGCGTCGAGAATGCCTCGGGCGCTATCTGGATCCGCAAAGGCCACAGAGCCTGAACTCCACGAGCCTATCATGCCCCCCAGCGCTTTCACATCCTCAACCATGCTCCGGCGGGTCTCAATGGCATCCGAGACCATGAAGCCGATGGCGGCGAGAATAAGCGCGGCGGTGGACGTGGCCGTGATGACCGCAATGAGTTTGCGGCGAATTGACAAGTTTTCCAGCAGGCCCATGGCGCTACGGCTTTGGGCCGATCACTCGCGCGGCGACGCTGAGCAGCTTAGAGCTGAGTTTCAGCCCGGCTGCATCCGTGGCCTGAGTGTTCACGTCGAATCGGACGCGGTTTCGTTCCAAATGGAAATTGACCGCGCCTCCAGCTTCAAGGAAGCCTTCGGACTCCCCGACCGTTAGGACTGGGCGGCCGCGGAGTTGGCGGATCATCTCAGCGGCATCACGACGCTCGGGGCCTGCAAGGAAGAGAATATGGGCAGATCCGTCGTAGCGACGCAGCGTGTCGAAATAACGGATATCAATGCTTCTGCCCTCGATGATCCGCCCTTGCACAGTGGTCTCAAGTTGCTTCCCAAATGGATTCTCACCGAGCACGCCGATGACCAAGGGCGCGGTGGTGTCCTTGAAGGTGTTCGTAGGCCAGGTGACGAACTTGGCGAAGTTGTACAGAAACGCGCTTTTGACCTCGTATTCGGAGGGGCCTTCCTTCTGCGCATGGGCAAGGACCAGCGCCACGTGGGCAAACGCCACCAGCAAAGCTGACCCTCGGAACCATTTCCAAACCATACCGTCCATTTGCAAACTGCTTAAAATTTGTAGGTCACCTTGGCGTAAACACTCCGCTCGATTTCAGACGGTGTGATAAGGAAGCCATTGCCGAACTCGAGGTGCTGATCGTCGTTAAGATTCTGTCCAACCAGGCTGATCTCAAGGTCCGGAGTGGGCCGCCAGGCGAGCCGCGCGTCCAGGCGAATGTAGGACTGCACTGCTCGAGCGCTTAGATTGTCCACGTAGTACGCTGCCGTGTCGAAGCTCACGTTATGGGGGAGGTCCACATAGGACCGAAGATGGAACTGGTGGCGCGGGCTGGTGCCCTCTTCCCCTTCAAAAGTCATCCCGAGTTGTTTCAAAGGCTCCCATTTCGGATCGGTGTGGAGATTCATCTGCAGCCAGGTGTAACCGCCGGTCAGGCGCCACCCTTCCAAAACCCGCCAGGTTGCAACCAGTTCCGTTCCATAGGTCTCCCCTTCCAGATCATTCACAGGCTGCCAAATGGTCATGCCAGGAGCGGGAACGAGGGTTGTCGGAAGGATTAACCGCAGATCTTCGTAATCGTTATAGAAGGCCGCGATATCGAAGGAGAGATTTTGGAGCGGTTGAACGCGGTAGCCGAGTTCGTACGCAATCAGTTCCTCAGAGCGGTAATCGGGATTCCCCAGGATCATCGAAGGAGGAGGAACAATCCATGCGGAAATCGTGTGCTCAAACCGAGACGGTGTCCGGACAGCGCGCGCCACGGAAGTCCAGATGGTGTGCTTCTCGTGCGGGGTGTAGGCCAGGCGCAGGTTGGGCTGAACTTCGAAGCCGGTGTAATCGTTGTGCTCAAACTTGCTGCCTAGAACCGCGCGAAGAGTTTCCGGAACCAGTTCAATTTCATCCTGGATGAAGCTGCTGAAGAGCTGGTCATGGCGCTCCGCTGGGATAAATGCGATCGAGCCGGTGTTGTCCCGGCCATCGCTGAGTTCATCCGCCGAGTAGCGGTAGCCGAATCCGTAGAGGAACTCATTGCGCTCCCCCAGGGCGAAGCGGTGCTGGCCATCCAGGTCGAGTGTGTCGCGCACCTCATGGTGAATGCGGTCGTGGCGCTCGGTCCGGTCGTAATAAGCCTGGATGCTTAGATCGGAATCAGCGGAAAAGATATGGTTCCATGAGGCAAGGAGGTTGCCGCCCTGGAAAGTCCCCCGCCCTTGCACAGTGCGAACGAATGGTGGAAGTCCGATAAAGACGGTCCGCTCCTGATCCGCTTCGCCGGTGTAAAAGTCGCCTTGAAGGCGCAGTTGATTGGCTTCGTTCGCTTTCCAATCGGTGCGGAATCCGCTTCGGAAAGCGCTCCACTCATCCGAAGCATCGCGGGAGGTGTATGGAATCTTCTGGTCGTCGCGATTTAAATATTTCGCGTAAATGCGGACAGAAAGATCCTCGCTGACGCCGAGGCCGTAGCGAATGGAGCCGACGCCATTCTCCTCAGTTCCGTAGCTGGCAGAGAGAAGGCCGCCTTTCGTGGCGTGAGCGTCTTTCGTGATGATGTTGATGACACCATTGACGGCGTTCGCGCCCCAGAGAGCCGCGCCGGGCCCGCGAATCACTTCGATACGCTCGATGTCTTCCAGCATCGTGTCCTGCACGTCCCAAAAGACGCCAGAAAAGAGCGGTGTATAAACGCTCCGTCCGTCCATTAGGACGAGGAGTTTGTTGGCGAAAAAGTCGTTAAAGCCGCGGGCGCTCACTGCCCAATTGTGGGCATCAATGCGGGCGACGTTCAGGCCGGGAGCCATGCGGAGAGCTTCGGCAATCGTCACCGCCCCTGAGCGGCGGATATCCTCCTGCGTGATGACGTGAATGGCAGCGGCTGCTTGGGAGACAGGCTCCGCTTTCCGGGAGACGGAGCTGACCTCGATGCGCGACAGCTCTTCAATGGACATGTCCGCGAGGTCGTTGTCGCGGGTGGCCGCTGGTGGTTCGGCGGCAAAGAGAGGGGTTATGGCAAGGCTAATGGCGAGGGTGAGACGAGGCTGCCATTTACCGCGTGGAAAGCGGAGAGGCCGCCGACGGGAATGGTTTTTCATACTGTGGTTCAGGGTGGGCGCAGTTCATCCACATCAAGGCCTAAAGTCAATGGTTCTAAGCGATATCAGGGTTTCCCCGAGAGTCTTGATCTCGGAATCCCCGTCAGAACTCTCCCGATTGCTGTAGGAGGGTTTTTTCGGACAATCTGAAGGCTCAAGGAGGTCGTTGCCTTTAGCGATCAGGACCGGGTGGGCGTAGCACTTTCGCATGGCCCACCCGTCTTTTTTTGCACTTACATCTTTGATGTTGGTAAGAAACCGAGACCCCCTTGGTGTGCACGAAAGTAAACAGCACTAAGGCATCCGTGATGGAACCCCACCATCAGGCAAGCCAGGTGTGGGAGAAAGATGCAGCCGCCTTCACCCCCGGAAGGACCAAGGCTTGTGGCGGACTCCCTTCAAACTCGTCGTTAACGACACGCTGTAGGAGTTCTTCGCGGAAGCTCTCGGGCCCGACTACACCCTCCGCAGACGCGCCTAGGATGCGCGATGTTGATTCTGTTGCTGGTCTTCCGTCTTCATTTTCTCGCGAAATAGGCGGCAAAAACGGAATTTCGATGCAGAACGTCAAAGTCTCGGAAGCCGACCCTGCTAAGCAATCTAAACTGAAACGTCAATGATCGAGGCGAATCTTCCACTTCGATGTAATCCATCACCTTCTCCCGGTAAGCCGGACCGCCGAGGCTCTCTAGGTAAGCGCGATAACGGTTCCACATCAGGTCGTTGACAGCCGAATCTTCGAAGGTGACCAAGTCCGCCACAAACAGTAACCCTCCTGGGCGCAACCACCTGAACAACAGGCGAAACATCTGTTCCCAATCCAGATCGTCTCTCAGGTGGTGAAGGACCGCACCCGCGAGGATCACATCAAAGCTCCCATCGGCAAAGTTAAGGGCTCTCATATCCCCTTGGACAACCTGAACCTTGCCAGCAGTGGCAGCAGAAACCCGGTGCTGCGCGCGCGTTAGCATTGGGATACTCAGATCCACCAACGTGCAGTCGATTGGGTTTACCTTTTCAAGGATGCTCAGCGAAAAGTTTCCAGCGCCACAACCGATGTCCAGCAGCGATCCGTTCCTTTTGAGGTGAGTAGCAGCCGCCTGCGCGACAAGATTCAGAACCAGAGGGGCATCAACCGTCGCTTGCTGCCCGGTCTCAAGCCTTGAGAACCGCTCAACATCTTGGTCGAACCGGGCACGAATCTGCTCGATGCTCGATTTCTCACTCAGCTTCCTTTTCATTTTGCGTTCCTGTGAGTTGTGGTGGTCTCGCCGGTGCATGCACTCAGCTCGGGCGATTGTGATGCAGACGTACCCGCTCTCCTTCGTGGCCGTTGGCTTGAATTCACCTGCTCTATTCCTCCGGGCAATGTTGGGCGAGTCCAAGAGGTGGTAATGCGCGCGACCAAGAGTGAAAACCGGGGCGAAACAGAGAAAAATGGCGGAGAGAGAGGGATTCGAACCCTCGGTACGGCTTTTGACCGTACAACGGTTTAGCAAACCGTCGCCTTCGACCACTCGGCCATCTCTCCAACCAAGGCCCGTTATGAAACAGATGCTCCCCGCCAGTGGCAAGCAGGAATCCTCCCAAAACGCGCGGACGAAAGATTTCCACAAAGACACTCAAAATGCAACTTGGCGCCGCTCACCAAGCTCTTACCGCTGCGGGCCAGCCCCGCGCCAAAAACGGTGGACATGACGATAGGCCGCATTTCTAATGCTGCAGGATGATCGCTGATGGTGTGGATCAAGGCTCGCTTGGGCGGCGGCGCGCACTGTTGGCTTTCGTTTCCTGCGTTCTGGCCGCTTGGCTGGCAGCAGTCGCTTCCGCCTTCTCCGCTGAAGCTGCTTCGAATGAATTCATTTTCGATCGATGGAGCACTGAGGATGGTTTGCCTGAGAATTCGATCTTCTCCATGGCGCAGACGCCGGACGGGTTTCTGTGGATGGCCACATTTGCAGGATTGGTTCGGTTCGATGGCAAGGAGTTCACGGTGTTTGATGCGAGCAACACTCCTGAGCTGCGGGACGACCGAATTGTGACGGTCGATGTGGGGCCTGAAGGTTCGCTGTGGGTGGCGTCAGCCTCGGGTGAGGTGGCGAGGTGGAAGAGCGGAGTTTTCAGGTCTTTTGATGAGCGCGAGGGGGTGCCTTCGCGCGGCTTGTCGTGGTTCAAGCTCGCGTCCGATGGCAGCCTTTGGAGCGCGTCGCGAGACCAGCAAGGGGTGTTCAAGTTCCAGAACGGGCGATTTGTGGAGAAGATCCCGGCCGTGCAGTTCAGCCCGTACAACGTCTGGTTTATGGGACGCGACGTGGAGGGGAGCTTGTGGGCCGCGGCGGGCCCAAACATCACGCGGATTGATCCCCCGGACGGTCGAGTGATTCAGTTCACCGGTGTTGGGCCAGGAGATATGCGCGGCATGTTCGCTGGGGCAAGCGGGATTTGGGGGTGCTCTTCGCGGGGCCTTTGGTTGCTGACCGATGATGGGTGGACGCGTCGGGCGGCTTTTCCTTTGAGAGTGAAATCACCGGCCTCACTGCTTGAGGACCGCCATGGAACCGTGTGGATTGGGACGTGGCAGGAAGGGCTTTGGCGCCTCCCGCACGGCGGGGAGCTTGAGCTGGTGCAAACGGCAGGCGTGGCAAATTGCCGGCAAATCCTCGAAGACAAGGAGGGGAACATTTGGCTGGCCACAGATGGATATGGATTGCTGCGGGTGCGGGAGAGACGATTCCGCGGCTTAAGCGATGCGAGCGGCCTGTCCAAGGAGATCATTAAAACGATCAGCGGCGACAACGAGGCTGCTTATGTGGTGACGCAGAACGGGTGGATAACCAAGGTGGACCTCGAAACGCTGAAAACGGAGCGACTCACCAATCTATACGCCTGGTCCGGGACAAAAACGAAGACAGGGCTTTGGTGCGGCGGCTACGGAAATGGCGTCTGGCAGAGGGAGAATGGAGGCACGTTTGCAGCGCTCCTGGAAGAGGGAGAGAAGCCGCAGGGAGCCAATTATTGCTTCTCAGAGGGAACTGATGGAACGATTTGGATCGGGCGGCAGCCCGGAATTGCGCGCATTGAAAACGGGGCGGTAAAGGCGGTCGATCCCGGCGGGATTGAGAACTTCACCGAGGTCGTCGCGATTGCGCACGATTTACGGGGCAATAGTTACTTTGGGTCAAGGGAGCATGGGCTGGTGCGGAGAGGCGCAAGCGGCGGTTGGGAGCGGGTTCATCTTGGGACGGGGATGGGAAGGCAACGAATCGGGAGCTTGCATCGCGATAGGCGCGACACGATCTGGGTCGGGACGGTCGGAGATGGTCTGGCAAGGATTGGCCTGGATGGCCAGCCTCAGCGCATCACCGCCCCTGCTCTGCCGAAGAGCATCCGGGGAATCATCGAGGACGATCTCGGCCATTTGTGGCTGGCTTCAGCTCAAGGCATTTACCGCGTCGCCGTGGAGGAATTGGACAAGCGCGCATCGGGCGTGGGTGGCGAATTGGATGTGGTGCGGTACGGAACCACGGACGGGTTGGCCACGAGTGAATGCTCCAGCGGTGTTCAACCGACGATCTGGAAAGCGCCCAATGGCGCTCTCTGGTTTGCGACGGTGCAAGGCGTGGCCATCGTCGATCCAGCCCGCATCACCAAAAACCAACAAGCGCCGCCTGTGGTTATTCAGCGGTTGCTCTTGGACGACAAAATGACCCTGGCAGAGGGCGGCAGAATCACCATGCCATCGGGACGGCATCGGCTGGAGGTTCAATATGGAGCGCTGAGCTTCACAGACGCCAGCCGGGTTCGTTTCCGCCATCGGCTGAAAGGATTGGATGAAAACTGGACGGAGGCAGGGACCACACGGGCAGCTTATTTTAGCCGGTTGCCTCCGGGCGAATACGAACTGCAGATCACCGCGTGCAACAATGATGGGGTTTGGAATGCGCAAGGCGCCACGCTGGCTTTGAGTGTCACGCCAGCCGTTTGGGAGACGACTGCGTTCAGAGTGGGCGCGGTGGTGGTTGTCTTCGCCGGCATTTGGGGATGGAACGAAACGCGTGTGCGCCGGCACAAGCTGGCCTGCGCGAGGCAGGAAGCCTTCTCCAGGCAATTGCTGCAGGCGCAGGAGGAAGACAGAAAACGGATAGCAGCCGAACTGCACGATTCGGTGGGGCAAAGCCTGCTGGTGATTCGAAATCGCGCGCTCATGGCCAGGCAGAGTGCGACGGGGCGCGGGCTCCCCGTGGAGCTGGACGAAATTTCTGAGGCGGCTGCCGAGACCCTGGAGGAGGTGCGTGAGATTTCGCACAATCTCCGCCCGTATCAACTCGACGCTTTGGGCTTGAAGAAAGCGCTTCAAGGACTCATCGGGCGCATGGCCGGAGCTTCCAAGGTGGAATTCACCGTTCATATAGAGCCGCTCGATGGGGCGCTGGAGCCGGAGGGAGAGATCAACCTTTTCCGCGTGGTGCAGGAAGCGCTCAGCAACATCCTCAAACATTCCGGGGCGGAGCAGGCTAGTGTGCGGATTACTCGCGAGCCGAGCTTGTTGCGAGTGCAGATTCAGGACAATGGGAGCGGCTTCGACGCAGGCGCGCAATTCACGGAAGGAGCGGCTCGCGGCTTTGGAGTGGGAGGAATTGTGGAGCGGGTTCGCATGATGGGCGGGCATGTTCACTTTGAAAGCGCCCATGGAAAGGGAACGACGTTGAGGATCGAAATCCCGGCTCGAAAACCCCTGGGAGAAATGATTTCCTGAGGCATGGCTGCTGCGCGCACCCGAATCGTAATTGCTGACGACCACCCGATTTTCCGGGAAGGAATTCGGCGTGTGCTCGAGAAGCACCCGGACCTGGCGATTGTCGGCGAGGCTGACGACGGCAAAGCGGCCTTGCGGTTAATTGCGGAGCACGAGCCGGAGGTGGCGCTGCTGGACATCAGCATGCCTGGCTTAAGCGGATTGGAAGCAGCGCGGGAGCTTGGAAAATCGAAAAGCACGACGAAGGTGGTTCTCCTCACGATGTTCAAGGAGGAGGACATGCTCATGGAGGCGATGGATGCCGGTGTGCGCGGCTATGTGCTGAAGGAGAACGCCGTTCTCGACATAGTGAGTTGCCTGCGAAAGGTGGCCGCGGGTGAATACTTCATCAGCCCGGCAATCTCTCATCTCCTGGTGAAGCGAAACACCCGGGCGCGCGAACTGGCGCAGGAACGGCCGGGCCTCGCGTCACTGACCCCAATGGAGCGGCGTGTGCTCGCATTGATTGCCGATGGGAAGACGAGCAAAGAAATCGGCAAAGAGCTGTTCATCAGCCCAAAGACAGTGGACAACCATCGCTTCAACACAGCGGCGAAACTGGGCCTGCATGGCCCGAATGCCCTGCTGAAATTCGCGATGGAAAAGCGATCCAGCTTATCGCCTTAGACCTGCCTCTTTAAGCGCCGGAGTCATTAATGCCGCGGTCCTCCGCCGTGATTCCCCGCTCCGACGCCTCTTTCTTTATTCAACTCCGAAAGCGCGATCACCCAGCGCAAATGAGCGCTCTCACCCAGAGAGAAAAGGCGTGACCGCTCATTTACGTTTACCGCGCTGAGTTCACCCTCTGTTCCATCTTGCATGCGCGCGGGCCGGAGCGCCCGCTGTGTGCAGGTGCAACACCGGCGTGAAAGCATATCGAACAATCATCCAAGCCCTCACTCTTTGCCTGGCGGCTCTCAGCGGGCGGGTGGAAGCCCAGTGGGTTACGCAGACGATTCCGCTTACGAACGGGTGGAATGCTGTTTACCTGCATGTGGACGCCTCGCACACGACGCTTGCCGAGATGATCAGCGGGGATGTGAGCAATCCAATCCTTGCTGTCTGGCGCTGGAACCCCGCGTCGCAAATGCAATTCGTGGACAATCCACAGGAGCCGTTGGAAACAAGCCAATGGCTGACTTGGAGCCGCACGAATTCCGCCTCGAGCTTGCAGCGTTTGAGCGGCAACTCGGCCTACCTTGTGAATGTGGCAACGAACCCGGTGGCCTTCAGTTGGAGCGTGAAGGGGAAGCCGATTGCCCCCTCGTATGAATGGACAACAACTGGGTTGAACTTCATCGGATTTCCCACCGTGCCAACAACCCCTCCGGACTTTGAGCAGTTCCTGTCGCTCGCGCCCGCTTTGCAAGCGAATGCCGAGATCTACTACTACCCAGGGGGCGCGCTGGACACCAACAACCCCACGCTGCTCCAAAGCACGCGCAAATTCCCGGTGCAACGGGGGGAGGCGTTCTGGGTGAAGGCAGGCACGAGCTTTAATCGTTATTTTGGCCCCTTCTCCATCGAGCTGCGGGGAGCGAACAGCATCGAATTTGGGACGAACTTCAACACTTTCGCGGCCGTGATCAGGAACGAGAGCGCGCAAGCAGTGACAGTGAGCGCGACGTTGCTTCCCTCCGAACAGCCGCCAGCAGGCCAGACGAACATTGTCGGGGTTCCGCCATTATTGGTCCGCGGCGCGATGAATTTTACAAATTTCACCTATGGGGCCATTCCGTTGCTGGTAAACCGGTCTCAAAGCTGGACGCTCACACCAGCGGGGCAGATTGGATCCGAGGTGGAAGTCGTGTTCGGAATCAACCGCGCAGCGCTGACGAATGCGCCCGGAGATTTGTCCGCCGGCGTCCTTCGGTTCACAGACTCACTTGGATTCACGGCCATCGATACGGCAGTCTCGGCAGTCACTGGCACCACGTCCGGGTTGTGGGTGGGCAAAGCGATGGTGGACCATGTCGGACAGTATCTGAAGTCGTATCAGGTGGATGGCAACGGCAACCCTATTCAGGGGAGCAACGGCCAATACTTGTTAAGGGCGCTGGACACATCGGTGACAGCAGCGCCAAGGCCATACCCGCTGCGGCTGATTGTGCACAACGCGGACAACGGGGCGGCCAGCCTTTTGCAGCGTGTTTTCTGCGGGCTCGATCCGGGCACCAACGTGATCGCGGCCACCAAGCAAGCCGCCTTGCACCCTGGCTTTCTCAAACAAGCGCGGCGAATCAGCGCCACTCACCTGCCCTTCTCCACCCAAAACACCCCGTGGCAGTTCAGCGGGAATTTCAAGAGTGGCGAAATCACGACGACGGTTGAGACCGAGTACGATGACCACGGATCAAATCCCTTCCTGCACACGTATCACCCGGACCACGACAACCTGGATGCAACCTTCCAGGCGAAAGCGCCCCAAGGCTCAGAGTCCTACAAGATACAACGAGCCATCACTTTGAACCTGGATCCACCGGCGAACGATTTTGGCAGCCAGGTGGAGGGGACGCGGACGATCACGGGTGATTATCTGGAAACGGTGACTGTCATCGGCTTGCCGCGAGCCGGAGGCACAAATGACACCCGCCAGTTCGTCGCGGAGGGCAAGTTTACACTCAACCGCATTTCCGACGTGCCCACACTGACAATTGTTCCATGAAGCAGACTTTAAATGTTATGAGCAAATCCTCCCTCACTCTGCGCTGGACGCGCAGTTGCCTTCTCCTGCTGGTGGCGTTTAGCACACTGGTCAGCGGACAAAGCCAGGATGCAGCGTCGCCGCCAGCGTTGATTGCATACCAGGGCTATCTCGTGGACGGGAACGGCGCCCCGCTTGGCGCTGACGCCCCACGAAACTACGACGTTGTCTTTCGCATCTACGACGATCTAGGGACTGACTACTGGACCGAAGGCCAGACCGTCACCGTGGATAAAGGCTACTTCAGTGTGATGCTCGGTGAAGGAACGCAGGTGGGCAACGAGCCGAGGCCCGCACTGGCGACGGTATTCACAGGCGCGAGCGCCGCGAATCGGCTGATTGGCTTTACCGTGAAGCGGATTGGCGCGGGCAACCCTCCCGCCGACGTCGAATTACGGCCCCGCGTTAAGTTGGTGACAGCTCCATATGCTTTCCTCGCTGAAAATGCGATGAAAGCCCAAAGCCTGGCTTCGAGCAGCGGCTCCTCCGTGGTGAGCGTTAAAGGAGCAAACGTCGGGATTAACAATGCCGATCCGGCGTCAGCGCTGGACGTCGCGGGTGACGTGACAGCACAGAGCCTCACCGCCGGGGTCGCGCACATCGGCACATCCGGCGCCTGGGCCGCTTTCAAAAATGTTAACGTGATCGGCAACAACGCCGCTCTCTCACAGAATGCAGATGCGTCGCGAACGGTCCTTATGGCAAGGACGGGCGGAACGGTCGATTTCGCCTTTAGCGGCAGCGCAGCCGTGGTGAGTGTCACCGGTGACGGCGCCGTTACCGCCACAAAGTTTGTCGGGAGTGTGGCGGGAGGAAGCATCACAGGGACGGTGCCGGACGCGGCGCTGACGAGAAATGTGGCGTTGTTGAGCGCCGATCAGACCTTCTCTGGGGCGCTCACGTTGAATGGGACAGTTAACATTGGGGGCGCTCAATATCTCGGCGACCATAACATTTATTTAAGAGGCAGTCCCGATCGGAACCACGGCCTCGGCTACAACTCCGACGCGGATGGCCCGGCCTTGTACGGGTACTCAGGCGGAGTTCTAAAAACCACAATTAATGCGGACAAAGAGGTCATGCGCTGGACCTCAGATGGCAGGATCGGCATCGGGACTAGTTCCCCGGGAAAAGCGCTTCACGTGAAGAGCGGGCAAGACACACAGCTCAAGCTTGAGAAGAACGGCGTGTCCCGCGCGTGGGAGATCGGAACCGATTTCAATGGAAATCTTGGGTTTGCTTCAATCGTTGGCGCGACCTATGGCAAAAGCTCGTACATCAGCTATGGCGACGGGCAATACTACGTCAACTCGGATGCCCGATTGAAGACTGATGTCGAGCCTATTGATGGCGCCCTTGAAAAGACGCTGAAGCTTCGGCCTGTGTCGTATCACTTCAAAACCGATGACGCAGGGGCGATGAGATCTCTCGGATTTCTGGCGCAGGAAATCGAGGGTGTCCTGCCGGAGGTGACGGATGAGAACAAAGGGGTGAAAAGCGTTGCCTACTCCGAAATCGTGCCGGTGACGGTGGGGGCGATTCAGCAACTGCATGCGGAAAGCGAACGGAAGGAGCGGCAAATTCAGGAGCTGAAGAGTGAGCTTCAAAGCCTTCGCGCCATGGTGGAAAAGCTCGCTATCCGAGACAACGCCTCCACCACAGGCCGCTGAGCAGCTAACAGGAGCAAACTCAAAGCGCCATGCGAACATTCACACTTTCAAGCGCCTTCCGGACATGGTCTCGGGCGCGCAGGCTGCTTGGTTTCGGCGGCTTGTTCGCTGTGGCGGTTCTGGCGCGCGGCGCAACGGTGCTCCCGCTCGAATTCGAGCAAAGCCTGGTGCCTTACAACTATAGTTCTCTTGGAGGGGTGCCGATTTCGCAGCAGCCCGGGGTTCCCGCAGGCTCAAACGGCAAGCAACCGACTCCCGCAAGCAATCAGTCGGGAACCGCCCTCCCCGCCACAGGCGGGCAGTTTCAAGGCTTTGTCCCATTCGGCGGCGGCCTGGACCTTCGAAGTTTCACCAACCCGCCCACTTCTTTCGAGGCATGGGTGCGCGTCTCGGGAATACCCGCTGGGTTTGTGCAGGGCCATGTTCAGATGGCGCTGCGCCGCGTCCAGATCGGGGTTCCGTACGTGAGCAGGCCGGCATCGTTCTTGTTCGGGAGCGTGATTCCCCGGCCGGACACCGATGAGAACGGAGCGCCACTAACGAACGCGCTCGCATCGCAATATTGGCTGCCACAACCGTATTTAGCCCCAGGGCAAACAAATCCCCCGTATTACTGGAGCCCGCATGCGCAGGTGGTGTACGCCATTGAAGCCGGCCCAGTGAGCATCACCTGGCAGAAGGCGGAATCGACGACCGTTCCACCAGCGGATTACACGACGAACAGCCCAAATTACCTGGTTCAGGGAGGGCATTTCTTTCGTTTATACACGACCACTTACATCGTCTCCGGCTCGCCGGTGAAGCAGCCGCGGAAAATTTATTGGACCGAAAAGACGTTCCAGGGCAGCGGCAAGTTGGTGAACGTCCCCAGCGCCCGCGTCAAGGCGATCAACATCGTTTACAACAACAACTTCCCGCGCACAGTCAGCGCGGAATACGTCGACATTGGCCAATCAAATGCGGGAGACGGTTCCACGAACAGTTCCCTGCCAGAATTGCGCACCTTGTGGTTTGAGCACGGGAACATCCATGCGCACAACCAGGAAGGGCGCGTGTTCGTGGAGTTGCTCGGTGATGCGAACGCTGACGGCATAACTCATCAGCCGCTTGGGTTCGAAGTGGTGGATGTCTTTAAGCAAGTCAATCCAATCGATGTTCAAGTGGAGTTGGGCGAGAGAATCGTGCCACCTTCACCGGGCTCGTTGACGGAGCTGCACCCGGAGCCCATCCAGCAGCCCGCTCGAGGAACTTATGCATTCAGCCATGCCAAAGCGGGCAGCGAATTCATTGAATTTTATGCAAATCGGGAAACGCAAAACCTAAACGATTACCTGGTGCATTGGATGGAGGAAGGCGTCGTTGGCTTGAGGTGGCCTTCGATGCTCGCCCGTTATCAACTCGTCTGGCCGGACGATATCGAGAAATACACCCACTACGTGCGACCGGTGGTTCAATCGGAAAGTGAAGCGCAGGCGACGGCGGTGGCGCTCTCGACGGATAATGTTCCAAATATTGATTACCAGGACCCGCTGGACACACCGCGAGCCAAATTAACCGGCGATTTCCGTTTCTACACGTATCTGTCGCAGGAGTTCCCGGCGCACCGAACACTGCTGCATTACACCGCCGGGGATAATATCGCATTTGAGCGCGTGTTCTCCTGGCTGAACACCAGCCTGGAACAAAACTCATTCTTCGGCTCAGTCGCCACGAATCTCGCAGCCTGGAACAGCGTGAGCAACACCCTCCAGTGGGCCGATGATGCCCTGACGCCCCGCGTTGTTAGGGCAAAGGTAAAAGTGGGGCAGCGGATCGAAGCGCCGACCGGAGAAGCAGGCTCGACTGCGGGAGCCCCCTACGTTGCGGGGCACGTTCGCCAACCGGCCGGCAATTCTTTCAACCCTTATGCGTACGTGGACCCATTCACAAACGCCACTTTGGCAAACCTTGGTGCGATTATTCCCGTCAACGCCATCCCTGGGAGCAACCAGCTTGAAGTCTGGTGGTTCCGTTCCAACTCGGTAAACACGTTAAATGGCTTCAAAAAAGCGCTTTGGCCTTCCGTTATTGGCATTTACTCAATCGAGTGGCCGTCAGATGAGCGGGAGATTGTCCTCGCAAGCAACAAAGGGAGCGCAGGGAGTGAGTGGAACCCGTTGGTCGGCTTAGGCAGCATCTATTCCCAGAACGATCCCGAGTTGCCTGGGTATAATCCGAACGAGGAGCACGCGCTCATGCAAGGCGGGGGCGCATTCGCTTTGCGCGATGATCTAAACATCACTGAAGGGGCGAATTACAGTTCCCAGCCGTATGTTCTGGTGCAGTACCGCGAATCTGACAATCGCCCTGCCATGGCTGTTTACAAAGTGCGTCGTGAAAAGCCGGAAGCCGGTGTGATGTTTGATTACATCGTGAGTGCAGGCTCACTTCTGCAGCCCCCTGCCCCACTAGGGCTTCTGCCACCACCAGTTGAAGGGACCGGGGATTCAGTTCGCAACTACAACACTGAAACCAGCCATCGTGGCGGCGATCTCCCCATTGGCTGGAGCCACAACGATGGGACCGGTCCGCTGGGCTATTACAGTCAATTCACCTATCGCGACCGGAAGAATGGATTCTGGGTCTATCGAGGTCAGCACGCTGGGTTGCCGGCGCTCGAAGCTGGTCATTACGATAAGAACGGGAGTTCTTTCACAACGCTTCCCGCAGCGAGATTTGTGGCCGGATCCACCTCCACTTACTACATCCACGCCTCGCGTGAGGAGCAATACCTTCAACTCGCCCTGCAAAACGCGCCGAGTTGGTTGACGGCTCAGGGACTACGAATCACAGCCACGCCCCCTGCCGGGCTTGCGACCACATTGAATGTGTCGATCGTCGTCTCAGACCGTTATGACGGATCGAGTGTCCCGCTCACGCTGGCCGTGACAGTGAGCAGCACAGGAAACCCGACAACACAGGGGCCGATGGTCATTGCGAGCACGAACATTTACGGTGAAGCGGTCGCGTTCACCAATCGCCCGCCCCTGCTTGCGCAATCGCCTGTCGGGACGAACAGCTTCACGATGCAATTTTACTACCCCACCCAACCTGGCTTTGATTGGCCGGGAGTGGCGAATCCGCCCGCCGTGGGGGCCATCGTGCCGTACCTTCGCCCGCTCGTGAACGACGAGTTTGTCGGCGATGCGACATCGAAAACGACGCCGAGCCTTGAGATTGTTTACCGGCCCGTGTGGCCGTCAGTGGACCCAGCCGATGAGAGCAAAGCGGTCCCGACCATGCCGTACGGCCAAACCTTGACAGAAGCGGTCAACGGACTGCCCGGAGTCCGTGATTTCAAGACGGCGATGGTGTTGTACCAACAATCGATCGCGCAGGCCTTTGCCAGCCAGCCATTGAGCGCGGTCCTCCACGATCCGACTCGGCAGAAGACGTCCGACCTCGCCACCCAGGGCCTGACGACTCTGCCCGGTGGGGTGCAGACGCAGGACTATCAAGGGCGCGTCTATTTTCCACAATTACCCCTGCATTTATCGACTCGGGTCTTTTTTGATCCGACCATCGGCAGCAAAGGGAGCCTCTGCTTTCAAGGGCAAATCGTGAATGATGTCACCGGCTCGTACGTGTTGCTGAATGTGCTAAGCTCAAACGATCTTGCCTCCGTCACCGCGCTCTGCCCTGCCACGGACCCCAATGCGGGCAAGTGGACGGCCTTGGTGGCGGCTTTAACAACGGCAGTGGAAGTCTTCCATGAAAGCTCGACCGTGCCTGGAACCTACGTTGCGGACACGAACCTAACAGCCCTCGTGGGCGCCCAGGCTCTGGCGGCCGTCACGAATCAGAACACCGCGGTCGATACTTACGCGCTGACCGCCGTCGGCCCTGGGAGCGGCTACATCACCATTATTGAAGGTGGAGGCACCGCGTTCACGACACCGGGCGATCCAGTGGCGCTGCACATCATCAAGGTCGGCGGCAGCCTGTATTCGGGCGCTTTGAAAATTGTGGCTTCACCAAATCCTCTGAGCGAGCAGATCACTCTGCAGCACAACGCGGATATGGCAGCTCATTCCAGCGACTACGAATACCAATGGAAAATCGGCGCTCCCGTTGACGGTGTGCCGCCCTTCCCGGACCGCACGATGTCGAATTATCTGGCGCTCGTGTTGGGGCAGGATATTCCGCGCTACACTCTTGGCGGCGCTGGAGTGCAAGCGCTCTCGGACAATTACCTCGTGCTGCGCTATCGCCCCACGAATCCGGCACACCCTCTGTACAAGGCCTCACCGACCGAAGCGGATTGGTCCGCGTGGACGCCACCACAATTGGTGGAGGGATGGATTAAACGTGTGCTCGCCGGCATCAATCCGTTTAACCAGCGGACCACCGATCTGTTCAACAACACGGTGACGACCGACGCCAGCATCATTGCGCAGGCGGGACGCCGCTGGGAAGGCGACGTTGCTCTGAACGCAGACACGCTCAACAGCCACGGTTTGATTGAGATTTACGAAACGGTGCTCCGGCGCGGACGGTTGTTGAGCATTGAAGGCGGCTACAATTATGGCCCCGCGAATGACGCGCTGCTGCTCGCGGCCGGTTACCTGAACGATCTCTATATGATGTTGGGCAATGAGGCCGCAGCGGACGCGGCCAACCCCACCATCGGGATCGGAACCAAGGACAACGCTTATGGCGACATCGCCACGGCGTTATTCTCCTTCAAAGGCCAGGAGCCTTCTCTGCTTGAGGAAGAACTGGCGTTGCTTCGGGGGCGTGATGATTCATTGCAACCGGGTGTTCAGGTCGCTCCATTCTACAACCGCCTTGTGTGGAATTACACCCGGGGCATCGACTCGGGAGAGGTCATTTACGCCATCAATTACGACGTTAAGGATCAGGACCATGATGGCGTCGTCAATGCATCTGATGCCGCAGCGCTATACCCCCAGGCGCATGGGGACGCGTATGGGCATTTTCTTACAGCTCTGAAGGGCTACTACTCGCTGCTGATGAACCCCAACTTCGATTGGGTGCCGAGGATTGAAGCCGTGACGGTGGCTGGACAAGCCGTGGCTGTGGATTACCTGGATGAAAGGAAGTTCGCCACGGCTGCTGCCGGCGTCGCCACCACAGGGCGGAAAGTATTCGATTTGACTTGGAGGCGGGATTACCAACCGAGCGGCAATGTTGGATGGGATTACCTCAGCGCAACGCGTGTAAACGCCTCCCGCTCGAATAACGCGGTTCGGTATTGGGGCCTGGATCATTGGGCCAGCCGAACAGGCCAGGGCGGCTATCTTAGTTGGCTCGCGGGCAATGCAATTCTCCCAGCAACCGATCCGAACCCAGACCACGAAGGGATCCAGAAAGTGGACCGCACCACGGTTCCGGAGCTGCAGTTATTAGCTTTCGAAGCGGACGCGTTGCAAAGCGCAATGGACAGCGCCGAAGCCGGCCTGACGCCCTTGGGGCTGGCGGAGGGAAGCCTCGCGTTCGACATTGACCCAACACAGGTCGTTGGCGGGCAGAATGGATCCCACTTCGAGCAGGTGTATCAACGCGCGAAGGTGGCTTTGAACAACGCCGTGATCGCTTTCGACGACGCGAAGGATGTCACGAGGCGCATGCGTTCAGAGCAGGATTCCCTCGATGATTTCCAAGCCGGCTTGCTGCGGCAGGAGATGGCTTTCACCAATGCGCTTGTTGAGCTGTTTGGGACGCCCTACAGCGATGACATTGGGCCCGGCAAACAGTATCCACAGGGGTACACCGGGCCAGACTTCTTCCATTACGCTTACGTTGACTCCCCGCAAATCACCTTTGGGAGCCTGCTGAATCCAGTGCAGCCATTGCAGGTTAAAATCGACATTCAGGATTACAGCGACGCTTACAACAACAGCACCAACAAGGATAACTTCGATTTTTACGCGCGCGGCTTTGGGAACAGCAATCAATACGTGGTCGTGAACCTGGACGGCACGGGGAACTTCATCAAGCCAGCCGGCTGGACGGGGTCGCGGTCCACACCGGGGCAATTGCAGGAGGCCGTCTCCCGGATTCTCGCCGCGCGGAATGCGGCAGCGCAAGCTCTGTCAGACAACACTGCGCTTAAGCGGAGGCTGGACCGCAGTGTGGAGTTCTTCCAGACGGAGTTGGATGTGGACTCGTTGCTGCATGCCAATGACACGCTGACCGCGATCTCCCGCGACCTGAGTGAAAGCGCGCTCTACGCGGGGAAAGTCGGTTTAATGATTTATAAAAACTCTGCATACGCCTTGCAGAACTCCGCGGAAACGGCGGACAAAGCCTTGCCTAAATCGACCATCCTGGGTTTGGCCAACGGCGGCGATATTCTGTCAGGGGCGCGCGCCGCAATTTGGGCGACCTATGCGGTTGCGCAGGAGGTGGGCGGCGTTCTGAGCACGGTTAAAGAGGCTGTGGTCGGGGCGTTTGAGCTGGGCACAAGCATCGCGGCGCGACAACGAGAGTTGAATGTGACCACGCCGGCGAAACGGATGGTGGAGCATCAGCGAGCCGTCGTCGAATTAGATGCCATGCTGGATGATTTGCAGGGAAGCATCTTCACGATCAACCAGCGCCTCCAGGAATTGGACGCCGCGTTGCGGAACTACCAATCCTTGGTGATGAAAGGCAATCGCATCCTCCAGGAACGCGAAGTGGCGCGCCAGCGCGCGGCGGCCATCGTTCAAGGGTACCGCACACGGGATGCCGCATTCCGTCTGTTCCGTGATGAGAAACTGGAGCGTTATCAAACATTGCTCGAGCTTGCCTCCCGATATGCGTATCTAGCGGCGAACGCCTATGACTACGAGACGGGAATGCTCGGCACGCCAACGGGCCAGCAGTTCCTTAGCCGAATCGTAAACTCCCGGGCTCTTGGGGTAGTTCGCAATGGTGAACCGCAATACGCTGGCAGCGATACAGGCGACCCCGGGTTATCCAGCGCTCTCGCGGAGCTGAAAGCGGATTGGGACGTTCTGCGCGGGCGGCTCGGGTTTAACAATCCGGACGCATACGGCACAACCGCGTCCTTGCGGGTTGAGAATTACCGAATCCTTCCTGGCACGAATGGGCTGGCGAATTGGCAAACGCTGCTCCTTTCCAGCCAGCGCGCAAACCTGCTGGACGACGCGGATATACGGCGCCATTGCATGCAGCTTGGAGGCGCGGACGGCCTGAATCAGCCGGGCATGGTGCTCGAGTTCAGCACGACGATTGCACAAGGTTTCAATCTTTTTGGCCAACCGTTGGCGGCTGGAGACCATGCGTACAGCCCAAGCTCGTTCGCGACGAAGCTCTTCGCCGCCGGCGTGGCTTTCGAAGGGTACAGAGGGATGGACAATCCTTCCGCAAATTCAACTG
>DASPKX010000130.1:0-12854 GCA_035627835.1 Candidatus Methylomirabilota bacterium
AGTCCTCATCCGATGCGACTCTCGCCATTGAAGCCGTTGTGCCGCGAGGCCCCTGGTAAACGGCTAGAGTGGTGTCAAAAGCGCTGCCCGCGGTTGTAAACTGAGCTATCCCACTGACTGGCGCTTTCCAAGTAAGCCAAACGGAGCGCCGCGCTCGTGTGCCGGGGATGTGCTCCTCACCTGTTTCCGCAGACGCACGGAAATTGTCGCCACGCAACACGGCCGCCCGCGCGTCGTTGGTGAGCGCGTCGGCGAGCCTGTCAGCCAAAGTCACAGTGGGGGCCTGAACCAGCACAAGAGCAGGGTTGCTCTGAGCAGCGCCGCCACGATTGGCAACGGTCACATGGTAGCTGCCGGAATTCTGCGGCTGCGCGTTTGTGATGGTGAAGGTCTGATTTGTGGCGCCGGGTATGACCACGCCATTGAGCGCCCATTGGTACGTCATGGGCTGCAACCCAGTGGCAGCCGCGTTTAACGTGAAATCTGATCCAACAGCAACGATCGATTCGAATGGCAGCGGCTGAAGGCGGGGCCGCTCAGCGATGGTAACTCTGGCCACGGCGCTAGTTGAGGCGCTGAGATCATTTCGAGCGACGAGATCGTACAGACCCGCGAGAGCGCTGGTTGCGTTCGCCAGAACAAGGGTCGAGTTCGTCTCGTTAACCAACTCGGCTCCATTCCGGCGCCACTGATAAGTGATTGAGCCGGTGCCAGTGGCGAATCCGAAGAGAACATCCGCATTGCCTTCCATGATTTCCGTGTCCACCGGCTGAAGTGTCATGGCGACCGGGGTGACAACGAAGATTGAAGCTGGTTCAGAGATCGAAGCGCCAGCGTCATTGTAAACGAGCACGGAATAATCGCCGGAATCGGTTGAGGCCGCGGTGTTCTGCGGGTTATCAAGCGTTAAGGTGCGACTGGTGGCCCCTGGCAGGTCGGCCCCGTTCTTCCGCCATTGGTAAGTCAATGGTTCGGTGCCGGTCACTGTGACAGCCAGTGTGTGCGGGCGCCCAGCAAGAATGTCCTGGCTTGTTGGATGAACCACAATGTTTGGCGGGGTGAGGACCGTTACAATAGCTGGATCGCTCGTGGCAGAACCTGCGAAGTTCGAAATATCCACGTGGTAGGATCCTGAATGGTCCGAAGCCACACCGGACAGAACCAGCGTGGCGTTGGTTGCGCCAAAGATTTCCTGATTGTCCTTCAGCCACTGGTATCGAGAGGCGGTGCCGCTGATCACGACCTCCAGAACGACCTCGGAACCAGGGAATGCCCGTTGGCTCGCTGGCTGACGGGTGATGACGGGCCGCACGGCGACAGTCAGGAGAGCCTCGCGGGAGACCTGAACTTCGCCCGCTGGATTCGTGACCCGCACACGATACCGGCCATCGTTCGCAAGCTGCGCGGAGTTGATGACGAGTGTCGCATTTGTCTCGTTCGTGAGCGATTGGCCGTTGAAGAACCACTCATACGATATCGGAGCTGATCCGGTTACGCCGACCGAGAAGGTTGCGCGGTCACCCTGCTTCACGAGCAAGTCAATAGGTTGCTGCGTGATCGCGACAGGAGTGTGAACCAGCAACTCCAAAGCAGCGGAGGCTGAGCCGGCCGCATTCGTGGCCCGCAGGGTGTAAGCTCCTGCATCGGAGGCTTGAAGATTGAACAAAGGAAGAAGGCGGCTATTCGCCCCGCTAACTGGAGCAGCGCCTTTGAACCATTGATACACGAGAGGCTCCGTGCCGCTCGCCAAACCGCGCAAGGTCACGCTTTGCCCCGCCACGGCATTAATGACATTTGTGCCGATGATGGTGACGCTTGGGGGAGTGATGACGGTGAGCGTTGCTGGGGCGCTGTTTTGTGACCCAGCCTCGTTGCCCACACGAACCATGTACTCACCAGCATCGCTCTGCGTGAGACCGCTCACAGCAAGGGCATCATTCGTCGCGCCTGGAATAATCGCGTTGTTGCGGAACCATTGGTAAGCAAATGGGCCGGCGCCCGTTACCTGCACAGTGAACACAGCGGTCATGCCAGCATTCCGGGTAATCGACACCGGACCTTGCGTGATGCGAACCGGCTCCACCAGGCGCAGCGCGACAGGCGCGCTGGTGATTGCCCCAAACGCATTCCTAATCACGACGCTATAACTCCCGCCCTGGTTGGTTGAAGCTGATGCAATCCCCAGGATGGAATTCGTCGCGTTCAGCAGGGCTGAGCCATCCTTGAACCATTGGTAGCGAAGCGTTGGGCTCCCTTGAGCCACGACGCTCAAAGAAGCGCTGTTTCCCTGAATCACATTCAGCGGCGCGGGAGCGATGACGATGGTGGGAGGCTGCTCCACGGTGACGACGGCTGGCTCGCTCGCTGCCAATCCGAACGGATTTGAAACTTCGACCTGGTACGCCCCTTCGTGCGATTCGGAAAGGTTCGTTAGGAGCAAAGAAGCGCTCGTGGCGTTCGTGAGCGCAAAGCCATCTTTGAACCAGCGGTATGACAGAGGCGCGGCTCCGCGAGCTTGCACTTGGAGAAGCACAGAAGCTCCCTGCAGGAAAGCGCCGCCAGTGGGGGATGACACAATTTTCGGCGTGGCCTGGACGTTCACCACAGTCGGGGTGGTGAATGCGGCGCCGGCCCCATTCTCGATGCGCAATTGGTAAACACCCGCGTCATTCGTGATCACGGACGGGATGCTTAGGGCCAGGTTGGTGGCGCCTGACAGCAGCTCGTTATCTTTGAACCATTGGTACGTGAGCGGCGGCGTTCCAGAAACTTCCGGGGAGAGTTGCAGCGGAGTGTCCTCGAGCAACGTCACTTCCGAGGGAGGATGCACAACGACCAGCGGACGAATGGCCACGACAGAAACCGGGACGATGACTTCCGCCGAGCCGTTCAGAGGATCGGCGACGCGCACACGGATTTGAGTTGCCCCCGTCACACCAGGAGATGATGTGAACTGGATGGTGCGCGTTTCACCCGTGCCTTCCACAACGATACCCGAAGGAGGGATGAGCGCAGGGTTCGCTGGCATCACGGTGACCACCAGATCGGAAGCTGGCGATTCAGAGTCGGATACAGCCACCACAAATCGGGAAAGGGTGGCCTCAGGAGCAATGATGGTTGCGGTTGGCCCAGAGATTTGAGGCTCGGTGTTCAAGCCGCCGAGCTGAAGCGCGATTAGAGCAGTGGCCTCATGGGCTGAGCCAACACCCGTGGACCCCAGATCGTTCACGAGCACCACGATTGATGGCGCTTCGGAGAGAGGAGCCGCTGGCGTAAACAGCAATGTTCCCAAAGCAGCATTGACCGCCTCGACGGTCCCTTGAAAGGCCACTTTCCGTCCTGTCGCCGTGGTTCCTTCGAGAAAGAGTATTCCATTCGTCGTCGCTAAGGTCAGCAACCCGCTGTCGGCCTCAAGCTTCACGTAAATCGGATTCGGGCCGGAGTCGTCCGCAACAGAGATGCCTGAAACCCGCAGAGGCTCTCCGCGCGGAACTTGCTGCAGCGCTGGCGCAAGGAGAGTTGGTGGATCGTTAATGTCGATGACATTAATAACGAAGCTCGTTTGGGCAGTTGCAACCGTCGGGCTGTCATCGGTTGCAATAACAGTGACATTGTAGGAACCTGGGCCTTGGGCCTCCGTCGGTGTCCAAACAATTTCCCCGGTTAAGCTGTTGATGGCCAACCCGGCAGGAGCGCCCGGCGCGAGGGCGTAAAGGAGCTTTTGCGCAGGGAGATCCGGATCCGTGGCTTGAACGCTCACGGTGAGTGTGGACCCTTCATTGACGATTTGCGCGGCGATCTGCGGCAGCACTGGCGCAGCGTTGACCTCCGCCACGTTCACGGTGAACGGACCACGGATGGATTCCGCAGGGCTGCCATCATCTGTGATAACGTACGTGACTTGGTAATTGCCGGGGGCTTGCTGCTCAGAAGGTGTCCATGTAACGCGACCAGAGGAATCCACGCTCATGCCTGGAGGGGCACCCTCAAGGCTGAAGGTGAGATTGTTCTCCGGAACATCGGGGTCACCGAACAACGGTGTGAAAGCGAGCAAAGATCCCTCGACCACAGCCTGGCTGGAGATAGCGAGCGCTGGCGGTAGGTTTCGCTCAAGGACAGTCACGGTAAACTGCCCTGAACTGTTCTTAGCCGGAGATCCATTGTCTGTCGCTGTGACGGAGATTGTGTACACGCCCGGGCCCTGGGCTTCCGTCGGCGTCCAACGCACCTGCCCTGCCCCATTCATCAACATGCCCACAGGAGCATTCTGCAACGAGAGGGTGACGGTGTTGGCGGGGACATCGGGATCCTGGGCAGAAATTTGGAACGCCAGCTCGGTTTGCTCTGTGACTATTTTCGAAGCGAGCGCGAGTTCGGGAGCGGCATTGGTTTCAAGCACTGTGACGCTGAAGGAACTCGTGGCGGACAGAGACGGAACTCCGTCATCGGTCACCTTGACGCTCACCTGCCGACTAGATCCGCCATCACTCTCGCCGGGCGTCCATGTCACCTCACCGGATGGGCTGATGCTCATTCCAACGGGGGCGTTCAAAAGCGCAAAGCTGAGCATATTAGCTGGCAAGTCCGCGTCAGAACCAATGACTGAAAAACGGAGTTGCTGCCCCTCCACCGCTATTTGATCTGCAGCCGCAACGGATGGAGCGTTGTTCACCTCGATGACTGAAACCTGGAACTGTGAGGAGATGCTAATTGGGGGTGTCGCATCATCGGTGACTACGACAGACACAGTGTATATCGCAGGCCCTTGAGCTTCGGTTGGGGTCCAGGTCACTTGACCGGAACTATTGATGGCCATCCCTGCCGGCGCGTTCTGCAAGGAGTAGGTAAATTGGGATGCGGGCAGGTCAGCGTCAGTGACGACCACTGGGAAGGTGAGCGGCTCAAGTTCGTTGCCTGATTTCGGCTGGATGCCCGCAATGGTGTGGGGCGAGTTCACCTCAGCCACGATAATGTCAAACTCATTGGTGACGCGAAGGGCTGGCGCGCCATCGTCGGCAATGACAATTCCAATTCGCTGCGTTGTTCCGCCATGATTTTCGCCGGGGGTCCAAGTGAAGAGGCCCGAAGGACTCACCGCGCCAGGAACTCCAGGAAGAAGGGTGTATGTGAGCTGATTCCCAGGCAAGTCAGGGTCGGAGGCGGGAACTTGAAGACTGGCCAGAGTTCCCTCGGCTACGGAGAGAGGCGGCAGCGAGGTTGTCTCCGGCGCGCGGTTCACTTCTGTGACGGCAACCTGAATGAGCGCTGAAGCTGTTAGAGGATTGGTGTCGGAATCAGTGGCTTTGACCGTAAACTGGAAGACACCCGGCCCCTGCTCTTCCGAGGGCGTCCACGTCAGCAATCCGGAGACAGGGTCAATTACCGCGCCGTTCGGCGCGTCCGATCCAAAGGAATAAGTCACCGCCTGCCCGTCGGGATCGTGCGCCACAACCGTGAGCTGGAGCGAAGCCGCCTCCGCGACTGTCATGGGACTAATCGGCAAGAGAACAGGTCTGGCGTTCACATGGTCGACGGTCACCGAAACTACGCCGGAGGCTGTGCGCGGATCGGGAGATCCCGCGCTCAGGCCATTGTCAGTGATTGTGTAGGTGAAGCTGTCGGCGCCGAAAAAGTTCGTCGGTGGGAAGTAACGAATGGTGTTGTTCGTTAGAAGGACGATCCCACCTTTTAACGAGGGGGAGCTTACGGCCGTGAGACTCAGAGCCTCAGCCGCTTCATTGAACGGCCCGGGTGCATCATTGGCCAACAAGTTTGCGGCAGCAAAAACGGTGGCCACGTCCTCCAGAGCTTGAACGGAATCATTGGCAGCGGTCGGAGCATCGTTTTTGGGAGTGACGGTCAGCGTGACGGCGCGGTTTGTGGTGAGGGATCCGTCTGAAACAGTAAGAGTGATGATTGCGGACCCGAATTGGTTCGTGGCAGGCAGGCCGTGAAGGGTGCGATTCGCTCCCGTGCCGGAGAAAGATAAAGCTGCGTTGGGCAGGAGAGCTGGGTTGCTGGAAGTGGCGCTGAGGACCAAGTCCTCAGACTTGGATTGAGCGTCGCTGATCGTAAAGCCGAGGGAGAGCGCTGAATCTTCCTCGATCGTTTGCGACGCGGAGATGCTGACACCGGGACGGCTGTTCACGAGCAACACTCCTGGTGTGTAGGTTGCCGGCAACTCCAGGGCGTTAGCGTCTGCGACCTCGCGAGCAATTACAGCATCCACGAATTCCAGGAGGTTGGAAGCCCCTTGCGTGCCTGGCTTAGCGGCCAGCCTTAAATTTACGATTTGCTTGCTCCCAGCGGTGAAAGTCTCCGATGGGCTTTTTGCCAAGGCGATGCCGATCAAACCAGAGGCGGCCTGGTTTGTGTTCACGTTCAACGCAGCGCCTGCCGCGTCCTGGCCAAGGGCAGCGGAGACGAAAGTGAAGGTGGCAGTGTTAAACTTGAGGGTAAACCCGAGCGCGCTCTCCTCGCCTGTCGCGATTAGCCGAACGACAACGGTGTTCGTTTGCGCTGCTTCAAAGAGCGTTTTGCCGGCAGTTACCTCGCGTGAGGCTGTCTCACCACGCATCGTTAGCGGGAGGAGAGCCAAGGCTGCCAAAAGCGCAGCGCGCCGCGAGCATGCGACCAGGAGGCATGCCCAGAATTGTCGAATCACAGACAAGTTACGCATTCGGAGGGAGGGGCTAAGGTTCATTGGCCGCAGCGTTATTCCTGTGCGGCGGAGACGGCCCGGTAGAAGTTTTTCACACCTGCTTGCGCAGGCGGCACTATGAATTCTGAGTTTGCTGGCACAGCCTCAAGGTCGCTCCAAGTCCGCAGATCCGTTGATTCTTGAATCACGCACCTCAGATTGGGCGCGCCGGTAAGACGGAGTCGCAAACTTCCGTCAGGCAGCAGGGCCACTGGAAGGAGCCGCGCAGGAGCGTTGGGTGAAGGGGCAATAAATATCGAGCCGGAGACGTATGTCGCTGGCAAGTCGTTTGCCAATGCATCCGAAACCTGCCGAGCAACAGGCGCATCACCCAGAGTAACGGAAGTCGCGGTCGCCGTGTTCAGCGGATGGGCGCGGAAGGTGAGTTGGAGCATGTCATGCACACCGGCCTCAAACACCTGCGGCAGCGGTTGCGACACAATGAAGCCTACGTCGCCGCGTGCGGCTCCGGCCTGGTTGATCATTGTCACCGCGCCAGCGAGGGTTGCGGAGGGCCGAGCCTCGACGAGTTGCAAGACAGCAGGATCAAACTTGAGGGAGAACCCAACGGCTGTTTCGTCACCCGTAGCGGCCAGACGAACGGTGATGACCACATTAGAGGAACCGCTCAACACTGCGTCCGACACGCTGATGCTCCGGCTTTGAAGGCTGAAAGCTTTGATGACTGCGGAACCGCTGGGCGCCAGGAGGCCCGATGGAGCGAGCGGCCCGCCTGCCGGGACCACTGGGTCCAATTGCGCTGAGTAACGCCCAACTTGAACCCAATCAGCAATGGAGATAAGGCCATTGCCGTGGACCGCCTGGCCGCCGCTGATGCGCGGAGCCGCATCCACGCGCATATATTCGCTCGCGGAGGTGATTGCATCGAGGCCTGCGACGAACCGCCCAGCCTGCACCCAATCGGTGATGGTAACTGAGCCGTTGTTGTTGCCGTACGGGCGAGGTGTGAGATCGCCCTCGAAGCCGCGCACGACTTCAAGAACTCCGTCGGATGCGGCCACGCTAAGTGGCTGCCCAAGCGCGCCCTCAGCGGTTGCGGCGGTAACACGGATAATATTTGTGGAGTTCAGGGCTTCAGGGCTTACGGCTCCCTTCAGAAGAACCAAGGCGTTCGTGCCTGTAAGGAACGTTTTTATGGGCAGAGTCACTAAAGCTTTGAGTTTCCCTGGCCCGTCTGGGGTGCCGACAACGACTGTTCCCGGCGGGACAACCCCCGCTTCAAGAGTTGCGCCCAGGAGCATGGCAGGATCGTAATTAATCGTGAAAGCCAACTTCGTCTCCAGGCCGCTGGCGTTCAGATGAATCGGGACGGCCACATCGGAGCCGATGGCCGCACGCCCGGCGCTCACGATGAGCACGCGGCTTGTGAACTCCGCCTGGATCGCGCGGGTGACTATGGCATTCCCCTCGTCTGAGACTTGCAATTGGATGGCAACCACGCCGGACATTCCGATCGCCGGGGTCAGGCGCACCGTGCGCCAGCCACCGTCGCCGGCCGTAATGGAGATGCCACTATTGGGAAGCACGGTCTGGTTCAGGCTCAGCGCGGTCAGGGAGAGGTTTGACGCGTCTGACTCCATATCCGAAATGTGAACGTCGAAAGCTATTTGCCTTCCAGTCTGCGCAACGAGGTTGGTCTCAGTTAGAGCGAGCGCCGGCAGATCGTTCACTGACGCCACCGCAATGGTGACCACGCCGGTCGCGGAATGACCCGAGGCGTCGCGAATCGTGTAAGCAAATGTGTCTGAGCCAAAGAAGTTGGCCGGCGGGGTGTAGATGAGCGTGTCGTTGATGTGCTGGATGGCTCCACCTGCTGCGCTTACGCTGGTGGCGCAGCAGAAGGAGAGAACGTCCAACCGATCAACATCCGTGTCATTGGCAAGCAAATCACCTACCTGGATGGTGAGGGATGTGTCCTCAGCCGTCGCAAAGGCGTCCGCTGCCGCAATCGGGTCATGGTCATCATCCTCGACAGTGACGGTGGCGGTGGTGTGCTCGCCAAGCTGCGTGCCCACAGGGGCGTCAACGAGGCTCAACGTGACTTCAAAAGTCTCGTTGGGTTCGAGAACATCGTCCCGCACCAATGAGTGGCCGAGGTAGAGATCCTTTGCCATCTCCCGATCGGCGAAGAATATCTCGTTGGTGAACAGGTTAAAATCAGAGCCCGCCAATGCGGTGCCCGCGGAGCCCACAACTCGCACGATCACGGAACCTATGTTGCCATCGCTGCGCACGATGCGGAGACGCTCCAACGGGATGCCCCCCTCAGTGAGACGCGCGTTGCCGGCGAACGCAAAGGATCCGGGGCGGGATTCGCCACCAGTCAGGTCACCCAGCACGGCGTTGGACAGGCGTTCTGTCAATGCGGCGCCGGTGTTCTGGGCCAGCAACTCCGCAAGCGTTAACTCGCCTTCCGCCGCCTGGGCAGCATCTCGGGCGGTGAGGGACTGGGCAACGAATTGCAGACGCGTGATGGCTTCCGCAGCTTCCGTCGCGTCGGGATTGGCGGCGGCTTGCTGCTTGAGCGCATTCGAATCAGCGACAATCCCGGAGACAGCTTCAAGGGTGGAGTCATCCAGCTCAACGAGCGTGAGATCGCTCGCGGCCCTAGCCAAGCCTGCAACACCTTCGGAGGATGTGAGGTCCACATTTGTCGTGAGAATCTGAGCGGCGAGCGCGGACATGAGCGCAACGGAGATGTCCGTCCGGTTATCGCCGCCCGAACCGAGCATGAGATCGGTGAGAATCGCACGGGTGTCCTGGACTAATGCGCCTGCTGCGATGAGAGCGCCCGCATTGGGGTTGTTGGTCGTCGTGGCGGCAAACGGATCAAAAGTGGTGAGCGGCACGTCGGGCAGTCCAAGGTTCGTCTTTAACATGGCTTCCGCTTCAGCGGCTGTGAGGCCTGGATCCTGCGCCAACATTTCGGCTAGCAGCGTTGTGAGGGGGCTGATGACTTCCGCAGCGGCGGGCGCCGTCAGCGGGTGAAGCAACGGCAAACCGGTGGCAATATCCGTGCCTCCCGAAAGGACGAGCTTTCCTTCATCCGCATCCAAGGTGTCGTTTCCGTTCAGGTCGAAGTTCGACACGATGATCTCCAGTTCAAAGTTCCCCTGATTATCAGTGGTTGTCGCCGGTTCGCCGAGATCAGGCGCGTAGTTGCCGTTGGCATCGAAAAAGACGAGCGCATTTGCAACGTAGCCATCGAAGGCTGCGCCAGAAGAGGTAAAGAGCTGGTGAACGACGAGGCTGAAGGAGCGGGAGGAAGCCACGATACCGTCCGAGGCCTGGACGGTAATAGTGGCCTCGCCGAAACCCGCCGGATTGACGCTCAGGCTCAACTGATATTGGCCTGTGGAGAGTTTCGTAACGCTAATTCCGTTGTTTGGAAGCAGCGATTGGTTGCTTGAGGTCGCAGTGACCTCCAATTCGTCCCCAGACTCGAGATCGCTGACCAACAGCATCATCGGCGGGATCGCATCGCCTTGAATCGCGGTGACATCAGCAAGAGGCGCAATGACCGGGCGGCTGTTCACAGTGAACGTGAAGCTCGTGGATGCACTGGCAGACCCATCGCTTACCTGCAATGTCACCTCGGCAGATCCAGCGACCCCAGGCACGGGGGTGATTCGCAACTGACGATCTGCGCCGGCTCCAAGCAGTTCGAGGGCGCTCGACGGAAGCAAGGTGGTGTTCGATGCTGTCGCAGCCAGCGCAAGTTCACTCGAAGGGGTTTCAACATCGGAAACAGAGAACCCAAACACTTGCGCGGAATCTCCCTCAGAAACAACGCCGCTTGCGATGGCAGTGATGACAGGGGTGTCGTTCACTGGGTGAATTGTGATCGCAATGGAGGTTTCTTCAGAATCCGCGTCACCATCGCTGACTGTGAACTTCACCAGGTCGGAACCGAAGAAGTTGGTGTTGGGCTGGTACCGGTAAACGTTCGCCTCGTCGGTGGAGGTGAGAGTGCCGTTCTCGGGCTCCTCAGTAACTGTCGCCGTGAGTGTCTGGCCTTCGGTGTCGGAGCCTGAGAGGCTGATAAAAACACTGTTGTCTTCATTCACTTCAACACTTGCCGCTAAACCAACGGGCGCGTCGTTGACGGGGGTGACATCAATCGCCACCTCAGCTGGGGATGAAGTCAACTCGCCATCGCTGACCTCGAAGCTGAAGGTGTCAGAGCCATGGAAATCAGCCGCAGGGGTATAAGTGAACACGTTCGCCACTTCGGTGGCGGCGAGAGAGCCGTTCTCAGGCTGCGCGGTGATCGTGTAGCTTAAAGACGAGCCTTCCACATCCCCGGCATCGAGCGTGATTGTCACCTGCCCGTCTTCAGCAACCGTTGAGGCCCCGTTCTGCGCCACTGGGCTGTCGTTAATCGGGAGCACCGTAATCGCAATGGAGGTTTCTTCAGAATCCGCGTCGCCATCGCTGACTGTGAACTTCACCAGGTCGGAACCGAAGAAGTTGGTGTTGGGCTGGTACCGGAAAACGTTCGCCTCATCAGTCGAGGTGAGAGCGCCGTTCGCTGGCTCCTCTATGACCGTCGCCGTGAGCGTCTGGCCTTCGGTGTCCGAGCCTGAGAGGGTGATGAGCATACTGTTGTCTTCATTCACTTCAACACTTGCCGCTAAACCAACGGGCGCGTCGTTGACTGGGGTGACATCAATCGCCACCTCAGCTGGGGATGAAGTCAACTCGCCATCACTAACCTCGAAGCTGAAGGTGTCAGAGCCGTGGTAATCCGCAGCGGGTTTATAGGTGAACACATTCGACACTGCGTTGGCGGTGAGTGTGCCTTGCCCTGGTTCTGCAACGATGCTGTAAATGAGGTCGGAACCTTCGACATCGCTGGCCGCTAAAGTGATTTCAACTTCGCCATCCTCATTCACGGTAGCGGTTCCGCTCTCGGCGGTTGGCGCGTCGTTCACCGGATGAACAGTGATCGCGATGGAAGCTGCTTCGGAGTCAGCCTCACTATCGTTCACCGTGAAGGTGATCAGATCAGAGCCGAAGAAGTTGGTGTTCGGCTGGTAGCGGTAAACATCTGCCTCGTCGGTCGCTGTTAGAGTGCCGTTCACCGGCTCGGAAGTGATACTACCCGTCAGAGATTGGCCTTCAGCGTCGGAGCCAGACAGCGTGATCAACACGCTACTGTCTTCGTTCACTTCCACGTTTGCACCCAAGCCAACCGGCGGATCGTTGATTGGGGTTACATCAATGGTGACCACAGCGGAACCTGAGTCCAGTTCACCGTCATTGACCTGGAAGCTGAACGTGTCGGAGCCGTGGTAATCGGCAGCGGGCTTGTAAGTGAACACGTTCGGCACGGCTGTGGCCGTGAGTGTCCCCTGAACTGGGTCAGCCACGACGCTGTAAACGAGGTCGGAACCCTCGACATCGCTGGCAGCTAAAGTGATCTCCACTTCGCCATCCTCATTCACCGTGGCTGTTCCGCTGTAGGCCACCGGCGAGTCGTTCACGGGATGAACAGTGATCGCGATGGACGCCACTTCGGAGTCAGCCTCACCATCGTTCACCGTGAAGGCGATCAGATCAGAGCCGAAGAAGTTGGTGCTCGGCTGGTAGCGGTAAACATTTGCTTCGTCTGTCGATGTGAGAGTGCCGTTCTCTGGTTGCTCGATAATACTGGCGGTCAGCGTTTGACTTTCAGTGTCGGTGCCGGAAAGCGTGATCAAGACAGTGTTGTCTTCGTTCGCTTCCACATTTGCAGCAAAGCCAATCGGCGCGTCGTTGATTGGGGTGACATCAATCGACACCACCGCAGAACCTGAGTCCAGTTCACCGTCATTGACCTGGAAGCTGAAGGTGTCGGAGCCGTGGTAATCGGCAGCGGGCTTGTAAGTGAACACGTTCGGCACGGCTGTGGCCGTGAGTGTCCCCTGAGCTGGGTCAGCCACGACGCTGTAAACGAGGTCGGAACCTTCGACATCGCTGGCAGCTAAAGTGATCTCCACTTCGCCATCCTCATTGACCGTGGCTGTTCCGCTGTGGGCGACCGGCGCGTCGTTCACCGGATGAACGGTGATCACGATGGCAGCTGCTTCAGAGTCAGCCTCACCATCGTTCACCGTGAAGGTGATCAGATCAGAGCCAAAGAAGTTCGTGT
>DASPKX010000131.1:0-45970 GCA_035627835.1 Candidatus Methylomirabilota bacterium
AGGTTGCGGTCCAAGCTGAGCAAGCTTTGAGGAGCGGTTTCGTTAGCGTTGATGTTCAACGCATAGCTAACAGCTTTGTTCTTGTAAGTGTTGGTGAGCATGTAGCCCTGGAAGCTTGGGGCTTCGTTGCGCTGGTCGGAAGGGCAAACCACGATCTTCGGGGTGCTCAACTCGTTGGAGAGAACGCCGTAGTGGTAGTAGGTCATGTTGTGGGAGTTGCCACCGTTGCCGGGAGCGGTCAACACGTCCTGGGAACCGCCAGCATTCGTGGCAACCTGCATTGGGAACTTGTCCTCGTTGTCAGTCGCGAAGATGCGGAAGCCCAAGCCGACGTTCTTGAGGTTGTTCACGCACTTGATGCGCTGGGCCTTGGCTTTCGCGTTCGAGAGGGCTGGCAGGAGCATGCCCGCGAGAATCGCGATGATGGCAATGACGACTAGCAACTCAATCAGAGTGAAAGCCCCATCTTTTTTACGTAAAACACTGTTCATACAATTTTGGTTACTTTGGGTTACGGTTCGAGCACTCTAATTAAACCTTTTCGAGTGTCAACGACTTTTCAGGAGCTTTTTAGCACAGGCAGCGCCAGCCTTCCCCAACCCCGTCCTCATGCGGCATTTTCCTTAATTTTCCGCGAAATATGCGTCCCATTCGCGCATGGAGCGTGAGGGCAACACGCACGTCGTGATCGTACATTAGGTGTGCTACGCGAAACCCTTCCTCCAACGCAATTTCTTCCCATCCTCTGGACTTTTTCATCGACAATTCCGGCCTGGTTCCGTCCATCTAAACCATGCGGCTCAATCACAGCATTCACCTGGCGTACTGCACGAACATCCATCGCGGCGAAACGTGGGCGGAAACCTTCCAGAACCTGAAAACCCACACGTTGGCAGTGCGCGACCGAGTTGCTAAAGGCGAGCCTTTCGCAATCGGCTTGCGCCTGGGGGTGAACGCGGCCAGCGAATTGAAAGTCCCCGCCCGCCTGGGAGAATTCCGCGCGTGGCTCGATCAAGAAAACTGCTACGTATTCACCATCAACGGCTTTCCGTACGGGCAGTTCCACGGAACGCGGGTCAAGGAGCAGGTGTATGCGCCTGACTGGACCACGCGCGAGCGCGTCGAATACACCATGAACTTGTTCGACATCCTCGCTGAAATCACACCAGCAGGAGTCGAAGGGAGCGTCAGCACCGTGCCGTGCTCGTATAAAGAGTTTATCACCAGCCCAGAGCAGGAAAGGGCCATTCGCCAGAATTTGTGGGAAGTCGTTGAGCGTCTTGACGCTCTCTCCAAATCAAGCGGTAAAGACCTCCACCTTGGCCTTGAGCCTGAGCCGCTCTGCTATTTGGAAACCAGCGCCGAAACCGTGCGCTTCTTTCAGCAGATGCGCGCGGATCGCCCCGAAGATGATCGAATCGCGCGCCGACTGGGAGTGAACTACGACGCCTGCCACCTCGCTGTTGAGTTTGAGAAAGCGAGCGAAGCCATTGAGGCCTTTCGCCATGAAGGAATTCGGCTGAGCAAGCTCCACTTCAGTTCAGCTTTAAAAGTCGTTCCGACTGCGGAGAATCGCCAGAAGCTCAAGAAGTTCATTGATCCAGTTTACTTTCATCAAGTCATTGAGAAGCGAGGCAACCAGCCACTCCGCCGGATTCGCGACCTGGACGACGCCCTGGCTAAACAACCCTCTCCGAATGCTTCCGAACTAGAGTGGCGCATCCACTTCCATGTTCCCCTTCACCACCAACCTGAGGGAGCCTTTGGCACCACAGCGGATCACCTGCGGGAATTAATGGATGAACTCGCCGCCGACCCCCGGATGTGTAGCCACATTGAAATGGAGACCTACACGTGGGAAGTTCTGCCTGAGGAGCTTAAACGGCCTGTGGTTGACTCTTTGGTCAGTGAATATGAATGGACGCTGGGGGCGATGCGGCAACGAGGCCTGGCCCGCTGACACCTTGCCGTTGTTGAATACCTGCCCTGAGTGCTCGTCTAAATCTTCAGTTGAGTTCAAAGGACTCGCATATGAAGAAGATCGTTTCAGCAGTTGCAGCTCTGGCCGTCGCTAGCGCGACTTTCACCCCAAACGCCCATGCGGGCGACCGCGAATGGGCGACTGCCGGAAAGGTGATGGCCGGCGTGGGCGCGGGCTTGCTGCTTGCCAAGGCGTTTGAGCCTGCTCCGACAGTGGTTCACACGACGACGTACGTGCAACAGCCTGTTGTCGTGAGCCAACCGGCGCCAGTCGTCGTTCAGCACACGGTTCCTGCCGCGCCTGTGGTAGCGCCTGCGCCTGTGGTGGGTGTGCAACCTTCTTACGTGGTCGTGCAACAACCCGTTTACGTGCAGCCAGCTCCTGTGTATGTGCCTGCGCCAGCGCCGGTTTACGTTGCAGCCCCCGCGCCAGTCTATGTTGCGCCACCTCCAGTTTACTACCGCCCTCCGGTGTCTTTCCATTTCTCCTTCGGCCATGGCCACCATCATCACTGGCACCACCGCCATCATCACCATGGCCACCATCGGGGTCGCTGGTAATCTCGCGCTAATTTAATGAATGGTTACGAACCCCGCTCAGTGAGCGGGGTTTTTCTTTTGGGGGAGAGGGGCTTTAGACGAATCAGTTCGTCTCGTGAACGGCAGCAACGGCTGCCGAAGGTGGCGGAGAGAGGGGGATTCGAACCCCCGTTACCTTTTGGGTAATCACGCTTTCCAGGCGTGCGCCTTAAACCACTCAGCCATCTCTCCACGAAGGCAGGCAAAAACCATAGACCGGCAAAACGTCATTGGCAATGCCCGACCGCAGGTTGGGCATTGCTGACTGTGATGCGCGTGTGCTCCGATTGAGAAAGGGATCTGAGCAGGGTGCGCCTTCAAACGCACACTCTTGCTCATTTTGGGAAATCTGCGCTAATCGTAAGCAGACTCAGCCCCTTATGCGCCTTCACCCATCCACCCCGCGCCGCCTCCACTCCTGCCAGAGCAGAGGGTTCACCCTAATCGAACTGCTGGTTGTCATCGCCATCATCGCGATCCTTGCTGGCATGCTTCTGCCAGCGATCAGCAAAGCGAAAGCAAAGGGCCAAGGCATCTTCTGCATGAACAACACCAAGCAGCTGATGCTCGCCTGGCGCATGTACGTTGACGACAATGATGATAAGGTGCCTTTCGCGTATGCTCCACCAGACCCATCCCATCCAAATTATTACAAAGCATGGACGCAAGGGGTGCTCGATTGGAGCCCGGCCAATCAAGCGAACTGGAACGTGACCAACACGCTCGCGCACGGCCAGATATGGAAATACACCGGCAATGCGGCTTCAATTTACCAGTGCCCGGCGGACATTTACACCGTGCCGCCTAGCTCAGGCCCGTACCGTGGCCAACCAACCCGGCGCGCTCGCAGCAATTCAATGAACGCCTGGGTCGGAATGAACCAAGGCGATTACACATGGTTCGGGGGCACTGCCTATCGACGTTTCATGAAGATGGCCGACATGGTGGCTCCAGGTCCTTCAAGGACATGGATCTTTGTCGATGAGCACCCGGACAGCATGAACGATGGCTTCTTCGTTATCGATATGAACCCATATCCCACTGGAACCCCAGTGCTGCCAGACGTTCCCGCGAGCTTCCATAACGGCGCTTGCGGTTTTGCCTTTGCGGACGGCCATTCCGAGATTCACAAGTGGACGGATGCCCGAACGAAGTTTCCAGTAAAGAAGGCCGCCTTGCCTGCACGCAATCACGCTGGGAACCGGGACATCACTGAGTGGTTTTGGAAAACAACCACGTCGCGCTTCGATGGAAGGTAACGGACCGTTTTATTCCTGCCTAAGCAGCTTGTACTTCAAGTACGCCTCCGCAGCCGCATACCTCGCTATGCGGAAGCCGAGCCTGCCGTCTAGAAACCCCAGGCGAAGGATGTAGGCGCGGAGGAAACGAAAGAAGCCGTGGGCCAGCGGCGCCAGCGCGGACACTCGCCTCCCCTGCTCTCGCTGGCTCTCGGCCCAAAGCCGCGCATATTTCTGGCACCGCTCCCAATGGTCTATAGCGTCCCGGAATGAGTAGTGATAAAGCTCGCCTCGGAGCGAAACGACTTCCCCGGGCATCTCCAAGCGTTCGTGGACTTTGCCGCCGGCAAACTTCGCCCCTGCTCTGCGGAAGAGGCGAACGAGCCGGTCAGGATACCAGTCTCCATGGCGGATCCATTTGCCCTCATATTGCACAACGCGAGAGATGCTGTAGCCGCCAACGCGCGACGGCGCCCCCGTTGCCTTCAGCGCTTGAATCTCATTCCGCAATTCGGCTGAGAGTTCTTCGTCCGCGTCGAGGCTGAATATCCACTCATGTTGCGCCGAGGCCAGCGCGAGATTCTTTTGCCCGACATACCCAAGCCACTCCTGCTCAATCCATCGTGCGTTGAAGCGCTCGGCAATGCTCTTTGTCGCATCCACGCTGCCGGAATCCACGACCACGATCTCATCCGCAATGTGCTGAACACTCGACAAGGCTCGCGCGAGATTGGCCTCTTCGTTCAGGGTAATTATGCAAACCGAAATCTTCATTTCGCGTTGGCGTTTCTTCGCTCCGCTGCCGCGAGTTCCAGGACTTGAACCGTTTGCGCCACATTGCGTTCCAGGGAAAGGTCGCACCCTGCTCTGACCCGCTGCTTTCGCCCCGCCCAGTATGCCAAACGCTCCACGATGGTTGTGATGTCACGCGGGTCTCTAATTACAGACCCGTTCACGCCCTCCTCTAAAACTTCCGCAGCGCCATTGCTGGAAGACGTAATCACCGGCAACCCAGCGGCAAGGGCTTCAAAGCAGACGTTTGCTGAAGGTTCGTATATCGGTGGGAAGAGGAACAGGTCAGAGGCTGCATAGGCCACCTCCACCTCCCGCAGGACTCCGGCGTATGTGACGCCGCTCACGTGGAAGGGTGGGTTTCCTTTGCCGACCACAAGCATCTTTGCGTCGCGAGCAGAAGATCGGAATCTCCCAAAGGCTTCCAACGCGAAGCTCAGCCCCTTGCGCTCCCAACCGGACCCGACGAATAGAATCACGCAGTCGCGTTCGCCAAAGCCGAAACGGCTGCGCGCAGCAGCACGATCCACCGAAGCAAAGCGCGGCAGTTCGATGCCGTTGCGAACCAGGTGAATGCGTTCGTCAGGATAATTGAAGCGTTCCACGATCTCCTTCCGCACCATCTCCGAGTTCACGATCACTCTGCGAGTCGCCCGCAAACTGAACGTCTCCCGCTCCAGTTCGCGCATCGTGCGATGAAAACCACCCCAACCGATAAAGGGCTTCCGCCATGCAGGCGCGTGCTTGCGCCGCTGCTCAAGCCAGACCGCATGCACGCCATCACCCGCGCGGTATACGTCCTGCGCAATCGTTCGTTCGAGGCTGAACACACAGTCCCATGAGCCTTCCGCGAGCTTCGCCTGCACGGCTTCCGCAAAGACGCGGGGAGCCGCGGCACGTGAGCCGGCGGCATGGACTTGATGAAACGTAATGCCCGCAGCCGCTTCCCAATTCTGCGCGAAGAGGTGAACCTCATGGCCCCCCTGTTGCAAAGCCCCAAGCAAGCGCTGGAGATAAAGCTCAGCGCCACCGGAAGTGGAGAAGTTGCGGCGGATCAAGGCTACTTTCACACGCCTAGAACTTAACGGTGAGTTGCGCAGCTATCAGCTGATCACCTTGCTGAGGAGCCCCACTGTGCTCACGTGTGAAGCTGTACTGGAGCTTGGCTTGAAGGTGCCGGTTATGGCGGTAGCCCAGGGCAGCATCGATGCGCCAAAGGTCATCGTCCCACTCTTCACTCGAGCCGGCGCTGTTGCGAACGTCGTCGAAGAGTTGCTGATTCCAGCGGCCAGCCACAAACCAATGAGCGCCAAGCTTGCGCTTCGCTTCCAAAAAGTAAGCAAGTGAATCGGCATCCCCAACCGCAGGCGTTTCGAATCGGCTCGCCATGGCCTCCCCCCAGATTTGCCAATGATGCCAGGCGTAGCTGACATCAGAGCCAATTGTGATTTGCCGATAATCGTCCAGCGTGCGGGCGTTGGCGGTGAAGCCGGGCGTTGCTTCAGCAACAGGAAGGTAGAACGCGCCAACACTGGCGGAGGCGCCGACGTTCCAGGCCGCGCTTGGACGATAACCGAGCCGGCCTGTGAAAGTCGGATGCTCCCAGCTATTCTCGAGCGGATCCCACGCAGAGGGCCGCGAGGAAAGGCCCGCGTTTTTCACTTCCACGGCGTAATCAAAACGCTCAATCGCGCCGAAGATCGAAGCTCCCGTGGCATACGATGGTCCCCAGATAATCGGCAGCCAGCCCCGTTTGTTGGTTGGGGCCGCCTTGCGGGCGAGGAACGGGCCGGGAGCAGCCAGCGCGGCTTGATCCCCCATGATCGTCATGTGCTCGTAAGACAGAGGGGCGTTGATGAAAGGATTGTTCCAAGAATCGTGACGATCCACCCAACGGCCAAAGACTGTCGCGAACTTGCCGGCCTGAATGTTAATGATCGGCGCCGGCCACGGCGTGTAGCGCACGAAGTATTCATCCGCGCGAATTTCTCCGTCGGGTTCGGCGCCGGGATCGAAACCCCGATCAGCCCGCGCCTGCACGAACATGTAGAAATGTTTTCCAAGGTTCGCGTCGAGAAATAACGAGAGGCGCGGGTTGAAGAAGAAGTCGTCATCCTCGAAAAGGAGCGCAGGCGAAGGCTGCTCCACATAATAGCCCTCGATGTCGAGCAAACCACTCACATCCGCGCGCATGGCTCCGTTGCGCGTTTCGAAATGAAGCGCCTCATCGACGGGCTGTAGCAGATCCGCCGCGCTCAGATGAGCGGCTCCAGCGAGCGCCAGCGAGAGACAATATCCTGCGCTTTTTCGCAGCAGCGTCATGAATGAAGCCGCACTTTATAGGTCTGCACGGGCGCAGCAAACCCTTTCAGTTTTACTGGCTCGTTTGAAATCACTTCAAATCCGGAGGGGAGCGCCGCGCGCGTGGCTTCATCAATCACGATTTCCATCCGCCCAGCCTGGCTGCACAACCGCGCAGCCAAATTAACCCGCTCACCCAGCACCGTATAACTCATCCGATCCGAGGAGCCCATTCGCCCAGCAACGACCTGCCCCGAGGCAATGCCGATACCCATCTCGATGGGTCGATTCGATGTGGCGTTCAAGGTTGCGCGCGCGGCCAGCATCTCCTGCGCGCAGCGAATCGCGCGTTGCGCGTGGTCCGGGTCAGGGCGAGGCGCGCCGAAAACAGCCATGATAAGATCGCCGACAAACTTATCCACAATCCCGTTGTGCGCGTAAACCACCTGTGTCAACGGAGCAAAATGGTTGTTCAGCATCTGAATGACCTCCTCCGGCTGCATCCGTTCTGTAAGCGCGGTGAAACCACGAATATCGCAGAACAGAACCGAGACTTCGCGCAACTCGCCGCCGAGAGATATCTTCCCTGCAATCAATTCCTCAGCGACCGATTTGTCCGCGACCAGGTCGAGCACGCTGCGATACTTCTCCTTCATTTCAAGACCGGCCGCCATGGCGTTGAAGGAGGCGCTCAGTTGGCCGACTTCATCTCGCCCCCGCTCAGTGACACGCACCTCATACTCGCCCTTCGCAATCTTCTCTGTCGCTGATGAAAGTTCTGTAATCGGCTCTGACAGGGTCTTTGCCAGCATGAGCCCGATCACGATGCTCGCGATGAGCGCCGCTGCGCCGAGGGCAACCACCGTGGCTTTGAGCTGTGCTTCTGCTTCGCGTTCTGCCCGCGTGGAAAAAAGAACCACTTGGCGGGCGCTATTCGCGTCGCTTTGGCCGATCCTGGAGGCAAACAAGCGATATTCCTCGCCTTCGTCTGCGACGAGCGCTGAGCGGCCTCCAGTTTGGGAAAGCTGTTGCGCGAGTTTGCCACCAAGGCCTGGTGGAATATTCGCGGAGAACAATCGTCCGTCCCGCCAAATACCGCTCAACGCCGCATCTCCGTCCCCATCGCGCTCTGGCAGCTCCGCCTTAAACCCCAGCGCGATCCCCCCGATGAGAGCATCTTCACTCACATCGATCACCGGCAAATGGATCACCTCGATCAACTCCACGGCTCTGCCGTTCGTGTGCGTGAGATAACCCGTGACTGCGTTCGTGATGCCGCTGCTTGATAGTTGAAGCGTGGGCAACCCAGCGCGCTCATCCAGCGGGGGGATTATTCTTCCCTCTGCGCTGATGACCCGAAAGAAAACCGCCTTGGAAATAATCAGCGCCTTTGCCGCCGGGCTTTCCAGCTCATTGCGAACCACATTGTACAACACCGCGGCCGCATCAGCGCTGCCAGCATCTTCATTGGCTTCCCGCAGTGTGGCAATAAACCGGACTTGCCTCGTCAACGCCGCGCACGCAGCTTGCGCTTGAGAGAGACGCTCCAATCGCTCGCGCTCAAAGCGGGCCACCTCCCGCCTAAAAGCATCCGCAAACAGCGTCTCGTGAGAGCGCTCAATTTGGCGGGAAGTGAAATACAGAATCGCCGCGGTGATTACCGCCGCGAGGCCGGAGAGCGACAGCAGAAGTTTCCACCGAAAACTTAGGTCACCCCACCTCATGGTTTATGGGCTGAAGCTGGCCTTAACAACTTGCCCCCGGCTCACCTTCACAGGCTGGGAGAGTGTCCGCTTTTCATCGAGCCAGGCTTTCAACGTGTATTCGCCAGCAGGGATATTGGTCAGCACGAAGTGACCATTTGTGCTCGTACGGGTGAAATGTGGCGTGTCGAGCACCAGGATGCTCGCGCGCATGTGCTCGTGGATCTCGCAATAGAGCTTAACCAAGCCCGGCTGGTCGAATGTTATCGACGGTGCTTTCTCCTCTTTTTTGTAGCGACCGAGGTCGAAACGCTTTGGTTTGGAATAGGAAAAGACGTTGTGGTAATCGTCGTCCAGGTTGGGGAACGCGACGGTCGCGCCTTTCTGCACAGGCAGCACGCTCTCTGCGAATTGAAAATCTTTCTGCGGCATCACCTGCTGCGGAGCCGCTGTCGAGGGCGCGAAGGCTCCTTCCAGGTACACGATCGCCACAGAAGGCTGAGGGGCCGCAATGGGGCCGCTGGCTTTAACTTGGTAACGCCCTGCGGAGGCCGCCGGCGCAGATGCCGATGCGGTTAGCGGAACAACTCCTTCAATTGTGCCCCCTGCGCGTGAGTCATGGAGGGAACCCACAGCGCAAGCCCACAACATCGCGAATGTCACCATGCGGCACATACGGCTACGCCACCACCGTGCGGGTTTGTTGTTCAATCGCCCCGACCCAGCCGAAGTGTGGTTTAAAGGCGAAGGTGTCCGTCATCTGCGAAAGCGGCCCTGACCAACTCTCTCGGTTCGCAACTACGGTCATTTGCTCTGGTGCAAACGGCACGAAGCTCAAGCTGCGGAAGGTAAACCCATTCCTCAGCAGCCGTATCTTTTCCCAATCAAAGCCCATCACGGTGGCAGCCGCACAATCCACGGCGAGCGGATGCACACCCGCTATGATCACCCCGCACGGTTTTGCGTCAGGAGCCATGGGGCCGTTGCCTTCGCCGCCCACGATCCCGTCAACCACCGCGAGGTAACGCAAGGGTTTGCGGCGCGGCTCACCTTTAGAATCGTAGAAGAAAAGGCATTTGTTCAGATCGAGCACCATCCGCCAGCAAGTGTCGTTGCCATGCCAATTCCCGGAACGAACGACTTTCTGCGTGTCGCCGAAGTACAACCGGCCCACCTTCTTTAATGGCACAAACAGGCGGGACAATCCCGGGCGATTTCGCAGCCACCGCTTGGCCGCCCCCATCCAACTATGCTCCAGTCGCGCTTTGGTCGTCGCTTTCGGGAATTGATCGCCGCCGTCCTCGGGCGTTCCCTCCGTGTGATGAGGGAGCCAATTCTTGCGCGCGTTGATGCCCACTAAGTTTTTCAGTGCGCACGTGAGGCCGACCTTCTTATGCGTCTTCAACTTGGGAATGTTGATCAACACATCGGCATCCATCGGCGTGGCGCAGAGCAGATATTCGTGACGCTCGCCCTGGTGGCGCTCGTTTGTTTCGGCCATGTCGTAAGATGCGCCGTAGAGCTTCCCTTGCCCGCCGAAAGCCACAAACTCGCTTGCGCTGTTCAGCTTCACGTGTGTGTCGCCAAGCGGGTCGCCCGGAAGCTCCGTCTTTGCGACGGTCACCCCATCCACCGCATGCCATTCCTCAGGACGAAGATCCAGCAGCGCGATGCGCACGCCTGGAAATTGCGCCGAACAACGGCTCACCACGGCGTCGAGTTGGCAATACTCACGCAGCTTTGCAAACGACGAATCGGTCTGGGGGGCGTCGCAAATCGTTATGGAGCCACGCCCCTCCAACTTCGAAGCCACCCACGCAATCACAGCTTCAATGACCGTTGGGTGCGTGACCACATGCTCCCATTGTCCGGGGCCGGGTCGCCTTTCGTCATGCTCCTTAACCCAATTCGGCTTCAGGACCACCTTGTCTCCAGGCTTGATGAAGTTCGGCGGCAACCGCAGAGCGTCGAGCGCGCTGGCCACTTGCTGCCTGATTGCCGCCCGGTCTCCGTAAGACGGATCGCCAGCCCAAATGCTCACCCGTTCCGGGGTGACATCAGCAAAAAGTTGGTTGGTGGCGAGCATTGCTTGCAGCGCAGTGACGCCGGAGAATAGCCTACGCGAACGTCTGCTTCAAATACCTTAAACTGCGCGTGGCAATCTCCTCGGGGCCTTCATCAAAGTTGAAAACCTCCACCGAAACCACCCCGGCATACCCGACCTTCCGCAGCGCAGCCGCAATTGGCCGAAAATCCACTTCCCCAAACCCCGGGCCTTTGAGGTTCTTATCGTTCGCGTGGAAGTAAGCGAACTTCCCCGCCGAATCCTCAATAATCTGCGGAATCGCCTTTTCCTCGGAGGACATCGCTTTCACATCCAGGATGACCTGGAAATGTTTGCTGGCGAATTGTTCCGTAAAGCGAATGGCTTCCTCAGCAGTGTTAATGAAATTCGTCTCTAATGGCGCGAGTGGCTCCAAGCACAACACTATACCGCGCTCCTCGGCCCGCTTCACCGCTGGTCGAAACACTTCCGTCGCGTGACGCCAACCCTCCGCGTGCGTGACGCCTTCCAGGAGATTTCTCTGCTTCGGCGAGCCAACTACAATACGGGTGCCGCCAATGTCCGCGCAGAAATTCACGAGATCCACGAAGTAAGCGGATGTCTTTTGCCGCACTTCCGCGTCTGGATGCGTGAGATGCAGGCCTTCCGTTTGCACGAGCACCCAATGGATGCCAGTGATTTCCAGGTTATGCTCCCGGGCAAGTTCACGAATGTGCTCACGCTGCGACGGCGTGATTTCGAGGACAGATTTTGCGAGCGTGAATGGCGCGATTTCCAGGCCATCATAGCCGGCGGCCGCCACAAACGGCATCACCTGCTCGAGCTTCCAGTTTTGGAAGATCTCGTTGCAAATCGCGAACTTCATTCAGCCCACATTAAAGAAAGAGCGCCCCTTGCCTGCAAGCGAATCATCAGGCAAGGGGCGCACAGAAGCGCAGAGAGGTTATTTGCCCGCAGCCCAAACAACGCCGCGCGCCAGCAAGTTGATGAACACCGGGTCGCGGAATGTGTCATCCGAATGCCCGTAAGTGGTCCCGAACACCCGCGTTCCTTTGTAATCGTTCACCCACACCACCGGTTGCTCCTCCTTCGTGTTCTCGCTCACGGACGTCGCAAGAGCCTTTGCGGAGGGCCAAAGCTTCTTGATGATGTAAAGCTCGTCCTTCGGAGTCACCCAATCCTTAGGAAAGCCCTTCATCGTTGGATGATCGGCCGCCACAATCTTCACCGGGTAACGGCTCTGGTGCTCATGATGCGTCGAAGTCACCCCCAGAAGCTCGCGCCAATCATCGAACTTCGCCGCGCGATAAGTGTGCATCGCGCAATGCACCACCACCGCCGGCTTTCCGGCTGCGTGTGCTGAAGTGATTTTCTTTACATACTCAGCGTTATCCGTGTCCGCGAAGCACTCATTGTGCACCACCACGTCGTATGGCTTCGCCCAGTCTTTGTTCTCGTAAAGAGAGATTTGCGCGCGCGTTCCTGTGCCGCCCTCATTCACCACCGTCCAGGTCACATCCGCCTGCTTTGACACACCATTGGTCATTGCTTCGGACTGGAACTTGTAATTATGGCAGCAGCCCCCCGTGATCAGCAGCGCCTTGATCGGCGTGCCCGAGTAGAGTTTGTCCGCCGCGAAAGCGTTGAGCGTGGTGGCCAGTGCGAGAAGTGCGAGCAAACGTTTCATAAAGCGTCTCATTGCAATTTGCGGAGCCAGATATTGCGGTAACGAACCGGATTCCCATGATCCTGCAGCACCAGCGGGCCTTTCTGCGCAACGCCTTTGAACATCGCTGCCGTCGTGGCGTCACCCGGAATCGGTGTGTGATCCTGGACTAAGATTCCGTTGTGCAACACCGTGAACGAGCCGGGCTGCACCTTCCCATCCGCGCCGGTCTTCGGGGCGCGGAAAATGATGTCATACGTCTGCCACTCACCCGGTTTCCGCGACGCATTCACCAGTGGCGCTGAATGCAGGTAAAACGCGCCCGCCTGCCCTTTCGGATAAGTCTTGTTCTCGTACGAATCCAGCACCTGGATTTCATACCGGCCTTGCAAATACACACCCGAATTCCCCCGCCCCTGGTCAGAACCTTTGACTTCCTTTGGCGTGGCCCACTCCACATGCAACTGGCAATCGCCAAACTCCTCCTTGGTCACAAGGCTGCCTGTCCCATTCACCTCTATGGCCCCGTCGGCCACCTTCCACTGCGCCTCCCCGCCTTTGTCTGACTTCCACTTCGACGCATCCTTCCCATCGAACAGCACGATGGCATCCGAAGGCGGTGGGCCTGGATTAATGACAGTAGGTTCTGGATCCTTGGCATCCGCAGCAAACGCGCCAAACGAAAAGGCAACAACAGCTGCGGCCACAGCAAATCTGCAAGAGAGCTTCATAGGCTAGTCCCGCCCATGCTGCGCCAAATACCGACGGTGTTCAACATCCGCTTTGGGCAACACTGCGTTAAAAAAAGTAGCAGGTCGGCAGGCTATAATCTTCGACTTCGAGGATTGTGCAGACAGAATTGATTGTGAATTGCGAAAGATTGTCTTTCACGCAGACTGCTTCTTCCGCCACTGGTCGTAGTAGTAGAGGGCGACGACTACGAGGGAGTGGCCGATCCGGCCTTTGGCAATGAGGTCGTGGACGGCTTCGGGTTCAACCAGCGTCGTGGCCAAGTCCTCAGTTTGATCCAGGTGGAGCTTGTGCTTTAGCTCGCAACCACGAACCAACACCGTGTAGCAGAGGTTGTTCATGATCGCTGGGTTCGGGAAAGTCTGGCCGATCAACTCAGCGCTGGTGCCTTCGTAGCCGGTTTCCTCGCGCAGTTCGCGCACGGCTGTTTCCACGGGCGAGGTGTCTTCCGGATCCATCATGCCGCCGGGCGCTTCGAGTTCCACCGTGTCGCTCCCGTGGCGGTATTGCTCGACCATCACCAGCTTGTTGTCGGTGGTGAGCGCAATGACGGTGACCCAATTGACCGCTTCAAGGATGTAGAAGTCGTGGGCTTCCCCTGTGCGGGGTGAAACTTTAATATCAGATCGGATCTTGAAGATGCGGTAGTCGCCGGCGGGTTTGGACCCGAGCGACTTCCATTTTTCAACCGAACTCATGTGCTAAAACCCTCGCTCTTTGGCTGACCAACCTTGCTGCATCAAGCCAATCAGATGGGACAAGGCCTGGTCGTAAGTTTGGCCTTTCTCAGCCGCGAGTTGTTTGGCCCGTTTGTCTAATTGTGCGGCCATCTCCTCACATTTGTGAGCGGGCGCGCCCATGGCCTGAAGGGCCATAGCCAAGGCCGCGAGGGTCTCGTTCTGGTTCATCAGCCCTGCGGATCCGCCACGATTTCGACCTTCGTGACTTCGATGCGATTAGTCGGCTTGCTTCGTTCGCCGCCGCCGCCCCAAGTGGTTGGGGTGTCACCAATCTTGCCGAGCACGTCGTCGCCGCGGATCAATTCACCGAACGCGGTGTATTGCTTGTCGAGAAAACGCGCGTCTGCGAGGCAGATGAAGAATTGGCTGCCAGCTGAGTTTGGATCCTGCGAGCGGGCCATGGAGATCACGCCGCGCACATGCGGGCGGTCGTTGAACTCGGCTTTGACCTTGTGCCCAGGGCCGCCAGTGCCGACAGCGGGATGATCCGGCTCTTTGCTGAGCGGGTCGCCACCTTGGATCATAAACCCCTTAACGATGCGATGAAACGCGGTGCCATCGTAGAACCCTTTCTTCGCCAGCGTCTTGAAATTCTCAACTGTCTTTGGCGCAACGTCAGGCCAGAATTTTATCACCAGGTCCCCAAGTGAGGTATGCAGCACTGCAACTTCGTTCATATCGTTAGTCCCTTAGATTGACCTTGCTCCGGCTGGGCCGAAAGTCAAAAAACCTTTTGCGCCCTCGAAAAATGGTCCATAATAGGCGCAGGTATGAAACGCTTTTTGGTTCTACTCGCAGCGCTGCTCGCCTTCCCAATGCTCGCAGCTGAAGGAGACAAAAAAATGGCCGACGGAGTTTACGCTGAAATCGACACCACCAAGGGAAAAATTCTTCTCAAACTGGAATATGAGAAGACCCCATTAACTGTGGCCAACTTCGTTGGTCTCGCTGAAGGCACCAAGAACTACGCCAAGACCCCCGGCGAAGCGCCTGCCGCACAAAATAAACCTTTCTACGACGGGGTGAAGTTCCATCGCGTCATTAAGGATTTCATGATCCAGACCGGCGACCCTCAAGGCACCGGCCGCGGTGGTCCAGGCTACCGTTTCCGCGACGAGATCGACCCTTCACTCAAGCATGACCGCCCCGGCATCCTCTCCATGGCGAATGCGGGCCCAGCCACGAACGGCAGCCAGTTCTTTATCACCCACGTCCCGACCCCGCACCTCGATGGCAAGCACGCGGTGTTTGGCTCCGTGGTTGAAGGCCAGGATGTCGTGAACAAGATCGAGCAAGGCGACTCGATCAAAACCATCAAAATCCTCCGCGTCGGCGAGAAAGCCAAAGCTTTCAAAGGCGACGAAGCGGAATTTCAGAAGCACTTGAAGAAGAGCTAAGCGCTGCCTGACATTTTTACAAATGGAGGAGCCCGCTTCGGCGGGCTCTTTCGTTTAAAAAATGAGCGGCCTCACTCGAGGCCGCTACGACAACCACAATACAAAACAAAACAGACAGTCCCCTTGCGGAGACAATCCTGTTCTACCGAATCGTCAATTGGCGGAAATCAGGGAAAACCTGAATCAGAGGTCGCGTGGCCGTGGGTTGCGGTCGAAATTGTTCTGTGCCCAAAGACGCCAGACCATCACCAGCGCTTCGCGCACGATCTTTTTGGACATCTTCGACCGCCCATGAAACCGGTCGGTAAAAACAATGGGCACCTCGGCAATGCGCAGGCCGCGCCGCCAGATGATGTGGCTCATCTCGATCTGGAAGCTATAACCGTTCGACCGAATGGCGTTTAGATCGATCTGCTCCAGCGTCTTTCGCCGAAAGCATTTGAACCCACCTGTCGGATCGCTAAACGGCATGCCGGTAATAACTTGCACGTACTTGGCCGCGCCGAGGCTCAGCATCAGACGGTTCAGCGGCCAGTTAATGACGCGGATGCCATTCGAGTAACGCGAGCCGAGGACGAGATCCGCATTTTCGGCGGCGGCCAGAAATGCGGGAATGTCGTCAGGGTTGTGCGAGAGATCGCCGTCCATCTCGAAGATGAATTCGTAACCCCGCTGCAAAGCCCACGCGAACCCGGCGCAGTAGGCGCGGCCTAAGCCGTTCTTCTCGGCGCGATGTAGGACGTGGATGCGCGGATTCTCACGCGCATAGGACTCTGCGAGCTGGCCAGTACCGTCAGGTGAATTGTCATCGACGATGAGTAGATCAACCTTCACCGGCAGGCCCATGACGCGGCTGACAACTTGCGGAAGGTTCTCCCGCTCGTTGTAAGTTGGAACCACGACGATGGTCTGCGATGGCGCCTCTGGCATGTCGGGGAGACAAATACGCACCGGTGCGGCTTAAAACAAGCAACGTTTGCCGGAGACTTACCGGCTGGACTGCGCGGCGACCCCTCGCTGGCGCATCTGCTGCATGAGCCAGGAATACAGCTCCGGGTTGTTATAGGTCTCAGTCCACGAGTCGTGGTTCGCGTTCGGGTAGACGGTCAGTTTTGCATTGTTCCCGATGCGCTTAAGCTGATTGATCATCGACTCGGACTCGCTGAGCGGGACGATATTATCCTTGGCGCCATGAAACGCCCAGATCGGCAGCCCTTTGATTTCAGCGCGGCGATCGGCGCTGGCCGCTGCAATTGGAATGATTCCCCCACCACCGCAGATCGGGGCAGCCGCAGCGAAGTATTCGGGGAAGGTGGTGGCCAGCTCCCATGTGCCATATCCGCCCATGCTCAGACCGGTGACAGAAACGCGGTCATCATCGACACGGTATTGTTTCTTCACATCATCGAGCAAAGCGATGAGTTGCTCCGCGTGCCAAAAATCGCCGAGAGGGCACTGGGGCGCCACGAGGATGAAAGGGAACTTGCGGCCCTGAGCTACCAACTTGGGCGGGCCATGAACGGCGACATTGGTCAAGGTCGAGCCGCGCTCACCCATGCCGTGCAGGAAAAGCACGAGCGGCCACTTCTTCTGCTTGTCCTGATCATAGCCTTCGGGCAAAGCCAACAAATATTGGAGCTGAACGGGCTGGACGACCGGGCCGCGGAACACGCGGGCTTGCTGGCCAGGCAAGGCCGCCGTCGGAGCCTGGGTTATGCGCGTTGAGCTGCAACCCAGGGTTATTACGAGCGCTGCGCAGGCGAGAGCGCATTTGACCAATCCATTCATAAGGCGGTTGTAAAGCCAAGTAGTCCACCCGTCCAGCTTCAGGCGAATTGGCATGCCTGAATCCGTACCTTTACGAGCATCCGTTCTCCCGAACCTTTGAGACCCTTTCATTGCTGCAGCAATGCAGCGACCAGTTAGAGGGAGTTAAGGGTAGCACTGCCGCTCTCGTGTGAGAGCGGCGTTTTCTTTTCAAGCGCCCTGCCCTACGGCCGCTGGCTGCGGCACGTTCCTTGCCCCCATTTTTTCGCGAAGGCCTTCCATCACAGAGTAAGCCACAGGCGTCACGATGAGTGTCAGGAGCAAGGAGAGCGATTGACCCCCGATGACGACGACCGCGATTGCGCGGCGTTCTTCAGCGCCAGGGCCCGTGCCAATGGCCAGCGGGAGCATGCCGGCGACGAGCGCGAGAGTGGTCATTAGAATGGGCCGCAGCCGCTCGCGGTTGCCTTGCAAAATAGCTGCGGTTCGCTCCATGCCCGACTCGATCAGCTTGTTCATATGATCGATCTGCAAGATTGAGTTCTTTTTGACGACGCCGAATAGAACGAGAATTCCCAAAGCGGAATAGAGGTTCAGAGAATTGCCAGTAGCCCAAAGCGAGAGGAACGCGAATGGCAAGGACAGCGGCAAGGAAAGGAGGATCGTGAATGGGTGAATCGAGCTTTCGAACTGCGAGGCCAGGATCATGTACATGAAGATGATCGAGAGAAAGAAGGCCCAGAGGAATTCGGTGAAGGTCCGCTCCAGCTCTCGTCCGCGACCGACCACTTTGGTGGTGTAATTGGGTGGCAGCTTCATTTCCTCGACGGCGGCGCGCAGCGCGTCGAGGCGGTCTGCCAGCGCATATCCAGGAGCCACCGAAGCGCGGAGATTCACGGCGCGTTGGCGATCAAGCCGATCAATGCGTGAGGCGGTCTGGCCCGGCTCGATGCGCACAAGGTTATCCAAACGCACGAGCCCACCGCCGCTGCGGGGGACGTAAAGTCGGGAAATGACATTAGGGTCGGTGCGGTCCTGCTCGGTCAAACGGACGGCCACATAATAATCTTCGTTGAGAGCTGGATCCCGGAACCGGCTCACACGATCATCCCCGCCCACCATGATGCGGAGGGCGGTGGAGATGTCGTTCATCGAGACACCAAGGTTTGCGGCGCGAGCACGGTCGATGTGCACCAGGAATTCCGGCTTATCCAAACGAAGGGTTGTGTCGGCGTCCTGAATCCCAAGCTCCTGTGAGCGATCGCGAAGCTCGTTGGCGATCCGCGAGAGGTTTTGGAGGTCCGGCCCGAGCAATGCAAAATCTATTTCAGCGGGACTCCCACCCAGGTTGAACGACTGCACGTTGCTGACGGAGATGCGAAGATCCTTCCGGTATTTGGCCAGTCGGGTGCGCACCTCCTGCATGACACTCTTCTGCGTGTAGTTGCCTTTCCAGGCGTTGATCGGATTGCCGCTGAGCGTCTCCTTCCATAAACGGCCGAGCGAGAAGTGGCGCTCGTCGTGGGGCTTGAGCATGCACATGAAACGCGCGTTGGAAGGGTTGCTCATGAATCCGGAGCCAAGAGTGGCGAGCACAGTGGTAACGCCCGGGATGGACCTTAATTCCTGGTCGATGATCTTAATGGTGCTCTCCATCGCGGCAACGCTCAGGCCTTCCTTGGCGTTGATGTTCACGCTGAACTCGCCTTCGTCCGCAGCGGGCGGGATGTACTCCTGCTTCACCATCCTATAGAGCGGCCAAGCGCTCGCCATGATTGCTGCTGCAATGACGAGCACGATCGCGCGATGCCGCAGGGCAAACGAGAGGCTGGCCAGATACCAGCGGTCCAGCCAGGCATAGAAGCCACGACGGGAGGCGGGATCGTCATGGTGCGCATCCTGCGCCCGGATCAGTCGCGAGCACATCATTGGCGTCAGTGTGAACGAGACCAGCAAGCTGACGAGCACAGCGACAGCGGCAGTGATTCCGAATTGGAACAGGAACCGCCCAGAGACGCTGGACATGAAAGACACCGGAACAAAAATCACCACGAGGCTCAAGGTGGTGGCGAGGACGGCCAGCGCAATTTCCGCGGTTCCTTCGCGCGCTGCGTCCATGGGGTGCATCTTCTTTTCCTCGACCCAGCGGAAGACGTTCTCCAGAACAACGATCGCATCATCGATGACGATGCCGACCATGAGAACGAGCGCGAGCATCGTAACGCTATTCAAGGTGAAGCCCAAAGCCCACATCATGCCGAACGCTGAAATGACCGAGGCGGGAATGGCGACAGCCGCAATGATTGTTGCGCGCCAGTTGCGCATGAATGCGAGGGCCACGAGGCTCGCGAGGATACTCCCAGCGATGAGGTGAACATTAATCTCATGGAGGGCCTCGTGAATGTAGCGCGATTGGTCACGGATGATCTCGACCTTCACATCCTCAGGCAGTTGGGTGGCAGCAGTGGCGAGTTTTGCCTTTAGCTCCTCGATCACAGCAACGGTGTTGGCGCCCGATTGGCGGCGGATTTCCATCATCACCGTGGGAACGCCATTGATGGTGGAATAAGACCGGCGCTCACGGGTGCCATCTTCGGCCCAGCCGATGTCACGTATGCGGAGGGGAGAGCCATTCACGGTCGAGACAACGAGATCGTCAAACCCTTGAGGATCAGTGATGCGGCCCAAAGTGCGGATAGGAGCTTCGCTTAGCTCAGACGTGACGTTGCCGGCGGGCACATTGGCGTTTTGGCGCGCGACAGCGTCACGGACGTCCGTGACAGGAAGCTGGTAAGCGGCCAAGCGATCAGCATCCACCCAAATGTTAATCGCCCGCTCAAGCCCGCCGACGATTTCCACTTCCCCCACCCCCGGGGAGCGCTCCAACTGCGGCTTTAAAACTTTATCAGCGAGTTCAGTGATTTCACGCTGAGAACGCGGCGCAGATATGGCGATGCTCAGGACAGGCGCGAGGTCATTGTCGAATTTAGCGATTTCGGGCGGGTCCACTTCGCGTGGCAGATCGCGCAACACGGTTGCCACGCGGTCGCGGACATCCTGGGCGGCCACGTCGATGTCGCGGTCCAGCCTGAAGGTGACCATGATAAAGGATCGGCCCGGGCTGGAGATGGAGCGCAGTTCTTCAATGCCCTGCACGGTGTTCACTGCTTCCTCAATCGGATCCGACACCAGAGCTTCAACCTCAGCCGGCGAGGCGCCGGGGAGCGAGGTGGATACGCGCACCGTGGGTAGATCCACCGGGGGAAAGCGGTCCACGCCAAGTTTGGAGTAGCCGGCCGCGCCAACCACCACCAACGCCAATATAAGCATTGTGGCGAAGACGGGGCGTTGAATGCAGATGGCGGCTAACTTTCGCATGCGAGCTTAGAAGCTTAGGCCAAACGGTGGCGTGGGACAACCGCGGATCGACGCCGGGCGCAGATAAAGTTCAGGTGAACAGACCTGCTGCGGTTGGTTCCATGATGCTGGCGGACGCTCGCTTTCGGGATGAAGAAAATGAGTGTGTAGATTAACGCAGATCAGGAACTGGCTCACAGCCCCACTGGCGACCCGGAATGCTTACTAAAACAGCAAGGCGACGACGCCCCGCCGCGCTTCCAGCCCAGCTTCGGTGACATTCCCCTTAAAAGCGCTTTCGGAGCAGAGGCATTTCGAACCAGAGGCCATTGAAGTCGAATTGCAGCTCTTCGGCCTCCACACCGCCGCGGACCCAGGTGAATTCGTTCCGGCCGCCGACGAGTGAAGCAAGTTCCTCAAAAGTGTCCTGGTCAAAGCCGAGCAGATTGTAACGGTCCTGCCGCAACTCACCCTTCGCCATTTGCCGTATGAGATCGTCAACTGCGTCATGCGAGCGCTTGAGTATCCACAGATCAGCCTCTGGCGCTTTCGTCGCGAGCTTGTGCAGCTTGGCGACGCTGCATTCGCCGCATTCGACCCAGAGCTTGGGCCGGAGGTGGTAATCGAGTTCGACGAGGTCTGGCGTGAACGGAATGTTGGGATCGTGAAGCGAAGGCTCAACTTGCAATCGTGGTGAGTAGAACAGCACGTATCCGAGGAGCTTGAGAACAACGTGAGCAATTGTTTCCGTTTGTTCCTGGCCAATGATGATTTTGCTAGGTAACTCGCGGCGGCTTTCCTGGCTGGCCAAACTGAAGCGGTGCTTGTTGCTCATGGGACGACATGGATGGGAAGGTCGGTCCACACCATCTTCATGAGGTATTGGGCGTTCCAGTTCGCCAGGCGGAAACAACCGTGGGACTCAGTGCGGCCAATCTGCTCTGGAGCGGGCGTGCCATGGATGCCGTACCCAGGTTTGTCCAAGCCGATCCAGGCAACACCGACGGGATTGTTGGGGCCCGGAGGAATGGTGAGTTTACGCCCGAGCTGGCGAGCTTCGGCCGATTCGGTGAAGACTTCCGGATTGAAGAGGTAGTTGGGATTGACGGCGAGCTTGTCCACGAAAAGCAAACCGATCGGCCGTTTCTCCACCTGGCGGGCTATGCTGCAAGGCATGTGCGCGAGGAGGTTGGTTTGCGAGTCGAAAGCCTGGATGTGTTTATTGCCCAGTTCAATTCGGAGGAAAGCAGCACGGCTGCGGGGAAGCGGCTGGTCGATGTTGGGAATTTGCACCGCCACCCCTGGAGTGATGTTGGTCCAGTTGATCTTGGGGTTGAGACGTCGAATAAAAAATTGGGATGACTGCCCGACTTCGGCAACGAGTTCCAGGGGCGTTTCGTAATCGAGGCGAGGCTGCTTTGATTTTGCCAGCCACGTTTTTCCAACCGGCAGCAGGCGCGCGAAATCATTTGAAGTCAGGACGTAATGCCGCAGAGGCGGGGCCGCGAGGCGCAGCCGTGATTTTGTGGTGGCGTCGAGAATGCCCGTTTGTGGGATGCCTTCCTGCCGCTGGAAGGCCCGCAAGGCCGCGCGGGTGTGATGGCCAGCGGAGCCGTCGATGCAGCCCACCGAAATACCACGGCGCAACAAAGCAACCTGCGCCTCAAAAGTGCTCTGCACCGGGCGCGGCTCGGGATACGGGGGTGGCGGCGGAATTTGTCTCTCAACAACCTGAGCCCGCGGCGGAGAGTTGGTCACTTGCGGCTGCGGAATAGGAGCAGGCGGCTGCGGCAAGTTGTTCGTTGCGGGTTGAGGAGATGGGAAACGAGTGGTGATATCCAGGCTCGGCCTGCCAGCTTGCCACCATATCCAACCGAGCAAACCGAACGCGGCCAGGAGCAGCAGCCAAACCAGGCAACCGCCCTCCTCTTTCTGTGATTTTCGCCGTCGCACCTTCATCCGCCGCGCACGGGCGAAACTGTATCAAGGGAGCGCGAGAAGGATAGAAGAACGTGCTGCGCGGCGCCCGGCCAATTAGTTGCGCTGCTCAATTCTGAACAGCTTAATCCCGGAGTTGGGCTCGATGATAATTTCGGCTTCTGGGAAACGGCCGATAATGTTTGTGAGCACACTTACCTCTCCGCTCCGGTCCGCAGTTAAGACTCTGTACTCCTTCCCTTGGATGGCCGGCCAACTGATCCGGTTCCGCGTTGCGTCAAGAGCAGTCCAATCAAGGCGCAGTTGTGAGTTCGCGATCACTGGCGAAGTTCCCAACGCCTGCTCACGGGCATTGTTGTAGCCATCCCCGTCCGGGTCACCGAGCTGGTTCTGCTGCAGGTTGGCGAAAGAGCGGGTTTCCCACGCATCGTCAAGTCCATCCCGGTCGCGGTCGGAGATGCTGACACCGCGAAGGGAGAGCTTCACCTGGCGGACAGAGCCGGATTGGCCTTCCTCCTCGTCGTAAACATGAACCTTCCACTCACCGGCGGTGGGTTCAAAGAACTGTTGAACGGAGTAGTAAGTGTAATCCTGGGGGCCGCTGGTGGCATCCAGATTGCGACGCTGCAGAACGCTTTCAGTCCCGCTTGGGGAGACCACAACAATGCGGAGATCCCCGCGGCGTGGATGGTCTGATTGGATATTCACGCCCACGTGCTCGCAGATGAGGGTTTCATTGACAGGGAAACTGTAGGTCGCGGCGCGGCTCTCATCGCCGGCATTGATGCGAGCGGTGACGTTCGTTCGACCGGCCAGCAGTTTTTGAATATGCTCGCCATCAGAGCGCCCGATAAAGGCGGCCGGAATGGAGGCGAAATCAGTCAACCCCATGAGCATGGTATTGGTCGTGCCCTCGTTATCGTAAATGATGGCGAACTCAGCTCCGGCAGCCGCAGCCCAATCAATCTTCTCGTAAAAGTATGAGACGCCCCGCTGAATCAGCGCGCCTTTGCCACGGAGATCAAGGGTGACTGGCTCGGTCACCTTGCCAAGGTGAACGAGCGGCAGGGCCCGGGTGGGATCCCGAGGCTCATATCCGAGGGATGGGAGCGACTGAACGTAGCGATAAACGGGGCTGAGGTTGGTCGCGGCAAATTCAACTCCAGGGACAGTTCCGATCGCTTTGGTGACAGTGGAGGTGAAGGTGAGGTTCGTGGCGGCAGGCTTCAATGGCCAGGTCTTGGCTATGCGCACGGCTTCACCGGCATCTGGCACGCCGTAACCGACATTGTCGCTGACGAGGAGGCCCGCGCCGTTCGTCTGCAGGCGAGGGTCTTTGAGGTCGAAGTGGCGAGCGCTGAGCGCGAGAATTTGTTGAACATCCCGAACGCTCAGCTTGCTGTTGGCCGAGAGAACTAGAGCTGCGACGCCGGCGATTTCGGGGGAGGACGCCGAGGTGCCGCTAAAACCATCCGCCCCAACCGTGTAGTCGGGGTTCGCGGCGGCGAGGCTGTTGGTGTTGTAGCCAACAGGTCCGCGACGGTCAGTCGTAACGAGATTGGCGAACTCACGAGTTGTGTCGCCGCTTGGAGCAGCCACCAGCACACACGCGCCCGGCTCACTGTAGCTCGTCACGCGGCCATCCTTGCGCACAGCTGCGACGGCAATGACACGGGGGTCATTGGCAGCCTGCTCGTCGTTCACGTTTTGCCCGAAGGCGCGATCATTGCCGCCCGCCCGCACATTCACGATGCCCCTGCCGGCGCGGCCCTGGGTGAAAGCGCGTTGGATGCCTGTCTCCTCCAAGGCGCTTAAAGGCACTTGCTCATCAGTGATCCAGCCCCAGCTGTGGTTTTGAACGTCAATGATGTCGAGCCGGTTCTCGTACATTTTGCGCAGGGCGTCTTCAGTCAGCCCGAAATTGCCCAGGACAATCCAGCTCGCCAATTGGGCATGGGGCGCGACGCCCGCAACCCCAAGGTCGTTATCCGCGCTGGCCAAGGCCAGGCCCGCAACGGCTGTCCCGTGGTGGGAATCCAGCGCGGAAGGAAGCCCAGAAGCCAGGCCGGTGAGAAAATTGAAGTGCGGCATGCTCGTAGCGCGGCCGCTCAAATCCGGATGCTGAAGATCCACCCCGTCGTCAACCACCGCTAAAATCACACCAGCGCCGCGTGTGTGCGCCCAGGCGCCGCGGATGTTCAGGTCAACGCCAGCGCGATGCCCTTGCGCATCCCTGTTCTCCAGGTGCCATTGGCTTGGAAACAGCGTGTCCTTGGCAGGGGGCCCGTACGCAGCGAGCGCACTTGGCTTCCGCCGAAGCATTGGGCGCGCTGTCACTATTTCGGGAACCTCCGCCAGCGCCTCAGATTCATCCAAGGCGTCTGAAACATTGGCGCTTTCAAGGATGAAAAGAGTGTCGCTGATTTGCTCTTTGACCTTCAGCCTCGTGCGATTGAGAACCGCCTCTGCGCTCGCGCCGCCCGCAATTTCGAGAACAACATCCGCGCTGAATTCAACATTGCCGTAACCGGGGGCTTTTCCCTTCGCCCATGCTTTCGGCGTGGCGGGAATAGATTGTGCGGTGATGTCGGGCGCAATGATCTCGAACGATTTCAGACCGCGATCCTTGAACTGCCGGATCTCGGGTTGAGCCGCAATGGCGTTGACCGCAACCAGGGTGGCTACGGCTGCATTCCGGAGGAGAAGGTGTGAAAGCAAAGCGCGCATGGACTAGCGCGCACAGTAGCTAATAAGGCGCCAGAAACAAGCTTATGCGCTATTTCTGCCGGATTCGGTAGAATTGTTTCCCCGGCGCTTGATTCGTCAGCGCCAATGCGTTCTCGGGCCACCGGCCCATGCTGTTTGTGATGGGCTGAAACTGGCCTGTAAGAGTTGGGGCGGCCAGAATCTCATACTGGGCTCCATTCACAGCGGGCCAGCTTAAGCGGGTAAAATTCGCGTCCCAGCGGTCTGCTTGAAGCCTGTACGGGGTCTCATCCAGGGTGGGATTGCTCCCCATCGCTTGCTCACGCGCGTTGTTATATCCGTCGCCATCCGGGTCACCCGTTGCCGTTTGCGTAAGGAGAAGAAAGTTTCGGGCCTCCCAGAGGTCGTCCAGCCCATCGCGATCCAGGTCCACAATAGGGGTGCCTTCTACGGTAAGCTCGAGGGAGCGGACCGAGCCAGTGTTGGTGGAAAGCAGGTCTGTCACATGCACGCTCCATTGGCCAGCGCTCGGCTCGTAAAAATGGTGAGTGGAGTAATAGGTCCAATCCGCAGGCCCCGGCTGATCATCGGCGTTGAAGTTTTGCATGACGCTGCGCGTGCCTGACGGCGACACCAGCGTGATGCGCAGGTCACCGCGTCGTTGATGATCGGTTTTCACGCGAAGGCCCACATGGCGGGTGATCAGGCTTTGGGAGACTTGCAGGGTGTGTTCAGTCGAGTTGAGGCGAATCTGCACGCGCAGGGAATCGTTTGTCTGCGCCATGGCAAGAATGCGATCCCCACTGTTCTTAGAGATGAACACCGTTGGAATCGGCAAAAAGTCAGTCCCGCCAATCCGGCCAACTTCTTCAGTGCCGCGGTCGTTCATCATGATGCCAAAGCCTGCGCCCGCAGCCGCGATGCGCTCAAGTTTCACACGCTGCAGGGAAACAGCGTCGCGGATGGTCAGCGCCGCGCGCCCCGTGAGATTGGTGGTGAACGGGTCGGAGGTTGGGCCAACATAGCTGAGAGGCAGAATAGGTGTCGGAGTGTCAGGATACGATCCTTGGTTCGGGAGAGCTGGCAAAGAGGCGAGCAGGGCGCCCGCAGCGTTGTAAACAAGAAGTCTGGCGCCTGCGTCTTCAATTGGCTGAACCTGCGTGTTCGAAGCAGTGACTTTCAGAGTTGGCGAGGGCTGGGGCCACTCTTGCGCGAGTTCCACCGCGCGGCCAGCGTCGATGATGCCAAACCCGAGATTGTGACTCACCACAAAGCCAGCGGCGTTTGTGATCACGTCTGTGTCAGCAAAATCGTTGTGGCGGCTGGAGTGGATGAGGATTTCCTGCACACTGCGGTAGCTGAGATTGGGGTTGGCGCTGAGCATTAGCGCGACCGTTCCGGACACTAATGGAGCCGCGCCGGAAGTGCCGGTAAAACCGAGACCGAGAAAGATGTAGTTGTTCAACTCGGGATCGAAGTAATTGATTTGGTTGTACCCCTTGGTTCCGACGCGATCGGTCGTGAGCAGTGTTTTGTAACCGGCGTCACCGCTCGGAGCGGCCACGAGAACGTTCGCACCCGGATTGCTGTAGCTCGCGAAACGCCCGTCATGACGCGAGGCCGCCACGGTGATGACACGGGGGTCGGATTTGTAGGCGTCATCATTGGAGTCACGACCGAACCGGTCGCGCTCGTTGCCGGAGGCATGGACGAAGACCACACCGCGTCCATTCCGCCCGAGAGTTACGGCATTGGAAATGGCGGCATCTTCAGTGGGAGAAAGCGGAATGAGAGTCGGCCCTGTTTTGGCCCAACTATGGTTTTGAACCTGAACCTGGTTTGAAGCGTACCCGAACATTTGAGCCATGCGTTCGGCGGGGACGAATCGCTCCGTCAGCGGCTCGTAAATGACCCAACTCGCGAACCGTGAGTCGGGCGCGACCCCAACCATGCCTCGACCGTCATTGTCCGGAGCGGAGATCAGGCCAGCCACGGGCGTGCCGTGATTCGCGCGGTCGCTGAACGGGGTACCGTTCGCTTCAAGGGAGTTGAAATTGTAGTGGAGTTCAGGGCGTTCGCGAAGTCTGAGTTCTGGATGAGTGAGATCCACGCCCACATCGACCACGGAAACGGTGATACCCTCCCCCTTCGTGAGATCCCAGGCTTTGCGCGCGTTAATGTCCACACCGAGGCGCGTCGCGTTGGTGAAGTTCCGATGCTCAAGATGCCAGAGTTCATCCCAGTACATGATGTCCGACGGTTGGGGGGCGAAGCCAAGACGCGGAACGGAAGTGGGATTGGCCGCGTAAACTGCCGCCGCGGCGCTAAGCCAGCAGAGCATCAGGCCGAAAAAGAGAGGAGCCCTAAACGCCATAAAGGAGACCAACTTAGCAGCATTAATGGGGCCACGCAAACGGTTCACGGGCAAAGAAAAACCCCGGCGCAGGCCGGGGTTATCGTAAACTAAATTTCCGCAGCGATTAGTAGCGGTAGTGATCGGGCTTGTATGGGCCTTCTGGCGAAACACCCAGATACTCAGCTTGCTTCGGAGTAAGCTTCGTGAGCTTCACGCCGAGCTTGTCGAGGTGCAGGCGGGCAACCTTTTCGTCGAGGGTCTTGGGCAAGGTGTAGAGGTCAACCTTGTACTTGCCGGATTCGCGGGCGTTCCAGAGTTCCAACTGCGCGAGCACCTGGTTGGTGAAGCTGGCGCTCATCACGAAACTTGGATGGCCAGAGGCGCAGCCCAGGTTCACAAGGCGGCCTTCAGCAAGCACGTAAATGACCTTGCCGTTTGGCCAACGGAATTGGTCAACCTGCGGCTTGATCTCAACCCGCTCGAGGGTCTTGTCGTTGTAGAGGGAGCCCACTTCCACTTCGCTGTCGAAGTGGCCGATATTGCAGACGATCGCGCCGGACTTCATTTTGTCCATGTGCGCGCGGGTGATGACGTCGATGTTGCCGGTCGTTGTCACGAACACGTCAGCAGTGGCGCAAACGTCTTCGATGGTGGTGACTTCATAACCTTCCATCGCGGCCTGGAGAGCGTTGATCGGATCGATTTCCGTGACAATGACGCGCGCGCCGAGGCCCTTCGCGCTCTGGCAGCAGCCTTTGCCGACATCGCCGTAACCGCAAACCACGACGACTTTCCCCGCCATCATGACGTCGGTGGCGCGCTTCAGCGCGTCCACGAATGATTCGCGGCAGCCGTAAAGGTTGTCGAATTTGGACTTGGTGCAGGAATCGTTGATGTTGATCGCTGGGCAGCGGAGGGTGCCTTTCTTGACGCGATGCATCAGGCGGTGAACGCCAGTGGTCGTTTCCTCGGACAAGCCAAAGATCCCGGACATGAGTTCAGGATATTTGTCATGGCACATGTTGGTGAGGTCGCCGCCGTCATCGAGGATCATGTTGAGCTGAGACCCATCTGGCCAATGCAGGGTCTGCTCAATGCACCAATCGAACTCTTCCAGAGTCTCGCCTTTCCAGGCGAACACCGGGATGCCTCGGGCAGCGATCGCTGCGGCAGCGTGGTCCTGGGTGGAGAAGATATTGCAGCTCGACCAGCGGACTTCAGCGCCGAGTTCGACGAGAGTCTCGATCAGCACAGCTGTCTCAATGGTCATGTGCAAGCAGCCCGCAATGCGAGCGCCCTTCAGGGGATACTTACCCGCGAATTCTTTGCGCAAGGCCATCAAGCCGGGCATTTCCTGCTCGGCCATGGTGATTTCTTTGCGCCCCCATTCGGCGAGGCTGATGTCTTTGACTTTGTAGTCGTTGGAAACGCGGGCTTTCGTGGCCTGCTGTGATTGAACCGCTGATGGCATAGTATTACTTAGATGGTTTTGTTTTAGCGGGAGGCTGCGGCCTTCAAAGCGGCTGCTTTATCGGTGCGTTCCCAGGTGATGCTGTCGGTGTCGTCCGTTTTGCCGAAGTGGCCATAATTGGTGGTCTTCGAGTAAATCGGGCGGAGCAAATTGAGCTGCTGAACGATGCGCGCCGGCTTGAAGCTGAAAACTTCCTGGCAAGCCTGGGCGATCTTCTCGTCCGAAACCGTGCCCGTGCCAAAGGTGTCCACGCAGACCGACACTGGATCAGGATGCCCGATCGCGTAAGCGAACTGGATTTCGGCGCGGCGAGCGAGGCCTGCGGCGACAATGTTCTTGGCCACATAACGGCCCATGTACGCTGCGCTGCGATCAACCTTGGACGGGTCTTTGCCGCTGAAAGCGCCGCCGCCATGACGACCCATGCCGCCGTAGGTGTCGACGATGATCTTGCGGCCGGTGAGGCCGGTGTCGCCTTGAGGTCCGCCGACAACGAAACGGCCTGTGGGGTTGATCAAATACTCGGTGCTCTTGGTGAGCATCTCAGCGGGGATGACCTTGTGAATAACTTCGCTGATGATGAAATCGCGAATGGTCTTGTGGGAGACGTCCACCGCGTGCTGGGTTGAGACGACGACGTTGGTGACCTTGGTTGGGCGGCCGTTCTCGTATTGAACGGAGACCTGGCTCTTTGCGTCTGGGCGAAGCCAGTTCACGATCCCCGCTTTGCGGATGCGGGTCAGCTCACGGCCGAGGCGGTGGGCGAACATGATTGGAGCGGGCATCAGCTCTGGGGTTTCGTCGCAAGCGTAGCCGAACATGAGGCCCTGGTCCCCTGCTCCTTGCTCATCGGTGGCTTTGCCTTCAGCAGCGCGGGCGTCAACGCCCTGGGCGATGTCCGGGCTTTGGCCAGTGATGATGTTCATCACAAACACGCGATCCGCATGGAACACGTCGTCATCATTAACGTAGCCAATTTCGCGAACGGCCTGCCGGGAGATTTCAACGTAATCGAGCTTCGCGCGGGAAGTGATTTCGCCGCCAACGACAATGATGTTGCTCTTGGCGTAAGTTTCGCACGCAACGCGGCTGGTGGGGTCTTGCGCCAGGCAGGCGTCCAGCACCGCATCGGAGATTGTGTCGCAAACCTTGTCTGGATGGCCCTCGCCAACCGACTCCGAGGAGAAGATGAAGCTTTTATTCATTTAGAGTGAAGCCCGTGGGGACGGGCGGCAAATGTCATATTGACGTATCAGGATGCGAAGATATATAGGTGGCTCAGGACGTCAATCCCCTTTTCCCCTGAAAATGGTAAACATTCTGAAATCCCTCCGCGCGTTGGCTGACCCAACGAGGCTGCGAATCCTCGCTCTTCTTGAGGAAAACGAATTGTCCGTCCATGAGTTGCAAGACATCACTGGGCTGGGGCAGTCCCGAATTTCGACCCACCTTGGCCTTCTTCAGGACGCAGGTTTACTACAATGGCGGCGGGAAGGCAAACGGAGCTACTACAAGCTGAACGGGGAGAAGGAGCCGGTGAAAGCGGAGTTAACGCGCCTGGCAGGCGCGGGAGCCCGGGAACAGGCGGAATTTTCCAGCGACCAATTGAACCTGAAACGCGTGTTGGAACGCCGGAAAGAGCAGGAGCAGGTTTACTTTAACCAGGTGGCCGGGAGGTTTGACCGCAGTTACGGCCCTGGGCGCTCCTGGCAGGCGTTTGGCCATCTGTTGCTGCGGATCATGCCGCCGCTGGTGATTGCGGACCTGGGTTCGGGCGAAGGGTTGTTAAGCGAATTACTCGCTGCGCGGGCACGGCGTGTCATCGCCGTGGACAACTCGGAGAAGATGGTGGCCTTTGGCGCGAACAAAGCGAAGCGCGCTGGTTTGAAGAATTTGGAATTCAGGCTGGGCGATTTGGAAGCGCCGCCGATAGAGCCGGGCACGATTGATTTGGTTGTGTTGAGCCAGGCGTTGCATCACGCGCAGAATCCCGAACGGGCCATTCAGAGCGCGCACCGCCTGCTAAGATCTGACGGGCAGTTGATGATTCTGGATTTGCAGAAGCACAATTTCCGGCAAGCGCACGAACTCTATGGGGATCGCTGGCTCGGATTTGCCGAGAGCGACCTGCACCGTTGGATCGAGCAGGCCGGTTTCAAGAAAATCGAGATCACAACGGTGGCAAAAGAGGAGCAGCCACCGCATTTCACCACGATACTCTGCGCAGCATCGCGCAGCCCCAGCTAGGGTTGCATGTCGTTGATCTTTATCGTGGTGGTAGTATGCTTCCTGAATGGCGGGCCCTGTCAGAGTTTCTGATGATCTCTTTCACAGTGCTCGACAAGAGGCAGCGCTAACCCATCGTTCAGTTGACGACCAGATCGACTATTGGGCGCGACTCGGACAAGCCGTTGACCGAGTTGATGATGGTTCGCGATGGGCCTGAAGGAGCGGCTCGGGGGCAAGCCTCAAAGGTGACCGTAGAAGAGAGGTTGAAAGTCGTCGGCACACGGGAGGGCGATGCTTTGGTTAGACGCTATCTTCAGACTCGGCCTTTTCCCCACTTCGAGGCGAGCCAAGACGATCCAAATTTGATGATACGGACGAATCAAGACGGCACAAAATGGTTGGGCCGTTTTGAAGACAGAACTTTTGAGGCTGTTCGGCAGCTTGAGTGATCTCGCGGCGCGGGGGTCTCGTAGCTGGACAAGCTTCATGTGCGCTAGAACTTTGTTTAACGGTTGGATTCTGCGCGTTCGCCGCGTATATAGGGCGGCATGTTGATGATGTCGCTGGCCAAGGGCGGACCCATGATGCTGCTTCTGCTGCTCGTGGGCGCCTTCGCCGTGGCTGTGTTCATCGAGCGCGTCCTTTATTATCACCGCGCGCATATCAACACTTCCGAGTTTCTCGCCGGAGTTCGCAACGTTCTCAAACGCGACAACGTGGTGGAGGCGCTCTCCATTTGTGATGCGACCCCAGGGCCGGTGCCGCGCCTCGTGAAGACCGCTATCCTGAGCCGAGAGCGTGGGCGCGATGGCGTGCGGGAAGCGCTCGAGGAAGCGGGGCTGGTTGAGGTGCCCAGGCTTGAGGAAAAGTTAAATGTGCTGGCGACCATTGCGCAGATTTCGCCCCTCATGGGTTTCTTAGGCACGGTCTTCGGGTTGATGCGAATCTTCAGCGACCTCCAGGCCTCCGGCCCCTATGCGCATGCGAGCCAACTTTCAGGCGGTGTCTGGGAAGCGCTGATCTGCACCGCGCTGGGGCTTGGGATAGCGATCCCGGCATACGCTGGTTACAATTACTTGGTGAGCCGGGTGAACACCATCGTCACGGACATGGAGCGGGCCTCGAGCGAGATTCTCAACTTGGTGAACTAGGCCGCTTCAGCGAGCCGTCTAAGAACAACGCCAGCGAGGACGAAGCCAAAGGCGCCCGTTAAGTGCGTGGCCGTTCCGTAACCTCCTTCGCAGGTCAGCTTCAGATCCGAATCGCGATCGCGCATCGGGCAAACTGATCCATCCTTCTGCGGGAAAACCACAGGTTCCGGCGAATAAACGCATTCGACACCCATGCTCTTCTGAAGAGCGTCTGGGAAGCCGTGCTCCGAGCGGAGTTTTTTCCGGACGATCTTTAACAAGGGATCATTGCTGGCTCTGGCCAGATCATCGACGCGCAGAGCTGTGGGATCTCGCCGTCCACCAGCGCTTCCGGCCACCACCACCGGCAGGCTTCGTGCGCGGCAGGCAGTGATGAGGAGAGTTTTGTTCGAGACCGAGTCGATGGCATCCACGACATAATCAAAAGGCGTGGCTAGAATTTCAGCGGCGGTTTCCGCGGTGAAGAAGATCGGCAGCGTGGTGATTTTACACTGTGGGTTAATCGCCTGGACGCGCTCCGCGAGAACTTCGACCTTCGGGCGGCCAAAATGCGGATCTAACGCGGGCAGTTGGCGATTCACATTGCTGACGCAGACGTCATCCAGGTCCACCAAGGTCATCGCGCCAATGCCGCTGCGCGCGAGAGCTTCCACAACCCATGAGCCGACGCCACCAACACCGATGATGCAGACATGCGCTCTGCGAAAGCGAGAAAGCGCCGAAGCTCCATACAGCCGGCCGATACCCCCGAATCGTGTTTCGTAATCGCTGTCCGCCATTCGAGAAAGTTCTAAGCAGGCGGTGTGGCGCCAATCACCTGCCCTTCGGCATGCGCGTTGAAAATCTTGCGAATGACATCCTCGATCGGCACCTCCTCGATATCGATATCCTGCACCGGAAGTTCATCGAGGAGCACTTTGCACGCGCTGGTGACACGGTCGCGCTTAATGCGCAACTTAACAGCGCCAGGGGTGGATTCCACGATCTCGCCGAAGCGTTGAAGTTGATGCCTGCCAAAATCTGTGCCGATCTCGCAATGGATCGTCACAATCTTAAAATCGACGAAGCGGTCGAGCACCTCGGTGAGTTGCCCGTCGAAAAAAATCGAACCTTTGTCGATGATGATGACCCGCTTGCACAACTCCTGAATGTCCGCCATGTAATGGCTCGTGAGCACGATCGTCGTTTTCTGCGTGGCATTGTGTGTGCGGAGAAACTCGCGAACGGTCTGCTGCGATACAACATCCAGGCCAATCGTCGGCTCATCGAGGAAGAGAACCTTCGGCCGGTGCAGAAGCGCGGCGATCAACTCGAACTTCATGCGCTCGCCCAGCGATAGTTCCCGGACCATCACGTTCAACTTGTCTCGGACTGTCAGCATGCTCGTAAGTTCATCCACCGTCCGCTCGAAGTCCGCCTTCGGAATGCCGTAGATCTTGCTGTTCAACTCGAGAGATTCGCGCGCTGGCAGATCCCACCAGAGTTGGTTCTTCTGCCCCAGGAGCAAAGCGAACTGCCGACGATACCCATCCTCCCTTTCCCAGGGCACATACCCGAGCACCCGTGCTTCCCCGCCGGAGGGAAACAGCAGCCCGGCGAGCATTTTCAACGTGGTCGTTTTGCCTGCGCCATTCGGCCCGAGAAACCCAACCAACTCTCCCTCGGCAATTTCAAACGAGACCTTCTGAACCGCCGTGACGATCTCATGCTGCCGCCGGAACAATCCAACCAGCGCGCCCTTGAAGCCTGGCTGCTTCTTGTAGGTGCGGTACGTCTTGGTCAGGTTATTGACCGTAATTATTGTGGGCGCGACTGGAGCCGCCATGGCCGGAGCATTCAAGACAGCAGCAACCGGCGTGTCAAACGCGGGCCGCATTTTTGGCTCTGCATTCCTTAAATTGACAGATGGGCGCCCAAGCTCTCTAATCCCAGCCCATGAAGATTTTCGAAAGGTTTGCCGTTGTTGTCGCGCTGGCGATGACGTTAGGCCAACTTTTTGCCGCGGAGACCGCAACCGTCAGCAAGCCCCGCATTCTCGTGCGAGCGCAGCCGAGCATTCACTCGGAAATCCTGACCAAGCTCGAGCAGGGGGAGCAAGTCACCATTCTGGATCGGGTTGCGAAAGATAAGCCGAAGGAAGGCGAGCCCGCCGCCTGGTTGAAAATTGGCATGCCTGCCAATGTGCCCGTCTGGGTGTTCACCCCCTACCTGAACCCTGACCATAGCGTGAAAGTCAGCCGCCTTAACCTGCGCGCGGGCCCGGGGGAAAACTACAGTGTTGTTGGCCGCCTGGAGCGTGGAGCTTCAGTCAAGCCGATCCGCCAGGTCGAAGAATGGACGGAAGTAGAAACGCCCAAGGACGCTTATGGCTTTATCGCCGCGGATCTTGTCAGTGGAGCGAACCCTCAGCTCGCGCAGAACGAGCAGCCAACCGCCAAGGCCGCACCGCAAAACGACGCTCCTCCTGCGGTAACGACCCGCGCATTGCCGCAGGATCCAACACCTCCGCCTGTCGCCCAGGATTCTCCTCGAACTCAGCCTGCCGCGCCGGTCGATCTGGGCGCAAGGCAAGCTCAGCAAGCGCCGCCAGCCATCCAGACTCCTCCCGCTGCAGAAACCCCAGCCAACGCTGCCGCACCGAGCCAAACCGCGCCGCCAGCTATTCAACCATCGTCTCCGGCAACGGCCGCAGAGCCGGGCGCAGAAAAAGGCCGCACAGTTCGGCGTGAAGGCGTGATTCGAAGCACTAAAAATCCTCTCGCTCCGACTTACGAGGAACTCGTCAGCACCGAGACCCGCAAGACCATTAACTTTCTATGGACCGGCCCGAACGGGATGGATCTGAAGCGCTTTCGCGGCAAGAAGGTCGTTGTGACTGGCGAAGAAGGGCTGGATCCAAAGTGGCCCCGCATTCCAGTAATCGAAGTGCAGTCTATTGAGCCAGCTCCTGATGTCCTTTCCGAATCTAATTGACGGTCGCGCCATCGCGGAGCAGGTCCACTCCGAAACCGCCAGCCGGGTAGCAGCCCTGAAAAGCCGCGGCATTCAGCCCGGCCTCGCCTTCATCCGCGTGGGGGAAGATCCTGCCTCGCAGGTTTACGTCGGCATGAAGGAGAAGACGAGCGCTCGCCTGGGCATCGCTTCCTGGACGTTTGTGCTTCCTGAAAAAGCCACTCAGGCTGAGTTGCTCGCTAAAATCGACCAGTTGAACAAAGACCACAATGTCCATGGGATCCTGGTTCAAGCGCCCATCCCCCGACAGATCGATTCTTCCGTTATCTACTCGTCGGTTTCACCGGCGAAAGATGTCGATGGTTTCCATCCGGTGAACATGGGCAAGTTGGTCCTTGGCGACACCACAGGTTTTGCGCCCTGCACTCCGGCGGGCGTGCATGAATTGCTCATCCGCTCCGAGGCAAAAGTGGAAGGCTCCGAAGTGGTGGTTCTCGGCCGCGGCAATATCGTCGGCAAGCCAATGGCCGCCATTCTGATTCAGAAAGCGCCCCACGCGAACGCCACAGTCACGCTTTGCCATTCTCACTCCCGCAACACCGCTGAACATTGCCGCCGCGCTGACATTATCATCGCGGCTATGGGCGTGGCTCGTTTCCTCAAAAAGGAAATGGTTAAGCCTGGGGCTGTCATCATTGATGTAGGTGTGAATCGCATTCCCGACGCGACCAGCAAGTCCGGAACAAAGTTGGTTGGCGATGTCGATTTTGAGCAGGTTCAGCCGATTGCCGGCTTGATCACTCCAAACCCCGGTGGCGTCGGACCAATGACGATCGCCATGCTTCTGCGGAACACCGTTCAAGCCGCCGAGACAGCGACAAAATAATTCCCTTAATTTTAAATAGCAGTATGCAAGCAACTCGTATTCTCCCAGACCTGCAAGCCTCTTTGCTTTGCGAAGAAGTGCGCCAGGAAATGAATGGCAACTTTATCCTCATCGGCATTATCGGTTGGGTGAACGTGCCTCAGGTTCCAATCACCGCCTTTAAGCTCTGTGTCTTCAACCGCTGGGCCGCCGGCGTTGGCCAGTTCACGGAAACTGTCCGCCTCGTCGCGCCTGACCAAAGCACCGTGATGCGCCACAGCAACGTTAAGTTCGCGCTGCAGGATCCTTCACACAACGCCACCAACGTCACTGTGTTCGCCCAACTGAAGTTCGAAGTTGCTGGCACGTATTACATTGAGGTTCTCGTCGATGACGTGATGAAACTGCGTTACCCGATACCCTTGAACGTGGTGCCGCAACAACAGCAGCAACCAGGAGCCCAGCCGAAGCCACCCGGCGCTTAACCCAGTCCGGAACCGTTTTGTCAGGCGCCGTGCGAACGGCGCCTTTTCTTTTCCCCTCGTTGCGAGTTGTGCCGCCGGTGGCATAATGACCGCATGGGTAAATTGACTCCGGGGGAAGTCAAAGAAGCGCTGGTCCAAATGCGCGATTGGAAAAAAAAGGGCAGCGCCATCACACGCACCTTTCAGTTCAAGGATTTCCCCCGCGCGATCAAGTTCGTGAACAGCCTGGCAAGGGCAGCAGAGAAAGCGCAGCACCATCCAGATATCGACATTCGTTGGAACAAAGTGAGCCTCTGCTTAACAACTCACGACGCCGGTGGATTGACCGACAAAGACTTTAGCCTCGCTGCCCAGGCGGACAAACTAGCGGGGAAAATCAGCTAAAGCGCCTATGAGCGAGGTCAAAGCATTTTTTCAGCAGAAGTTCGGTAAACCTCCAACGCAGGTCATTCAGGCCCCGGGACGCCTTGAACTGCTCGGAAACCACACCGACTATAATCAAGGTCTTGTCATGTCCTTGGCCGTGGACCGCTACATTTTCATGGCGGCTGCCCCCCGCAATGATGGCCATATTCGCCTGGTGTCCACCGCCTTCCCTCAGCAGGAGGAATTCACGATCGACCGGATTGAAAAGAATCCTGCGGCTCCCTGGGCCGACTACGTCAAAGGAGTGCTCGTTGAACTCAAACGGCGAAAGGTCCACTTCGGCGGATTCGATGCTGCCGTGCATGGCACGATTCCCTTTGGCGCGGGTCTGAGCAGCTCCGCCGCCCTTGAAGTGGCCACCGCCCTGACGATTCGCCAGCTCTACCCCTTCTCACTTGGCCCGAGCGGCCTTCGGCCTCCGCCAGTTGCGGATAAACAAGGCGGCCTCTCCGACCTGAACTCTGAGGAGAAATTGATCTTTGCGCGAATTGCGCAAGCGGCGGAAGTGGAGTTTGTTGGCGTCAAGTGCGGGTTGCTCGACCAAATCTCCTCCTTGTTCGGCAAGAGCGGCCAGGTGATCGAAATCGATTGCCAGACAACCACTGTCAATCACTCGCCTATGGCAGGCGGGGTCGCGGTGGTCGTGTGCGATTCAGCGGTGAAGCACGCGCTTTCCGGCGGCGAATACAACGAGCTGCGCGCCCATTGCGAAGCCGCCGCGAAGAAACTTGGTGTCGCTGCCCTCCGTGCTGTGGATCCACCGTTGCTCGAGCGCAACAAGAGCAAGCTGACGGAGCGAGAATACCAATGCGCCTATCACATTGTCGGAGAGAACGCTCGCGTTGTTTTTGGTGAGCGCGCTCTGCGCGAGGGAGATATACGGCAGTTCGGCCAATACCTGTTCCAGAGCCACGCCAGCTCACGGGATTACTTCAAAAACAGCGTCCCTGAATTGGATCTCCTGGTCGCTGCTGCGCAGAAACACCCCGGTTGCATCGGCGCGCGTTTGACCGGAGGCGGCTTTGGCGGGGCGACCATCAACCTCGTTGAATACAGCGCTGTGGAATCATTCCGGAAACACATGACGGAAAGCTACGCGCGCGACACCGGCATTCAGATCCAACCCTGGGTCTGCCAGATCGTCGATGGCGCCCGTGGCTCCTCACGGTAAACAGCCGCCCTAAAAACTTCGAAGGCCTGCTTCATTATTGCCTAACGCAAAAGGCCGGGGATTTGCTCCCCGGCCTCGCGTGAGTGATTCGTGTGTTCTCTAACGAATCAAAATTATTGGCTGACAACGCGGAAGAACCGCATGCGCCCGGTTGGCTGGATGGTTTGAGGGTTCGCTTGTGAGCCTGCTGCGGTCCAGGCTGGGCTGCTCAAGCTCGTCGTCTCCTGGAGCGTTCCCGTGCCGGTCCAAGACAGGGTTACACCGTTGGCCCCTTGAGAAATGCTCAAGCGAGCGCGTTGTGCCGCCGGAGCAATTCCTTGCGCCCAATCCACAGCGGCATCGAGGATCTTAAGACCTGCATCATTCAGCAGGGACGCTGTGTCATCGCCGTAGAATAACATGACGCGCCGCTCCGGAGCGGTGAAGCCGTTGAGCATGGCCGCGCCTTTGTCATAGGCATAAACCAACGCGCGGTTTGGGTTGTCAGCGATTGTCGCGACAACCTGCACCCCGCCTTGCGGAACACCCCATGAATATGTCGAAGTGCCGCTCACCGCTACTGTGCCGCTAAGGCCGGCAGCGATCTGGTGATTCGGATTCGTGATGGCGATCTGAGTCTGCCCACCGGTGGTGCCACGGGTGATCGTATCCTGGTCGGTGGTCATCTGGTAGTTGTCCTGCAACGCAGCTTCCCAATTGAGCACTGGAACAGCCACATCCTTGAACTTATCGGCAACTTCCCCCGAGGTGACCGTGGAAGAAGTGATCACCAGATTTTTGCCGGTGGCCATTTCAGTGGTCGAGGCCGCCGCCTGCACCACTTCAACCGCGTAATCGCGACCAAGCAGCCGATTGCGAATTGCTCCATCACCCGAGTTCAACGTCGCGTTGCCGACGACGAGCAGCACACCGCGTTGCGCACGGATCTGCCCGGTGGTTGCCGCAGTGATGCGGTTGCCTGCCAGATCAGTCACATTGTTAATAGTGATGGTGTTCTGGCTGCCCGGCGCTATTGCGCTAGTCGTCAGGATGACCACAGACGGGTCATTAGGATCGATCACCGCCCCGCTGACAGTGATGCCATTGTTGAAGGAGTAACTGTTGTTCGCTGTGGCCGTCGTCGTGTTCACCGGCTCCGAGAAGCGAACTCGAACCTGATTGTTCGCGCCGAAACTCTGAACCGCCGAGACGAGTGTGGGTGGAATAGCGTCACTGCTCACCGTAATGACTGCTTCAGAGCTGGTCGCGCTGGCTCCCGGAACAGAAACGATCACGCGATATCGAACGCCGGTTTCCCCGCGCGGCAGCACCGGCGTGGTGTATGTCGCGGAATTTGCTCCGGTAATGTCCGTAAACGTCCCCCCGGCAGCGGCACGCTGCCATTGATAGTTGAACGACGTAGTTGCAGACCCACCCGTTGTGCCTGTGGCTGCCACGGAAAGGGTTGTTTGGGTGTTTTCAACGATTGTTCGGCTGGTCGGCTGTGTGCCGATTGTCACAGACGAACCATCCGGGTTCGATAGAATCGAAATAAATTGGCCGCCAATAGGAGGTGTTCCGTTGGCTGGATCCGTTGTTGCGCTGGGCAACCGCCAATTCAAACCGACATTGTCACCACCACCACCTTCCTGGTGCAGCACACGGAAGTAATAGCGCTGGCCGGCCTGCAATGTGATTTGATTTCCCTGCGGCCATTCGGTCTCAGGAAAGGTGTCGCTGCGGTTCTCGAGCGCGTCTGGATTGCGGCGGTCCACACCCACCCAATCACGAGGATTGTTCCAGGTTGGCTCCACTGCGATCAACTTGGCATTCGCTGGGTCAGCGTCGTTGCTCAAATACAACTCGGCACGATCATCCGCGCTCAAGTAGAAGATGTAGTTGCCCGACTCGGGAGGGTAAAGCCAGCCACTCAATTCATTGCCGTAGTTTTCCCCGCCTTCGCTTGCTCCGTTCGGCGGGTATTCTGCGCGAGGCTCGAACGTGACCATTGTTGGAACTGCAGTTCCCTCTTTAACCGAAGCAATGTTCCCGCCCTGGAAGAAGCGGTGCAAAACGAATCCGCGGGATTCGACCCAGCCGCTGAACTGTGCGGTCGCCGGGGCGGCCACGGCATTTCCAGCCAAATCGGTGATCCCGTTAACCGTAATGGTGTAACGTGTTCCGCCCGTTTGCGCAGTCGTGCGCAGGTAGACGGTTCGCTCGTCAATGACCGTGGCTTCCTGAACACTCAAGCCGTTGCTCAAGCTAAAACGTCCAGTCGTGATGTTGTTGGTATTAATTGCTTCAGAAAACGTGAGAGTCACTTCATTCATCGTGCTGCCTCCCACAGCGCGCGCGATCGTCGGCGCCACAGCGTCTGTGGAGACGGTAATGGTGGCCGCCTGGCTGGTCACCTGTCCCTGGCCACCTGTGACACGCACCGTGTAGCGGGCGCCATTGTCCTCGCTCGGCGTTTTCTCAAGCCTGAAGACCCAGTTGGTGGCATCCGGAACCTCCGTTCCGTTCCGCAGCCATTGGTACTCATAGGGCGGAGTGCCGTTTACAGTCACCCTTAACGTCAAGGGGGTGTTCTGAACGACTGTCGTGCTCTGGGGCTGAGTGACGATCGACACCTGCCCCAAGGTCTTATCGATTGTCGAGAGCCTCGAACCTGAAATGGGCTCCGTCGGAACTTCGGCTATGGCGCTGGTCACAGCCACCGAGAGGTTATCGCCGCCTCCGCCTTCCTTCATCAGGGCTTCGATGTAGTAAGGAGTGCCCGCAACAAGGTTAATGGGCAACGAAACATTCTCATACCTCTCATTCGGTGTTCCAGCATCCAGCACGGCACGGCGCGTTGCGGCGTCGCCAACGGAAGAGTCCCAAGTACGAGGATTGTTCCATTGCGATTCGATTGCGATTTGCCGTTTGTTGCCAGGGTTCGCATCCGTGCTCAAGTACAGAGCTGCGCCGTCATCCGCCGATAGCCAAAAAACATGCGGGCCGGTCCGGTCCGGGTAGAAGTAGCCTAAAATTTGAACCCCATAGTTGTTCTTTACATCATTTGGTGGCGGAGAGGTGGGGTCATTGATTGTGGGCCACTCAAAAAGGGAGGGATGACCTTCAAAGTCCCAGTTGTTTGGGAATTTCGCGTTGTTGGTCAGGTTGGCAACCGCCGTCCCTTGGATATCGATGAACTCGCGCGCTGTGATGAAGCCCTGTGGGTTCGCAGGGGCTGCAGCTTGAGCTGCAAGGCCGCCCGCACAAAGCGCGACCGCGAAGATTGCTGCGAGTGTTTTCTGCATAATTTGTTGGTTGTTTTTGCGCGAGGCGTTGATCGCAACGCAACTCGCGTTTGAATTGTTAAGAGGAACGCATCATTGATAGGAAAAGGTTGAGAGGCTGACAACGGGTTGGGGGCAATATTCTTCAATTTACCGCAAGATTTAAGATAGCCTTTACGAAGCATCTGCCTGGCCCTTTTTCATTAGATGAAATCATAAACCGGTCTCTTTTTCCTTCCGAGGAGATGAAGGCTCTGGCAGTATCCCGCCATTCCTATGACTAGGTTCAAGCCGAACTTTTTCCGTTCACGCCGAGAGTTCCTAAAATCCTCTGCTGCACTTGTAGCCGCCTCACAGCTTCCGCCGTGGATTGACGCCAAAGGAGCCACGACACCAGCAAACGCCACGACATCACCTAACAATCAGCCCGCAGTGGCTTTGATTGGCTGCGGCGGAATGGGTCGCGGGGATGCTCGCAATGCCTCCAAGTTTGGGCGCATCGTCGCTGTTTGCGATGTGGATGAGAAGAATCTCGCTGAAGCGAAGAAGCTTTGGCCAGACGCCGCCGCTTACAAAGACTTTCGCAAAACACTGGAGCACAAAGATCTGCATGCCGTCATCTGCGGCACCGTGGATCATTGGCATACAATCATCTCCATGGCCGCCATGCAGGCTGGCAAAGATGTCTATTGCGAAAAGCCCCTGACACTCACCATTGATGAAGGGAAGCGCCTCGTCGCGACCATGCGCAAGACCGGCCGCATTTTGCAAACCGGCAGCCAGCAACGGAGTGATAAGAATTTCCGCCTCGCTTGCGAACTCGTCCGCAACGGGCGCATCGGAAAGCTGAAGCACGTCCAGGTCTTTCTACCTGCGGGGCGCCGAGAGGGACCGTTCCAACCTGCGCCTGTGCCTGCAGGGCTGGATTGGAATTTCTGGCAAGGGCAAGCTCCTGAGCGCGAATACGTGCCGCAACGCTGCCATGGCACTTTCCGCTATTGGTACGATTACTCCGGCGGCACCATGACCGACTGGGGCGCGCATCACAACGACATCGCCCTCTGGGGCCTGGGTCTTGACCGGAGCGGCCCCGTATCCATTGAAGGAAAGCCGCTTGCGGAGATGATCCCCGGTGGTTTCGATGCGGCCAGCGAGTACGAAATCCTCTACACCTACGAAAATGGTGTGACGCACTCCTGCAAGAGCACGACGGCTGACACTTGGTCAGGCGGCGTTGCAAACAAGGATGGTCAAAGGCACGGCGTGCGCTTTGAGGGAAGCGATGGATGGATTTGGGTGACGCGCGGGAACATTCAAGCGAGCAACCCTGAGTTCCTGACGACGCCGCTGGAAAGCGGCGCGACCCGCCTGTACGAAAGCAACAACCACATGGAGAACTTTTTTGAGTGCATGCGCTCCCGGAAGGCTCCGATTTGCGACGCGGAGATTGGGCACCGTTCGGCAACCGTCTGCCACCTCGGTGTGATCGCTATGCGGCTAGGTCGCAAGCTTCGCTGGGATCCAAAGGCCGAGCAGTTCGTCGGTGATGCCGAGGCCAACAAGTGGGTCGCTCGCGAAATGCGCAAGGGCTTCGGTTACGACATGATCGCGTAGCTTTCGCAGAGCGCGTCTTAGCGCTACAGTCCTCCCTAATGTGTCGCTTTTGGCGATTCCCAGCGCTTTGCGCCTGGTCGATTCTATTGTTTGCTCTCTTCACTCCGTTTGAAGCGCGAGCTTTCGTTCCGTACATCAACAACCAGGGCCAGCCACTTCGCTGGAACTTTGATGCGCCAACTGCGCCCACCAACAATTTTAATCGGCAAACGAAAGCCATTCGCTACCACCTCGGCAGCACGACTTGGTCCGCACAGAACAGAAGCAATGAGCTAAACGCCGTCCGGGCTGCGTTTCAGCAATGGGAGTCGGTGCCGGGAACTCGGTTGAAGTTTGAAGAAGCGGGTGTGCTGAATGGAACGCCTCGCTTCGATCCATACGACGGCACCAACGTCGTTTTCTGGACCCGCTCCATGGTGCTGCCCAATGGAGTCGATATCAGCATTTATAGCGGCTACACCGAGGTCCAATTGAATGCGAACAACGAAATCGTTGAGGCCGATATCGTTCTGAACGGCCTCTACTTTGACTGGTTCACCGATTATTCAAACACCACCACTTTGGCCCAGTTCGTTGAAGCGGTGGTTGCGCACGAAATTGGTCATTTTGTTGGATTGGATCACACTCCTTTCGGAGCGGGAACTGTCATTCGCGGCGGTCCTGGAATCAGCGCCGAAGTCGGCTTATCACCTGATGAGGTTCACGCGGCACAGTGGCTCTACCCCGCGGCGCCTTCCGTCCTCGGGAACGTGCGCGGGAAGGTCACCCTCGGGGGCGCTCCTGTGTTGGGCGCAGTCGCGGCGCTGGAGGCGTCCAATGGCGAGTTGTTCAGCGCGACGGTCACTCGAGCCAATGGCATGTATGAGATCCCGCTGGTTCCGCCGGGCGTCTATAAGCTGCGCATATCACCCCTTGACCCGAAGAGCGCGCCCGACAACTTAAGCCTGCAACGCGGGTCGGAAATCGCCCTTGATTACATGGATGCGCATACCAGTTTCCTGCCAACCACAAATCGGACTTTTGTTGTGTCTCCGGGTCAAACAGTGGCATCCGACTGGGTTCTGAAAAGTGGCGCGCCTGTGCGCATCATCGCGCTTTTGTCTCCTTCAGGACCGCAACGTTATGCACTGGCGCTTCCACTTGGAGCCAACAATCTGCTAGTTGGCGTGGCGGGGCCGGACTTCAACGCAAACGGCAAGCTTCACATTACGGGTGAAGGCTTGCGTGTTGGCCCAACCCGCTTCGATCCCAATGCCTATGCCAACAACATGGCTGCTCTCACCGTCCAGATCAGCATTGATCCTTCCGCCAAGCCGGGCATTCGAAGCCTCGTTGTGGAGCAAGACGGCGAGTTCGCCTATGCCAACGGTTATTTTGAGATTCTTCCCCAAACGCCCGACATAAACTTTGACGGGCTGGATGACCGTTTTCAACGAAAGCACTGGTCTCCCTTCACGCAAGCGTCGGCAAGGCCGAGCGTTGACGCGGACGCGGACGGGTATCTGAACGCGGCTGAATTCCGCGCCGGCTCCGATCCCACGAATGCGCTTTCTTATGCTTTTGGGATAACAGAGCTGCGCCGCGGATTGCGGGGAGCTTCAATCCTGTTCGATTCCGCGCCGTTGAAGCGATACCAACTCTGGTTAAAGCCAGAGTCACTCGAAGCGCCTTGGCAGCCGAGCGGCGAGCCTGTCCAAGCAACGAGCCACTCTGCAACCATTAGCGATTCACAGCCAGGCTCGCGGAGGTTTTATCGAGTGCAACAGTTGCCTTAGACGCGAGGCCGGCCGGCAATTTTCCGCTCGTTTCGTGAGTGCGTGGAAGCAATAATCTCGTCCACGCCATGAAGCTCTCTCTGTTCGTTTATGCTTTCGCCGCGTTGCTCCTCTCCAGCCATGCAGCAGCGCCGGACGCCGATCCAACCAAACAAACGGATGCGGACTGGATGGATGATCGTTGGCAGAAAACGGATGTGGGCCAGTTCCTCGGCGCAGCAATCAACACTCCTGGAAAGCTGACCCCGAAAGGCATTGCGATCAGAGTCGGCGAACAGAACGAAGCGGCGGTCTGCTTTGACACCGATCTGCTCCGTTACAGCGCCGGGTGGACAGGCGGTTTCCTGCAATTTCACGCTCAGCGCTATGGTTTAATAGTTCCACCACAGCCTCAAGGGGTGATTACGTTTTCCACAGCCGCAAGGCCAGGTTGGGCGCACAAGGGGGAGTTCGAGGATCCGCGGGCGAACAAGATCGGTCCCTTGCCCAAACATTGGGGCCACTACAAAGGAATTTACCGTGCGGGCAAGCGCGTGGGGGTCGCTTACACAGTCGGTTCAGCGAGTGTTCTTGATTCACCTTGGATTGAACGTTCCGGCGATTTGGTGGCGTTTACTCGCACATTGAACGTGCGCGGCGTCACGGACGACCAGCTATTCACAGTCTGCGAAGCTGAAGGGAGTGGATCCATACTGACTATAGACACGGTCCAAGTGGCCATCCTGCGCGGGAAGGATTCTCTCACTGCTGTCGCGCTAAAAGGCTCGGGGTCTCTAGCCATTCAGAACTCTGCCATTCGCGTCCGGTTGCCTGCCGCTGGGGGTAACGAGCAGCGCGCGAAAGTCTTCACGTGGGTTGGCAAGGAAGCAGACCTTTCCAACTTTGCGAAGCTGGCAGGCAACAGCCCCGCGCCCGAGAGCTTAAGCAACTTCACGGCAGGCGGCCCAAGCCAATGGGGGCCTCCGCTCATCACGAAAGGCGCGCTCGGCTCCGAGAAATCCCCGCTCGCCATCGACACAATCACTGTTCCCTTCGAGAACCGTTGGAACGCCCTGTTCTTTATTGGTGGCCATGACTTCTTCCGGAACGGCGACGCTGCCGTGGCGACGATTCATGGTGACGTTTGGCGCGTCAGCGGACTGAACGCGGACCTAAAGGAGATTCACTGGAAGCGTTGCGCAACCGGCCTCTATCAATCGTTGGGCGTGAAGGTCATCAATGACAAAGTCCACA
>DASPKX010000132.1:0-6386 GCA_035627835.1 Candidatus Methylomirabilota bacterium
CTTGAGCTGAGGTAGAAGCTCGCGAGCGTCCGCGAGATAAATGGTCGTTTGTGTGTCTGAAAAGTAGGGCTTCATAAGGCGAGGCCCGGAGGCTTCACCAGTACTGACACAACACGGGGAGCAGCGTTGAACGAGCTGCAAAATCGAAAAGCTGCGCGCGGCACTTCACCACTAGGTTACCCCAAAGGCGCGGGAGGCTTTGGGACGAAAGCCCGCTCCTTGAAATCAAATTTCATACTCAAGAGCCTCCACCGCCGCCCGGCGCTTGAACGCGTCTGTTCGATGGAACTCTTCCACGAAGCTTTGAGAAAGGCCGTCGAGGTCCGGAAAAAGGAGCTTTCGAGTGACACCCAACTCCCGCAATTGCCGCATGATGTGGGTCTTAAAATCTGCAGGAATGCTGAATTTCAGCAGGTTAACCCCTGAAGGTTCCCCGAGTTCGGCCGCGATGGGTGCTGGTTTCAACGATTCGCGAGGGTTGGGGAAGTAAACAAAGGTTGCTTCTTGAGCGAGGAGCCTTCGGTCGAAGGGAGCAACGCGAAGGCGGGACACACGTTTAACTGCCGCATAGTCATTGACGTCGTTGTTCACGTAGTAATCAGCAAAATAGGCGTAGAGGGCCCCTTCCTCATCATACCGATCAGAACACGCAAAGTAGAGGGCTGTCAGAGCACTCTCTGTCCAATCCAGCAAACGCGTTGGAAGCCCATAATGTTGTGCATGAGCCATCGCCTCAAAGAGATTTGAAGGCACGGGCACATTGGAATGGTAGCCTACCGCAAGCTGACGCCAATGATTGAGCCTCCCAATGTCTGCGGGTGGCGAAATTGGCTTCCTTCTATAATATGGTTCGCGCCCGGCACGCGGAAGTAGTGGCCATCTGCTGTTTGCCTGCCCCCGAAATATCCACCCGAGGGTAGAGGGAAAGGCCAAAAGGCGCTCCAGAGCTTGAGGAACCGTGAAAAGCACTTCTTCGGGAGCTTTTATGTCCATGTTTATTTGGTCTGGTTTGGCACGCTTGGCATCATTTCTCCTGATCGCCTGCGCGATTGCGCCACCACTTTGTCCATGAGAGGTTTGAGCACAGCGTGACAACGGCAGCGATGATCGCCGAAATGACGATACTATCCAAAAACAGAGCCAATCCGAACTTGTCTTCCATGGAGATGACGACGTTTTTACCTGCAGCGGTCGATAGAACGTCCTCCAGGGTTGAAAAGAATAGATAGAAGAAGAGCACGTGAGCCCCTAATGCGAGCCAGGAGCAAATAAGAAGCATCCCTCTCTCGGAGGCCCAAAACCGAACGAACTTTCGCCACACTCCAGGCGTGGCGCTTTCGACCTGATCCGCCACCTTTTCTGCGAGCCGCTTGATAAACGCGTGAGCAAAGCTCGTCAGGAAAACTACCAGCAGAGTTCCGACGATCGAGAGAATCGCAACAGTGGGTTTGTCCATTAGCAAGTGCGCAACCCACGTTTAGCGACTCTCCGCGCCTTACTCCAGCGCAAAACCACGCTCGCACACAGTCTCCTTTCGTAGGAGAGCACTCGCCCCAGGATGATCAACTTAACGGACGCGGAGGTAGCAAGGGACGGGGCCCTGTTGGAGGCGGAACATTGCCTTGGCAGCAGTGGGGACGTTGAGATGGGCAAGGCGGAAGTGAAGGGGCTTCACGATGCTCTCACGCCCATCGACGATGCCATTCACGTTTCGAGTCTGTATTCAGTTCCACTGAGCGCATCGTCGATCTCGCAATGCATCCTGAAGAGCGGGGTGCCGCGGTCAGGGCCTTTTGGTTCGTCGGAAAGCACCTTGTGGGCCTCATCTGAGATGAAACACACACGCGGTTGCACACCGTGCTTCTCTATGTAGTCCTTGCGCGCCTCAGTAAGTGTCCGGCGGAAAGCCATCGGATCGATCATAGGACCTGATCCTAGGCTAAAATAATTCCGGTTGGGAGTTCTTTTTACCCCGTGAAGATGGCCGCGCAGCCGCTTTCAACAGGTCGCGGCGGGCTTCGGCCATCACGGTGATGGGATCGACCTTTGCAGTGGCGCTGCCTGCCATCTGCAATGCTGTTTCAATGCTCGCCCGGAGCGCTTTGGCTTCCTCGTAATAGCGCTCGCCCTGGTGTTTGAAGTGCTCCTGCAGGCAATGCTTTAGGTAGCCGGGCCAGTATTTCACCACGGCGGTTTTGCCGTGGACCTTCACTTCGTTCAGAACGCCCAGGATTATTTCTTTGTAGCGGGCGGGCGGGAGCGTGACGCCTCGGTTGTTCAGCCAGGCTGCGGGCCAGAGGACCACGTTGCGGCGTATGAAGGCTGAATCCTGTGCCCACTTCTTTGTCGGTGCGTCGATGTAAAATTGGTTGCGGATCGAGAACAGCAGATCGTTGACGATCTCAACAGGCGTTTGCTGCTCAGGACGAGGCTTTAGCTTCATTGCTCGCGGTATCAAAATCGCATCAGAGTTCGCTTTTCAAGCTCTGACCGAATGTGCATTAATCTGCCCCATGCTGAAGCACCCGAAATCATCTCTCAGACCGACCCGCGGCCCTGCTGGTGATGTCGAGGCGATCGCGCGGCTGCAACGCCACGACTTTCCTTCAAACGGCCTAACCACCATCGATCTTTTTTGCGGTGCTGGGGGGATCACGGAGGGTTTCCGTCGTGCTGGTTTCAGCTGCCTTTATGGGAATGACGTTGATCCTTCCGCGATCAAGACTTTCGCCGCCAACCACGAGCAAACTGTCGCAGATGGGCGACCCATTGAGCAGGTAGATGCAGCGGCGATCCGCCGAAAACTTGGCCTCCGAAAAGGCGAGCTGTCGGTTCTCGTTGGTGGCCCGCCCTGCCAAGGCTTCTCAATAAACGCCCCTGAGCGATTTCTCGACGATCCCCGCAATTCCCTGTTTAAGCACTACGTTCGCTTTTTGAAAGAGTTTCAGCCAAAAGCCCTGCTCTTGGAGAATGTGCCTGGCATGCTTTCGCTCGCCGGCGGCGCAATCTTTGAACAAATCCTCCACGAGCTAAGGAAATGTGGATACGCCGTTTCCTTCAAAATTCTCTTCGCCGCGCATTACGGCGTTCCGCAAGAGCGCTGGCGCACAATCGTCTTGGGCGCCAAAGGTGATACGGCTCCGACGCACCCTCTGCCCACCCACTTTGCACGGGCGCGCGCCAACTTTCGAGGTGGCCGTACGCTCACCTTTCAGCTCACCGAGTTGGATGCGTTATCCCTTCCTCCGCCGCCAACGGTCGGAGAAGCTTTGGCAGACCTCCCTAGGCTCAACATGGGCGAAGGTGGGGAGGTTATTGAATATGTTGCACCTGCGCTGAGCCCTTTTGCGAATCTTCTTCGCAACGGGAACTCGGTAACTTTCAACCACTTTGCCGCAGTTCTCTCGCCCCAGAACCTTGCGCGGCTGAAATACGTTAAACCCGGTGGCTCCTGGAGAGACATTCCCCACGCACTTCTACCAAAAGGCATGCAGAGAGCACGGAAATCGGATCACACCAAAAGATACGGGCGTTTAAAAGCTGACGGCCTTTCCGGGACTGTGCTCACGAAGTGTGACCCGCATTGGGGTGCTGTGTTTCTCCCTGATCAAGACCGATCGCTTACAGTCCGAGAGGCCGCTCGGCTGCAGTCGTTTCCAGATTATTACCGCTTCATCGGCAGCCGTGTGTCGCAATACGAACAGGTTGGCAACGCGGTTCCTGTTCTCATGGCGGAGGCGCTCGCAAAGGCCCTCGCGAACCACCTTCGACAGAAACGGGGAGGCCATGGCGCTTAGCATTTTTGAGTTTTTTGGCTTCTCCCCGGATGATATGAGTCCGGAAGCTCTTGAGGCACGGCGGCTACGTTGGTGCCCGTTTCTCAACAGGGAGTGCACAAAAAAGTATCCCGACGGAGTTCCGATGGGGTCATGCTCACTCAAGCCTACCAAATCTGCGCCGGTAATCTGCTGCCCAATCCGATTGCATGCGCATGACTTTCAGATTCTGCGCGATGTTGCGAATTTTGCTTTTCAGACTGAGGCGCGGCTCGTGCGGGGGTTGACTCAAGCCCATTTAGACGGATCCGATGTTGTGGTCTTCGGAAAGGGATGGGGCAAGGAACTGCGCCTGCCGAGCCGTCAGGAGGCTGGAAGTTACTTTGTTGACTGGATACTAGCCCGTCTAACGAGCAGCGGCACACTCGACCAGTTTGTCGCGGTTGAGGTTCAAACAATGGATACAATTGGTTCTTACAGAGGGCTGGTCGAGGCTTATAATCGCGGGGATTTTTCGATGGACCGCTCCTCGAAGGCGGGGATCAATTGGGAGAATGTGATGAAGCGCATTGTTCCCCAAATCATCTGGAAGGGTCACGTCCTGCGCCGGGAACCTCGCTGCGGTCAGGGCTTATTCTTTATAACCCCAGGGCCAGTGCATAGATGGCTCTTTCAGCGACTAGGAGGCGAACGACGCCTGGAAGATTACCATCTTCAGGCGGGTGCTTTGACGTTTCAGTGGTATGAGCTGAGTAACTCTCCTCGTCCAGGCGAACCTCGCGACCTGTTATTAGGCGGTAGATACACGACCACAGTAGATCAAGTTGTGAAGGCATTCACCGCGCCAGACGATCTTCCTGAGGCGCGGGTTTACGAACGCGCAATAACGGAAACTTTGAGAAACGAACTGAACGCTTAGCCGATGCGGGAGTGGGCGTGGCGGCGGACGGCCAGGGCGCGGTCGGCCATGCGTTTGCACTGGCTTTCCATCCGGTTGATAAAGTGGCGGATTTCTTCTGCGGTCGCGCGGTCGGTGTGGCGGTAGCCTTTGTCCCCGCTGATGATTTTCGGGCTCGCGTGCTCGGCCAGGTCGCGGATCTGGCGGTCATCCAGGAGCATGCGTTTCGCGATCTCTTTGGCGGTGAGCCAATCCTCGGCGCCGCTTAGCAGCTCGATCAATGCGGCCACGCGGCGCTGGCGGAGTTCGTCAGCGGGTTTGCGGACCTGGTAGAGTTCGAGCTGCTGGGGCATGGGAACTAGGATTTTGACGCAGAGATAGCAGAGGCCGCAGAGGGAGATTCTTTGTGGAGGCTCTCAATCTTCGAGCGGATGTCTTCCAGCGTGCTGATTGCTGTCTCGATGCAATTGAGTGCGTCGTCCATGTCGTCGTGTTCCATGAACTGATTCACCAGGACCGCTTCGGTGATGACGTTCATGGTGCTGCTGCGAATCTCATCCAGAAGCTGCTCGCTCGGGCGGTTGAAGTGATCGAGTGGGTTCGGGTTTTCGCATTTCATTTCGTGAGTCTCCTTACGTCGTCCGCTACGGAAGTAATCCCGCCGCCAGGACTGAATACGTTCGTGTCCACACCCGTGGGCGAACAGCGACTATGAGCGTCACCTGGCGGCGGAAAAGTGGCCCCGCCACCGTCCTCCGGCCCACCAGTGGGCGGAACATCCGAAGCCATTTTCACGGACGTGGGTGGCGGGGTTGATTGTTCGCGGCGAATGCCGCTCCAGATCGTGGCTTTCATCTGGTCTAAGGTGTCCGCGCTCAACTGTGGCTCGTTCCGCCGAGCCTGGTGCTCGGCGATAAGGCGAGCCAAGTCGCGCTGCTTCCGGCCCAGCATGCGTGATAGAACGAACAGCAAGGGCGCATTGGTCAACTGGATCCTGGCCACGATGGTGTTGAGAGCGTCCATGGCTTAGTTCCTTGCCATTTTGAGGGCGCGCATGAGCCTGCGTGTGGCGATCAGCTCGTGACGTTGGGCGGCGGGGAAGCTGTTTAGTTCGTTCGGGGTGAGCTTCTCAAAGTTGGTCATCCAGAGGATTGATCCGCATTCGCTGCAGATCACCACGCGCCGGCGCTCACGGTCATTCCCTGTGAACATGTGAAAGGACACATAGCTGGAGCTGTCCCCGTGCTCTGTTCCGCACTCGGGGCATTTGGGAGCTTCGATGTTGTTGCGCATAGTGAGTGCCTCACGGGCTTTCAAAACGGGCATTCGATTCCTTGAGCTTCGGCTTGCTCTTTAAGGGTTTGGCGTTTGGATCTCGCTTCTGCCGTGACCGGGCGGAGGGAGCGGGACTGAACGGGTTCGCGGCCGGTCATTTGCATCTCCTTCACGCGGTGACTGAGTTCAAACGTGGACATCTCCGCAGCCTGGCGCAGGCGAGAGACGCAGCGCGCGAGTGTGAAGCGAAGCTTCTCCAGCTCGCTGTCTTCGATCAGCAAGCCGGTTTGGCTCATGTGAACCTCTTTGCTGGCGCTGAGGTCTTCAATGACCTTTTCCAAGCCGGGATGTTGGTCAGCGACGATGGAGCGGGCGTACTCGAGCGGGTTTCCCACATCGAGTGCAGCCAGCTCCTGCAGGTGTTCTTTGATTGCGTA
>DASPKX010000133.1:0-7488 GCA_035627835.1 Candidatus Methylomirabilota bacterium
GACCGCGGCGGCGGCCGAGGGGGCCGTGGCGGCGGGCGTGATTTTGAGCGCGGGCCTCGTGGCGGTGGCGGTGGCGGCTTCGAAGAGGATTGAACCGTTAGCCCAGGCTAAATTTCATTGCGCCTCGAGTTGGAATCCAACTCGGGGCGTTTTCTTTCCACGTTCCCGCTGCGGTTTCCGTTCACATTTCAGTTGACCCGTGCAGCGCATCACATTACATGTAATGCATGTTTGCCGGGAGCAATCATAACAGGTGCAAACACAACGCCACTGTGGTCAGCGGAACGCGCTCCTCTGCCGTGGTGTGGTTGATGCGAATGATGGCAAAGTCGGTCAGCAACGAAGGCGCCAATGCTGCCCAACTTTCGGAAATACACGCTTTTACACGATCATATACGCTTTTACACAATTTCCGGCAATTTCGGCTTCCTCCAGGCGGGCCCTCGCAATTAGACGGGCAGCCCTGTTCTTCTTTATTGTCCTCCAACCCTCCTCGTGCCAATCTTATCCCGTTGCCGATGGAGGCTGAACTCTTCTCTCCTGCGGCATTTTGATTTTTTATGGACGTAAGACTTCCCAAGTTGGGCGAAGGCGCTGATAGCGGCTCTGTGGTGGGCATCCTGGTTGCCGAAGGTGATCAGGTCAAAAAAGGCCAGACCATCATTGAACTGGAAAACGAAAAGGCCGTCGCGCCGATTCCATCCCCAGCCGATGGCAAAGTGGCGAAGCTTCGCGTCAAGATTGGCGACAAGGTCTCGGTCGGACAGCCAATCATAACTCTGGAAGGCGCTTCGGGATCCGCGGCTGAAGCCGCGCCGGCCGCCACCGTTGATAAGCCGAAGGGCAAACCAGCCGCTCGTCGTCCTGCCGCTCCGGTCGATATGGCCGAAAGCTCTGATGACGGCGAAGATTTTGACGATTACGACGGAGAGGAACTGGAAGACACAGCTTCCAAGGCAGGTCTGCCCCCAGCCGCTTCGCCAAGCATCCGCCGGATCGCCGCGCAACTCGGCATCAACCTGCGCAAATTGCGCGGCAGCGCGGAAGGCGGCCGCATCGTAATGGATGACCTCCGTGGTTACATCCAGCGCCTGCAACGCCTCGCCTCCCAGGCGCGCCGCTCTGCTCCTCCTCAAGCCGCAGCCGCTCCTGCGAAACCTGCGCCTGAGTCGATTGATTTCTCGAAGTGGGGCCCGGTCAGCAAGAAGCCGCTCACTCCGCTGCGCCAGACCATTGCCCGCCGGATGGTGGAGAACTGGAATTCCATTCCGCACGTCACGCAGTTCGAAGAGATCGACATCACGCTTCTGAACGATCTGCGCAAAAAGCACGCTGCCGCTTACGAAGCAAAGGGCGCGCGGCTGACAGTGACCACTTTCGTTTTGAAGGCAGTTGCCGCAACGCTGAAGAAACATCCGATCTTCAACTCCAGCATCGATGAAGCGACCAATGAGTTGGTCACTAAGGAATATATCCACATCGGCCTGGCAGTGGACACGGAAGCGGGGCTGATTGTCCCGGTCATTCGCGACGTGGATAAGAAGGATCTCGTCCAGTTGTCCAAGGACATCACGCAAGTGGCGGAAAAAGCCCGTGACCGCAAGGTTAGCGGTGAGGACCTGAAAGGTGGAACATTTACTATTTCGAACCAGGGCGGCATTGGTGGCGCTCACTTCACGCCAATCGTCAACAAGCCGGAGGTTGCTATCCTCGGCCTTGGGCGTGCTTCCCTGAAGCCGATGGTTGTGAACGGCAAGATTGAGCCGCGCCTGATGATGCCAATTGGCCTCTCCTACGATCATCGCGTGATCGATGGCGGTGTGGCCGCCCGTTTCACCGTTGACCTGCTCGCCGCATTCCAAGCTATTGGCGAAGCCGACGTAAAACTCTAATCCCCAAACCACATGCAGCCAATTAAGACTGAATTGCTGGTCCTCGGGGCTGGCCCTGGCGGTTACGCCGCCGCTTTTTACGCGGCCGATAAAGGCCGCAAAGTCCTGCTCGTCGAGCGTAATCCTCGCCTTGGAGGCGTCTGCCTTAACGAAGGATGCATTCCTTCCAAGGCATATTTGCACGCCACCAAAGTCATGGCGGAAGCGAAGGAATCAGCATTTCGAGGCATCACCTTCTCCGAGCCTAAACTCGATCTGGCCAAGATGCGGTCCTGGAAGGAATCCGTTCTCGAAAAGCTTGGCGGCGGCATCAAATCACTCGCCAAAGCGCGTGGCGTTGAAGTGCTGCATGGCCGGGGGTACTTCGATGATTCCAACACCATTCGCGTTGAAACGAGCGAAGGTCAGAAGTTTGTTCAGTTCGAAACTGCGATCATTGCCACCGGTTCCAAGGCCGCGCTCCCGAAAGTGTTCGACCTCGGCAACCCGCGCGTAATGACCTCCCGTGAAGCGTTGGAAGTTGAAGAGATCCCGCAAAACCTGCTTGTGATCGGCGGCGGTTACATCGGGATGGAACTCGGCACAGTTTACGCAAACCTCGGCAGCAAAGTCACCGTGGTTGAAGCCATGGATTCCATCCTCATGGGCGCGGACGCTGACCTGGCGCGCCCCGTGATGGCTTACGCTCAAAAGCATTTCAAAGAGGTGCGTTTGAAAACCAAGGTCGTCAAAATGGCGACTGCGGGCAAACAGATCAAAGTGGTCTTCTCAGGTCCCGACAATGCGGAAAAAGAAGAACTCTTCGATCGCGTCCTTGTTTCTGTCGGCCGCTCCCCCAATTGCGCTGACCTCGGCCTGGAAAACACCAAGGTCACTCGTGACGAAAAAGGCTTTATAACGGTCGATGCGAAGCAACGGACGACCGACCCGAATATTTACGCGATCGGTGACATCGCTGGCGGCCTCCTGCTCGCGCACAAAGCGCACAAGGAAGCGCGCATTGCCGTGGACAATATCATCGGTGATGAGCACGAATTTAAGAACGTGATCATTCCTGCTGTGGTCTTCACAGATCCGGAAGTCGCGTGGGCGGGCATCACGGAAGCCGAAGCGAAGACCAAGGGCCTCGAAGTTGAAGTCGTGAAATTCCCTTGGGGAGCTTCCGGCCGCGCATTGAGCTTTGATCGTCCAGATGGTTTAACCAAGCTCATCGTTGATCCCGAAACCGAACGCCTTTTAGGCGTGGGCATTGTCGGCGCAGGCGCAGGCGAACTCATCGCTGAGGGCGCGCTTGCTATCGAGATGGGCGCCACCGTCCGCGACATTGCTGAAACGGTCCACCCGCATCCGACATTGTCAGAGACCATGATGGAAGCCGCCGAAGCCTTCTACGGCTACGCGACCCACACCTACACCCGCCGCAAACGCGAGGAGTAAAACTTCTGCCGACCGCAGGAACTGGAACGGTGCTGAATATATTCTGGCTCCGTTCCAAGAGAGTTGATCCCGCTTTAGCTTGCGGTATAGTTTCGACCGCAGCCCCGGCTTCGTCTCGGGCGTAAGCTCCGGCACTCCGATAGGAGGGGATGCGAGCATCCGGGGGGCGTTTCCCTACACGTTTACCTGGCGGTGTTCTCTAAATCTGCGTCAATCTGTGAAATCTGCGGATGTCCTCTGCTTAATCCAGGCAGCAAAAAGCCCACGAAAGGTTTCCCCCTCGTGGGCTGCGGAATCGAGAGAGTCTTTAGATGATGAGCGACGGGTGGTTCTTCTCGGGATCGTAGCCCAGGTCTTGCATCGCTTTCGTCACGACAGAAGCTGGGACTTGGCCCTTCTTGAACAAGGCTGACAGCGTCGCAATGACGGTGCTTTCGGCGTCCACTTCGAAGAAGCGGCGAAGCCGTTTCCGGGTGTCGCTGCGCCCGAAACCGTCCGTGCCAAGCGTCGTCAAACCGCCAGGAACCCATGGAGCAATTTGGTCTGGAACGCTCTTGAGTTGGTCCGAGACGGCAACGAATACCCCCTGCTCCTTTTCAAGCAGTTGCTGGACGTAAGACTTCTTGGGCTTGTCGCCAGGATGGAGCATGTTCCAGCGCTCCACTTCGATGGCATCATAGCGCAGGCTCTTGTAGCTGGTGGCGCTCCAAACGTCCGCGCTCACATCGTAATCGCGCGCGAGGATTTCCTGCGCCTTCAAAGCCTGCTGCATGATCGATCCGCTGCCCAGGATGTGCGCCTTGTGCTTCTTCTTGGCGTCGCCAGCTTTGAACTTGTAGAGGCCGCGGAGAATGCCTTCTTCACAACCTTCAGGCATTGCGGGCATCGGGTAGTTTTCGTTGTAGAGCGCGAGGTAGTAGAAGATGTCCTCGTTCTCCTGATACATCCGGCGCATGCCGTCCTGAATGATCACTGCGATCTCGTAGCCGAAGGCAGGATCATAGGCCAGGATCGTTGGAATCGTCGTGGCGATCAGCAAGCTGTGCGCATCCTGATGCTGCAAGCCTTCACCGTTAAGGGTCGTGCGGCCTGACGTTGCGCCAAGGAGGAAACCTTTCGCTCGAATGTCACCAGCGAGCCAAATCAAATCACCAACGCGCTGAAAGCCGAACATCGAATAGTAGATGAAGAACGGCATCATGTGCACGCCATGATTGGCGTAGGCCGTTCCTGCGGCGATGAACGATGACATCGAGCCGGCTTCGGTGATGCCCTCTTCAAGGATCTGCCCGTCCTTAGCCTCGTGATAATAGAGCAAGCTCTCGCGATCAACTGGCTCGTAAAGCTGCCCCTTGGAGGAGTAGATGCCGACCTCACGGAAGAGCGCGTCCATGCCGAAGGTCCGCGCTTCGTCAGGAATGATCGGAACGATATGGCGGCCGATTTCCTTATTGCGGAGCAAACGCGAAAGGATGTTCACGAACGCCATCGTCGTGGAGACCTCTTTTGGGGTCGCCTTAAAGAAATCAGCAAACTCCGCGCGAGCTGGAATCTTCAGCGGCTTTGCCGTGACTTTGCGCTGTGGCAGAGACCCGCCGAGTTCTTTGCGCCGCTTGCGGAGGTAATCCATCTCCGCGGCGTTGTTCTCTGGCTTGTAGAATGGGCAATCCGCGATCTCGTCGTCGCTGATCGGAACGCTGAAGCGTGTGCGAAACTCGCGGAGTTCCTTTTCGTTCAGCTTCTTTTGCTGATGGCTAATGTTGCGGCCTTCGCCTGCTTCGCCGAGGCCGTAGCCCTTGACGGTCTTGGCCAGAATAACGGTGGGGCTTCCCTTGTGCTCCATCGCCGCTTTGTAGGCTGTGTAAACCTTCTTGGAGTCGTGCCCGCCGCGCAGGAGCTTCGTGAGCTGGTCGTCGGTGAGATGATTCACCATCGCTTTCAACTCAGGATATTTGCCGAAGAAGTGTTTCCGGATGTATGCGCCGGTCTCGACCGAGTACTTTTGGAACTCGCCATCGACTGTCTCTTCCATCCGCTTGAGGAGCAGTCCTTTGGTGTCGCGTGCGAACAGCTCATCCCAATCAGAGCCCCAAATAACTTTGATGACGTTCCAACCAGCGCCGCGGAACAGACCTTCCAATTCCTGAATGATCTTACCATTGCCACGCACCGGACCATCCAGGCGTTGCAGGTTGCAGTTCACCACCCAGATCAGGTTCTCGAGATTCTCACGGGACCCGAGTGTCAGCGCGCCTAACGATTCAGGCTCATCGCTCTCGCCGTCGCCCATGAACGCCCAAACCTTTGGCTCTTGTTTGATGAACCCACGTGAAAGGAGGTACTTGTTAAAGCGGGCATGGTAGATCGACATGATCGGACCAAGCCCCATCGAGACGGTGGGGAACTGCCAGAAATCCGGCATCAAATACGGATGCGGATAGGAGCTGAGCCCGCCCCCTTCAGCCAATTCCTGGCGGAACTGCTGGAGGTGCTTGACCGTCAAACGCCCTTCCAGATAAGCGCGAGCGTAATTGCCAGGCGTGGCGTGGCCTTGGAAGTACACGAGATCCGCAGGGCGGTCGCCGTCTGGCCCACGGAAGAAATGGTTGTAACCTACCTCGTAAAGGGTCGCGCAAGAAGCGTAGGTGGAGATGTGCCCACCGAGGCCCAGGTCACCGCGGTTTGCGTGAACGACCATGGCCATGGCGTTCCAGCGAATAATGCTCTTGATGCGCCGTTCCAGCTCGCGGTCGCCTGGATATTCAGGCTCCTTCTCCGGCGGAATCGTGTTCACGTAGGGGGTGTGAACGATTGGGGGAACGCTGATGCCAGCTTCGCGGAGGCGATCGATGAGGTTATCCACGAAGAAGCCGGCCCGCTCGGATTGCTGGGTGCGCAGAACGTATTCAAGCACATCCTCCAGCGAGCGGAACCAGCGTTGAGTGTCATCGCTGTTGGCGCCCACGCTGCGGAGCTTGGGAGCCATGTTCTCGTTCGCGGAACTTTCGCTCGAATTGGCCGTCTCTATCGTATCTACTTTCATCGTTTCAATGGCCGATTTCTCAGCCGCAGTAAAAGGTAAGCAAAAACTGAAACCAGGGGAATTGCAACAGGATAGCGGACGAGCGCCTCTCAGCGCCCTCTGCTGCTTTCCAGCGTTGTGATGCCAGGCCCCTCCCCCGCTTTCGCGGCTTTAACTTACACGCTTTGCGCCGAAATGAAACTATTCGACAACTCCTACCCCTCCCCCGCCGAAAACCTCGCGGCAGACGAAGCTCTGCTCGACTGGGCTGAGGCTGATGAAAGCCTTGAAGTTCTGCGGTTTTGGGAGTCAACCACGCCATTTGTCGTGGTCGGGTACGGCAACTCGGTGCAGCGCGAAACGAATGTGGACGCCTGCGCGCGGTTGGGAATACCCATTCTTCGGCGGTGCAGCGGGGGAGGAACAGTCGTTCAAGGCCCTGGATGCTTGAATTACGCTGTGATTCTGCAGTCAGCAACAGCCCCAGAACTGGAGAGCATTACCGGCACCAATTGCTATGTGATGCGCAAGCAGCGCGCTGCTCTTGAATCTGTATTGGAAACGGAAGTTTCGATTCGCGGGGCAACCGACCTGACACTCGGGGATCTGAAGATCTCTGGCAACGCCCAGCGGCGCAAACGCCGGGCGATACTGTTCCATGGGGCGATTCTGCTTAACTTCGATCTGGCCCTAATTTCAGCGACTCTCCAGCAACCATCGAGGGAGCCCGACTACCGAGGGGGTCGTCCCCACTCGGATTTCCTTACTAATGTGGGGATCTCGGCTGATGTCGTGAAGCGAAGCATCGCGAGTGTTTGGAGAGCGCATGAGGTGTTAGTGGACATTCCCACCTCTTACCTCACCCCTCTCGTTGAAAAACACTCGGATCCTGCGTGGAATCTGAAGTTCTAAACCACGCTCGACAGCAGCGACCCCTTTCTTAAAACATCACACAATGATTGCACGGTATTCACGGGCGGAAATGCGCGAGATTTGGAGTGAGCAACGGAAGCTGGAAATCTGGCTCCAAATCGAGCTGCTGGCGTCCGAAGCCTTGGTCGCTGAAGGCCTGGTTCCCAAAGAGGACTTCGAGCAGATGAAGGCCAAAGCGGCTTTTTCCGTCGAACGGGCGAAGGA
>DASPKX010000134.1:0-6858 GCA_035627835.1 Candidatus Methylomirabilota bacterium
TAACGAGTTATCCTCACGGATGAACGGGTTCCGGAGACCAACGGGTTATCCTCACGGATGAACCAGTTCTCCGAAAGACAACGGGTTATCCTTCGGATCGAGACCAACGAGTTGATCCGCACGGATCACGGGTTCGGAACAGAACGAGTATCGATTAAATCTCGTCGAAACAGAAATGGTTATGTCGCGTGATGCTTGTCAGTCGTTCCTCAGTTCCACTCCAGCTTGAAATCGAGGGGAGCGTCGCATGAGCAGGTCTGTAGCGCTCCTCGGCAAGATGGGCACTGCTCTGAACAGCATCGTTGGTGGTGAAATTGGCCCGCCAAAACCCAACACTCCTCGCAAGGAACGATTGCGCGAATCCGCTCATAGATTCGGCCATTAATAATCGTGGTGGGATGTTGTGATCTCACAGTGAGCTGCGCCTGAAGCAGTCGTGGATTTGGCGGTAACCGCTGTCTGGCTTGTTGGCTTATGATTCGTGCGGCTTCAGCCCTGGCAGAGGTTTCCGGAGTTTTGGGCTTTATTCTCAAGTCTTTATCCAGAGGCGCCTCGCATGGGCAGTCGGCGAGAAAGCCCTCGCAGGACGGGCACGATTCGGATGCGCAGCCTGAGAGGTGATACTGTCCTCGTCTGGCTGGGCACCGATCGCATTTCTCATCTATCGGTGGCAGCTGTTCCCAGGCCTCCCCCCCGAAAGGAATACGCTTTACTACGCTCCCGTTGAGGAGCGTCGTGGGAAATTGGCAACGTTGCATGATGAGCCGTTGGATCAAGATTGAGGGCACGGGAGACATGCTGGAAGTGTAGCGTACTTCACTGCTGTTGAGAGTACTTCTCGATATGGGGCCACGACTACCGTCCGAGCGTCAAGCTCATGGCAAACCTTCACGTACGTACATTGCTCGGATCTTAATTCCCCTGATCAAGTTGAACGCTTCGGCTGAAGGTGCAGTTCTGCTGGACTTGCTTGGTAGTGCCATCAGCCGCTTATTCCTTGCGGTATCCCTGAAAGCGTCCCATGTTCTGCACCCTGCGCGAACCCACTCACCGTGAGAGTTACGCCGACGCTGAATTGATCGCCATGAATATATTGACGCTCCCCCTCCGTAGTGCCCTCTCCGCTCGCGGACGCCTTCTTCTAGGCGCTGTTCTCGCATTACTCATACTGGGCGTGCAGCAGCGCGTAAGAGCCGAGGAAACCACGATCACTGTTCCCCGCGGTAATTACCCCGTTGTTCAGCGCCAGTTTTACAACTTCCACTTAGACAACGACGTTCTGTTTCCAACAACTTCGGCGGAACCCATTCCTCGGATTGACGTCTCTGATCCGCCAAACATGCGCTTTCTCCAACCGCTTCCTTTAGGTGTGCCAGGGTCCTCACCCGAAGGTATCCGCGATGGACACCGTTACTACATTGGCAAGAGCGTTTACGATGTTTCCGATCCCACAACTCCACGGAATATCGGCTATTTAGTGAGCTTGAATGACTTCGGGGCGACCTGGGCCGTCCAGAGCAACCTTTTATACCGCACTTCCGGCACGGTCTTGCAGGTTTGGAATGTCGAAAACCTGGCCCGTCCAGCTGTCGTTGGTCAGTTGGACCTCAAGGATGTCTCATTTTCGAAAGTCATCCCAGCCTCTGGCAGAATGTATTACCTCGGAAACGGAACCAGCACCGGTGCAGCCATTATTGGCATACTGGATGTCAGCGACCCCGCCCATCCGGTGGAGCGCGGCAGATATTTGGGTGCGGCCAACGCGCAGGAATTCGTGGTTAAAGGCAGCCACATTTACGTTGCGGGAATGAACGGCGGCTTGCAGATCATAGATATCGCGTCAGCGCCCATGCTGACGCGGGTTAGAACGGTGACGGGAACCGCCGTCAGTAGAGTTGCACTGGGTGATGCGCCTCTCCTGATCGCAAGGGACGACAACACCGGTGTGAACATTTTTGATATCACTGATCCTGCCAACCCAATTAAACGCAGCTCGATCCCGCGCAAACGGACCATCAGCGACGAACTTCGGTTTAATGAAGTCGTGCGGGGAACAACCCTATTCAGCTATGAGAACGGCCTGGTTGTCGCCTACAGCCTGGCTGACCGAACCACCCCTAAACGGCTGGGCGAGATCGAAATCGGACGAGACATGTTCATCATGGCCCTGCGGTTCGCAGGCAACATGGCGCTCATGGGAGAATCCTGGGTGAGGGAGTTTTCGCAACCGCAGAAGGGTTTGGTCGTCATGGATTTCACCGATCCGTTGAAGCCAGTCAGGGTCACTGCGCTAGAAACGTCTGGCGGCGTGAACAATTTGGAGATCATGGGTCAAACCGCCTACGTGCGAGGCAAGGCGGGAGCGCTGCATATCGTCGATATCACTGACATTCGGAAGCCAGTCATGATTTCTACTACGCTCGTGCCTGGAGATTACAGCGAGCGACTTTTGCCGACTGGGCGTAGGGTTTACATCACCTCCTATCGTTCTCTTCTTATATACGACGTTTCGAACCCTTCAAAGCCGGTTCGCAGAGGCACGTTTAGCGGGATCAATGTCAAGGCAGAGAGCGAACAACCCATCCTTAACTTCGTTGCTTCGGACGCCCTCCTCGTCGGATCAAAGGCGTTCGGCCCAACATCTGAAAAGGACCACACCTCGCAAATCTACGATGCGTCCGATCCTTCGCGTTTGATAGAAAAAGCCAGCGTTGCTGGCCGACCCCTTTTGATGCTTTCCAACCTGCTTTACACCGCGATGGGAGAGCGACTGCACGTCTTTAACATCACTGACCCTGCCAGTCCCAAGCTGATTAGCAACATTGCGCGACGGAGCAATCAGTATTCTGGAGTTGGACGAATTGAAGGCGATCTGCTCGTTACTGATACTGATATCTTCGACATTACCGACCCTACCTCTCCGAAACTAAGCCCTCGTAGGAATACACTGCGCGGTGATCCTGAGCAGCTAAAGGACTACACCCTACGGGGTAATTACGTTTACTGGTGCCATGGCTACCCCGGCCTCATAATCTCCGAAGCAGTGCCCGGAGATTCATTCGTTGACGAGTTCTCGGAGCAAACGTCCACAAATTGGATGCGCTGGGACCCGACAGCCTCTGGTGCTGGCCGCGCGAGCTTCGCCAACGTGACTGATGGATACACGGTCTCTGCTCCAGGTCTCGAAGACCTCAGCAGGAAGGTTGGGATTGTTCGCGCTGGCGCAAATATGGCCGATGTTGAAGCTGAAGTAGAAGTGAGCAACTGGCTCGCCGGGCCAGATCACCGCCCGATTATAGCTTTACAAGTGAGGGGTGGTGTTAATCTCAACTCGACCGGCTCCTGGTATACAGCATTCCTGAGCCCTGGGTCGCTCTCGCAAGACGACCCCTCCAGGTCGCCTTTCCTGCCACATCTCGCGATTGCAAAAGTAGCAGGAACGGGTTCATCGAATATTGTCAGGTGCGAGTTCCCTGAGGGCTCATTTCAGCCCACAAACCGATATATTTTGGCCCTTCATGCGAGAGGGCCCAACTTGAAAACATGCCTCTATGCCGTGCAGCAACACGGCCAACGAAAGCTTCTCGCGGAGTTGTATGCGCACGATGCTGAACTGAAGGAGGGCTTTATCGGCGTGTATTCCTTCGACCCATCAGCAGGCAAACCCGTCCAGTTCACGATTCACAGATTTTCCGCTACCGGCACAACGTCACGGCCGTGGCTCAAGTGGGAAGCGAATAAGGTGGTGTGGGGTGCGTGGTCTGGTGAATTTGTCCTGGAGAGTTCCGGGTCGCTCGATGGAACGTTTACTCCCGCTCAAGAAGCCACCCGAACCAGCCAAGACGGACTCATTCGTTTCGTGGAACCGAAGACATCTCAGCCCCGCGAGTTCTTTCGCTTAAAGAGATGAACGTGCGACGTGTTCCACTTTTTAAAAGCGACGGTGCTTGGTAAAGTCGGATGACGAGGCTCGCACCGTGTCCCCCGCAGACCTTGAACATTGGGAACAAGCGCGAGCATGGCTGACGCTGGGCAACGTTCACGAATGCTTTGACGCTCTGGAACGAAGCACCGCGCGAGCAGAGCGCAGCCTGTGGTCCTGGAGACGCGCCTTGATCATTTTCACCAAGGCAAAAAAATGGGACCACGCCTTCCGTGTGGCCGAAGCCCTTCAGCACGCCTTTCCGACGATCCGCGCATTCTCTACAAGCTCACCCCTGTGGCGCTCAATTGCGGGCAGGCCAAACGCGCTCGGGCTCTTATTGGCAAAGCCGTTGAGTTGGCGGTAATCCAATGAAGGTGGAGCTGTTGAACGACCCAAATGCCGAAGGGCTTGGGTCCCGAAATCTGAACGTCACTTCCGAAAGGCCAAGAAAAAAGTAAAGGGTTTCACGTAACCGTGTTAATGTGTGAGTCTGACAGGGCTGTCCTGTTCAACGGAGGACGGCGCGTGATACCTACTACATTCAAAGATCGTGTTTGCGAGGCCCAAAAGTGGGCGCAGCAAACTTTTTCAGACCGCGCCCTATGGGCGGCATTACCTCTAAGGAGGCGGCTCATGGCTGGTTTTCTGTGGCCTTTGCGCCGATCTGTTTTCGCTGAGGACTACCGGCTGATCGAGGCTCTAGCTATGCTTTCTTCTGGGCGTGCCCTGGCTGATGAGGTTAACGCTTGGAGGGCCACAGGGCCCCTTCGTGTTTCACGAGGGCGACTCCTCGCGCTTGATGCTGCGGCCCCAAGCTCCCGAACAAAACCTAAATGACTGTATGCTGGCAGAGGTCCCGCCATGCGTTCCCTTCATCGCCGCTTCTTTTTAGGAGTCTTTGGCTGGAGCAAGGGAGGCGAGGTTGTCCCGGTGTACGTAGGTGTGCCCGTGAGAACCCCCTGAAACTCTTTGATCACATCGCCAACCTGCAACCCCCTTGAGGTGATGGAGAACTCGCGGATTGTGTGCTCATGGTCGCTGCTGCGTTTCTTAACAGCAGAAATCGCAGTACGAACTGACCCGAGTGCCTCAAAGTATCGCAATAAAACCACGGCATCTGCCAAATAGCTGACATCCACGTCCGGCACACGCGGGAGCACCCCGCCAGGCTGCGCGACCGTGAGGATAGTGATGACGCCCTGCTGCGCTAAAAACATCAAGAGTTCATGAAGTTGAATCAGGAGAAACCTCTCATCAGGCATTGCGTTTAGATATCCATTCAGGCTGTCTATCACCACAAAACTGACCCCATTCGTTAGGACAGAGTTCTTAATGTCGAAGGCAAATTGTCCCGGAGAAAGTTCTCCAGGATTGATCTGACGCAGGACAATCGTCGAGTTCTCCAGGTCATTAGTGAGGTCCATTCCGAGGGACCTGCACCGGTGAACCGTGAGACCTATGCTCTCCTCGAAAGAGTAGATAACCACCTTATCGCCGCGTTTGGCTGCTTGGGCTGCAAAGTAAATGGCCATCGTAGACTTGCCTGTGCCACTCGGCCCCGTAAAAAGCGTGCTCGTTCCCTTGTCCAACCCTCCCCCTAACAGCGCATCCAGTTCTGGAATGCCGGACGAGAGTGGCGTTCTCGTGAAGGTGGCTACATGTTCGGCGGCTATGAGCCGTGGGAAAACTTGTAGCCCCCCCTCTTCGATGACAAAGTTGTGAAACCCAGCCCTGAATTGGCTCCCCCGTAATTTTATTATCCTCAGCCGCCGCTGCTCAGCGCCAAAGCCGCTCTCGCTTTTTTCCAATCCTATCATGCCGTGAGCAACGCTCTCCAAGTGCGTATGTTGGCTCGGCATGGTATTGTCCCGCAGCACCAGAGTGGTCGTTCCGCTTCCAAAACCCTCCTTTAGCTGCATCAGTTGATTCCTATACTCGAACGGGTCGGGGGCACCTACACTGAACTCAGCGACACCATCAATAACAAGGCGATTGACCCTCGCCTTTTTCGCTTCCGCCAACAAAGCTCGCAAATAGCGCCGGGTTCCATCCCCGCCTTCTGGAGGCTTCCGTCCATCCTCTGCTTTAATCGCCTTTTGAATGGAACTGAGGTCAAGAATGGTGATGTTGTTGAGGTTCCAGTTGTGGGAAGCAGCAACAGACATCAATTCTTTCTCGGTTTCTGAGAAACTGACATATAAACCGCGCTCTCCGATGCGGGTCCCGGCGAGGAGAAAGTGAAGTGCCAGCGTCGTCTTCCCTACACCTGGCTCTCCTTGCACCACGTATAAATTGCCAGTAGGAAGTCCCCCTAGGAGGATATCGTCGAGCCCTAATATCCCGGTGGAACTTCTATCAATTTGCGGGCTCGTGCTCGGGCGGCGCTTCATGATCACGAATGTGACAGAAGCAGCACTTTCTTATCAAGCCAACAGGACCGCTGATTCACGTGTTGCTGCCGTTTCCCTCGTCTGTGGGGTTCTCGGACATACGCGCCCGCCAATTTGACGGGCCGAAGAAGCCCCAACATCGCGACCTATGCGCCGAGCGGTTGAAGATCGTCGAGTAAGGACACCTGAAGGCGCAGCTAACCAGCTTTGAATCGCGCGTGACGTGCCCCAAGTGCAAAGCGATGGTTGAGCGTGGCGAGCATTTGAAGTAATTGCATCTTCAGGTGCACCGCTTGCGGACCATTCGGCAAATGGGCAAATTACGCAATGCCGGAGCCGCGGATCATTCTGGTCGAAGACGACCCTCAAGATGAATTCTTCTTCAGGCGCGCCTGGAGCAAGGCGGGGTTGAGCGGTGCTCTTGATGTCATGCGTGACGGTGAGGAGCTTGTGAATGGTCTTGATGCCGTAAGCTTAGGTGCGGCGCAGCACCCCTGCTTAGTGGTTCTGGATTCTGTGGTGAAACCCCTTTCCACGACGGAG
>DASPKX010000135.1:0-5128 GCA_035627835.1 Candidatus Methylomirabilota bacterium
CTCGCCAGGCTTCTGGCCGCTTTACCCGCTGTCCATCGACGCACTTAAGCTCCGGACGAGTATCAGGTGTTGCGGACCGCCTTGGTTTGCCAACCGGATCAGCATCTTGTCAGCCGCTCCGTATCGCGAAGGGCCGATAACTTAGCCACTTCCAGTTTCACCGCAAGAGCTTTTCCAAACTTTTTTCTGAGCCTTGTTTTCAGAGCATTCCAACGAACACGACTGAAGCTAGGCTCGCAGGCAGCATCCTGCCTCATTTGGTTTGCGAAAGATCAACCCTTCCCTGGCCGAAATGAGCCGGAACGGACGATCATCATAACCCAGGTTCTAACCTGTGCAAGTGGACCGAAACGGATTTCAAGAAGGCGGCCAAAAGTGGTCCGGTTTTGTGCGCCCTCTACGAGGGCTCGGCTGCTGGCGGGTGTTACCCACAGGCTTCGCTCGGCGCTTCGCCTGTGGGCTACTCTGTGCGGCTCCTCCGGAGCCAAGCTCAAACGAACGCGAACCACTCCGTAAGTTTGACCGAAACTGCTTTCGCCGGAGACCCTCATGGATTAAGGAACGAGCCTCAATGCGTTATAACCGGTCAGTTCCAAAAGACCAAACAGATGTCCACGGCGGGACGTTTGTTGCTGATCTCCTGAAGTGGTTTGACGGGAACAAACGACCGATGCCCTGGCGGGAGAACCGCACCCCATACAGCGTCTGGATCTCCGAGATGATGCTGCAGCAAACGCAGGTGAAGACGGCGATTCCCTACTTTGAGCGTTGGATGCAGGTATTTCCTTCGGTTGAAGAACTGGCGAGGGCTCCCGTTGAACGCGTGCTAAAGATTTGGGAGGGACTGGGGTATTACTCGCGAGCTCGGAATGTTCATCGAGCGGCTCAACTTATTGTTTCGGAGCACGGAGGGGGGTTGCCGGAGTGTTATGAATCCCTCCTTAGCTTGCCTGGAGTAGGATCCTACTCAGCAGGGGCAATTTGCAGCATTGCTTTCAATCAGCCGACCCCAGCAGCGGACGGCAATGTGGCGCGGGTGGTCGCACGGGTGCAGAAACGACGGGAGCGTGGCGAGGCACTGAAAGGAAGTGCGCGGGAGGTCGTTGGCCGATGGATGACGGATGCGGTTGCCGTTGACGAAGCCAATGGGGGAGGCAAGGCCTGCGGCAGTCTTACTGAAGCATTAATGGAGTTAGGAGCCACGATTTGCACTCCGCGAACTCCGCTTTGTTCGACTTGCCCAGTGCAGAGCCATTGCCTCGCATACCGGACCAACACGGTGGAGAAGTTCCCAAGACTCTCCCTGCGCCCAAAGACACGTACGCGTTTGTTCAACGCCGTGATCTTGGAATCCACCGCAGGGGTGCTCGTGCGACAGCGCCAGACAGGCGTGGTGAATGCAGAGTTTTGGGAGTTGCCAAACTTGGAGGTGGTGGGGCGCGATCCGTTCGAGGGACAGACGCCGTTTTGCACAGTTCGACACTCGATCACCACATCGAGAATTCAGCTTAATGTTCACCGCTTTCCAAAAGCCGAAGGGAAGTTGAGAGCTGTTGAGGCGTTTCTGAATGGGAGGGAAGTCTGGGCAGGAGCGGATAAACTCAAGGAACTCCCATTCACAGGCGCTCACCGCAAAGTACTTACCCTGCTGGAAAATTCCGGGTGGAGGGAATAAAGCCGAGCCCGTAAACTACGCGCGCATGAACGTGTTTGTCACAGGCGGCGCGGGGTACATCGGATCGGTTTGCGTGGAGCAGCTCCTGAATGCGGGGCACTCCGTGACCGTGATCGATAATCTGACGGAGGGACATCGTTCCGCCCTCGATCCGCGAGCGAAGTTTGTTCAAGGAGACCTTTCGGACAAGCCACTTGTTCTCAAGTCACTCCGGGAGTCAGGCTCGGAAGCGATCATCCATTTCGGCGCGAGCGCGCTGGTGGGTGAATCGATGACGAACCCCGGAAAGTATTTCCGGAACAATGTTTGCAGCGGTTTGAATCTACTTGAGGCAGCAGTTGAGGCAAAGATCCGAAAGTTTGTTTTCAGCTCCACCTGCGCGACGTACGGGCCGCCCGATCGCATTCCGATGACGGAAGATTTGCCGCAGCGGCCGATTAATCCGTACGGAGAATCGAAGCTGATGTTCGAGAAGATGCTGATCTGGTTTCAGCAACTGCATGGTTTGGAGTTTGTCGCGTTCCGCTACTTCAACGCGGCTGGTGCAAGTGAGAAGTTCGGGGAGCATCATCGAATTGAGACCCACTTGATTCCGAACGTGCTGAAGGTCGCCCTGGGCCAAGCACAGCAATGCGAGATTTACGGCACGGACTACGAAACCCCGGACGGCACTTGCATTCGCGATTACATCCACGTAATCGATTTAGCTGATGCGCACATCCGCGCGCTCGCGCCTGGCAAACAGGGCTTTTTTAACCTCGGCAATGGGTCCGGTTACTCCGTGCGGCAAGTAATAGAGACGTGCGAGAAGATTTCCGGGAAAAAGATTCCTTACGTGGAGAAGCCACGCCGCGCGGGTGACCCTCCCCGGCTGGTGGCCGGGGCGGACAAAGCCACTAACGAACTCGGATGGCAACGGCGATTTCCGAAGTTGGAGGAAATCGTCACTACGGCCTGGCGCTGGCACGTGGCGAACCCGAACGGGTATCCGGATTGAGTTTAGTCGCTTTCCAGCGCGGGTTTGGTAGAAGAGCGCATGCCTGCATGCGCGCGAAATCTGTTGGTCCTGCTCTTGGTGGCGTCACGCGCGTGGGCGTGGGATTACGCGAACCACCGGCTCCTTAGCGAGTTGGCAATCGCCAGCTTGCCAGCGGACTTTCCTGCGTTCACGAAGACAAGCAATGCAATCGAACGCATCGCGTTCCTAAGCGGAGAAGCGGATCGCTGGCGCAACAGCCCGGACCTGCCGCTGCGCCATCTCAATCACCCAGATCATTTCTTCGATTTCGAATACGTGGAGGAACTCGGGCTTGATCCGGCGAAGCTGAGCCCGTTTCGTTACACTTTCACGGATCAACTGTTCACCGCGCATGCAAAAGCCGGTTCGAAGATCAAGTTAGGCGGGAGCGCGGGCGAGGCGGAGCAGACTACCCTGCTCATCGGCTTCCTGCCGTGGGCTATCACTGAGCAGTACGCAAAGTTGAAATCGAGTTTTTCCTATCTGAAGACGATGCAGGAGTTCGGGTCCGCAGAGGAAATCGAGAATGCGCAGGCAAACGTAATCTATAACATGGGGTTTCTGGCACATTTCCCCGGAGACGGCTCCCAACCGCTGCACACCACGAAGCATTACAACGGCTGGATAGGAGAGAATCCGAATCGATTTACCACGAACGGTTACTTGCATGCTTGGATCGATGGCGGGTTCCTCGCGTTGCATCCTCCTGATCGCACAGCAATGCGCGCGCGTGTGCGCCCCGCTCAATCATTGTGGAACAATGGGGCACGAGAAGAACGCGCGGACATCTTTCAAGAGACGGTTGACTGGCTGCGCGCGCAGCATGTCGAAGTGCGGCCTTTGTATGAGCTGGAAAAACAGCGAGCCTTCGGCAATGGGGACACGAAGGCTGGCGTCATGTTCTTAGAAAAGCAGCTTCTCAGCGGCGGTCATTACTTGGGAGACCTATGGTTTACAGCGTGGAAAGAGGCGCAGCCCGATCGATACCTTATCCAGTATTACCGATCTCAGCGTGCTAAAGCGCAGAACCCGCCTGCGCCCTGACCTAGGCAGCAAATAGACCCGCAGCAGATTCTGATTTGCCGAGAAAGCGGTGTTTCAGAGGGGATTCCCAGTTGCCACTCTGCCACCGGCGATGGCGGTAGAGTGTGCCGTAGTTGTAGCCTGGCGAAGCGGCGCCCTGGCCGCCGACGATCTCCGTGCCACGACGCACGTTGTCGATCATCCATGCGGGCAAAATGAGGTGGTAGGGATTGCGTTGGACTTCACCGATGTGGAAAGAGGTGCCGATAACGAGAGAAGTTACATCGTCCTCGCTGGATTCGACCATCAGGTTTGGGGTGGGCATTTGGCCCCAAAACTCGGTCTCAATGGTTTCAACTCGATGCGAAGGCTTCCATTGAGTCAGAGCATCGACAACGAGCCGGTGAACGCCAATGTGGCTGGTGTTCCAATCGAGTTCATGGGGGAAGAAGATGACCGAGGGCTGCGTCTGCTCAAAAATCTTCCGAATGACAGCGACTTTGTCCGCCCACGCGGCGGATTGAGAGTTGCGCGTGGTTTCGTTAACGCCTTCCAATCCGTTAGGCGCGGTTTGCAATAGTTCGAAGCCGATATAGTCACATGCGGCTTTCAGTTCAACCAATCGCTCCGCCTGACGTGATTTTTTGCTGCCTTGAGTGACGGCGACGTTGATGACGCGATATCCGGCCTCGCGCCGCAAGCGAAGGGGCAAGCCGCCGATGATGCATTCATCGTCGGGGTGCGGAGCAAAGATAAGCGCGCGGGGCGCATTTGCGGGGAGTGGAGGCAACTGGAGCGGAGGCACGCCGCCGAAGGGGAGCTGCTTTCCGGTCTGGAGCAGGTCGGTGAACGCCTGGACGTACTCGCGGTAGGTTTTCATAATTAAAGAGCTGGGAGACTCGCAGCAGCGATAGCCTGACCGTGGCGGCGTTCCTTCTCGTCCGGCATGTGAATATGGAGTCGCTCGGCCAGTGTGGGGAACTCGCGGGCGAGAACATTCCGCGCGTTTTTGACGATGAGGTTGCCGCCCTCACCTGTCGTCACGCGGCCCAAGAGGAGCACATTCGAAAAATCATAGAAATCGGCGAAATGCGCGAGGGTGTAGCCGAGGTAAACACCAATGGTGGAATATATCCTGGCCGCGCGAGCATCGCCCGCGGCCATAGCAGCTTGAACAAGCTTCAGCTTTTGAGCGGGCGGCAGCGCGACATCAATCTCTAAACCAGACTTCGGAATCAATCGGGCTACGGCTTGTTGAGAGAAATATTGGACCCCGCAACCGTAGTCTCCTGACCACTCGTCGATTGGTGCGTCGGGATTGTAATCGATGGGGACGAAAGCGAGTTCGTTAAGCCATGTGGTGATGTTGCCTTCGCGCGTAACGTAGCCGCCAGCGGTGCTGGTGCCCATAG
>DASPKX010000136.1:0-23702 GCA_035627835.1 Candidatus Methylomirabilota bacterium
AGATCGGCAAACGGGTGCCCGTGTTGGCGGACCTGAAGCCGAGCGGCCGTTTCGTCATGGCCGAACTGGTCGCCATCGGCGGTCTCACCCCGCTGATGAAGATGCTGTTGGATGCAGGACTTTTGCATGGGGATTGCATGACGGTGACCGGCAAGACGATGGCTGAAAACCTGAAAGACGCGCCGAGCTATCCTGCTGGGCAGCAGATCATTCGCTCATTCGACAACCCTATCAAGAAGGACAGCCACCTCGTCGTTCTCTACGGTAACCTCGCCCCAACGGGCGCCCTGGCAAAGATTAGCGGCAAGGAAGGCCTGCGCTTCACCGGCAAAGCCCGCGTCTTCAACTCCGAAGAAGCGGCCATGGAGAAGATCCTCGACGGCTCCATCAAGAAGGGCGACGTCATCGTCATCCGTTACGAAGGGCCTCAGGGCGGTCCTGGCATGCGCGAAATGCTCGGGCCCACAGCAGCTGTTATGGGCCGCGGCCTCGGCAAAGATGTGGCGCTGATCACCGACGGACGCTTCTCTGGCGGCAGCCATGGCTTCGTGGTCGGCCATATCACACCGGAAGCTTTCGCCGGTGGCCCCCTGGCCGTGATCAAGAACGGCGACTCCATCACTATTGATGCCGAACGTCGGACGTTGGACCTCGAAATCCCAGCTAGTGAGCTGAAGGCCCGCTTGCGGGATTGGAAAGCTCCAAAGCCACGCTACACCCGCGGGGTTCTGGCCAAATACGCCAAGCAAGTCACCTCAGCCCATCTCGGGGCTGTTACAGACGCCAACCTGTAACTCGTCCGCGAGCCGGGAGTCCCTGAAGCAGAGCGACTTGCGCTCCGAAGTTCACCTGATTTCGGAGCCGTTTGCGTTCGGAATCACGGGTCTTATTTAGGCTTCAAGCGCCGCTCAGAAAAAAATTTGAGTTACTGACGTCGTTTTGCGCGTCTATGTTATGCTTTCTGGTCCACAGGAGGCCAATATTTGATGTCACTGCACGCACCCAGGCATGTTGGTTTAGTCGCAGCTCTCGCCGTTGGCGTGGCCCTTTCGGGCTGCAGCCGCGAGGAGATTCGCGCCTATCGCATTCCCAAAGAGCAGCCGCCCATGACCGCCGATGCAGCCCACGCGGGCCATGTGCATCAGCGGCCTCATGCCCATTACGAAACGCCAAGCGGGTGGCAGGAGGTGCAGCCTGGCAGCATGCACATCGCCAGCTTCGTCATTAAGTCCGATCAGGGCGAAGCGCGTGTCACCGTAACTCCCCTTCCCGGCGCGAAGGATATCGAGGTCGATGCCGTGAACATGTGGCGTTCCGAGCTGCAACTGCCCGCACTGACGGCCGAAGATTTCGAGAAGCAAAGCCAGGCTGTAAAGATCGGCAATGCTGAAGGCAAGCTGGTCGAGTTCACCGCCCCTGCGAATGGGACGAATGGCGTGGCTCGACAAACCACTGGCGCGCTCGCGACCATCGAAGGCGCCCTTTGGTTTTTCAAACTTACGGGTGACCAGGCGGTAGTCGCCGCTAACAAAGACAAGCTGAAGCAGTTTTTGGCCTCGATGGACGTCCACGCCGGCGAACACGAAACCGGCAGCGCCTCTGGCGGCGAAAGCGCTGCCGCAGCGCCGCAACGCCCATCACAAGGCCCTGCGCTTCCGGAATGGGAACCTCCCGCTTCCTGGCAGTCCAAGACTCCCGGCCAAATGGTTCTCGCCGCCTTCAATGTCAGCGGGCAGGAAGGCCAGGCTGAAGTGACCATCACAAGTTTCCCTGGCGACACTGGCGGCTTGGTCGCAAACATCGACCGCTGGCGCCGCCAGGTTGGCCTCGGCCCGATTGATCCCAGCGATATTCCGAAGGTCGCCACAACCGTCGGCGAAGGTTCCAACCAATTTACGGTAGTGGACTTCGTCGGTAAGAACCCGCGCAGCGGCAAGGAGACTCGCCTTGTCACGGCTATCGTTAAAGTCGGCGCCAACTCCTGGTACTACAAGATGATGGGTGACGCCCCTGTTGTGGAGCGGGAGAAGGAAAATCTGCTAAACTTCGTTAAAAGCGCCAAATACCCCAATGCTGGCTAATCGCATTCTCGATTTCTTCACCTCGCTGCGCCTGACTGTCGTCTGCCTCGCTTTGGCGCTTGTGCTCGTTTTCATCGGCACCATCGCCCAGGTGAAGCTTGGGCTTTACACCGCGCAGGAAAACTATTTCCAAAGCCTCTTCGTTTACTGGACCCCTCAAGGCTCAAACTTTCGAATTCCAGTATGGCCCGGCGGCTATTTGCTGGGTTGGATTCTTCTGATCAACCTCATTGCCGCGCATATTCGCCGCTTCACCTTTAGCAAAAAGAAGATCGGCATCTTCCTCGTTCACGCGGGGTTGATTCTGCTTTTGCTCGGCCAGTTCTTTACCGAAATGCTCCAGGTGGAGAGTCACATGCGCCTCGTTGAAGGCAGCGCGAGCAATTTCTCCGAAGCCGCTCGCCGTCACGAACTCGCTATCATTGATAAATCGGATCCGAACAGCGATTTCGTCGTATCCATTCCCGAGGCGCTGCTGGCCAGGGGCGGCGAAATCAAACACCCCGATCTTCCTTTCCCTGTCCGTGTTCATTCGTACTGGCAGAATAGCGAGCCGCTCACGAACACAGCGACTCTTTCGCTGCGCCAAGCCCCGCCCACAACGAAAATGAACGACAAGGACGTGCCTTACACAGAGGTGGAGTTCGGCGGCGCAAGCGACAAACGATTCAAACTATCCGCCTGGTTTTCGGATGATCATTTAAGCTCCTGGGCGCGGCGCAATCTGGAGGTCGCGGTCCCTCCCGGTTTCGAGCGCTTCGAGCATAACGGCAAGTCCTACGAGGTCACCCTCCGCTCGGAGCGGTACTACAAGCCGCACTACATCGAGTTGGTCGATTTCACCCACGATCGTTATCGCGGCACGGAAATTCCCAAAAACTTTTCCAGCCGGATTCAGCTGAAGAATCCGGAAACAAGCGAGACACGCGAAGTGCTGATCTACATGAACAACCCTCTTCGCTACGGTGGGGAGACCTATTACCAGGGGAGCTTCGATCAGTTCGATGAGCGCGTTTCGATCCTCCAAGTGGTGCGGAACCCAAGTTGGCTCACGCCCTATGTCTCTTGCATCCTGGTCGGTGTAGGTTTGACCGTTCAGTTTATGTCCCACCTGGTCGGCTTTGCCAAAAAGAGGAAGGCGGCAGCAGCATGAAAAAGTTTATTCCCTGGATCCTCATTGCGATCTTCGGCGTCTGGGCGCTTTCAACGCTCCGCCCGCTCAAGAACAAGACCGAATACGATCTGCACGGTTTCTCCGAAATTCCCGTGCTGCTCAACGGCCGCATCCAGCCGATGTCCTCAGCGGCCCGCAACTCGCTTGTGGTCATTCACGGCAAGGCCAGCGTGTTGCTTGAGGAGAAGCCTTGGTACGCGTTCTGGAGCCATCCTCCAAAACTCACCGCCACAGAATGGTTTCTCGAAGCCATGAGCCGCCCCGCCGACGCGGATGAGCGCAAGATTTTCCGCATCGACCACCCCGAGTTGCGCGGGGGAATGTTGAACCTGCCCGAGGAGAAGTTCTTCTCCTTCAATCAGATCAAAGACAAATGGGAGCAACTGGAAACTGAAGCGCGCCGCATTACTCGCCAGAAGCGGGAAGTCGAGTCGCGCACTCCGTTTGAGAAAGCGGTGATTAAGCTCAGTTTCGGCATCAACACTTACTTCCGCATCAAGAACAACATTCGCCCTGAAAACGCCAATGACTTTGAAGGCGAGCTGAGCGCTTACCAGAAGACCCTTGCTTCGGGCGTCGCCGCTTTCCAGGCGCATCAGGAAGGAAAGGAATACGATCAGACCGCTTTGACGCTGCTTGCACAGTTCGCGCGCCGTTACCAGGTGCTCTCCAATGCTAATTACGCCTTGGTCATTCCTCCTCCCAACCCCGAGAAGTCCCGCGAGAACTGGATTAACACCGGCACCGCTCTCTTAGGCGGAATGGCGACGGGGCAGGTCGATCCCGCCATCCAGCATTACGCAAAGATGGTCACCGCATACGGTGACAAGAAACCCGCCGAGTTCAACAAAGCGGTTGCGGATTATCGCGGCTTCCTCTCGCGGCAATATCAGCCCGAGTTGAACAAAGGCTACCGCGAGACCTACTTCAATGATTGGCGGCCATTCGTAAAGAGCATGGCTATTTATATCGTCGCTTTCATCGCGGGGTGCGGGTTTTGGTTCAACTGGAATTCTGGCTGGCGGCTCACTGCCATGGGTCTTGGCATCATCGCGCTTATTGTTCACACCGGCGGTCTCATTTTCCGCATGGTTCTCGAAGGCCGTCCGCCCGTGACCAACCTTTATTCGTCCGCCATCTTCGTCGGTTGGGGCGCGGTCATCCTCGGGCTTATTCTCGAGCGCATCTACAAGGATGGCATCGGCGTCGTGGCCGCTTCAGCCGTTGGCTTCACCACCCTTGTCATCGCGCACAACCTTTCGCTGGATGGTGACACGATGGAGATGCTCCGCGCCGTGCTCGACACCAACTTCTGGCTGGCCACACACGTCGTGGTGATCACACTTGGATATTCGGCAATGTTCGTCGCCGGTCTCCTCGCGATCATTTACATCCTGCGCGGCTTCTTCACGACCACGCTCCCATCCGCCAGCGCCAAAGCCCTGAGCCGAATGGTTTATGGCATCATCTGTTTTTCGACGCTCTTCAGCTTTGTCGGCACGGTCCTCGGCGGCATTTGGGCAGATCAATCCTGGGGCCGTTTCTGGGGTTGGGATCCGAAAGAGAATGGCGCTTTGATGATCGTGATTTGGTGCGCCGTCATTCTGCACGCTCGCTGGGGTGGCTTGATCAAAGATCGCGGCCTCATGGCCATGGCTGTCTTCGGCAATGTTGTGACCGCCTTCTCATGGTTCGGCGTGAACATGCTTGGTGTGGGCCTGCACTCCTACGGGTTCATGGAGCAAGCGTTCAAATGGCTGATGGGCTTTAACATGACCCAGGTCGCGATTATCGCGCTCTGCTTCTTCCCATTGGAATACTGGCGCAGCTTCCGCCCAAAAACGCCCGATGCGACTTTGCCTCCGCCGACGCCAGCCCCTGCCCGTGGTTAATCCACGCTCACCGCGCGGAAGAACATTCGCTCACCCAGAGTTGCTGGCGCGCGGATAGTTGCCGCGCCAGCGGCGTCGGTGGCGATGTTTGTAAATGCTGCCCACGATGTGAGGTTGGTGGATGATTCAATGCGGAAAGGGCGTGAAGCGCTCGCCTGCAGTTCGATCTGAATTTCCGACCCAGCCAATATGGCCCGACTGAAGGTCGGGGGACCAGGCGCTGTTTGAAACTCGACAATTTCCCCCCTGCCCCATCCTTCCGCGTTCCGGGCACGCGCTTGGACACTATACGTTGTGCCCGGGATCAGGCCCGTTAACAGCGCAAAGTAAGTCGATCCTTCCACCTCGATTCGCGCGTTGGGAACGACGTTCGTGAGCGACTCGCCTGTTCCCCACGCGAACGCGCGCTCAACCACAGGTGAAGAGCCAGCGGATTGAATCGCTGCATAGAGCACAGCGTTTGTTGTGGTCACGTTCATGGGCGACAGGGTTGTGACTTGAGGTTCTCTCGCTGGCGGCGCGGGCGTCTGCAAATTCACACCTGTGTAGAAGTTCGTTAGAATCCGCTCGTAGGTCCATCGGTCGCGGGCGGCGAATTGCTGCGCGCCTCGTTGGCACATGCCGATGCCATGGCCGTATATGTAATTAGTCTTTCCGCGCACCGTCAGCACGCAGCATTGCTCGGCCGTCTGGCTGCAGTTGATATGGCCGCTGCATGGGCGCGCCCGCGCAAATGATACAACGCCTGCGCCCAGCCCCCCGACGCGGCAATTTGCCAAGGTGGGCGCTTCCTCACTATTCAACGTGTAGTCCCCATTGCAACGGGCCGAGAAGTAGGCGCGGATCACTCGGCCATCCACCGTCAGCACGATCTTTGTCGTGGCTAGCGCCGCGTTCCGGCTGAGCGCCCCCACCGTGGCGGTGTACGCCTGGCCGCCATTCGCGCGGCCGAGCCGTTGATGTTGCTCCAAGGCAAAGCTGCGCGACGCCACGGCTTGGGCTTTCAAAGCTTCAATGGGAAAGCTGTCCCCCAGCTCTCGGCTAACCACGCCCGCGACGAATTCATCAAAGTTCATCAAGCCGGTGAAGCCGTTCAGATTTTCGACGCGAATTTCATCCGGAACCAGCGTGGCTAATGCGTGCAGATCACCTCCGGTGGAGTGCGGCACAATCCATTGTTCTTCCTCAGCTTTGGGGCTGTTAATGGCATCGTCGGCGAGTTTCTCTCTTGTGCCCGTTTTGAGATCACTCGGAATCAGGGCAAATGACAACAGCTCTGGGAAGTGTGGGTTCCAACGAACCATCGTGTTCACCTGGCCGACATATCCTGGCGCCAAAACCGTCACAGCGAACCATCCCTCGTCCCCGTACATCAGAACCGATGCCAGCCCATTCGCATCCGTTTCGGCATGGCCCACCACCTCCCCAGGCTCAAGAGGCAACAATCTTCCCTCCCCCCCTGGCAGCGCTTCCACTACCCGAGGCTGCACAAGGGCTTCCGCTCCACGAATGGGCGCGCCGGTCACGGCATCCCGCACGTGCACATCCAGAAAGCTCGGCACGAACAGTCCAGGCTGAACAGCCGCAAAGCTGGGCACAGACCAGAAGAATAAAAGAAGCCACACCCGCACCGTCACAAGATACCTGTGCTCCGGCGCCGCCAGCAAGCGCCAGATAAGCGCGTGGAGCCTTAGGGAAACCGTATTGACTTACTGGTCGTTACTGGTTACACGTAACCACAGGTGAACGATAGCTGCACTAAATTAGTGAGGAACCGCGCGCGGACTTTGGTAGGCCCGGTCCCCGACCGGGCGCCCTCTGCGAGTCGCAAACCCGGGCCAAGTCGCCACTTGCTCTTCACACAATCGCCCGGCTATTCCCGGTTATTTACAGCTAATCCTGACTATTCCCGCTTATTCCCGCGTTTTGGAAAACTTTTTTGGGGTCGACGCCCTCGCGCGGACCATCCGTCCTTGCCGCTCCCTTGCGAACCTTTACACTCAACCATCCCTTATGCGCTTTGCCATTCTGCTCTGCTTGTCTCTCATCTCGCTCTTACCTCTTCAGGCAGCCGAAGAGTTCAATGTCTGGCCCGCCAAGCCGCCGGGTGAAATGAAATCTCTCCCGCCGGAAGCCGACACCACCAAAGCGGAGGACAAACTGATCGCCGGTCGCCGCATCATAAAACTGGGGAACGTCTCCACACCCACCATTACGGTTTACCAACCACCCGCGGGAAAGCGCACCGACGCCGCCGTCGTGATTTGCCCGGGAGGCGGCCACCACATCCTGGCCATGGACCTCGAAGGAACGGAAGTCGCCGAATGGTTTAACAGCATCGGGGTCACAGCTTTCGTGCTGAAGTACCGTGTGCCTGCGCGCAACCCCGAAAACCGTTATGAAGCCGCCGTGCAAGATGCCCAACGCGCCATGAGCCTGATCCGGAGTTCCGCGAAGAAATGGGCGATTAACCCTGAAAAGATCGGCCTGCTCGGATTCTCTGCCGGGGGCGAAACTGCTGCTCTCACTGCTCTGCTCCCTGAGCGGCTTTACCCCTCGACAGACGAGCAGGATAAAACCTCCTTTCACCCGAACTTCCTGATGCTGATTTATCCAGGCGGGTTGGCGAATAAGGAAAACACAGCCCTCCGCGACTACATCAAAGTCACCCCCAAGGCGCCCCCCACTTTCTTCGTGCACACCTTTGATGATGGTGTGCATGTCGCCCACAGCATGCTGCTGTACCTCGCCCTGAAAGATCAGAAGGTTCCAGCGGAATTGCACGCCTTCTCTATTGGCGGGCACGGCTACGGCCTTCGCAAGACGGAAGAGCCGGTGACCGAGTGGCCCGCGCTTTGCGAGAAATGGCTCCGTGTGGGCGGGTGGATCAAGTAGCTGCTTACCGGGCGAGCAAGCGGATTATCCGAATGCCAAGGAGCGCTGCCATTACCAGCAGCGCAAACCCGCTCCAATGCGACATGCGCACGAGGGTTGCCGTGGAGAACTTCCCATGCCCTCGCGCCACGAGATAAGCGAGAATGGCAAACCAGATTGTTCCGCCGACCATGTTCGCGGCCACGCACACCGCCTTGCTCGCGAAGGTGTCCTCGATCCACTCATGCGCAATGAAGCTCGCTGAGAGGGTAATGTAGAAGAGGAGCACCGCCGGATTGCCGAGCACACGCACGAACCCAATCATAAAGGCGGTGTGCGGATGCAGCTTCTGCTCCACAGCCTCCACCGTTTTAGTCGTTGCGGGGAGGTCGCGAACATAAAGGTACTTGATCCCGAGGAAGAGCATCAGCAGAAAGCTGCCCAGCTCCATTCCCGCGCGGATGACGGGCGAGGTGAAAAAACCGGTGAAACCAGCGAAAGCGATGGCGCAATAAATGAAGTCCATGGCCATCGCCCCCAGGCCAATCATGAACGCCCAAAGAAACCCCCGTTTAGCGCCTTCGTTGAGGATGGTGATGTTGATCGGCCCAACCGGAATGCAAACGACGAACCCGCTGATTAAGCCGGTGATCGCTGCCAGGGCATACGAGCGAATTTCCTCCATCTACCGCGTGTCCACTGCTTCGTGCTCATCATCCTCCTCCTCGATGTTGTGCCGGGTGCGAGGAGAGAGCCGGGTGCGAACCAGGCCGTAAATTAAGTAGGCGGTGAAAAGCGCGGGCAGCGCGACTGGCAGCACTTTCCGCCAGGCCACAAGAATTAACCCAACCAACAGCGCGAAGATGACCATCTTAGTGAACGGGCGTGTGGTTCGGAAATCGATCTTTTTGAACGAAGGATAGCGCACCTCGCTGACCATCATGATGGAAAGAATCACCATGATTACCGGCAGCGCATAGCGCCAGTTGCCGGTCACAAACCCGCGGTCATCCCACCAGAGGAGAAACAGTGTCAAAGAAGCAACAAGGCCCGCCGCTGCGGGAATCGGGAAGCCCAAAAAGTCCTTGCTCCCTCCGCCGCCCGGCATGGCCGCAAGACAATTGAACCGAGCCAATCGAAAGGCGCCGCAAATGAGATAAATGGAGGCGAGGAACCAGCCAATCTCCGGGTGATCCTGGAAGACGTCCCGAAATACGATTTTATGAACCAGAAATGCCGGCGCCGCCCCGAACGAAATCACATCGGCCAGCGAGTCGAATTCCCGGCCGAAGGGGCTTTCCGATCCACCCATGCGCGCGACACGGCCGTCAAGCAGATCGAAAATGCAGGCGAGCAGGATGAAGAAAAGCGCTTGCCGAATGACCTGCGTGTACTGCGGTGAAAGCGGATCGGCTTCAACGATCTTTGTTAACGCAAGAAAACCGCAGAAAAGATTCCCTGCGGTCATCAGATTCGGGAGAAAGTATATCTTAAGCTTTTGCGGCTCGCCCTCGTTTCCCCGAAAAATTTTGTCCTCGGCCATGGTTACCCTCCGTCAGCCCGGAACCTGGCCCCGCCAGCTCCGCGCACGACGACCTGCTCGTTGTAGCGTGAGCGCCGCCTCTTTGAAAGAGGGAACGGCGCTCCTCCCGAATGATTAAGCCCTGCGGCCCATCAACATCCCGACAGCTAGCCCGAGCCCCATCGCAATCGCCATGGTGGTCCAGGTGTGGTTGTGCACACAATCATTTGCATGAGTCCCCACGCTTCGCGCGGCGCTGCCCACTTTGTTAGGAATGCCGCGAAGGCTGCTGAATCGTGATTTTGGCAGATCCAGTTGGTCCTGCACTTGATCCAATTGTTCTTCGAGTTGGTTGTTGATTTCGTTCATTTTCGCTCCCCTTCCAGTTTATGTGGGTCCACGTTACTGCCCCCTCGACAGCACCGCCCCAAACAAACTCCTGCTGCTTAAGCCAAAACGAAATGGGGGATGCTGACCAAAGCCGATTAGGGGATGGGCCGACTAACGAAAAAGGCAGGCAACTCACGCTGCCTGCCTTTTCTGCGCCCCGCTTGAGGGCTGCGTTGATCTGTTAGACTCGTGTGCGTCGACCGGTGAATAGCCGGTATAGGCCTAGCAACAGCATGGCCCCGACGACCGCGGCAATGAAGCCTGCAGGCTCCCCTTCAGTGTACCAACCCATCGCGCGGCCGATGGCGTGGGCAATAAATGCGCCAGCCACACCGAGCAGGGAGGTGATGATGAACCCGCCTGGATCACGTCCTGGCATCAACATTTTTGCCACGATGCCCACGATCAAACCAATCAACAGTGTCCAAAGAATTTCCATACATTTCCTCTCTTTCTGCCAGTACCCTAGTTCTGATTGCGGGCAGAACAAGGGAACGCCGCCCGTAATGAGAACTCATTGGAAAAGGGCGGAAATGCTCAGGGAATTCCTGACCGAAGGCAGTTCTTAACTCAGGCTGCTGAAAGGGTTGCGAGGAAACAAACAGAGCCAGCGACTTCGCTGGCTCCGTGGTGATGAGATCAGATTACGCCCTCACCAGGACGCTCAGAAGAGCAGTGAGGCTGACTGTGCTGAACCGCTGCCCAACCTCACTGCCAGACATGATCTCTGTGCCAACCCATTTGCAAGGCAGCGGCTCGACTACCTGCAGAGTTGGATGCCTTGCGCGTAAAAACGTTCAATGGGATTTCACGGAGCTGGAGCGGTCACCGCAGCCGGGAGGTGGTGCGCTCCTGGAGCCAAACGAGGTCTTTGCTGTTCGGCGTGGTGAAGGTGTGGTCGATTCGCTGCCCGAGAGTCGCGCTGCGAAATATGCGCGAGTCCAGCCACTTCCGCGGCTGCACATGGCCATCGGTGAAAGAAATCACGCCGCCGCGATTATGGTGGGTGGCCGGAAGGTGAAACCAATTATAGCCCTGCATCGTTACAATGAAGGCGGGTGTGCAAAGGCTTTGCGGCGTCAGATCCTGAAAGAGGAAAGTGTCGGTGGGGGCAACGAGTTGGCTGCTCTTGCGGAAAACCCGGTAATTAGCAGTCAACCGGTTCCCAACGAAGGTGTTGGGGGCGAGGTACACATTCATGGCGTAGCTGCGCACCTGCTGGATCGGGCGGCCTTGAACGGAGATGTACGAGCTTTTATCGCTCGGGCACTGGTACACCTGCGGCGTGGTCAGATAGCGGGCAAAATTGGCAAACCGCTCGTCCAGCAGGTTTCTGGTGTTGGTGAAGCCATCGGTGTATTGGTGGTAGCCGCCGCCGACCCACATCGGATCTTTGAGCGGCAACCCCTCCTGGTTCCCGTTCGGGACAAACGTGTCGTTAAAATCGGCGTTGTAGAGCGCCCAGGTAATCGCGAGCTGCTTCTGGTTGTTGACGCACTTGATCCGCTTGGCCGTCTCCTTGGCTTTGGCTATGGCAGGCAAGAGCATGGAGGCCAAAACGGCAATGATGGCGATGACCACCAGCAATTCGATCAAGGTGAAAGCGGCCTGGCGGGCTTTGGCGTGCGGAGCGCTCATGGGTTCAACAGCTCTTATAACAGAGCCCACCATTTTGAACATACAAAACAGCAGGAACTTGCTCCCAGCAGCAGGGAAATGCGGCTGCGAAGGTTCTTGCCAAACGGGGAGTCGTGCATAACTTTATCCGCTTTGTAACGGAAAATGAGCATTCCTGCTTTTATTGCATTTTTGGCCATGGCCCCCGCGCCTGCGCCTGGAACACAGGCCAATCCAACGGGTGAAATGCTGAAAATGTTCGGCTTCATGGCCTTCATGTTCGTGATCATGTATTTTGCCATGATCCGCCCCGGCCAAAAGGCAGCCAAACAGAAGGCGGAATTGCTCAAAACGCTCAAACGCGGCGACAAAGTTGTCACCAGCGGCGGCCTCATTGGAACGATCACAAGCCTGAGTGAAAAGAGCGTTTCTATTCGTTCCGGCGATTCCAAGTTTGAAATCCTCAAGAGCGCCGTCTCCGAGATCACAGAGCGCGCTGGCTCTTCCGAATCCTAATCCCCTCATCCCATGCGTAATTTCACCTGGAGATTCTTTCTCATTGTCTTTGTCGTCCTCTGGTCGGTTTGGGAGTTATACCCGCCCAGCCCCCGCTCTCTGATTGAGGAGTTCAATAATAACGTCTCCTCCCGCGACACGAACTTCAACGCCATTGTCGCCTCCGCGCAGCAGGCCGCCCAAGGCCAGCGCGGGCGTGAATACGCCGCGTTGCTCGCTGCCACCGGCACGAACGACCTCAGCCGTTACTTTCCCCAGATCAAGGTGCCCACCGGCAAGGAGACGAACCGCGTCATCCTGAACCGCTTGCAGGCCAATGCAGCGGGCAAGATCAAGCTGGGCCTCGACTTGCAAGGCGGCACCTCGTTCCTGGTTGGTGTGGACACCACCAAGATGGAAGGGACGAATGCCTCCAACCTGGACCGCAGCGCGGTCCTTGAGCAGGCCATTGAGGTGCTCCGCCGCCGTGTGGATAAGTTCGGTGTCGCGGAGCCTGTTCTCCAGCCTTCCGGTGACAACCGCATTCTCATCCAGATGCCCGGCTTGTCCGAAGCCGACAAAGAGAGCGCGAAGAGCACCATTCAACGCGCCGCGTTCCTTGAGTTCCGCCTGGTCCATCCAGAAAGCGACACGATGATTCAGCAAGGCGTTGCCGCTCCCGGTTATGAACGCCTGATTCTCCGCAGCGTGGATAAAAACGGCGTGGAGCAAGCCTATCCGATGCTGGTGAAGAAGAAAGCCGAGCGCAACTTGACCGGTAAATACGTGCAACAAGCGGGCGTGAGCCGCCACCCTGTCTCCGGCGAATTTCAGATCCTGATGCGCTTCGACACCGAGGGCGCAGGGTTATTTGGCGATATTACCGCCGCAAATGTTGGCCGCAAATTGGCCATTGTGTTGGACGGCGAGCTTTATTCCGCACCAGTCATCAACGAGGCGATCCGTGGCGGCAATGCCCAAATTACAGGCGATTTCGATCTGAAAGAGGCCATGGAGTTGGCGAACGTCCTGGAAAATCCATTGGAAGCTCCGGTGAAGATCATCGAGGAGCGCGGCGTGGATCCTTCCCTGGGCAAAGATTCCATCAAGAGCGGTGTGCGGGCCTCGATTGTGGGCATCATCTTCGTTTCCCTCTTCATGCTGGTTTACTACATGAAAGCAGGGTTGATCGCGAACGTGGCCCTGATCCTCAACGTCATCATCCTGATGGGCGTTATGTGCTCCATCGGGACCACGCTGACGCTGCCGGGCATCGCGGGCATCGTGCTGACCGTCGGCATGGCGGTCGATGCAAACGTGCTGATCTTTGAGCGTATCCGCGAAGAACTCGCGGCTGGCAAGTCGCTTCGGGGCGCGATCGCCGCTGGTTACAACCGGGCGTTTGGAACGATTTTCGACTCCAACCTGACGACGCTGATTGCTTCAGTGATCCTGATTTACATGGGCACAGGCCCGGTGAAAGGGTTCGGCGTGACGCTGACGATCGGTATTGCAGCCTCGATGTTCACAGCGTTGTTTGTGACCCGTTTCCTGTTCGATTTCATGCTGGAGCGCAACTTGATCTCCAGCGTTAAAATGCTCAGTTTCGTGGGTGAGACGAAGATCAACTTCCTCAAGCTGGCGAAGCCCGCTTTCATTCTCTCCTGGACGATCATCTTGATCGGTCTTGGTTGGGGGATTAAACGCGGTGGGGGCGTGATGGGTGTGGATTTCGCGGGTGGCGATTCGCTCGGGATGAAGTTCGCGCAGCGTATTGAAGTGGATAAACTCCGGGACGCGATCACCAAGCTGAACGTGGGTGAGCCGACCATCCAATACCAGCAGGACGCCGCTGGTTCCGGGCAGGTGCTGCAGATCACGACTGCATTCGACACTGGCGCGAAGGTGGAACAAGCTCTGAAGACGTCGTTCCCTGAGGCGCAATTTACGCGCGTGGCGCTCGACAAAGTAGGCCCCACGGTTGGCGCGGAAATCCTGCGCACTGCCATTGTCGCGTCGCTTCTGGCGTTGTTTGGCATCCTGGTTTACGTGGCGTTCCGTTATGAGTTTTCGTTCGCATTGGGCGCGGTGGCCGCGGTCATTCACGACATCCTGATGACGCTGGGGATTTTCTTCCTGAGCGGCCGGGAGCTGAGCGCGCCCATTGTCGCGGCGATCCTGACGATCATCGGTTTCTCGATCAACGACACGATCGTTATCTTCGACCGCATTCGGGAAGACTTGAAGTTGGGCATGCGGGGTAGTTTCCTGGAGATCATCAACCGCGCGCTCAACCAGACCCTCAGCCGAACCATCATTACATCGGGAACAGTGTTCCTCTCCACGCTGGCCTTGTATTTCTTCGGTGGCGGCGTAATCAACGACTTTGCGTTCACGTTCCTGGTGGGCATTCTGTCCGGCACATTCTCGACGATCTACATCGCGAGCGCGCTGGTGCTCTGGCTGAACAAGGGTGAGAAGCCTAAGTTGGCGTCGGATGTCACCACGATTGACGCCCCTGCCACTGCTCGTGCTTAATTGACGCGCTGATGCTTGCTGAGATCACTGCGGCGCCGTGGCACTGGGGGGCGTTCCTGCTCGCCGTGGTATTCTTTCTAGCCCTCGATTTGGGGGTTTTCCATCGCCACGCGCATGTGGTGAAGTTCAAGGAAGCGCTCGGGTGGACCTGCTTATGGTTCACCCTGGCAATGGTCTTCGGGCTGTTAATCGGGCCTAAGATGATCCCCGGTTGGGCTGGGCCTCAGACGGAGGAGTTCATCACGGGTTATATCATCGAGCTGGCCCTCTCGATGGATAACGTCTTCGTCATCGCGCTGATCTTCGGCTATTTCGGGGTGAAACGCGAATACCAGCATCGGGTGCTTTTCTGGGGCATTCTGGGCGCGCTGATCATGCGCGGGCTGATGATTTGGATTGGAGCGGGGCTCGTGGAGCGGTTCCAATTCCTGCTCTACATTCTCGGCGCGTTCCTCATTTTTACAGGCGTCAAAATGCTCTTTGCGGACGATGAGGAAGTCGAGCCGGAGAAGAACATTGTGGTGCGGCTGACGCGGCGCTTCTTCCCGGTGAGCCCGAAATATGACGGGCAGAACTTCACCACAGTTATTGATGGGAAGAAGATGCTGACGCCAATGGCGTTGGTGCTGGTGATGGTGGAGACGACCGACCTAATATTTGCCGTCGATTCGATTCCAGCGATATTCGCGATCACGACTGAGCCGTTCCTGGTTTTCACCTCGAACGTGTTCGCCATCCTTGGCCTTCGGTCTCTTTATTTTGTGCTGGAAGGGGCCATCAACTATTTCCGCTATCTGAAGATAGGCCTTTCCATTGTGCTGATCTTCATTGGGCTGAAAATGGTGATGCTGATGTGGAAGTTCCACATTCCGACCCGGCTTTCCTTGATCATAGTCGCGACGATTATTTTCACCTCGATCGCGTTTTCTGTGCTGGTGGCCAAGCGCGAGGAAAAACATCGTCCGCACGATGACTCCGGCGATCCTGGCGCCTCGCCGGTGTGAGTTGACTTTGCGGCGCCGTGTGGCTTGAGATAAGGCATGGCTTTGGCTGCTCTTGAAGAGCGTCCGCTCTGCAAAAAGGAGCGGCGCTGGCGGTTCGCGCCCCTGCCAAAGGCCGGCTACGCCCAACATTCCAATCTTCTCGAGCGCTGTTTGGCAAACCGCGGCTGCCTTGATCCAAACACGGCTGACCAGTTCCTGAACCCCCGCCTGAAGTCTCTGGCGGACCCGTTCCTGCTGCCGGACATGGGCAAAGCTGTTGAGCGAATCTTGCGCGCGCGCGCAAGCGCTGAGCTGATGCTGGTGTTTGGGGATTACGACGTGGACGGCATAACGTCATGCGCCCTGCTGCACGAGACACTAACAGCGCTTGAGTGCAAGGTGGTCTGCCAGATTCCCCACCGCATGGAAGACGGGTATGGGCTGACCGAAAGCGCCGTCCTGCGCGCGCTGGAGCTGCACAAACCAGCCTTGCTGATCGCAGTGGATTGCGGGTCATCTTCAGCTGAGACCATCCAACTGATTCAGCAGCGTGGGGTCGATGTCATCGTGCTGGATCATCATCAACTGGGCTCTCCGCAGCCTAAGCCCATTGCATTCGTCAATCCCAAGGCTGCGGTTGAGCCGCGATTCGAGGAGCTGTGTTCGGTGGGTTTAGCTTTCAAGTTGGCCCACGCCCTCGCGAAACGTGGGCGAGAGGCTGGCCTTCCATGCGCCAGCGCGCTCGATATCCGCACGAGCCTGGACCTGGTGGCGCTCGGCACGATCGCGGACCAGGTTCCCCTTGCGGCGGAGAACCGGATCCTCGCGCATGCCGGCTTGCGGGCGTTGAGCCAATCCACCCGTGTGGGTTTAAAAGCTTTGCGTGAGGTTTCCCAGTGCGGTCCTGAAATCGGCGTTTACCAAGTTGGTTTTCAATTGGCGCCTCGGCTGAACGCAGCCGGGCGATTGGAAACTGCGGAGGAGGCTCTGCAACTTCTGCTCACCAATGATCCTGCAAAGGCAGCGCAGCTTGCCCGCTCACTTGATGAGCAAAACAGCCGCCGGAAAGCGGTCGAGCAAGAGATCGTGGAAGCTGCCATTGAGCGGGTCCGCGCGACGTTCGATCCAGCGCACCACTACGCGATCGTGCAGGGCGACACGGAGTGGCATATCGGCGTGGTGGGGATCGTTGCGTCCCGTGTGCTGCGCGAGTTTTACCGTCCGACGATTATTCTTGGTGGCGCAGGTGAGGAATGGCGGGGGTCTGGACGGAGCATCGAAGGCTTTGATCTCGCGGCAGGGTTGAAGAGCTGCAGCGATCTTTTGTCAAGGCATGGGGGGCATGCGATGGCAGCGGGGCTTTCGATGAACCCGGCGCGTTTGGAAGAGTTTCGGCAACGGTTTAACGACGCGGCGCGAACAGCGCTGAAACCGGAGTCGCTCCTGCCGATCCTTGAACTGGACGCGCAAGTGCGGCTCTCGGAGTTGACGTTGGCCACTGTATTGTCGCTAGAGCAGCTCGAACCGTGCGGACAGGGAAATCCCACCGTGCGCCTGGCGGCATCTGGCTTGCGGCTCGCCGGAGACATTCGGCGAATGGGCGCTGAGCAACAGCACGCGCGGTTCCGGGTGAGCGATGGGACGGCGACGCTCGATGTGGTGTGGTGGAGTTGCGTGGGTGACCCGATGCCGAGCGGAAGATTTGATCTGGCTTTTGAGCCGCAAGTTCACGAGTACCAGGGGATGCGTTCCGTTCAACTGAAGCTCCTGGATTGGCGGCCAAGCCGCGCCGCCGCATGACCTCCGCTGTGATTGTGGCGGGCGGGAAAAGCGCCCGGATGGGAGTGGACAAGCTCTTCCTCCGGATCGCGGGTGAGCCGTTGATAGCGCACACGTGGCGGGCATTCGATTGTTCGGACCGCATTGACGAAGTGGTGCTGGTGATTCGCCCCGGCGCAGAAGCAGAGTATGAGCAACTCGCTGGAAGGATTGCCGCGCGCAAACCGTGGCGGCTCGCGCATGGCGGCGCTGAGCGTCAGGATTCCGTTAGCAACGGGCTCGCGGCGATCTCTCCGAACGCCGAGCTGGTGGCGATTCAAGATGGCGCGCGCCCGTGCACGACGGCGGCCATTATCGAGAACGTGTTGGCCGCGGCGCGGACGGTTGGAGCCGCGGTCGCGGCCCAGAAGGTCACCGACACGCTTAAGGAGTCGCTGAACGGACGGAGCATTAACAGGAATGTGGACCGAACCCATCTCTGGGCAGTGCAAACGCCGCAGGCTTTCCGTGTGACCGTCATCAAGCGAGCGCTCGCTGAAGTGCGCGCGCGTGGCCTGCACATCACGGATGACACAGCGGCTTGCGAGTTGATCGGGCAGGAAGTTGCGTTGGTTGAAAGCGGCTCTCCAAACCCAAAAGCAACGACTCGGGCTGATCTGGGTTTTATCGAGATGCTTCTGCTGAAGGGTGGAAGCAACGAGGTGGTTTAGAAGCCGTCTTCCAACCGGCGTCGTGGGGGGTGTTGATGCTCATTTATCAGACGACATCCACCGAATTTCCGGGAAAATCCTACTTGTCAGGGTTAGCCATTTCCCTGCTTATGGCCGCGCATGCCGGAGTGGGTGCAAGTCATAATTCTAGGGATAATCGAAGGGATCACTGAGTTCCTGCCGATATCTTCGACTGGCCACATGCTGATCGCTGAGCATTGGCTGCCTGCGAAGCAAACGGAAACATTCATTGCGGTGGTGCAGGGCGGAGCTGTTCTTGCGGTGCTGCTCGTATTCACCGAACGGCTAAAGCAACTGCTGAAGCGCTGGCATGAACCTGAGACCAAACAGTTCTTCGGGAAACTCGCGCTGGCTTTTGTAATCACTGCCATTGGTGGACTCGTTCTGAAGAAATTCGACTTCGAGCTTGAGCAAAACGCCACCCGTGTGGCCTGGGCGACACTGATTGGCGGTGTGCTGATCCTGATGGTGGAAGCATGGCTCAAGAAGAAAACACCACGCGCTGAAGTCAGTTGGCTGGTTGCGGCCGCAGTGGGCGTTGGGCAACTGCTTGCCATCATCTTCCCCGGACTGTCGCGCTCCGGCTCCACCATCTTGCTTGCATTGGGAATGGGAACGGAACGGAAAGCAGCGACTGAGTTCTCGTTTTTGCTCGGCATTCCCACGTTGCTTTCGGCAGGCGCGTACACGGTCCTAAAGACGCTGAAAGGGAGCGGAGACGCCGTGAAGTGGGACATGGTCCTGCTAGGCTCGGTGGTGGCGGCGATCACGGCCTTCGCGACGGTGCGCTGGCTCCTGCGCTTCGTGCAAACCCACACGTTCAACGGCTTCGGCTGGTACCGGATTATACTGGGCATTGTCCTGCTCCTCTTCTTTCTATAGCTCCAACGCTACACCCGTCCTCAGTGCGAGGCTGGGCTGTGTCTGGTTCCCCGACATCGTTCCCCGAACGGAGTCTAAGGTTGCGTGGAGGCGCTGAACTTGCTTTGCTTGCCTGCTAACAACGGAACGCTCTATGTCTATCTGGATTGTCCTCATTTTGCTCTGCGCGATCTTTGGCGGAATTGGCTACGCCAAGGGTGGCGTTCGCATGGCCGTGTCGCTCTTCGGAATTCTGCTCGGACTTGCGCTGGCCAATCCGCTCGGCGGCGCCATCCGGCCGTTGCTTGCTTCCGTAGGACTAAAGCATCCAATCTGGAACGGGCTGCTGGCGCCGATGATCGTTTTCCTGTTGGTGTGGCTCGTGTTTATGGGCATTGGGTTTGCCATCCATCACAAGCTGTACATGCGCTACAAGTATTCTTCCGACGATCTGTCGCGGTTGAAGTTCGAGCGCATGAACACGCGGGTGGGCATTGCGCTGGGGCTGGTCGCGGCCGTGGCGTTGCTGTTCGCGCTGGGGCTGATGGTTTACGTGCTGGGTTACGCCACGTTGAAAGTGGCCTCGGAGGAGAGCAACACAGGCTTCGTAAAAGTCCTGAGCAAGGTTCGCGAAGACATGCGGACGACGGGGTTTGATCGCAGCATCTCAAGCCTGGACCGGTCGAGCCCTCGCTACTACCAGAGCATTGATCTTTTTTCGCTGCTGTACCACAACCCGCAGCTTCAGACTCGCGTGACGAATTATCCGCCGTTCCTCCGCTTGTTGGAGCAGCCTGAAATTGCGGACGCATTCTCCGACCAAGAATACAAGGATATGGTGCTTGGGAAGGGGTCGGTGTTTCAAATCGCCAATCATCCGAAGACCGTGCCGATCCTGGCGAGCCCGACGCTGAAGGATGAATATAGCAAGATCGATCTGGCTGATTTCCAAACTTACCTGAAGACAGGGAAAGCTCCGAAGTTTGCGGAGACGCAAATCCTTGGGCGGTGGCAGTTTGATCCGTTCACCATGGTGACGGACATGCGTAAAAAGAAGCCGGACATGACTTCGCAAGAGATCATGCGCGCGCGGGACCTTTTAATGCCTTTGACCAACGCGACGTTGATCGCGACGCTCGACAACAAGTTGGTGCTTTCGAGCCTGGGAGCAGCCGCCGCGCCAGCGGCTCCAGCAGCGCCGGAAGATCCACAAGCCACCGCCGAGGCAGAATCGGCGGCAGCGCTCGCCGCGCGTTATCGCACCGGCACCCCTGCTCCCCAGGGCCAGGCTCGCCCAGCCGCCCCAGCGCAGCCCGCAAAGCCTTCAGTCGCTCTGCCAATGTTCACCGGTGAAGGCGCATGGGAAGGTGAAGGGTCGCGGTACAAAGTCACCTTGCCGAAGGTCGGCGGGGGCGAGTTGAAAGGCGCCGCGCGGATCGAGGGCGATGAATTAATCGTGGAGCTGCCGGAGGCGAACCTGACCTTCTATCGCAGCGAGTAGAAGGACTTTCGATTTGAAAAGCAAAAGCGCGCTCGGTGAACCCGAACGCGCTTCGTGCTTTTATAGGCTCGCGAAAATTAAGGAGTGGCAGCGCCGGAGCCGGTGGCTGTGCCGATCAGGTGCAGGTCGCACGCGATCGTCTGGGCCGGCAGGGTTGGAACACCTGCGCTGACCAGCACTGTGCGGACCTCTTCAACGCGCTGCATCACCTGCGCTTCCGGGAGCGAAGGCGTGGTCAGCACGTAAGCAAAGGCATTGGCCAGGCGGGTCTGCACTTCCGGCGTGAGATTCACGTTCACCAGGTGTGTGGACATGTCGTCAGCGAGGCGTGTCACCAGCACATCGGGCACACGGGTCCCGGTGGGCACGATACGAGTCAATGTGGTTCGCAGCTGATTTTTGTCAGAGGTGCGGATGTTTGAAAACGTCTGCTGGAGCTGCGTGACATGCTGCTGATTAACCGACGTCGTTTGGTTGATCGTTGTGCTCGTGCTCGAACCTGCGGGGCCGCCCTGCGCAGAGCCAGTAGCGCTGCTGCCAGAGAGACCGCCGGATTGAGTGGCGCTCGAGGTGCCCGAGAGGCCGCCGCTAGCCGCGCCACTAGTTGAGCCTGCCGCAGACCCGCTAAGGCTGCCGGACCCGGTGCCGGAGCTTTGACCGCCAATGCCCGTTGTGGAGCTTTGGCCACTCAGGCTGCCAGTCGAGCTGGAGCCGGTCGTGCCGCTTTGCCCAGCGCTCGTGCTGGATTGGCCGCTCAGCCCGGAATTTGGAGTGGAGCTGCTGCTCGTGGCTCCAACACCGCTGGTCCCGCTGGCGCTCGTTCCGCTTTGGCCTGCGCCTGCCCCGCCCTGGCTAGAGGAGCTGGACCCACTAAGATCCGTTGAGCCGCTCGTGCCCGAGCTGCCGCTGACGCCACTCGATCCCGTGGAGCTGCCGCTTAACCCGCCCGACGAGCTGGTGTCGGACTGCGATCCTGCTGCGCCGCCCTGCCCTCCAGACGTGGATCCGCTGCTGCCGGAAGTGGAAGAACCGGAAGAGCCAGAACCACTGCCGGATGTGCCGCTGGAAGATGATCCGCTGCCGGAAGCGCCTGTAGAACCCGCGCCGCTGCTGCCGCTGGTCCCGGAAGTTGAGCCAGACGCCGCGCCCGAGCTGGTGTCACCGCTGGAGCCGCTCGTTGACGAAGATCCACTTGTGCCGGAGCTGCCTGTGGAGCCCTGGCCAGATTGAAATGGACGACCTTTGGATTGAGGATTGGCGTCAAAGCTGGAATCGCGGAATGGCCGTCCTTGGGGTGGATTTTGGGAATCAAAGGCGCGGCCTTTTGGAGAGAATCCACCCGAGATCCCGGTGGAGCCGCTGCCTGAAGCGCCGGAGCCGGACGTTCCGCCGGATTGGTAACTGTTCTGGCCGGAGGTCGAACTTCCGCCGCCGCCCACACCGCTGGTTCCAGATGTGGTTGAGCCAGACGTCCCACTTTGACCGGATTGATAAGCGCTCTGGCCAGACTTGGAAGAGCCGCTGCCACCCTGGGCAGAGCTTCCGGAGCTTTGTTGGCCACCGCTTTGGTAAGATGTTGATGACTGAGAACCCTGGTTTTTCTTGTTCTTGTCAGTTTCCTGGGCTGAGACCATGGAAATACTGACAAGAGCTGCTAAAATTGTAAGAAGCTTCTTATTCATAAGTATCCTCTCTCGCGTAAACACCATCGTTCGGGCTCTGCACCTGGCAATGCAGGGAAACTACCAGCGAGGGCTTCAGCAATTCGCGGAGCAAGAGGGGTTTGCGTGAGGCCCGCGCTCTCATGCGTTGTTTTCGCTGCGTAGCGCGTGATGCGCCGCCCGCAGCCGCGCAGCAGACCATGAAAAATTTTATCGCGCCGTGCCCTTGCGCAGCGGTGCTCCTTTTGCTTCCTTACTCTGCCTGCCCGATCGCTGAGGTTAGCGCCCAGTCATAGGCAGAAATACAGAAACGCAGTTGTAAGATGTACGCCGTTAACAAACCTGGATTTGGCGGGCCAAACCGCTACTCCGCCAAGACGAACCTCAAGCCGATCAACTTCACTTGTGTCGCGCCGCAAGCGAAAGCTGTGTCGCTCATTGGCGACTTTAACGATTGGGATCCGAATGCGACCCCGATGAAACGGCAGCCGGACGGTGGCTGGTTTGCCCAAGTCCCGCTCAGCCACGGGCACCACACTTATTTGTTCGTGGTGGACGGGCAGCCCCAGGTCGATCAGCGGGCCCAAGGGATCACTCGCAACGCGCGGAATGAGCGCGTGTCGCTCATCGCTGTGAGTTAAGCGGAAACAACCACTTTCAGACCCGCTCGCAAGAGCGGGTTTTTTTGTGCCCAGGCGGCTTGGATTCTTCGCTGCGGAAGCGTAAGCTCTTTTCGGGTATGAACAGGGAACAGATTCTTCAGGAACTTAAACGGGCTTACGGCATGGAGCTTGAGACGGTCCAAAACTACGTCTCTTCATCCGTGAACCCGGACGGTGTGCGCTCGGACGTCATCAAGAAAGCGCTGGCCGCCGACATCAGCGCGGAGTTGATGCATGCTCAACAGCTTGCGGCTCGCATTAAAGTGCTTGGAGGGACTGTGCCTGGATCGCTGGAGTTGGAACGGAGCCAACAATCGCTTCAACCACCGAAGGAGAGCACGGATGTTGTCTCTGTGATCAAAGGGGTCATTGAGGCGGAGGAAGGGGCAATCGCGCAGTACTCGAAGATTATCAAGCTTTGCGAAGGCTCGGACTACGTGACGCAGGATCTGGTGATTGAGATCCTTGGCGATGAGGAAGAGCATCGGCGGGAGTTCGTCGGCTTCCTCAAGGAATACGAGAAGAAATAGGAGCTACTCGAGGCCAGCGACGTCCGGCAGATCTTTAGGCTCCAGTTTCTTTTTCTCGCGCTGCTCGCGAAAGAAGGTTTGGAGCAAATGCCTGCACTCCTCAACCCGGACTTGCGGGGTGATTTCGCTCTGATGATTGAGCGTGGGAAACTGCAGCAGGTTCATCACGCCACCGGCGGCCCCACCCTTCGGATCTGGCGCGCCAAACACAACTCGTTGCAAGCGCGCATGCACAATTGCGCCGGCGCACATGGGGCACGGCTCCTTCGTCACGTAAAGCGTGCAATCATTAAGACGCCAATCGTCCACCACCTGCTCGGCCTGGGTGATGGCCAGCATCTCGGCGTGGGCGGTGGCGTCCTTTAACATCTCCACTTGGTTGAAAGCCCGCGCGATGATCCGTGACTCCCG
>DASPKX010000137.1:0-8103 GCA_035627835.1 Candidatus Methylomirabilota bacterium
GGCGGTCATGCAAGCCTTCCAGGTGCATTGCGTGATTGATGAACCCGAGGTTTTCCTTGATCTGCGCATGCCCGCAATCATGCCAGTAACGCACCGTGGGGCTGTTAAACTCACGGAAGAACAGGCCGAAATCGCTCTCAAAAGGGATTTCCTCCAGAGCCTCGCGGTTCTCAATGCCGAGCATGATCCCGCGCCGGGCCGCTTGCTCCTCAATTGCGCGAAGCATTTCGTGCGCAAGTTCGATATAGCGCTCCTTCTTGGATTCGCGCTTTTCGATGACCTCGTTGATCAGCTTCTGAAACTTGGGATGGTCCGGCTTCATCCCCTCGCCAAGCATATCCACCAACTTGTCGGTGTAATCCTTCATCTCCACCGCGCCCATGTGTAGGACGACGAGCTTCGCGCCGACGCGTTCGGCTGTTTCAATGGTCTTTAAGGTGTGGCGGTAAGCGTTCTCGCGCTCACGACCGTCCGGGGATGTGAACTTGAAGAGGTTAGGGGCGGCATGGTTAACGCCGATCGGAAGAGGGCAAAAATTGTGCAGGGTGGAGATTTTGATCTCACCCGCGTCCACTGCCTCCAGTACGCCGGGCAGAAGGCTGATCCGAATCCCATGGCTGAGTTCCGCATATTCGAAACCCATGGAGCGAATTTCCCGAAGCATTTCCCGGCCATCGGTGTGGCGGGCAGAGTTCCAGCAGGTGGAAAGAGAATACATAAATACAAAGGGCCGAGCGCTTTACACGAGGGAAGCGCCCGGCCCTAACAAGTTCAAAACGAATTAAAGGTCCGCGTAGCGGGCGCTTAACATTGCTGAAAAACGCGCGACTTTCATCTTGCGCCGACGGCGCTCACTCGGCTTCTCATAGTGCCGGTGGTTGCGAACCTCTTTCAGAGTTCCCTCGCGATCAATGCGCTTCTTCAAGCGCCGCAGGGCCTTTTCCACTGATTCCCCTTTTTTAAGTCTGATCTCGGTCAAAGTATTGTCACTTCCTCTCTGGCTTGGTGATTTGCCAGCCGGTCACCCAACTGGCTCTTCAGTTTTAGAGCGGAGCAGATTAGTTTTCGACTTTCCGAGTGTCAACCAGCATTTGGTTGAAATTCCGAGGAAGCCCAAGTTAAGGGGTTTCCGCTGCTCTTAAACTCAGCTTAGTCGCTGGACCGCAGGGACTTAAATCAATCTGGAGCGCCTGCTTTACGGTTTCGCCCAGCCTCGTTCCCTTCGGCGTCCAGCCGTTGGGTGGGTGCATTGGTGGAATCACCCTGCCGCTTGGTTTGAGTGTCTTTCCGTCCTGAGTCGGATTTGTTCGCCGCGTTTTTGCCGCCGGGATTGCCTTTGTTTTCCGCCATAAATTTTCTCCTTCAGATCAAGGTGCGCCGAGCCCGCCGTTTGGCAACGGCCTATGCGAATAAATTTCCGGTGGCTTGATGCGGTGGCGCAGTTGTGACTTACTTTGCTAAACCAACTGCGGGAACGCTTCGAATTTTCAACAGGGACACCCATAGACAGGTCGAATCATGAACATGCTCCACCGGATACTCGTTTTAGCAGCGGCCGTTTTCTGGACGGCAACGCTCGCCGCAAAAGATTTGCCCAATGATGAACGCATCCTGAAGGGTCAACTGCCCAATGGGGTAAAATGGATGTACCGGCAGCATAACAATCCTCCTGGGAAGATCGCGCTGATGGTCCACGTGCGCACTGGGTCGTTGAACGAAACAGATGAGCAGCGGGGTCTTGCTCATTTTATCGAGCACATGGCTTTTAATGGAACCGAGAATTTCCCTCCAGGAACGCTCGTTCCCTATTTCGAGAGCATCGGCATGCAATTCGGTCCCCATTTGAACGCTTACACCTCGTTCGACCAGACCGTTTACATGCTGTTCACCCCGAATACCGAGGTGGCGCAAATCGACAAGGCTATGATGGTCCTGAGCGATTACATCTTCCGCATGAAGCTCCTCCCCGAAGAGTTAAATAAGGAGCGCGGCATTGTTTTGGAAGAATCCCGCAGCGGTAAAAGCGCCCAACAACGTATTCGGGACAAACTGTGGCCTGAGATGTTCGCGGGCTCGCGGTTCGCGCAGCGCCTGCCGATTGGCAAAGATGAAGTGCTTGCCAAAGCCCCGCCCGAAGAATTCATCCGGTATTACGAGAAGTGGTATCGCCCCGAGAATGTGACCGTCATGGTGGTGGGCGACGCCGCGCCCGGGCCGATCACCCCATTGATCGAGAAATGGTTCGCCAAAGAAACTGGCAAAGGTGAGCCGGAAAAGCCGTTTACTCCTGAATTTAAGCCGTTCACCGAGGAGCGCGCTCTCGTAGTGACGGATCCTGAAACGGCTTACTGCCAGATCCAGATGATTAATATTCGCCCGGGCCGGCCACCCACCACGACCACGGAGCAGGCGCGAGTGGAACTCATCGAGGCGATCGGCTCCTGGATCATAGGACGGCGTTACGATGAGTTAGTCAAAAAGGGGGAGGCGAGCTTCCGAGGAGCTGGGGCATCCGCATACAACTTTTTCAATGACGCTATGCTGGCGTATGGGTTTGCCACTGGCGAAGCGGATGATTGGAACAAGATGCTGCGGGAGTTGATTGTGGAGGTGAAGCGCGCGAGGGAGCATGGCTTCACCCAGCGTGAACTGGACCTTGCTCGGCGCGAAATGCTCGCCGAAGCGGAGCGGGCGGTGCGGACGGAGCCTACCCGCAACGCTCGGGAGATCATCGAGGAGATGGTCGAAGCCGTTAATGATCGGGAGCCGATCCTTTCGGCGCAGCAAACATTTGAATTGTACAAAGAGCTTTTCCCCGCGATTAAACTGGAAGAGGTGAATGGCGCCTTCGCCAGCCACTTCGCCCCGGGGACGTTCGCGTATGCGATCTCAATGAAAGAGAAGGAGGGAGCGCCGCCATCACGTGATCAGGTGCTCTCGACGGCGAAGAAAGCTTGGGCGGAGAAGGTCAGCGCGCCCGTGGTCCGCGACACGCCAACCAACATCCTGGCGGAGTTGCCTAAAGGGCGGAAATTCATTGAGCGCACCGAAGACAAGGATCTGAACATCATCAGTGGCTGGCTCGAGAACGGTGTTCGCGTCCACTACCGCTTCATGGATTATAAGAAAGACACAGTTTTCATCAGCTTGAGCCTGGCGGGGGGCGGCATTGAAGAGACCGCCGCGAACGCAGGTGTCACGGACGTGGCTTTAATTGCCATCAACGAGGCTGCCACGACCCGGCTCAATTCCATGGAAATGCGCGACCTGATGACTGGGAAGAACATTTCTGTTTCGGCCGCCGATGGTGAAGATCATGTGGCTATGACGGTGGCGGGTTCCCCGCTGGATCTGGAATTTGGTTTGCAGAAGGCGCACGCGTTGCTGACCGATGGCAAGGTTGAAGAAGCGGCCTTCCGGAATTGGAAGTTGAGCATGCTCCAAAATATTGAGCAGCAGCGCACCATGCCGCAGTTCCGCGCGTACGAAGCGATGCAGGAAGTTCTTTCGGGTGGGGATCCTCGCCAAATGTATATGAAGCGAGAGCAGGTTGAAGCGTTATCCGCGGCCGCTGGGCAGGAGTGGTTTAACAAACTGCGCGGCAAACCAATGGAAGTGGCGGTCGTGGGTGACATTCCGTTTGAGAAAGTGATGCCACTGATCGAGCAGTACATCGGCTCTTTGCCGGAGCGCCCTCGCAAGTCGGATAGCTTGAACTCATTGCGGCGGTTGAAGCCTGCCCAAGGCGAGTTGGCAAAGAAGGTGACGGTGGAAACCATGACCCCGCAAGCGATGGTTCTCGCTGGTTTTAAGGGGTCGGAAGCGAAGAACATTCGTGACTCGCGCGCGCTGCAGCTCGCGGCGAACATCTTAACCAGCCGCTTGATCAAGCGTGTGCGGGAAGAATTGGCGATTGTGTATTCCATCAGCGCCAGCTCCCAGCCGAGCTGGGTTTATCAGGATGCGGGGCGGGTCTCCAGCGGCGCTCCGTGCGACCCTCAAAACGCGGACAAAGTGGTGGAGGAAGTTCACAAGGTTTTCCGTGATTTTGGGGAGAAAGGCCCGACGGCTGACGAGTTAGCCAACGCGAAAAAGCAAATAGCGAACAACCTGGACACAAGCCTTCGCGAGCCAAGCTATTGGTGGAGTGTGCTCCGGAACCTTGATCTTCGTGGCCGCAGTCTGGAGGCCGAGAAAACAATCCGCGAGGATTACGAAAAGTTTAGCGCGAGCGAAATTCAGGAGGTGTTCAAGAAATACTATACTCCAGAGCGCATCTATAAGATTAGCGCGGTGCCGGTGGAGCCGAAAACAAGCGGACCCGCAGCGGGTGGGAGCAAATAGGGTCGGTTTCGAATCAAAACAGGAGCCGCACGTCAGAAAAGACGTGCGGCTTTGTTTTGCCTTCGTATAGTCGCGCCACCACAAGAACATCAAAACGCTAACAATTTATGCGAGAACGCATTGGTATCGTCGGGGTTGGTCGCATGGGGGCAAACATGGCCCGTCGTCTCAAAGAAGTTGGTTACACGATCGCCGCCGTTTATGACGTTCGCGGCAAGATAGCCAAAGAAGTCGCTGGGGAACTCGGAGCTGAAGCTTGCCGGGCTCTCCCGCGGGTGACAGAACTCTCCGATGTAATCATCACAGTTGTCACCGATGACGCGGCGATGGAGCGGATTTTCGCCGCCAAGGGCCAAAGCCTCCTGAAAGGCGCCAAAGGCAAATTGTTCATCAATTGCGCGACGATCACCCCGGACGTTCACGTCGCCGTGGAGCGGCTTGCCGAAGCGGCGGGCGCGCAATCTCTCGAAGCGTGCATGGCTTCGAGCATCACCCAGGCTCGCCAAGGGACGCTGTACCTGATGTGCGGGGGCAGGGAGGAAGCATTCAAACGGGCCGAGCCAATCCTAAAAAAGCTCAGTTCATCGCTTCGCTATATCGGACCTGCCGGGCAGGCAGCCAATGTTAAAGCGTTGGTGAACATGGTGATGAACATTAACACAGCGGGGTTGGCGGAAGGTTTGGGCCTCGGGGAAGCGCTCGGCCTGGATCTCACGATGCTGCGCGAGGTTTTTAGCCAAACAGGCGCTGCTTCCCGCGTGCTCCAGACGGATGGTGAGGATATGCAAAACCGCGATCACAGCTGCTTTTTCTCCGCAGCCCATGCGGCCAAGGATTCCGGGATCGCGCTCACGGTCGCAAAAAAGGCTAAACTCAAGCTGCCTTTGGCCGAAACTACCAAGAAGCAGTATGACCGTATGGTTGCGGCCGGATTGGGCGAGCTGGATAAATCCGGGATCGCGGAACTGACTTTCAGAGGACGGTTCAAAGGAAAGAAGTAGCCGGTCTAAAAAAGTTGGTAAAAGTGGTTGACCGGGAACGAGCCAGGCACTACAAGAGTCAGGCTCAAAGGTGTCTCGAACCGGTTTCCTACGGCGAAAGAGGTTCAAGACGCCTTTTGTGTCCGTCCAGAAAACGGACAAAAAGAGGATTGACGGTTCATCCCTTAAGCTGTATCAGCTTAAACCTGAACAGGGGAAAGATTCAGAAACTGCCAGTAAGAAGAGTTATGAAGTTAATGTCGAAGTTTGCATTGCTTGTCACTGTGCTCGGGCTTGTTATTACCGCCCAGGCTGCCACTGACGTTGAATTGTCAGCAGCCCAAAGCGCTGTCACGAGCGTTCCTGCCCCTGAGATGCCTGCTAAAGCCGCGCAAGTGGTTAAGGCAACTAAGAAGAAGGATCGTTCGGTCGTTGCCACCTCCGTTATCAAGGCGATCGCTGCCAAACACCGCACTAGCGTGCTGGTGGCTGTCAGCTCCATCGTCAAGGCCGCGCCTGAGACCGCTTCCGCGGTTGCAGCCGCCGCGACTCAGGCGGTGCCAGAACAGGCCGCCCAAATCGCCCGTGTGGCCTCCATTGCAGCTCCTGCCCAAGCGCAGGCAGTGCAAACCTCAGTCGCTGCTGTCGTTCCTCAGGAATCTGCATCGACCGTGGCTCCACTTGCTGAAACATCGGCCGCGCAAGTTCCAGCTCCTGCTGCAACTGCCGCACCGGAAGTTTCTGTCGCCAGCGCCGTCACTGCAAACGCTCCTGTTGCGAATGCGACACGCGGTTCTGCTCACACGCCGAACACACCTCGTATTGTCAATCCTAAGATTCAAAACCACCCAATCAATCAGAAGACTCGTGTGTTGATCAACGAGAAGTCTGGCATCATCGTCTTCAAGCCTAAGTTCGACCATCAGGACGTGCCTGACGTGGTTTACGTTCCTAAGGACGTCGAATACGAATACGGCGTACGCGACTAATCTGTAGATCAGTCTAAATTTCGAAGCTCCCCCTTCTCTCGCGAGAAGGGGGAGTTTTTGCTTTAGAAGAACACCTCCAAGCAACCAGGCATCGGTTTGGGGGGCATCTGGTTGCCGAACCAAAGTTTCTCCCAAACAGTCGCACGATGTTTAATGAGATGGCTTCTACGCCAATCGCTCTGAATGCACGAACCTGGCGAAGACGCCGGCACGCTCTTCCACGAACTGGTTTAGAGCTGTGGTGACGGCGTTTTCGAGCAGGTCGAAACTCGCGCAGCCGCGCACATTGACTGTTAGTTCCCCAGACTCGATGGGCTCAGGCAGCGTTTCCAAGCGGATTGGAGCCGTTTTCCCACGTTCGAAGAACATCCTTCCGAGAGCCTCAAGGCCATCGGTTGGGTGAAGCTCAAGGCGAAGCTCAGGAACGCGGCCACTCTCCTTTTCCACGACTGAGCGCAACGTGCCCGCAAAATGGGCAAGCGCCAGATTGCTGTCGAAGTAATCCGGCGCTGAGAGTTGGATCGTGCAGTTTAGCCAAGCCAGCTCCGACAGGGTAGCGGAATGCTGAGGCGCTTTCTCCGGCGGCGTCGCTTGCAAGAGATAGTCCAGCCATTGGCCGAAGCCCACGCCATGAGAGACGGAGGCGTTGAAGATAGAGCTGGCCGGAAACTCAGACTCAATGGCGCGGCGGATGCGCTCGACTTCATTGGGGGTAGCCAAGTCCACTTGATTTAGCACGATAGCGCTCGCTTCTGAAAGCGCGGGAGCCCTGGTGACCAACTCGCGGGTGTCAAAACCCGCGGTGTGGGCGAGGTCCAGGCTAAGGATGGCGGACACGACCGGGTTTCTCCATTTGTCCGGAAGATTGCGCCGCAACGGGTAAAGCCATGTGGCCACGATTTTGTCTGCCCACTCCGGCGTCTCGATCAGCAGGACTTCGACACCGTCGTGCGCGACTCGCGCTGCGGCCGCATGCACGGAATGATAAATCCTGTAGGGCGCTTCCGTGGTGGCGGCGCTCCAAGGCGGAGTTGGAGGCAAGTCGTTTGAGTGAAGTTGGGGCGCTTCGCCAACCACGCCCACGCGCTGTCCCTTTTGCGCAAGTCCCATGGCGATGCGCAGCATTGCGCTGGTTTTGCCTGCTCCAGCGAGCCCGGCAAAAACCAGGCAATGATATTGGGCGTCGCGTGTCATGCGCAGCGGGTGGATGGCAAATTGACAAAGGCAGAACGAACGCCGTTCAGTCTTCGGCAACATTTCAGGGAACAGTCATCCATTAGCAGAGGCGCGGCCCGATTGCCAGCGGGGAAAGAACTCGCAATTATGGCAGCCATAGGATACACTCTGAGGCTCGTATGCGCTGGATCAGTCATTTGGCCTTCGCCCTCCTTGTTGGAGTTGCGTCTATTTTTGCCCAGGGGCAACAGTCGGCCACGCCTCCCGCGCCGACTGGGCTTGGCTTGCCCGTTGTCGTGACGAATGGACCTGCGGCCTTTCCCCAACGCGGGGTCATTGCGCCTCCTGCTGGACAATACGGTCGGGCGCCATTTCCACGCCCTCCGGAACAGCGCAGTCTTCAGGTTTTCCCAAATCCGAACGCGGCGCCCCCTTCTGCTCTTCTGCCCAGGACCGAGCCATCGGAACCCGAAGCCTTGAGCTGGGATTCCGTTCTCAAAGAATATACTGCCAAGCCAGGGGAGACGGTCGCGCACATGAAATTCGTGTTCACCAACACCAGCAAGAGCGAGGTCGTTATTAACTGGGTCCGCTCGTCGTGTGGATGCACGGTG
>DASPKX010000138.1:0-12407 GCA_035627835.1 Candidatus Methylomirabilota bacterium
AATGGCTGTTGGAAATCTCCCTTGTCGCGCCCTGTCACATCGCGGCTGACGACAAGCGCGAGATCCCTTTGTGCAAGGTAAGTTTTGAAAACCTGTGGATCCACACCTTCTTGCGCGAAGATCATTGCTTCAGGAGCTTCGAGCTTCTCATGCCGCCGCGTCGGGCGGGTGCGCGCGCGAACTTCCACCGGGTCCAGCTCCCACATTTCGCCGCTGAAGGTCATCGCATAGTCAGGCTGCCACCAACTCAGGGTCGCGCTGAACCCGGGGGTGAGAAGCTTATCCGCGCGCCAGTAGCCATTCTCCTTTCTCAGAAGCGTGAGGCGGAATTTATAACGCGACACGGGCGCGGCCCCTGTCCCTTCATTGCGATCGCTGCGGGTTTCGGTGGTGTGCACTGCCAGCAGACGTCCATCGCTTAATGGAAGTGGATTGCGATAAAGGCCGGTGTGATTCGTGGAAGGAGTGTCATCGTAACCCGCAGTGTCGCGATGCGTGATGTAGAAGACCTTCATCAGATCGGGGTTGATTGCAGGATCTCCCTCGATCGCCACAATCTGCCCCGCGGAGTGCGTTCCAAACTCTGGCGCGTCCGTGCCGTAGAATAGCCCACGTTCCGTAACGGACTCCTTGGGGTGCAGGAAATTCATCAGCGTGTTGGTGTTCGGCTTGTTCCCAAAGTAATAAAGCTCACCGACATTCGGATCATCATTGAACGCCGCGCTGCGATAACTTCCCCCCAGTTCATGCCGCCCAATGTGATTTAAGGTTTCCTCCTCGGTGCCATCCTCATTGATCTGCCACGGGAAGAAATGGTTGAACGTGTGGGCGTTCGCCGTTCCGCTTTTGTAGCGAGGCTCAGGAAACACTTCCGTGCGGTTGTTCGTGAGGATGAGCGCACTCGCCGCTTCGCTCGAGTAATTGAACGTGCCGTAAGAACTGCCGCCCTTCGCGTTATCCGCATCCGCTTGCTGGTCCCGCTGCAAGTGATCCCACCGGCTGAAAATCACCCGCCCGTAGCTGTCGACGATCGGCGAAAACGATCCCGATGGTGAGTGCTGCATGAGGAATAAGTCCCCAGTTGCTGGGTCCAGTGACCAAAGTCCTGTCACAACGGGAGCTTCCTCGTATTCATCTAGCTGGGGATAAAGATGCCGCTGCCCATCGCGAGGGCGATCCGTCGTGAAGATGATGCGATCATCCGTGCCATAGATGGGCGACACGTTGTTGTAGTTCGTGGGTTGATTCGGAACTTTCGTGATCACCGGAACCTGATTGGACGCGAAGTTCGTGATCTCATAAAGCTGCCAGTAATAAGTCTGGTAGTCGTATTGCTTCTTCGGTGCGCCGATTACCATGCTGAAAATCGCCTTTTTGCCGTCCCAATGCACCGAAGGCTCGCGCACAGCAATCCCATTGGTGTGCTGCGGCCCTTCAACCCGTAGCCAGCAGCTTTCGTCAAGTTGCGAACGGTTCCATCCTCATAACGAATCCAGAGCGCGCCACCTCTCGGCGCCCGGCCGACATCCCCGCGATGGTTCCCGAACAGAGCCGCCACGGTGGTGAAGTCCGAGGGCGAAGGCGTTTGAGTAACGAACAGAATCGGGTTCGGCAACACTTCAGCCGCCGAAGCTTTGAGAGAAGCAAGGACGAGAACCAGGATGGAGAGGAGTCGCATATTTGTTAATCACGCCCGCTAAAGGCGAGCAGAAGCTCAGAAGCACTCTCCCGGCCAACTTGAATTTCAGCTCTAGGTCTTTAGGCCTATGCCCCAACCGTGTTCACCTCAGCTTTGAGCCCAAGGGTTAAATGATTGACACCGCCGAAGCGCTAGATGTCTCTGTATGGTCAACGGATGAATTTCCGCGACTTTAAATCCGGGGTGTTAAAGCAGCAGTACGAGTACAGGAGTTTCTCGCCTGCGCTGGTGAACCAAACTTGGATTTGGGACGACCCCAAAATCAACACACTGCTCGAAGAGGCCACCCGCAGCCTGGGCGAGCTGAACGGATTATCCCTAATCATCCCGGATATTGATCTCTTCATCCGCATGCATGTGCTGCGCGAAGCGCAGACTTCCAGTAGAATTGAGGGAACAGTCACCACAATGGCGGAAGCTGTGATGCCCCGCCGTGAGGATATCGATCCAGAGAAACGGGACGATTGGCAGGAGGTTCAGAATTACGTGGACGCAATGAACAGCGCCATTGTGAAGCTGGAAACCCTTCCACTTTCTAATCGTTTGCTGCGGGACACCCATGCCATCCTCATGCGAGGTGTGCGTGGGCAGCACAAAACTCCAGGCGAGTTCCGCCGCAGTCAAAACTGGATCGGCGGGGCAACCCTGGCGGATGCCAGCTTCATCCCACCTCATCATGAAGAACTCCCCGACCTCCTCAGTGATCTCGAAAAGTTCTGGCATAACGCCACCATCGATGTCCCGCACCTGATTCGCGTGGGGATCAGCCATTACCAGTTTGAAACGATTCACCCATTCCAGGACGGCAACGGCCGCATCGGGCGGTTGCTGATTACTCTGTATCTTGTGAGCAAGGGGCTTCTCGCCAAACCCTGCTTGTACTTGTCAGAGTTTTTTGAAAAGCACCGGGGTGAATACTACGATGCCTTGACTCAAGTGCGCGTTTCCAACGACTTGGCTCATTGGGTGAAGTTCTTCTTGGTGGCGGTGAACACCACTGCGACACGGGGAATTGGAACGTTCCGGAAGATAGTTCAGATCCAGAAAGAAGTGGACGATCTCCTCCCACAATTTGGCAAGAGGTCGGCAAACGCTCGCCAACTCGTGCAACTTCTCTACCGACGCCCGAGATTAACGGCTCGAGCCGCCAGTGAAGAGTTGGGCCTCAGCATTGTGACTTCGGACAAGTTGCTGGTCGATTTCGTCGGCCTGGGTCTGCTCGTCGAGAAAACTGGGCGTCGTCGTGGACGCATTTACGAGTTCCAGCGGTATTTCCGTTTATTCGTGGACTGAGCGTATTAAGATTGGCGGTCCAACCTTTAATAAAGAATTTCGTTATTAAAGGTTGAGGCCGGAACCTTTAATAAGGCGTGTTCCCCTTCCGACTTTACCGTTATAGATCACTTCACAGAAGACCCTCGATTTAGGAAGGAATGGTGGAGCCGAGGGGAGTCGAACCCCTGACCTTCTCATTGCGAACGAGACGCTCTACCAACTGAGCTACGACCCCATCCACCAGAAAGGCCTAAAATGGCGACCCTCCCGCACCTTGTCAAAACGAAAGGTTAGCCGCATCGAAACAGGGGCATATTTCGGTTTCTTGACGGTTCCAGGCCGGTGATGTGGGAAGATGACGTGCCAGCGGGCGTTTCGCCAAAACGTTTCTAGGCATAGGCGCGCGTGGTCACCTGCTTGCGACCAAAACTGCCCCGGTCATTGGAAGCGGTGCTGGATTTTTTGCAGGTCGATTCAATGGCACCGGTGCCGTTCGGCTCGTTCCGATCCGCCGCCTCCACGTAATCATTCTGGTGCCGGTGTTCCTGAAGTAAGCTCTCTGGCCAGCGTTTGCCTCTGTTCCAGTTGGCATTGCGCCCGTTCGATTTGGAGGCTGGCGATCACGCGTTCGACACGCCCGCCTCATAGGAGCCGGTTCATTCGGTTCATCGAGGTTTTGGCCGCCGCCGCGCCGGGGCGTGCGCTGCCTGGGCCGCGTTCCAAGTCGGTACTGTTCGCTCCACTTTTCGGAAAGCGGTAAGCTTGGAGCGGCATTCGGCTCATCGCCACCACAGATCGAAGCGGGACGTTAAGTTGGGCGAGCGTGCATTAGCGGCGGCCAGTGGTAGGTGCCCTTTGGAACTCCGATCGGACGCGGCGACTTAGGCTGTGGGTCTGCTGGCTACCCGGGCTAAACAGGCCGCCCGACCGGTGCAGAGAACGAATAGCAAAGCGTTGTCTTAGTATATTTCAGCCACAGCCATCCCACGGCGGGCAAAAAAATTGGCTGAATTGATCCTTTGTTAACCGCCACACGGCGGGTGTGAATACCAAAGCATCTCCAGCCGGTTTCAAGCTCTCGGTTCTCAAACAGATTTGTAACCTCATTCCGGGCCATCTGGTCTCCAATCTGGCCCGGGAGACGGGCCGACCCCAATGCACTCGTCAAAGAAGGCCGGACAGGATTTGGCATGCTGTTTTGGAACCTTGGGCAACGCAAAATGGGGCACGTCACACGATCTAAAGCGGAAACTCGATGCAGTCATTGAACTAGGCAGAACCTGGAGGCCAGCGAACGCGAAAGAGATTGGATATTTGCGCTCCTGCCTGCTGGAACTTTCTTCTTACGAGACGTGTGATGTGGTGAAAACGATGAAGTCTGCGGGATTCATGTCGGAGGAGCACATTCACGACCTTCTGGACACTGTGAAGATGAGGTCGCATTTAGCTCCGCTTGTTCAGGCACTGGCGAGATTGATCCCACGTTTCAAAAAGTGGCTGTGATATGCGGGGATTGCTAGGGCTGGATCACTACACTTTCGAGCGTCTGGCAAGAATTGCTTTCCTCCGACGAAGCCAGCGATCAAGAGCTATCCCAATCAAAAGCCACTGAACTAGACCTGCTCCAACCACCCAAAGCACCACGTTGCTCGGTGGAATAACCGTCTCAAGCAGTGAGGATGGGAGGCCAACGAAAAATAACATTCGCAGGCCAGGGCCGTGTCCTCCTCCGCCGAGAACTATGACGAAGGTAGCGGCGAGCACCAGGTAGAGAGTGGGCAAAATCCACGTGAGCTTCACGATGAATGCTTGCGGGGGCAAAGGGCGGTGATGGCTGCGGTAAGGTGCACCGAGCGAGTATGGACGGATTTAGTTCTCCTGCCCAACAATGACAACGTTCATGGATAAGCTTCGTTCAACCACTGCTCGACTCGTGCTTTGATCTCGTGATCCGCGAAGTTCGTCGAAACCGCTCTTACATTGCGGATGTAGTTGGTGTTCTTTCTCAACAGGCCGCTGCCCCACGCTTCAATGACCAGCGATTCTATCTGAGATTCTACCTGCGCTCGCGCCTCGGCGATGTTGTTCGTTAAAAGGTCTCGATACAGCGGCAATGCCTCGCCCAGGCCAATCGCGGCGTGGGATTGCTGCATCCGCCTGCCGCCCGTAAACCAACCGGCTGCAAACCCAAGCGACAGCGCCAGCACAAGTCCAACCGTGTATCTCATAATAGACCTTCCTCACAGCCATCCCACAGCGGGCAAAAAAATTGGCTGGATTGATCCTTTGTTAACCGCCACACGGCGGGTGTGAATACCAAAGCATCTCCAGCCGGTTCCAAGCTCTCGGTTCTCAAACAGATTTGCAACCTCATTCCGGGCCACCTGGTATCCAATCTGGCCCGGGAGACGGGCGCAGCCGAGAAGGCTCGAAGCTTCTCCAACTGGAGCCATGTGGTGTCGCTCCTCTTCGCCCAACTGGCGCATTCCATCGGCCTCAACGATGTGGCCGACGCTTTGCAGCTTCATCGCGGAGCCCTGGCGGGCATTCGCGGAGCTGTTCCTCCCAGCCGCAACGGCCTTTCCCACGCCAACACGGCGCGCTCCGCTGACTTGGCCGAGAGGCTCTTGTTGTGTGTGCTCGAGCATCTCGGGCAACTCTCGCCTGAGTTCATTCGCGGCAGGGCCCGCGGGCGCGCCCACCGGTTCAAAGTTCCCATTCACATCGTGGACACGACTGTCATCGAGCTCGTGGCCAACGCGCTGGACTGGGCCAGGCATCGCCGCCGCAAAGCCGCGGCCAAAACGCACATGCGCCTGAACTTGCAGCGCCTCCTGCCGCAATGCGTGATCGTGGACACCGCCCGCGAGCATGACAACCGTCGGTGGTCAAGAAGCTGCCCATCCAGCAATACGGCAGGATCGTGGCCGACGAGCTGGTCACCCTGCCCGACGAAAAGAAAGCCGCGCCCGAAGTGATGCGGCGAGTGGTTGCGCGAGTGGAAGTCGACGGGCAGGAGCGCGAGATGGCCTTCCTGACCAACAACCTGTTGTGGAGCCCCAACACCGTGGCTGATCCTTACCGCTGCCGCTGGGAGATCGAAGTCTTCTTCAAGCAAATCAAACAGACGCTCCAGATCGCCGATTTCCTCGGGCACAACGCCAACGCGGTGCGCTGGCAGGTCTGGATGGCGCTCCTGGCTTACGTGCTCCTGCGCTTCCTGAGCCACCTGGCGAAGTGGCCTCACAGCTTCACGCGGCTCTTCACAGTCACGCGCGCGGTTTTGTGGCGCAAAATTGGCCGCTTGGAGCTCCTGCGGGGCTATGGGACAGCAGGCGGGCATTACCGCCACTTGGCCACGCCGGAACAGGTCTATTTTGCAGGATTTTAGAGAACCATGGGACAGCACATGCGCTAAACAGACACCAAGAGAAGCGGGCAGGAGGAGATTTAGGAATAGCTTCCCGGCCGGAGGCTCTCAATTCCCGAGGAAAACGAAGGATTTAGCCCGACCTCACCCCGCTATGGGATGACTGGGAAATTGGTTCATACTTTTTGAACACCTGTTTAGTGCACAAATTGTGCAGAAGGCTGGAATCGTTAGACGAAACAAAGCGACCGTTGCCCAGGTTGGGTTGCTTTAACGAATTGCTCACACGCGTGAAAGAGCTGAATATGCGCCTTATCGAAACGGGCGATCAATACATGGTCATCTGCAATAAGGGCGGTTCATCATCCACGCGTAGCCCCCCGCGCGCGGGCCCTATTGGCTAGTGCGTGTGGCCGCTTTGACCTCCTGAGAGTGCGGAAACCTTCAGGCATAGGTGAACCTGCACGCAGTTCTCTGTCCTTGCTTGCTACGCGCTATCGTTCAGTTGCGAAGCGAAGTGACTCCGCGCTGATAGGCGTGGGAAGGTCATGATTTCTGCAACGTTCCGCCCGAGGGCTAGCACTTCATGCACGCTATATTCGATTTGTTGACCAAGGTTCTGCTCGCTGGTGAAAAACGTTCTTCCTAAAAACTCATAGTTCAGCGCGTTGCGGCGATTGTGGTTGCCGTCGTAGTGAATCAAGGAGTTCCGCAACCTTGTGAAGAAGTCAAAAAAAGTTTTTCTTCTCTGGTGAAGAAACGATTAAGGCAGTTGAGGCCATCATCCATCTTTTCACGGGCAAACTCTGGGCGCAGTTCTTGCCGGTTTTTAAGGAGACTATCGATCAGGAGTTGAAAACGAGATGTCAAAAGATAAACGTCATTGAGGAAACTGCGGCGACTCTCATTTTGATGGGCAAGATCCAGACTTTTCAATTGATGCCCATTCAGAGCGATGCGCATCGCCAACGTCGGCGGGATGACGCTTTCGTCGACGACGTCAATTGCGAATAAGTGTTCATCAGAGAGCCTCTTAATTTGAAAACTCCAAATGAGTTTGGATTGATAGAGAGCCAACGTCGTGGCGAGATTGCTTTGCAGGCCATCAAACAGCGCTGCCACACGCTGCGCCTTGGTTGGTAAACAGTGTTGAAATGTGAAAGAGCTCATTGCGGAAAAACGCGGCCTGTTTGCGTAGCGCGAGCACTACGCAGAGGTTAGCGTAACACCTTTGTACAAAGGCGATGATGGACTCATTGCGAACGAGACGCTCTACCAACTGAGCTACGACCCCATCCACCAGAAAGGCCTAAAATGGCGACCCTCCCGCACCTTGTCAAAACGAAAGGTTAGCTCTTCCGAAACACCCAAACCGCGTTGTCACAAAGCCCGACCAGTTGCAGAAGTTGTTCCGCTCCGGCGTAGCCCCAGCGCAACGGCAACAGCCAACGATTCTCTTTCAGCGCAGTCGTCTTTGTGAGGAGTTCGGCGCGCTCTGAGTCCGAGGGAGCAGCCTGGCCACGCAGATCCTTTAGGATCACCGCTGGGTTAAAGTGCATTGTCGTGAAATACACCGGGTGCAATCCAGCCGGGGCGGCGCGACGGAGTGTCTCTCGGGTGAAGTAGTTGAGGTGCTGCGGGAGGATGTACCGGTAGCGCGCTCCCAGGATGCGAACTGCCAGTGACCTGTAGTTCGGCACGAGGACGAAGCATATGCCGCCGGGCTTTAGAACGCGCACAGCTTGCTCGAGGAAAGCGCGGGGTTCGGACACATGCTCAAGAACCGCCCAGAAAGTGACGGCATCGAACTCACCGGTGGCCCAGTCGGCATCGAGGAAGCTTTTCCGACGGATGGTGACACCTTGCTGCTCCGCGTAATCGAGCGCGGGTGAGGAGACATCCGTGCCAATCGCATCATAAGCGCCAGGGTAGCGTTGGTTCAGTTGGTAAAGAAAAGCGCCGGTGGAGCAACCCACATCGAGCACACGCCCGCTCACGCAAAAGCGGCGGAAGAGCCGCAGCTCGCGCGCGAATCGGACGGGGGAGTAGTCGCCGCGGAGTTTTGCGGGCGAGAGATAAAACGGACGGCCAGCGTCTTCGTAGTACGAGCCGTCCACGTAAGCGGCGGAAACAGGCGAAGCGTAAACCATGCTGCAATTCATGCAGCGAACCAGCGCCAGCTCTGCTTTCGTGAGTTCCGGCTGCGACTCGGAACCGTCACAAACGGGGCAGCGTCGCTGGATGGATTTCATGGCCTACATGCGCTCGATCGTTTCCAGGCCGAGCGTGTTCAACCCTGTCTTGAGCACGTCGCCCGTGAGCTTCAGCAACCCAAGGCGCGTCGCGCGCTCGTCCCCTTCAGCTTTAAGGACGGGGCATGCTTCGTAGAACTGCGCGAAGTAACCCGCGAGATCGTACAAATAGTTGCAGAGATAATTCGGGCGGTACTCATCTGCGACGGACTGCAGACTGAGGCCGAAGTTTAGCAGATGCTTTGCAAGCCGCAGCTCCTCCGGCGCGCGCAGGACAAACCCGGTGGTCTCGAACTTGGTCTCAGCTTCTGCCGAAGCGCCTTTGCGGAAGATGCTGCGGATGCGTGTGTAGGCGTAGAGAAGGTACGGAGCCGTGTTGCCGTTGAGCGCGAGCATCTTTTCCCAGCTGAACACGTAGTCGCTTTGGCGATTGGGCAGCAGGTCGGAGTATTTGATCGAGCCAAGGCCGATGATGCGGGCTGCTTCGCGCCGATCAGCCTCCGGCCAATCCGGATTCTTCTCGGTAACGACCGCGAGCGCGCGCTCCTCGGCTTCGTCGAGCAGCTCGCTCAATTTAATGTTCTCGCCAGACTTGGTCTTAAAAGGTTTCCCGTCATCGCGCAGGATCATGCCAAACCAAACATGCGCGAGGCGCACATCAGCTTCTGGATGCCAGCGGCGGAAGATAGCGAAGAGCTGCTTGAAGTGAAGTTGCTGGCGCGAGTCCGTGACGTAAACAATCTCCTGCGGATTCCACTCCTTCAGCCGATGCTGAAGCGTCGCGAGGTCCGTCGTGGTGTAATTGGCCGCCCCATCTCGTTTCTGAATGATGGCGGGCGTGCCTTTCAGCTCTGCGTCCGCTTCACCTTCAAAGAACGCGACCAAAGCGCCCTCACTTTCGGTGGCGATCCCTTTCTGCTGCAGATCAGCGACAACATCCTTGAGCAGCGGGTTGTAAAAGCTTTCGCCAAGGGTGTGGTCGAACTTCACGCCGAGACGATGGTAAATGCGGTCGAAGCTTTGGCGCGAAATGCGAATCATCTGTTGCCAGATGCGCAGGTTTTCGGGATCGCCATTTTGCAGCTTCACCAATTCCTGCCGCGCGCGATCGAGCACAGCGGGATCCTGCTCGCTGGCAGCATGAACTTCTTTGTAGAGGCGCTCCAACTCACTCAGCGGCTCATGCGACAAGGCGGTGGAGTCAAGGCGCTCCTTCCAACCAACAAGCAGCTTGCCGAATTGTGTGCCCCAATCGCCCAGATGGTTGTCTGTGATGACCTTGTGGCCGAGCAGGCGAAGCGTGCGCGTGAGGCAATCACCGAGGATGGTTGAGCGGATGTGCCCGACGTGCATGGCCTTCGCGACGTTGGGCGAGCTGAAATCGACAACAATCGTGCGCGGCTTTTCCGCTGGCGTGAAGAAAAGGTTCTTTCCCTGGGCCGCATCCATGAGCGCCTGGCCGAGAGCCTCGGGCTTTAGATGGAAGTTCAGGAAACCTGGGCCCGCCACTTCAACCGTGTCGCACCATTGGGCGACGTCGAGCTTCGCGCGCACATCGGTGGCGAGTTGGCGCGGGTTCATCTTCCGCGCTTTGGCCACGTTCATCAAAGCGTTGCATTGATAATCGCCGAATTGCGGATCGGTGGTTGGACGGACGAGCAGGGCCTGGGTCTGCGCGTCAGGAATGACAGCGAGAACAGCCTGCCGGAGAGCAGATTCTAGAACTTCGTGGAGCACGGTGATGAAGGGAGCGTGGGAAGCTCCTAAGGGCGAACGTCGCCGGGATTTTTAATGATGCGCAGCATGGCCGCCGCGTCCGGGGCGTCCTCAAGGGCGCGCCGAAAATCTTTGTTGTGAAGCAGCTTGGCGATATTGGCCAGTGTGTGCAGATGCTTCTGGAATTGGCCTTGAGGAACGAGGAACAACATGACCAGCGTGACGGGCTGGTTGTCGAGCGCGTCAAAGTTCACACCCTTCTTCGAGCGGCCGAATGCGCCCGTCACTTCACCGATCAATTCGGTCGAGGCATGCGGGATGCCAATGCCGAAGCCGATGCCAGTGCTCATTGAGGTTTCGCGCTTTTTAACGACAGCAGTGATGGCCTCGCGATGCTCGGGTTTGATCTTCCCGCTCTCTATCAGGACGCCAATCAGCTCTTCAATCGCTTCCCAGCGATTGTTCGCGCGCAAATCCTCTACGATTTGCTCCTTTTGGAGGATGTCGCCCAGGTTCATAGAGACAATTCCGAGCAAAGGATTCGCCGAGGCTAGCGCGCATTTCAAGTGGAATTCTGGTAACCTTTCAAAATTCCTCGCGAAGCGGCCAGACCGGTCGCCGAGAAGACTCTGCTGATGTTGACGGAGCCACCGCGCGATTCCATTGTGAAGGCACACTGCATGTCGCATCGAATCGTCAAAACCCGGCGCGAAAAGCTCCGCTCGCTCATTCCTTTCGGGCTGGGCAGCCGCAAGCCGAGGCACTTCACCGACATGCTGAAAGTCATTTGGGCCAACCGCGACAACCTTCCTTACGCATGGAAAGTCTTAAGCCGTGGTGTCTGTGATGGCTGCGCGCTTGGCGTCGCCGGGTTTCACGACTGGACCATTGAGGGCGTTCATCTCTGCATGACGCGGCTGAACCTGCTCCGTCTGAACACCGTGGCAGAACTGGACCATTCGCTGCTTTCGGACGTTTCTAAGCTTGAGAAAATGACCAACGCGGAGCTGCGTGAACTCGGCCGGCTTGCTTATCCGATGCTCCGTCAAAAGGGCGCCCCTGGCTTTAAGCGCATCAACTGGGACGAAGCGCACGAACGGATGGCTGCAAGGATCCGCAACAGCGATCCGAAGCGGCTGGCATTCTTCATCACGTCGCGCGGGGTCACCAACGAGGTCTATTACGTGGCGCAGAAGGTCGCCCGATTCCTCGGCACCAACAATGTGGATAACGCCGCCCGCCTATGCCATGCGCCCTCCACTGCCGCCATGAAGCACGCCGTTGGCGTTGCTGCGACCACCTGCAGCTACTCTGATTGGTACAGCGCAAATCTTATTATCTTCTTCGGGGCAAATCCCGCCAACGACCAGCCAGTCACGACGAAGTACCTGCACGAAGCCAAGGAGCGCGGCGCAAAGGTCGTCATGGTGAACCCTTTCCGCGAACCTGGGATGGAACGCTACTGGGTGCCGAGCACGATGAGCAGCGCCCTTTTCGGCACCGATATCGCGGATTATTTCTTCCCGGTGAGCCAGGGCGGCGACATTGCATTTCTGTACGGTGTTATCCGTGTGCTGCTGGAGAACGGGTGGGTTGATTCAGAATTTGTTCAAAAACACACGGCGGATCTTGAGCAACTAAGGCTCGCAGTCGCCCAGCTCGATTGGGCGACGTTGGAAGCGCAGTCCGGTCTGAAGCGCGAAAGCATGGTTGAATTCGCGGAGTTGATCCGCCACGCGAATCGCGCCGTGCTCGTCTGGAGCATGGGCATCACCCAACACACCTATGGCGCTGATGGTGTGAGCATGATTTTGAACCTCGGCCTGCTGCGCGGTTACGTGGGTCGTGAAGGCTGTGGCTTGATGCCCATTCGCGGGCATTCTTCAGTCCAGGGCGGCGCAGAAATGGGCGCGTATTCAACTGCCTTCCCAGGTGGAAAGCCCATCAACACCCAAACCGCGAAAGCCCTCAGCGATCATTACGGCTTCGAAATTCCCGAGTGGCCCGGGCTTACCGCCGTGGACATGGTCGAGGCTGCCGGACGTGGTGAGTTGGATCTGCTCTATTGCGTGGGCGGAAATTTTCTACGCACCTT
>DASPKX010000139.1:0-12628 GCA_035627835.1 Candidatus Methylomirabilota bacterium
TCTTCGCGCACGGTTCCTTTGATGTCGTTAATGGCCAGGCGCGCCCGGGGATCGCGCGCCTCACCTCGAGTGGCGCGCTGGACACTGGCTTCGCGCCCGGCGTCGAGCATCTCATCTTTGTGCACGCCAGCGCGGATGGCTCTGTCCTGGCTTACTCCCAGGAAAACGTCCTTCGTTTAAGCCCCACAGGCCGCATTGATGCAACGTTCACTGCCGTCAAAGGTGAGCATTTCCTCGTGACGCCCTCTGGGATCGTTCACGCGATCACGCATGAGGCAGTGACGCTGGGCAGCATCCAAGAGTACACGCGCTATTGGATCAGCCGTCACAACGCAGATGGTTCGAGCACCGGCTCGGCACCCATGACCATCCTGGTCGATAATCGATCGACCACACTGCAACCGCGAGGCGAGAACGAAATCGCCCTGTTCGGCGCATTCAATGAAGTGAATGGCCAGCCGCGAGCATCGCTTGCAACGGTCAATGTCAGTGGTGTTACGCCCAAGATCCTGGTCGCGGCGCCTGTTTGGGAAACCGGAGGGAGTGCTTCCGTCACGCTCGTTCGCACTGGAGACAATTCTGAAGCCCTGACGGTCCGCTACAGCACCGCTGATTTAACCGCGCGGGCCGGTGTGCACTATGAGGCTGCTTCAGGTGAACTCAAGTTCCCTCCGAACGTCTCAACCGGAACTGTTCCATTGCGATTGCCCGATAACCCGACCGCATCAGCCGACACCATGTTGAACCTGGTGTTCAGGACGCCAGGAGGCATCGCCATAAACGAATCGCCACTCACGATTCTCAACGACGATCCCGGTTTTCTGGTCTCTGAACTGTTCCTGCCCGACCAAAAGACAGTGGCACTGCGGTTCACAGGCCGAGGCACTCCAAACCTCGAGAGCAGCAAGACACTCGAGGAATGGCTGGCTTACGAGCGTCAGCCGAGCAAACGCGAGATTCTTGTCCCGGACACCACTCGCAGCGACATGGAATTCTTCACATTCACAGTCGAAGAGTAGTCCAGGGCAACAAAGCTGAGGCCGCGTGATAGCGAAACTAATCACGCGGCCTTTGTGACTGCCCTTTCTAGGGTAATAGATACGTGGCGTGCAGGAACGAGTGTCAGGGCTGACAACGCGGTGATCCTCACTCTACTCCAGAAGACTTTCTCTGGGTGACCGCGGCATAATCTGGAACACAGGAGAAGGAGTCGGGGATTTGTAAAGGCACGCACTGAGTCGGTAGCCAAGGCACATACCCCAGAACCTCATGATTGCCGGAAATGAGAAGTATCAGAACCTCGTGCACGTATTCCTACAGGAACACGTCAGGGCGGGTGCGAATTTATTAAACGCCCTTGCGGGACCCTTGCCGCGGGTTCACAGCACAATGGAGTAGCTATGACCCCGTCTGGATGTTCAGTACAGTCGTTGAAAAACTGTCTTTCCAGCCTCTTACAACGCCTTCTTCCCAGCAGCCTTTGCGGCAGCCCATCGCTTCTTGGCTGCCTCCGCGATGCGTCGCCGCCCTTCAGCGGACATCCCACGCTTCCGCTTTTGACCGCCAGCAGGTGCCGCAGTCGGTCCCTCGGCTTTGAATCCATCGGGCAAGCCAAACTTTCCATCCACGCGTTTGAACTTTGGATTCTTCCCATACAAAATGACACCCATTGAATTCGCAGGGTTCTTGCTGTTGAAGCGGTAGCCTTCACGTTGAACAGCTTGAACGATTTCGTCCTTCGTCAGAGGCCCATTGCGTAACACCTGAAAGATGACGCTCTTCAGTGACTGCCCACCCGCACGACGACCTCTCCTGCCGTTTTCAGGAGCGACAGGTTCTTCAGAGGCTTCTCCGAGTGCTTGGTTGATTGCTTGAAGCCTTTCCCGAAGAGCACTCTTCTCTTTTTGCAGAGCTTCCCGGATTGCTGTGTATTGGCTGAGCAGGTCTTGTGGCATAGTTACGGGCTTGTGTATACCCATTAGGCGGTTTGTTCAATGAACAACAAGTCAGGGCGATCGTCATGCGAATCACCCGAGCGCCGAACTGAAAGGCGTTTTGAAATGGCCAGGTTGTTGGAGAAAGGAGATTGTGCTTGCCCCCACCGGAAGGGAATGCGCTTCTGCCTGTTATTTCTTCAACTGCTTGCGAACGTCCTCGGCGCGCGTGCCAACCTTCCGTACGGCATCGCGCAGTTCATCTTGCGTGATCCCAAACTTCTTGGACCAATCGCGTAATTCGTAATCCTGGTTCACGTTGATTCGTTCGTCGTCCTGCTTCCCGGTTTTGGATTTGTCGTCTGCCATGAACCTGCTTTATCTCACACCGGAAACGTAGAGCTATCAGGACAAGCCTGAGATTGCCGAAAAGCGAAAAGCCGCCCCTTTCGGAACGGCTCTTGATCGCACACAACCCGGCTAAAGGCATAGAAGAACGGGCTGTGCTGCGGGAGGACTGTAGCAAAACGAGAGTGCGAAGCTACGGAAAAGTTGAACAGGCAGCAACTACGATTATCCAACCACCTCCGCCGTCATCGAGCACCTCGGTGTCGGACGCAGGGGCATCTTCGCCGTCGAAACCGAAATCCGCCGAAACACATGGGGAGGAGAAGGACACAAAGTGATGTTTGTAGCAGAGTGGTGAGTTTTCCCACAGAAAAAGATTTGAGAAGCCACTTGCGCAAATCAAGAAACACGACATGAAGAGAGCACCTCCGATTGGCTGGTTTTCATTCGACCTTAGGTGGCTGGTTTTGAAGTGACCGGTGACAGCGCTTGCGGCGTGTTGAGAACCTGAGAAATCACGAGTCGATCGCGTGACAAGGGACCGCGTTACATTACCTCAGTCTGCCCCTCCGGTCCGGATAGTGCGATAGAGGATGAATAGGGAGATCAAGCCGAGAAAGGTTGCACAGATCGTCAGCCACGTGAAGGAGCCAGTCAGGATGCGTTTTACCCCATGGCCCAATAGTCCGATCGAGAAGCCAGCCCACAAGCTGTAAACTAACACGCGTCCAATGGGCGGGGGATCCTGCATGTTCTCCGCAGCTAATTTTGGTTCTGTGAAAGGTCCTTTACCCGCAGGTTGTGAACTTCCATCCGCGGTCCAGTGGCTTTGAAGCACCTCGCCAGAGTGCCATTAACCTGGACCGTGAACGCAGAGATCGTCAAGCCAACATTGAGTGAACACCTGCGGGATTCGCCGCGAGAAAAATGTTGTCGGATTTTCTTCTGGTCGGTTTCCAATATGCGGAATGCCCACTGAGGAGCGTTTGCTCAAGCAGTTCGTTAAAACGCAGGATGACGCAGCCTTTGCAGCGTTAGTTGCCAAGCATCAAGCCTGGGTGATCGCTCTGGCGGCCCGCCGATTAGGCGGAGATCTCACTCTTGCCAAGGATGCGGCGCAAGAGGTTTTCGCCACGCTTGCGCGACGGGCTGGGTCCATCGATCCGAACACGCTCACGCGGTTTCTGCACCAGCACGCCTGCTACATCACCGCGAATTTAGTGCGGTCCGAGAAGCGGCGGAAACGGCGGGAAGCGATCGCATCAGAGCTGAGGGAGGCAGCTTCAGCGGAGGCCCCAGAGAGCGGTGTGCCCGCGGAATTGTTCACGTTCATTCACCAGCTCCCGAGCCCGGACCGTGAGATGGTGCTCGAGCGTTTCCTGGGAAACAGTGATCTACGGACGTTGGGGCAGAAATTCGGGCTGAGTGAGGACGCAGCGCAGAAAAGAGTTTCCCGTGCCTTGCGAGTGCTGCGCCAACAGCTGACTTCAATGGGCATCAAGCCGCCGAGCGCGCTGGTGGCGTTACTGGGCCTAAAGCACTCCGGAGCCACTGCGCTTTCCTCAGCGGCGGTGGTGGAAACGAGCCATCAGGGCCCCATCAGGTTTTTCACTCAGGCCAGCAATTTAGTGATTATGAAGAAGGTGAAGATTGCGTGTCTTGCAGCGGTCATAGCGATGCTCCCGCTCGCTCCCGTGCTATTGACCCGAGGATCGAAATCGGAACAGGCGAGCGGCGTGGAGGCGTTAGAAAATGTTACTACATCGCTCCCACCAGACCCGGGGGTTACCCGGAGAGTGGACATTCCAGCGGTCGTAGATCGGACTGTCCCGGTGGCTTCTTCAGAAACTCTGCGGCTGCGCGGTGAGGTCACGCGCTTGCGCGAAGAGTTGCGCGCAATCGCGCAAAGGCCGCGCGAGTTGCCAGTCGTCTCACCCGCAGAACTTGAGGTGATGCAGCCATCTCTTGAGGATGGTGAGGTTCGGCAGATCATCACTTTCGATACTGTGACCAATGCGGGATTTCACACTCCGGAAGCGGCGATGCAGTCGTATATCTGGGCGCAACGCCAGGCGTCGAATCCAGACACTTTCAACGAGGCGCAGGAGCATTTCCTGGGAATGGTTTACACCCCACCGGGCGTGAATTTCGGTGGGTTTGCCACCAACGCCCTGCACGATCCTTTCCATGAGCACAAATTTCTGAAGGTGGAAGCGGTGGCATACCCTGCTCCGGACCGGGCGATTGTGTATGTGCAGGGTTATGGCAATTCGCGACGGGGAACACGTACGTACTTTCGCCAGGAGAATGGTATCTGGAAGTTAGACCTGGGGCTGGATCGAAGGTGAGGGGATTCGCTTCCCAGGGCTTTGTGACGGGTCAGGCATGGGGCCGAAGACTCGGTTGAGACGCCTCCGTTTAAAGGGCGGTAAACAGATCACCAGGAAATCGCTTTCCAAAAAGCGATGTCGGAAATTGGCAACGGCGTCAGTATTACTATGATGGAAGAGCGGACGGACCAAGAGCTTTTAACGGAATTCGCATCGCGAAAGTCGGACGATGCCTTCGCTCTACTGGTCCAACGCTACATTGATCTGGTTTATTCCGTGGCGGTGCGCCGGTTGGGATGTCCCACTAATGCACACGATGTGGTGCAGGCGGTCTTTCTTATTCTTGCGAAGAAAGCGGCTCATCTCTCTTCTCAGACGACCCTTCCCGCATGGCTGTATAGAACGACACTCTATGCCTGCGCAGATTTCCTAAAACTGGAAGCCCGTCGTAGAGAGCGTGAAAAGGCGTACACTATGGAGACTTCGGACACTGCTGAGAAGGAAAGCTCCTGGCAACTCGTGGCCCCTCATTTGGACAGCGCTCTGGAGCGGTTGGCGGAAAAAGACCGACTAGCCATCATCCTAAGGTTCTTCCGCGGATCCTCCTTCAAAACGATCGGCGAGACGCTTGGGGTCTCGGAAGATGCAGCCCAGAAGCGTGTGGACCGGGCTCTTGGGAAACTCAAAGCTGGTTTGGCGGGTTCCTGCGGCCAGTTCTCCGTCCTCTTTTTGGCCAGCATGCTCTCCCAATACTCTGTCCTCGCGGCGCCACCTAGTCTTGCGTTAACGACGGCTGCCGCTGTGAGTGGCGCTGGCACGTCGTCGCTTTCCGTAATTGCTGTTATGAAATCAACCTTGAAAACGCTCTTTTGGAGCAAAGCCAAACCGGTGCTCATCGCATTCTGCCCCCTCATGGCCGTAGCAGCGGTGCAGTTGAATCAGCCTGAGGATTTTCCACCGATAGCGGTGCGACTGAAATTATCGCCTCAGGGAGCGAATGCGGCACTTTCGCCGATGCCAGACACGGTTTACCCAATGCAGAGGATCGTGCTCACGCCCGAAAGGCCACTCGCCGTGAAGAAAGTTCCCGAAGGGTTAACAGACCCGTTATTTGGGGAGTATCTTTTTGGCCCATCTGAACGCCGTCACACGGTCCATTTCCTCGTCGACGATGGCGAGGTCGCGGACCCACCCCGCACGCGCCTATGGCTGGATTCGAACGGCAATGGAGACTTTATGGACGATCCTATCCCGCAGCGGAGGTCGCCGAAGTTCGCGGAGTTCATCGGCGTTCTTAATCTACCCCAAACGTCTGGCGCAGCTCAGGTGAACGTCCGGCTCTGGCGAATGGCGCCGACAGATCCTTATTTCAAACAGGGCGGGAATGATCGTCTGATTTGGCTGACACGGGATTATATGAGGACAGGCTACGTTTCTTTTCCCGAGAAAGCAGTACGAGCTATCTTCGATAATGATGACGCTACCGGTGATTTCCGCGCAGTCGAAGGCTCGTCAGACGCAAGCGTGCTGTGCCTCGATTTGAATGGTGACGGAAAGTTTTTCCGCCGCGGCGAGCGGTTCGCAGCCAATAAGCCTTTTGCGATTAACGGCCGGTCATATATCATGAGCGAGATTTCGCCTGATGGCAGCGCCTTTTCGCTCTTACCCGCCAAGACACGAACGACGGACGTTCCCATTCTCCCCGACTTTGTTCCAGGCGACGTGATCCCTGCCTTCAAGGGAATGACTCTCGACGGGAAGAGCATGTCCTTCCCGCAGGACTTCAAAGGAAAGCTCGTGATCTTGGATTTCTGGGGAACGTGGTGCGGGCCGTGCATCGCAGAATTGCCAAACCTTCGGGGGGTCTTCGAAAGGTATGGTGATAAGGGAGTCGCCGTTATTGGGATACCCGTGGAAATTAAACCTAATCGGGACACCGTCGAGCGTTTCGTAAAGCAACATCGCGTGACATGGCCGCAGCTTTGGGATGAAGCAGGGTTTAAGGCAGAACTTCCCAAGCTCTTAGACGTCACTGGCCTACCGCATGTTCTCTTGGTGGACGGGGATTCCGGGCTGATTATTTCGGATTCAAACGAATTGCGCGGTGAGCGACTCGCTCCACGGATTGAGGCGTCGCTGGCCAGTAAACGGGGCAGATGATGGCCGCGGCTTCGATCTCACGAGGGTAAGAGTGACGATGACGTTGTGAGCAGAATGAAAGCACCCATTCCGCTCATCATGACGACTGCGATAGCGATGATGTGTATGGTGCACTACCGGACTGCACTTAAGCATCGGTCTTCGGCTTCTTTCGGACTATTCTTCATTTCATGAACGAGCCATGTGTGCGAGCTCGTCAACGTGGTTGCTGGATAGATCGTGCTGCTTAACCATTTCGGTACATCTTCCCGTCCCATCTCTTTGTGCAGGTATTTCTATGAAAGACTATGAGCATGAACGAAGCTCTGAGCAGTTGAAAGACCCCGATGAACGTCTCGCGTTGCGAGACGGGGACGGGGTCTGAGTACACCCCCTAGCGATCTATTTGGCCGCTGTGTTTATTAGCAGCCTACTTATCTCACACCGGGAACGTAGACCTAGCGGGACAAGCATGAGATTACCGAAAAGCGAAAAGCCGCCCCTTTCGGAACGGCTCTTGATCGCACACAACCCGGTTAAAGGCATAGAAGAACGGGCCGTGCTGCCTGAGAAGGGTAGCAAGGCCAGCGCGCAAAGCTACCTAAAAGTGAAATGGTGTCGTGACTCCATGAAAATGTCCCCATGTGAACTCTTTGAAAATGTCCCCTTTTGAGGGTGGGCGGTGTAGCAGCAGGGGCAGACGATGGAGAAGCTGCTCATGAGCCACAAAGAAAGGCGGCGCCTGGCCGTGCTGGAGGATGTAAAAGACAACAAGCTAACCTTGGTTCAAGCAGCGGTGTTGCTGGCGTTGGGGTACCGGCAGGCCAAGCGGGTGTGGAAGCGCTATCAGGCGCAAGGGGACTCCGGCCTTGTGCATCGGAGCCGGGGGCGCGCCAGTTCCCGCCGCAGGCCCCAGGCTGAACGTGCGCGGATTGTGGCGCGCTGCCTGGAGAGGTATCCGGATTTTGGCCCGACGCTGGCGGCGGAGCATTTGCGCAAAGAAGGGCACAAAGTGGACCATGAGACGTTGCGCCGGTGGCTTTTGGCTGAAGGGCATTGGCGGGTGAGGCGCAAGCGGCAGAAGCACCGGCGGTGGCGTGAGCGCAAAGAGTGCTTTGGCCAGATGGTGCAGATGGATGGGTCGCATCATGATTGGTTTGAAGGGCGTGCTCCGCGCGCCGTGCTGATGGTTATTATTGATGACGCGACCAACCGGACACTGGCGCGCTTTTACCCGCAGGAAACGACGCGCGCGTGCTATGACATGATCGAGCGATGGATTCGCAGCCACGGTGTGCCAGCCAGCTTGTATGTGGATCGCGACAGCATCTACCGCTGCGAGCGGCTGCCGACTGTGGCCGAGCAGATCGCGGGGCGCGAGCCGCGGACGCAGTTTGGCCGGGCGATGGAGCAGCTCGGCGTGGAGTTGATCCTGGCCAACTCCCCGCAGGCCAAAGGGCGGGTGGAGAGGCGCAACGCTCTGTTTCAGGATCGGCTGGTCAAAGAGATGCGCTTGGAGGGGATCAGCGACATGGCGGCAGCCAACGAGTTTTTAAGCCGGGTGTTCCTGCCCGCGCTCAACCGGAAGTTCACAGTGGCTCCGAAAGCCGCGGCCGATGCGCACCAGAAGCTTAGCGCCTCGCTGTTGGAGGTGTTGAGTTGGGAAGAAGAGAGGACCGTGGGCAATGATTGGACAGTGGTGTGGAAGAACCGCTGGTTCCAGATAGAGCGGCAAGAGGAGGCGCTAAATCTCGCAGGCAAGAAGATAACAGCTCGGGAGATGCGGGACGGGCGCGTGGAACTGCTGCATGGGCAGCGCAGGCTGAAAATGCGCGCCTTAGAAGGCAGGCCGGAGCCGAAGAAACCCGCGCCAGCGCGGATCGGGCGAGTGGAGCTGGTCAAACCCCCAGCCACTCACCCGTGGAGAAACGACAAGGTGGCGGCGGGCCAGGAGTTCTTCAGGAAAAAGAGAGCCGAGGGCGCATGGCTCAAAGCGGCACGGGCGTCATGCGGCTGCGGGCTCCGTTACAGCCTCGCTACGCTCGGCTTCCACTTCGCCCGCAGCCGCATGATAACAACGAGCAAAGGGGACATTTTCACCTGAGTTAAGAAGGGGACATTTTCAAAGAGTTTTGACACCTAAAAGTGAAATGGGAGGTTAAGGGGCAGAACTTGCGAAGCCTTAAGGCTTGCGACGAGTCAATGTTTCTGTTCGCGTGAAGAGTCCGACGTCATGGCACCATTCACATTGAGTCCCTCTTCACTTTTGTTCAGACCATCTGGGGTCCTGAAAATTGCCTGCACCGCTTGAGGGAAGGAACAACCAAAAATAAGATTGGGGACAATCGGCAGCCGGAATTTTGTCCACTGGATCGTGGTTCCATGAATACAATCTTTGACAAAGGGAGAGAAACCCGGCCCCGGAAAGACCCAAGGTGGTCGCGCGCAGAGGAGGCCCTTATGCTAACTCTCCCTGTCACATTTCTCCTCTGGATTCCAACCTGTTTCATATTTGGAGGGTATGTGGCGGCGGTTGCCTACCCATTCTTTGTGCTGGTAGGTGCCCCCTTACAGCTTTCGGTTTGGAGGGCGGCGCGAGGTGGGATCCGGGAGGTGGCCTCGTCTTTTGTAGCTTGGGGACTGGCATTGTTAGTGGCAGGGGGTTGTGTATTTATACTTCAGCGATGGACGTTTACCGGGGTTTCCCTTTGGCATGGGTTTTCCTGGAATAATATCCCATTATCGGCTGCTCTCGGCGCCCCTGCGGGTGCCGTCTGGGTAACCTGTGTCCTTAAACGCTGGTCTTTCATTCCAGGAGCGGTTTTCGGGACCCTTTATGTGGCGAGTTTTACACTCACGCACTCCTGGGGGGAAGAAGCGGGCTTTCCCAGCGCAATCGATGGCCTCCTTCTTGGCGCCGGATTCCTCACGCCTACGCTGCTTCTGGCCCCGGCGCTAGGATGGCTTGAAGGCAGGGAAGATAAGCTCTGCAATGAGCATGCTGGAGGTCGTAAGGTTGTGGTGGGCTTTTATGTAATTGCTGCTGTGGCATTCTTCCTCCTATACAGCCTGGCCGGCCCCGACGCCGTCCATAAACTTTGGCGGTCCTCGGAAAAGTGGGACGTAGCGTCCCCGACTCCAACTCTCACGACAGAATACAGATATGACATCGGTGCGAAGTCTCGCGGCGAAGAGGTTTTTGCCGTAGTGGGTAATCGAGTGCACCATCTGAATCTTGGCACGAAACAGGCGCGAACTTTTGGGGTCATACCCCGTAACTTCGGAGTTCAGCTGTGGGGGACGAATCGGTTCATTGTCACAACGCGGCATAGAATCATTGTGTGCAACGATAGAGGGCGTGAATGGTCGAGGCGAGTTCCGTTCAATCCTCTGTTCTATCTCGAAAACCAGAACTCGGAACTGGTCATGGGCGGCGGCTTTGAAGTCCTGTGCCTCGACTCCCGTGGGGGACGCCGGTGGGCAACTTCGTTAAGACACCACGGAGCGCTGGCCGAGCTCTTTGAGGCCGCTGAATTGCCCGATGGGAGAGTCATTGTTTTGGACTTTAGTGGCCACGCATTTCTACTTTCTCAACAAGGCGCCGTCCTTTGGAATACGGCGACGCGAATGACGGATGTCGCCGCCTTCCAGTTCCTCCCGCCAAACATTATACGTATTTCGGGGAGGGCTGAAGTGGTAACAATCTCGTATGATGGACAGGTCATTGCTCGCGAGCCAGCTCGCGGGATCATTGGTTTCCATGGGAACTACCAATTGCGGATGGAGAACGGCCATGTTTACAGGACGGATTCGTCAGGGCATACAACCCTCCTGTCACCGGGGCGGCAAATTAAACAGTGTGTTTTATCGCAGGAGAAGCTGCTCTTGCGCGAGGCCGATAAGGTCTTAGTAATGAACATAAGTGGGGAAATTGTGGGCCAAGTCCTTCTCACCACCCCGGAGATGCAGGTTCGATGTCTCGCAGGCAATCACGTCATCGCTGTGAGTCTCGGCGAGACTCGCGCCGTGTTCGCATTTCCAATCGAGCCCTTAAAGACCTCCTCAGGCGTTAAAGTGGGTTCCCTATGACAATAAGATCTCAGTCTAAGTCGCCCTATTACAAGTGGGCCGATGAGTGTGAAGGATGGCGGTTTGTTGAGGAACCGGGCTTAAGTGTCATTCGGGAACGAATGCCCCCGAATACGGCCGAGGTTCCTCACTGTCATAATGCTGCGAGGCGATTCTTCTTTGTGTTGGAGGGAGAACTCACAATTACTGTCGCAGGAAAAGCGTCCACGTTGCGCAAGAGCCAAGGTATCGAGGTAGCTCCCGGCTCCTTAGGCGCTTCGGCAACAGAAACGAGCCGCGCGCTAATCTTCTCTTGGTCAGCCGCAGGGAACAGGCTATCCATATTTGCTTTCACATGACGAAACCTTTCGAATCCATCCAGAGATCATTGCCCTCGTCGCGAATGAACTTCTTGGCGATATTGTTCTTTTTCTGCTTCATGCTGGATACCCCGGCGTCTGATGAACTCGATGTCTGGACAATCCATTCAAGCGTCAACCTCGGGTCCACCGTCGCTGATATCACATATGGAGACGGTCGCTTCGTCCTTGTTGGGGCGAAGGCGATGATGTCCACGAATGGAATCGATTGGGTCACCACCCATCCGGACCTCCGCTGCGTGAAGGTTGTTTACGGAAATGGGAGATTTGTGGCTCTTGGAACAAGTGGCAAGGACTACGCGACCTCTGACGATGGTTTTTTTTGGTCTTTCCGCTCCCTTGGCACCTCCACGGTCATAACCCGGCTCGATTGGGACGGAACATCGTTTGTTCTTGCGGGTGGATCTTTTGTTTGGAGGAGCGCTGATGGAGTGAGTTGGGTTCGCGAAGCGATTCCACAGCGGGATGGTTATTTTCTTGCTTGTGCTGGTAAGAAATACCTAGTCGGCACACCTGATGCGACATGGATCTCAACCAACCTGCTCGATTGGCAGCGGTGCTCTAACATTGTGGGGAATGTGAGCCGCATGCTACTGCACAATAATCAGCTTTTGGCTCTTAGCGATCGAGGAATCCAGACCTCAAAGGATGGTCTCCAATGGAAGCGGTCTGACTTTGCTGGGACTCCTTCGGTGCTGGCCGTGCACCGCGACGTTGTTCTCGTCGGTTTAGGCTCGACTATCTGGACATCGCTCGATGGCGATAGTTGGTCACGACGACCAACCCCATCTTCCAACCTCGGAATTGTGGGGCTGGTGAGCGATGGCAATGCGGTTGTGGGCGTGATCGGGACAAGTTCGTTGCGGAGTGGCGATGCCCCTCTCAATCAGCCTCGTTTGCAATTAATATTGGCTGCAGGCGTTCGCATCCAAGGTGCTATTGGAAGGCGATACGCGATACAATCAACTCTGGATTTACTTGGGGGAATTTGGCGAACGGAGGATGTGATTCAACTTCCGACAGCTGACTTTACATGGCACGATCCTTCTCCTCTAGACACCCGCAAGATGTATCGCGCGGTTGCTCAGTAGTCTTGTTCAAAGCCTCGTGGGCCAAGAAGTTAACCACATCGTTAACCAGTAGCTCCTCCAAATGCTCATCGCTACACTGTCCAACCTCGCGGGTGTTGAAACTCGCCGGCCCGCATAATAAGTGATTGGCGGTGTATGTCAGGATGGTCCGAGTTCGATTCGTGCGACACAGGGACGAAGAAAGTTGCACAGGAAAGAGAAGATTCCAGGGCCTCGGGTTATTGGGTATTTCCTCGTTGCTATCGTTGCCGAGAGGATGCCGGAACAGGTTCAAGAGAGGGTCTCCCATTTGACCGTCGCCTACACACCAAATACTCCTCCTATTGCACTACCGTCGC
>DASPKX010000140.1:0-17030 GCA_035627835.1 Candidatus Methylomirabilota bacterium
CTGGTCGTTGAAACCGGTGCAGCGCTCCGCCCCACCCGCTGTGAATCATCGCCGTTGGGTTCGCAACAGCATTGACCAATTTGTCCTCGCGCGGCTTGAGCATTCGGGCCTCCAACCCTCGCCCGAGGCCGACCGCCGCACCCTTGGCCGCCGTCTCTATTTCGACCTGACTGGCCTTCCGCCAACTCCCCAGCAGTTGGACGAATTTATCAAAGATCCCTCGCCGGACGCTTATGAAGTCCTTGTCGAGAACCTCCTGGCTTCGCCACGCTACGGCGAGCGCTGGGCTCGCGAATGGCTGGATGTCGCTCGGTATAGCGACAGCAACGGTTTCGATTGGGATGAATACCGGCCCAAGGCATGGCGTTATCGTGACTACGTAATTCGCGCGTTTAACGCCGACAAGCCTTTCGACCAATTCATTCGCGAGCAGTTGGCAGGCGACGAGTTGCTCGATGGCCCTCCAACGACTCCTCAGGAGCAGGATTGCCTCATCGCCACAGGCTATCTCCGCATGGGGCCCCAGGATAACTCCGCGCCACTTTTCAACGAGCAAGCCCGCAGCCGGGCGGAATGGATGGCCGATCTCGTCGAGACCACCGGCGGCGCTTTTCTCGGTCTGACGATGTCCTGCTGCCGCTGCCACGATCATAAATACGACCCGCTCTCCCACGCGGATCACTTTCGCATGCGCGCGTTCTTTGAAGGCGTGAAATACGCGGACGACCTGCCTCTTACCTTAGGCTCGGAGCAGGAGCAGATTCGCGCCACGAACGAGGCGCTCGATAAGCAAATCAAACCGCTCCAGGACAAACGAGACGCTCTGGCCGAAGCCGTGAAGAAGAAGCTCCGCGAGGAGCGCGTCGCCAAACTCTCCGCTGACGAAATGACCTTGTTGGACACCCCTGCGGACAAGCGCAAGGACGACCTTAAGAAGCAGATCGAGGAACTCGAAAAGAAGATCACTCCCTCGGACAAGGAAATCGAAGCTGCGCTCGCCGAGCCGGAGAAGCAGGAGCGATCGAAGCTCACCAAAGAAATGGAGGCCCTAAAGAAGCTAAAACGCGAGTTCACGCTTGGCTTGCTGGCGACTGACGCAACCGAGCCGCCGCCCAGCACCCACGTTCTCTTCCAGGGCGACTACAAGCAGCCGCGCGAGGCTGTTGCTCCAGGCTTCATCTCAGCGCTCGATCCGAATCCTGCTGTCATTGCCAAGCCTAAGAACCCAAAGACGACCGGCCGCCGACTAACGCTCGCGAACTGGATCGCGTCGCCTAAAAATCCCCTCACCGCGCGCGTGTTTGTGAACCGCGTTTGGCAAAGCCACTTCGGCAAAGGTTTGGTCGAGACCCCGAATGACTTTGGGTTGGCCGGAGCGCAGCCAACCCATCCGGAACTGCTCGATTGGCTCGCGCAGGAATTCGTCCGCTCCGGTTGGTCTGTGAAAAAGCTGCACAAACTCATCGTGATGAGCAGCGCCTACCGCCAGCAATCCGCGCCTGAAGGGCAAGCAGCGGAACTGGCCGCCAAATTCGATTCCCAAAACCAACTTCTCTGGCGCCAGAACCTCCGCCGCGTGACCGCCGAACAACTTCGCGACACGCTTCTCGCAACCTCTGGGTCCTTAAAAGACTACCCCGGCGGCCCGCCCGTCTGGCCAGAATTGCCCGCGGACATCCTGCAAGCCAACCCCGCCTTCCTTGATGACAACGCGGAAAAGACCAAAGGCTGGTATCCCACGCTCGCGAAGGATCGCCCCGTTCGAAGCATTTACATGATTCAAAAGCGCACCGTTCGCGTGCCCTTTATGGAGACTTTTGATCTGCCCGAGAATTCCGTCTCCTGCCCCCGCCGCAACGAGTCCACCGTCCCGACCCAATCGCTCTCGTTGCTCAACAGCCCGGACGCCGTGGAAGCCGCTCAGGCTTTCGCGAAACGCGTCGTGAAGGAATGCGGCTCCGATCAAAACGCTCAGGTGAGCCACGCCTTCCGCATAGCCTTTCAACGCGCACCAACCGCGAGTGAAAGAGACGCCTGCCTCTCATTGTTAAAGACGCGCTCCCTGAACGAACTCTGCCGCGCCCTAATCAACGTCAACGAATTCGCCTACATCGACTGAACAGGGGCGCTCTCATGAGTATCTGGTTTTGCCTCAGGAATCTTTAATCCAGCCACAACAACCGCGATGATCACCGCCAACAGGATGAAGAGGCCGGATGAGCTGAACTTGGCCTGAATCGCCACCAACACCACTGCGGCGCCGAGGATCATCGCGATGTTATCGAGGAAGTTTTGGGTCGCGATTGTTTTGCCGAGCTTGCCTTGATGCGACTCCGCCTGGAGCGCTGCATTTAGCGGAATAAGAAAAAGCCCAGCGGCAATTCCGGCCACAATCAGCAAACCGATTGGAAGCGCTTTCATCAACGCGGAGCCGTTACTGACAGATGGCAGTATTCCAATAAGCGCCACTAGCGCCGCCAGCGCGAACCCCGTCGGGCGTGTGCCCTTAAGATTCCCGACCCCAAACAGCTGCCCGGCGGCGACGCTGCCGATCATGATGCCGATGCTCAAGTAGAGGCCCAGCAGCGCAATCTGCGTGTTCGTTTTTGCGCCCACGATGCTGATTCCCCAGGGCTGAAGGTTCATCTTGATCATCGCGCCGCAAACCCAGAACAGCGCCGTGCCAATCAGAATGCGCGCCAGCCTGGGCGAACGCCATAGGGCCGCGAAGTTCGAGAAGAACTCTTTAGAGCTATCCTTCCACAGAGCCTCCGGGTTTGCGGGTGTGCGCGTCATTGCATGGTTCAGCGCGTAGGAAAGCGCGAAGGTTCCGATCAGGATTAGGTAGCATTGCCCCACCGAAAGCGTGTCGATGATACGCGCGCCCACAAACGTCCCGGTGAGGATCGCGACCAGCGTGAGCAGCTCCACCGTCCCGTTAGCCTTCACCAACCGCTCCCGCGCCACGATTTCCGGCAGGATGCCGTATTTGCCCGGCGAATAGAGACACGCTCCAATACCCACGACCAGATAGCCAATCCCTTGCAGGGTCGGGCCGCTCCAGATGCTTAACGCGCAGACAGCCGCCCCGACCAGCTTGAGCATGTTGCCCCAACGCAGGCAGCGGGTTTTCGGGAACCTATCATTCGTCCAGCCAACCACCGGAGCGAGGAGCACGTAAGGAATAAAGAGAAGGCTCGTGTAGATCGCGTTCGCTGTGCGGAGGTAACTCTCGGAAATCTCCCCTCTCTCGTGTAGGAACGTGAGCTGCCCGAGGATGACTGCCAGAATGGCATTATCTCCAAACGCGCTTAAGTATTGGCTGGCGAGGAGGAGATGATAATTCCGCTTACCCACGGCTTCACCGAATCGACCAGACCCAGCCTTTTAACGCAAGCGGTCTTTAGCCGCCGTAAACGTGGAGCCTCGGACTATTCCTGCGCCGCTGCTTTCGCTGCGGCTTCGTCACGCCGATACCAGGCGCGCGCGATCAGAACGCTCAACTCATAGAGCACCTGGAGCGGCGCGGCCATCAACAGCATGGTGAACGGATCTCCGGAAGGCGTCACCACAGCCGAAAGCACCAGATTGATCACAATCCAGTACGATCGGAAGGCGACGAGCTTCTTGTAATCCATAAGGCCGATTTTCACCATCGTGAGGATCACCACTGGAATTTGAAAGCTCAGGCCCATTCCCAACATGAATTTGCAAACGAAACCAATGTAATCCTCCGCTCGCCATTCATCCGCCCCAAACCCCATCCACTGGGAGAATTGCACCGTCGCGAGCAAAGCCACTTGCATGATGACGAAATAGCAGAAAACCACCCCCAGGATAAACAGCACTGAGCCAAAGCCCACTGTCTGGTAGAGAAATTTCTTCTCGTGCACATGAAGCGCGGGGAGCACGAATTGCCCAATGAAAAACAGCACAAACGGCCCCGCAATGACCATCCCTCCATAGAACGCGAGCTGGAACGCGACTTTGAAGGCTCCAATGGGCCCATAGTTCTTCAGGGTGACCAAAGCTTCATCCGGATCCTTGATCTCCTTGTACTCCGGCGAGAGCGCGAGGATCCGATTTGTGCCAACCTCGATCGGCACGAGGTGGTAGGCCCAAATATGGTTGGTTGCTCCGTTATTCGTCAGCCCAAGCTCGATAGGGTCCATGCTCCCGAGCACATTCGTCCCGAGAAGAATCCGCACCGGCTCGTTCGTGCTGGCGTTGTGAATCTGGGCTTTGCGAAGAGGGTAAGTGAGGAACGCGACCAGCTTGTTGCCTGCGACCAGGCAAACAATCATGGCCAGCAGCAAGGCCGAAACAGCCTTGATGAGCATCCATCGGAGGTCCTCCAGATGCTCGAGAAAAGATTTAACTGGGCCACCCGCTTCTTCCTCGAGTTGAGGATAATGCGGGTCGTCCGGCTCCGTAGGCATGTCCTGTTATAACCCTGCCAGAGCGGACCTTAGGCGTGGGGCGGACCGCTTTGCGTGACCGGCTTCACGTCGTCGGTCTTGGCAACGGTATCCGTTGCGCGGGGCAGTGTCGGCGTGGGGCGATGATCGTCCTCATCGATGGCGCGATGCAGGTCTTCCTGCACATCTTTCGTGGCCTTCTTGAACTCCTTGATCCCCTGGCCAAGGCCGCGAGCAAGCTCAGGCAGCTTCTTGGCGCCGAACAGCACCAGCACGATCACCAAAATGCCGATGATTTCAGGCCAACCAAGACCAAGCGCAAAAAAGGACGTATTCATAACGATCAATTGGAATGTAGGCCACCCCCCCGGAAAGTAAAGAAGATGGTGGCTCCTCAAAAGGACTCCCGCAGATCAAAAGAAGGTCAGTAGCGGGCGAGTGTTTCTGATGTACCTTGCAACGAGGGGTTATAAGGAACGCTCTTTCAGGATTATCGGTGGCCGCTGCCTGGCTCGTTTTTTCCATCCAACTTTGCTTCGCGGCCGACCGGACCCAAATCAGCATTATTACAGCCACCAATGCTGTTGAAGAGTCGCTCGGGATGTTCAACTTCGAGCTTCGCCTTGCGGAGCCCTTAAACGCGCCGGCCTCAGCAACAATTATCGCTGGCCCGCAGTTTTCCTATCGAGCGCCGTACAGTTACGTTGGCTTTACGAACGTCGTCAGCTTTGCCGCGGGGGAAACCGTCAAAAAGCTCAGTGTGCAGATCCGCGACAACGACGCGATAGCAGTCCCTGAAAAGGGATACCTGCGGCTTGATCGCGTGAGCACGAATCTCGTGCTGGGGACATACGAGCAGGCATTCAGCATTCTTGATGATGAGACGGCCATCGGCCTGATTGGTGGAGGTCGAATCAACGAGGACTCGAATGCTGTTGAATTCATCATCTCACGTGCTGGGGCGATCCATCGCCGATTTACGGTGCCCTGGCGAACAATTGACCGAAGCGCCCGCAGCGGCGCGGACTTCGTGGGCACCAATGGAGTGACCGTCTTTGAACCCGGTGAAGCGCGCAAAACCAATTACGTGTCTCTGCTGCGCAACCCGGCCACAAATGCCCCGCTCTCCTTCGAGGTGCGACTGGGGACCAGCGAAGCCGATTTTGTGGACATCGGCGGCATTGCTTTCGAACTTCATGACGCAGAAGGACTCCTGCTGCCGGGGGCCTTGGATGAATCCAAGGTGGCGCCTCCCGCTGTAGGGGCCGTCGTAGCTCTCGCTCTAGATGGGCAATCAAACATTCTCGCTGGATTCGGGCACTCCACCTCCGGGGATCGTTTTTATATTTCCCGATATCTGCCGGATCTCACGAGGGACCCCTCGTTCAACTCAGCGGAGCAGGCTGGAAAGCTTCTTTCCCTGCTTACCGCGCCCGAGGGAACACTTGTGGTGAGCGCGCCTTCAAACACTGTCACGCTTGTTACTCGGTTAACACCCGATGGTGCGCTGGACACTAACTACGCGGTTCGCTTGAACTCTCAGATCAGCGGGGCTGAGGTGGACAGTTCTGGCAATCTCCTGCTCTCGGGCGCTTTCACGAAGGTCAATGAGCAGGATGTGCATCGCATCGTGCGCATCACACCGAACGGAGCGATCGATCCAACTTTCCTCAAGGCGACAAACGTCTCGGGCACACCGACCTTCATCCTGCCGCTGTCCAACGGTGGGGCGGTCGTGGGCGCTGGTTACCAGAATCCTGGTGTCGAGAAAGCCTCGGTAACTCGCCTGAATGCGGACGGGTCGCGCGACAGCAGCTTTGCTGTTTCACCCTCCCTGCCGCCATTGCAGAAAATGTTTCCATTCCCTGACGGAACTTTCCTCGGCGTCGTAGATACTTGGACCGCTCCTTTCCGAATTTTGCCGGATGGACGAAGCCACACGATGCTGGCTCCGCCTCTGAATGTCTCGAAGATCGTACCCGCACCCGACGGACGGTTTTATTGCATTGGCGGTTCCTTCGCACCGGTGCTCCACCGACGGTTTATTGACGGGACGATTGACGAAAGTTTTACGCCGGTCATAGCCGGGAGCCTGGGCGCGGTTCTGCCATTGGGAGACCGAATCCTTGTCGGCGGCAGTCTCACCCATGTAAATGGGCGTCAGGTCAGCGGTAATATTGCAGCTCTCTGGGCGGACATGCCTGGAGGAGCCGCAACAACTATAGCTTGGAATGGTCGCCGCTTTACTTCCTTGGAAGGTGAGGGAGTCCGAATGCTCCCTATTTCCAGGTTCGGGTCCGCGGATCACCGCATGGTGGTTACCTATAGCGCCAACTCTGCAAGCGCTGTGGAGGGCGAGGACTTCTCCAGGATGCAAGGACAAGTTGTTTTCGAGCCAGATGAGCGGCTCCATCAGGTTCCCCTTGCCCTTTTAGACGATATGGTGACTGAACTGAACGAGGAGGTGGAGCTAACGCTCCAAGTTGTGCCAGATTGGAGCCAAACTCTTGGCTCCTCTTCAGCGAAGATAACTATCCTAAGCGAGGAGTCACGGGTCGCCTTCAAAGCGTCCGATGTCACCATCTCGGAAGTCGAGAATCGAGTTGCCATTCAGATGACCCGGTCAGGTCCTGCGAATGAACCTGTAGAGATTCAGCTGACAGTGAGCCCTGCCATCATTGGGGGCGCCGCTCGAACGAACAAAGTTAGATTTCCGATGGGCTCCTCCGAAAGCAGCGTCACTCTGTCGGATTTCGACGACACTACTGTTGGAGAAACCAAAAGGTATCTTGTCGAAGCGATCGGCCCGACGAATGTGATTGAGGGGATGGCACCGGTAACAATCACAGTTATTGATAACGACCGATTCTTTGGTGCGGGAGAGGGAGCGGATTACGCTTCAGCACGCATTAAGATGCTTCCAGAATCGCGAGCACAACTTGGTTCCATAACCCGTCTGCATGGGATTTCTGTGGCTTCACGCCCGAAGATCGACGGGTTCGGTTACCCTCTCCTAGACTCAACCCCTCCGCCGACTGGGAGTGTGGCTGAGTTCCCGAACGGCACGTTCCTGGTCGAAGGCTCCTACTACAGCGGCGCTCCGTACCGAATAGTTTCTTCCAACGGTAGTACCTTGAAAGAGACTACTTTGAAGGTGAGCGCGGCCGCCCCTTCCAGTCAGCCTGTTTACAATCAAGTTGGTGATCTTGTTTATGTGTTGCAGAGCACACAGTTTGGGTTATCGGAACGCCCTACTTTTCTCCATACGGTCAGCTCTGATGGTGCAGTGACGTTGCTTTCAACGAACTCAATTTATGCCTCGCTAGGTTTCGGCCAAGCCAACATGCAGGTGCAAAAAAGCGGACATATTCTTCTTGGAGCCGCGCGTCTTTGGGCGAGCATCTACAATTTCGGGCCATACAGCCTTTTCCCCCATGACGTCAGATTGCCGTCGCCATTTTACCAAAAGGATCTCGTCCGCCTCACTCCTGAGGGGGTTCTTGATACAAATTTCGCTGCCGCGTTCTCTGGCCGACTTGGTGTAGGAGGATTCATTCGAGACGTGGCGTTGATGCAAGACGATAAGATCATCGTCCTCGGCGACTTCACGCATTATAACCGAGAGGAAGTTTCGAATGTCATTCGCCTTTTTCCGAATGGGCAACTCGACAAAGACTTCGCTCCCCCGGCTGAAATACAGAGCCCGGTTCCGAACTACATTCGGGGGATCGAACCAGCCCAAGACGGGAAGCTCTTTATATTGATCGATGACTCTTCAAAGAGCCTTATCAGGCTGGCTGCGGACGGCAAACAAGAAACAGGATTTCAGCCACCCGCGACCGATGGTCGCATCTGGAGTGTGGGCGAGTATCCAGACGGCCGGCTGGTGATGTCCGGCGAGTTCAAGCATGTGAATGGGCAGCCTCGGTACCAGATCGCGTTCCTGGCACCGGATGGATCCCTCCTGCCCGATTATCCTTTCACCTTCAAGAGCATCGATCCATCCGGGAAGAGCGCCGTGTTCTGGAGCCGAGGGCCGGGACAAATCGAACTGGAGCAATCCACCGATTTGCAAAACTGGCAGGTGGTCAGCACGAACAGCGTGACCTATGGGGACAAAAACCTGACTCTGCCATCACAACAAGGTTCACGCGCATTTTACCGAGCAAAGCGGCACGTGCCGCCGGTCACTGCGGCTCGGAGTGAACCCTGAAGAATTGCGCGTCTGCAGAAGCGGCAACGGACATGCTGACGCGTTCGTCTGTCAGGCCTGCGCTAAAGACGTCATTGGTCGTCCAGGCCCCCACGACTAAGTTCGTTGTGCTCAGCACGGTGTTGCGCGTGTGGGCGGGAGCGGTGAACTCGAACCGGAAATTTGCGCCGTCAAATCTAATGTTCTCCAGCAACATGCCCGGGACGCTGTACCCCACCTCCAATAGCGGCGCGTTAGGCTCATCCTCGCGGGAGCCAAAACGCCTGGCGGTCCGCGTCACTTGCTCGGATGCAGAGATCATGGCCCAGCCGAAGTTCTGAGACGGATTTTTGAGCCAGAAGCGGAGGTCGGCAATCAACGCATCGGCACTCGGGAAGAGATACGGTGAATCTCCGGTGCCGTAGACAAATACATCTGAACTCGGCGTGGTTGAGTAATCAGAGCCGAAGGCGCCGCCCGGCTGCGACCAGAGTTCCTGCCCATGCAGACGCGCATTCCATGTGGCCTCTCCGGTGGTGGCGGGTTCTCCCTGGCCGGGTGGTGATGTCCTCGGTATTTTGTTTCCCTCACTCCATGGTTTGAGGACGCGGTGCAATCGAAAGTTCGATGCTTCACCTCCACCTGCAGGTTCGCCCACCACGCTCACCGTCAATGTGGCGTTTGTAATGATCGCTCCGGCGGGAATGGAACTGAGATCGAACTTCAGCAGGGCGCGATTGCGCAGGGGCGTGTTGGCAATCGAACCGGAGTTGATGAACACCTGCGCGCCTGCATTGTTCGTGGGGTCGTGCTCGATCAGTGTTGTGTCTGCGATCGGACGCAGCGTCACGACTGCCCCGTCAAGAGCCGCAATCGCGACCAAACCGCACAGGCACGCTGGAACCCTCCCAAACATCGGCCCTCAATATGGCGCCTGCGCGCCACCGCAACAACGCGATTACTTCTTCGCGCTGGCTTCTTCGATCGCTTTTTCCAAATCCGCGTTCTTTGGGTGCCCGCCAGAGAGTGACTTCTGGTAATGATGCTTTGCGAGCTGCGGGAACGCTGGGTTTTGCGTTGCGTAAATAACCGCCAGGTTGTGGTGCGCGGAAGGGTTGTTTGGGCTGAGGCTGATCGATTTGCGCAAAGCGGCTTCAGCGGCGGCGCGCTGGCCCTTTTGGCTTAACGTGATGCCCAGGTAATTTTGCGTCTCGGCATTGTTCGGCTCCAATTGCGCCGCGCGGCTCAGGTGGTCGAGAGCATCGTCGTAATTATTTTGGCGGAAGCGCAGGATGCCAAACAGCATGTGGCTGTAAGCGTCCTCTGGGGCCACTTGCACCGCGCGCTTCAGGTTTTTGTCTGCTTCGTCGAGCTTGCCACCTTCGAGCTGCACGGCCGCAAGGTTCGCCAGCGTGTAAACATTATCCTCATCGAGCTTCAGCACCTGCGCATATTTCTCCTCGGCTTCCTGGAAGCGGCGCGCGCTGAAGGCTTGCTGCGCTTCACGCACGAGGGCCCCGGCCCCCGCTGGAACCACTGGGCCGCTCCGCTTCGCGGGAGCTGCGGCGGCAACATTATTCGTTGCGGCGAGCGCCACGGCTGGCGCTTTCATCAAGGCAAGCTCTTCTGCCGAGTACGGCTCCTTCTGAGCTTCTAATGCCTGGATGCGGGCGCGGAGAGTGGCGACCTCATTGTTATCCCCGCCCTTGCTTCCCTTCTTCTTTAAATCCTGCTTGAGCTTGGTGACTTCCTGCTCGAGGTCTGCGCGCTCTTCCTCGAGCTTGGCCATACGTTTTGCGGTGGCTTTCTCTTCCTTCGCGCTCTGGGCTTTCTTTAGCTCAGTGCGGGCGGTTCCAAGTTCGGTTTCCCGCTCAGCAAGAGCGCTCCGCAGGCTGGCGATCTCGCGCTGAAGTTTCTCCGTTGATCCACCCTTTTCAGTTGCGTTCTCCAGTTGCTGAAGGAGGGCTTTGCGTTCGTCAGCCGCTTTGGCCAACTCGCCCTTCAACTCTTCAATCTGTTTGCGAGCCGCTGCGGTTTGCGCCGGGTCAGCTCCTTTGTTCGCACGCTCCTGCTTCAAGCCCACCTCGAGCAAATCGCGCTCCTTCTGCAACGTCTTGATGCGCTCTTCCGCCTTCGCCAGTTCGCGTGGATCACTTCCCGCAGGTTGAACCGCCAAAGCTTCTTTCAATTTCTCATTGAGCGTAGCGACCTCGCCTTGAAGCTGCGCGATATGCTGATTGAGTTGCTGGATCTGGGCATCGCGAGGATCTGATGCGCGGCCGGGTTGCCCTTGCTGGGGCCGAGCCGGCGTTTGGCGGGCTGGTGTCGTCTGGGCAGGCGCTGGCATGTCGCCCAGGCGCTCACCCAGGTACTTCAATCGATATTCGACGATGGCCTTGTTCCAATCGGGAGAATTCTTTTGCAGCTCCTGCAACCCTTTTTGGGCTTCCAGGTAACGGTTCCGAGCCGCCGCGCTGTTGCCGCTTTGGCGCAGGTCATCCGCCTCGAGGATCATGTTGTACAGCGAGATGTACGTTTGATCCGCGCTGGCGGCCTGGAGGTTGGCTGTCGTGAGGGCGACGCCAAGGGCAACAACTGAAAACCACTTCATAGCTGCCGGAACATACGAAAGCCGCGCTCCGGGCGTAAAGCCCTTTCAGCGCCGCCTCCCGGCGGGGGCAGAAGGGTTTCCCGCAGAGGCGCAAAGAGGCGGAGGGGAGGAAAGGCATAAGCGGCCCGAGGCAACCGTGGGGGATCTAAACCCAATGACTCACTATTGGGGTTTCTCCAAGTCGCTCGGTCCAGTCCTCTTCTCTGCGGCCTTTGCGCCTGTGCGGGAGATCTTTTTTTCGGGGCCTGTGGAGCCAAAAAACGAATGACAGAGGGGCATCTTGCCTTTAGCTTCACCGCGTTTATGCCGAAACGGACGGACATTCATTCAGTGCTCATCATCGGCGCAGGCCCAATCATCATTGGCCAGGCCGCTGAGTTCGACTATTCCGGCACGCAGGCTTGCAAAGCCCTGCGGGGGGAGGGTTACCGCGTCATCCTCATCAACTCCAATCCGGCCACTATCATGACCGATCCGGAGTTCGCGGACCGCACTTACATCGAGCCGATCAATCCGGAGTGCGTGGAGAAGATCATCATCAAGGAGCAGGAAGAAATGCGCCGCATGGGCGCCAAGGGCAAACTCGTCCTCCTGCCGACGCTCGGCGGGCAAACCGCGCTCAACACCGCCATGTCCCTCTTCCGTAACGGCGCTCTGGAGCGTCACGGCGTCGAAATGATTGGCGCGAACGCCCAGGCGATCGAGCGCGGCGAAGACCGCCAGATCTTCAAAGATTTGATGATCAAGATCGGCCTGGATGTCCCCATTAGCGGCACGGCCCACAATCTTGAAGAAGCCCAGCAGGTTGCTGAGCGCATCGGCCGTTTCCCGCTGATCATCCGCCCCGCCTACACTCTTGGCGGCACCGGCGGCGGCATTGCTTACAACCGCGAGGAATTTGAAGCCATCGCCCGCCGGGGCATTGAGCTTTCACCAGTTTCGGAAATTCTGGTCGAGGAATCGCTTCTTGGCTGGAAGGAATACGAGATGGAGGTGATGCGCGACAAGGCGGACAACTGCGTCATCATCTGCTCGATCGAGAATTTCGATCCGATGGGCGTGCATACTGGGGACTCGATTACGGTCGCTCCAATCCAGACGCTCACGGACAAGGAGTATCAGATCATGCGCGATGCTTCTTTCGCGGTGATCCGCTGCATCGGCGTTGAGACCGGCGGGTCCAACATTCAATTCGGGGTCAATCCCGAGAACGGCCGCATGGTCATCATCGAGATGAACCCGCGCGTTTCCCGTTCCTCGGCGCTCGCGTCCAAAGCGACTGGGTTTCCCATTGCAAAGATCGCGGCCAAGCTTGCCGTGGGCTACCTGCTCGACGAGATCAAGAACGACATCACTCGCGAAACGCCCGCCAGCTTCGAGCCCACGATCGACTACGTCGTCACCAAGATTCCGCGGTTTGCGTTCGAGAAGTTCCCTCAAGCAGACCCGACCTTGAACACGCAGATGAAGTCTGTTGGTGAAGCCATGGCCATTGGCCGCACCTTCAAGGAATCCCTGCAAAAGTGCCTGCGCTCGCTTGAAATCGGCCGAAGCGGCCTCGGCGGCGACGGCAAGCCATGGCGCGTTGGCCTCGATGTTTACGGCGATCGTGACCAACTCCCGCGCGATCTCATTTCACGCAAGCTCTCGGTGCCCAATCCTGAGCGGATTTTCTTCATACGCCACGCGTTCCGCGCTGGGTTCTCCGCTGAAGAAATTTTCCAGCTCACTAAGATTGATCCGTGGTTCCTGGCGCAGATTAAAGAGATCGTGGACTTGGAAGAGGAACTCGCGCGAGCTGGTGGCAATAAGAACTAACGCCGCTGGTTAAACGACTCTTGCGAGTATTTTTCGCGAACGAGTTGCTCGGCCGCAGCCACAAGCGTTGAAGGCAGCTCCAGGTTCTGGAAAGCGTCTGCGCCGAACTGCGGTCCGACTGCGAGCATTGCAGCTTCCCAGGCTCCCCGCTGCACGTTGCGCGGCGTCGGCTGCACGGAGCCTTGAATCAGCAGCCCCGTTTTGCTGCGCCGCTGCGCTGCCCCGGCAATCTTTCGCCCCCCTGCCAGCAAATCGAATTGCTCGGCCCCGATAAAGCATTGGCCGACACCTTCAGGAATCGGCCCGGGGGCGAGACTGGTCGCGACCTTGCAACGATCCAGCGCTGCCTGCACCCAGGAATGAATCCGCCGGTAACTCTCTGTCGCGAGCGCCTCGTACCATTCGTGCCCTGCGGGAATAACCACGCTGTAGGTCCAATCAGCATCATGTGGCACAAGCCCTCCGCCGGTTGGGCGCCGAATCAGCGGGCGCAACGGCGTCCAGCCCGCGACCTCGGAGTATTTCTGGAAATAACCAAACGTCGCCGCTGGCTCGCTCCACCCATAGAACCGCAACACTGGCCCAGGTAGTTCTGGCGCCGCGTTCATGAGGGCCTCATCCAGCGCCATGTTAAACGACGGCGAGTTGATTGTGAGTGGAAGGTGCAACCAGCGCACACGTGGAGTGTACAGGGCGGCCAGCCCTTCGTCAGTGAGCTTTAAGGAAGAAAATGTCCCGCGGAGACGCCGAGTAGCAGAGAGAAGCAAAGAACTCAACCTAAAGGTTGAGACTACACGCGCCCGCAATCATCAACGCGCGATCTCCCCTGGTGGAAGGTGCGACCAAAGCACACCCGCACTCTAAATTGGAACCACGATGAAGTCAGCCGACTTCGTGCTCCTTCTCCTCGTGTCGTCGCAAATTTGAAGTTTCGCTGCCCTGCTTCCTTGTAGCCGCAACTTTTAAGTTGCGCGGATCATCCAAAGCCAAAGGAACTCAACCTAAAGGTGGAGGCTACACGCGCCCGCAGTCATCGCGCCCGCCAACCATCAACGCGCAATCTCCGCTGTTCTCTTCTGAATCTGCGGAATCTGCGGATGTCCTCCTTCCTTTTCAGCTAGCCCACCTTGCGGTCTCGCTGCCCGCAAGCAACACTGGCGCGGTCCGCATGGAGCAGAAACCGCATCATCCCGCCGATATCGCAGATGAGCTGGAGCGCCTGACCGCTCGGGAAGCGCAACAGGAGCTTCGCGACCTCGGGCCGGAGGATGCCGCTGCTGTTCTCGCGGAGCTGGAGGAAGAATCACGCCCCGCGGTTCTTGAGGGGATGTCCAATTCCGAGGTGGCGGCAATTCTCAGCGAGATGCCGCACGAGGATGCTGCGGATGTTCTGGCCGAGATTCCGCTTTCGCAGCAGGCCGCCGTTCTCGAAAACCTGCCGGCCGAGGACCAGGGGCCGATCAGCCGCTTGATGACGTACCCGCCGGACACGGCTGGCGGCATCATGACGGATCAGTACCTCACGTTGCGCAGCGAGCAAACGGTGGAGTGCGCCATCCAGCACATCCGCAATCTTGGCGAGGAATATCGTGACCAGGTTCTCTACCTCTACGTCACCGAAGGCGCAGGGAAGCTTGTCGGGATCGTGTCGCTTCATGACCTGGTGTTCAAACGGCCGGAGCGAAAGATCGCGGACGTCATGCGCACAGATGTCGCGCACGTCTTTGTCGATGACGACCAGGAGCATGTCGCGCAGTTGTTTGAGCGTTACCACTACATGCTCTGCCTGTTTTGGAACGCGACCATCGCCTTGTGGGCCTGGTTCTCGCCAGCGACGTGGTGGACGTGCTCCAGGAGGAAGCGACTGAAGACATGCAGCGCATGGTCGGTATTTCGGAAGAGGAGCGCGTGCTTACTCCATGGCGCCTTTCCATTCGGCGACGCCTCCCATGGCTTTGCGTAAATCTTGTGACAGCTTTCCTCGCGGCGGCCGTTGTGGGGTTGTTCGAGGAAACCATCGCCGCATGGACCGCTCTCGCGATTTTCCTGCCGATTGTCGCGGGCCAGGGCGGGAACGCAGGAACGCAAACACTCACGGTGGTTATCCGGGACATGGCCCTGGGTCACTTAGCGCCAGGGGACGGCAAAAAAGCTTTAGCGAAAGAAATGACTCTGGGCATGGTCAATGGCCTGGCTATCGGCTTGATCGTGGGCATTACCAGCTACATCTGGAAAGGCAGCGCCGCGCTTGGGCTGGTCATTGGCGCTGCCATGATTTTGAACATGATCATGGCTGGCTTCGCCGGCGTGGCGATTCCGTTTGTCCTTAAGGCCTTCCGCGTGGACCCGGCTCTCGCCTCGAGCATCTTCGTCACGACCGTGACGGATGTGGCGGGCTTTTTCTTCTTCCTTGGTTTGGCCGCGCTCGTCGTTTACCGGTGACCCGAGCAGCTCTACGGCTCAAACACGCTCACGCGGTAGAACTCCATCCGGTTAGTGGCAGGCTGCACGATGACACGCTCGATCGGCTGCGCGGGCGCATACGGCGTGTTCTCCGGCATGTCTAACGCCCGCCACATTCCGTTCGTGAGGGACTGCGTGACCTGAAGCTCGAACAGTCGGTTTGTAAGATGATCGAAGCGGATGCCCATCGCGGTGCCTTCATCTTCCTTCTCTATCCGAATTCCCCAAGCGCTGGCGTTATTGGTGGGATTTGTGCCGGTAAGGAACTCAAGGTAGTTGACCCCGCCATCCAGGTCCGGATCGGCGAACGGAGCTGCTTCAGCCGAAGTTTGGATTGCGAAATAATTCGTTAGCCAGTTGCCGTAGAACGGACGGCTGGGCAAGTCGTTGGTGATCCATTGGGCGATCAACGCAACTCCAGCGGGATCAGGAATGCGTGAGTCCAAAGGCGGCATATGACCGGGCCCTTCGATGATGAGGCGCTGGTACAGCTCTGAGTTCTCTAATGATCCAGGGACGATGACTCGCCGGTCGCCCTTTGGCTCGCGCAATGAGCCGTTGATCATGCCGGTCTGCTCTGTTGTGAGCGCGAGCCTCAAGTCGAACGCTCCCGGCCCATTGCCGCCGGGCTGATGGCAATGGGCGCAGTTCGCCGCGAGCCATGAGCGGGCCCGATATTCCACGCTGACACTTTGGTTTTCAGGAGCTTCAGGACGCTTGGAAAGGTGAATGTTTGTTGGGGACGTGATGAAATAATCCTCCTCCAGCAACGCGGCGATTTGATGCGCTTGCTGCCCGTGAACGTCAGCCTGGCGATTGAGTTGCCACGGCTGAAATCCAATCGCGTAGCCAGCGGCAGCGCTATGGCAGCGCAAGCACTCGCTGCGCGCCGGAAACCGCCATCTCAGTGAGGAAGCGACACCGTTGCTGGAAACCTGGATCTCGGCGTCCTCGCCGCCAGGGCCTACAAGGGTCGCCTCATTGGCGCCGGGAGCCCAGCGGTAGGACAGACCATATATGCCATCGCTACTCTTCACCAGGACACGCGTCTCAACAGGCCGTTTCGATTCAGGCACACCATTGGTGGTCTCAAGATCGAAGTGCTGCACCCACACCGAGCCGTTCGGAAACGACCAGTTTGTTTCACTCGGCTGTATCGAGCCAAGGCTCGAAGGAATGGAAAACCAGCGCCGCTTTTGCAAGCCGTCCGTCCAGTAAGGAAGCGCGACCTCGTAAGGATGCACACCCGATGCAGGACTCAGCGCCGCGGTATTCGTGAACAGACCGCTCGCCCCCAGGGTCGCTGGCGCGCTGCCGGTGTCCGCTGCATAGATCAGCTTGCGAATGCTCCCGTCGTTGATGTCCGCCATCAACAGGTCACGATTTCGCGGATCTTCGCCGAACCCAACGATGCCAGCGTCGGTTGCAATCTGCGTGTAAGGCATCGTGTTCGTTCCATTGGGAGTTCCAGCCCAAATCCGTCCGCTGCTGTAATCTGTGAAGATGTATTTGCCGCGCAGCTCAGAAA
>DASPKX010000141.1:0-8467 GCA_035627835.1 Candidatus Methylomirabilota bacterium
CACTGTTGGAAAGTGCGAGGGTAAATTGGCCAAGAGCAAAAGCAGCGGCGGCGAGCAGGTGAAAAAGCGGCTCCAATGGATGCATATCGGGCCAGGTGACGGCGAATATCTCCATGCTTTCAGGCGGGCTCACTTCCCACTCGACGCACAATCTGGCTAAATCCCAGAGCCATGGTTGTTCGCCAATGACCGTGTGATCCATCTCAGGCGTGAAGGGCGACGCAAGCGCGGGTTGAGAGGTGGCATCCAACACCCATGCCCAGGGCGCAAGTTCGCGCAATGTTCCTCTAGCCGCTTGCCGCAGTTCCATCTCCTTGAAAGCGGCTTTGAGGAGATTGGCCACATCCTCACCGAGGCTTTCCCAGAGGTTCCAGTAGAGCATCTCCGTCAGGCGGTTCCAGGATGCCTCGCGCTCTGGCTGGTTCATCACTCCGTGTGCTCCCTCAAGCGTGCGGAAGATGAGTGTTCCTTTACCGGTATCCCAATCCGATGGGACGCATCGGCGGCCGGCTGGCCACGCCATCTGACGGTACCCAAGGATAGAAGACTCCGAGTTGGAGTCTCTCCAGGAGGGGCAGAGTCCGTGAAACTCCCACACTGCTGCAGGCCTGCCTTCCGAAACAACAATCTGCTTCGGGCGATCAAAATGTGGAGCCAGCGGAGGCCATCCGGCTTCGTCAGGGTAGGCGAAGCGTCGCCAGGCCCCGTGCCCTCCATAGACAAGCTCAGCTCGCCCCGAGACCGGAAGCTCTATGCTGTTGAGGAGTTTCTCCTCTAGTGACATTCCCCCCCAGCGCAACTCAGCGGCGTTGATGGTGTGCACCTTTACCTTGTCCCAAATGTCGCGGGCCCATTCAGGACAGTGCGGACCTGGACCCCGGTCGTGTGCGGGGAAGAAAGTAACTTGATCCAAGCTTACTCCTCGCGATTGAAGCGCCGCCGCCACTGAGGCCATCGAGGAACCAGACAACCCAGGCCCTTCATCGACAACGATGATTTGCTCGCTGTTTTCAGGTTTGATGTCCGCCGGAGAAACCTCACGTGAGAAGGGGTGCCCTCCGGGGCGGATGGTGATTCGCCTGGAATGAACGCCGCTGTGGCGCAACGCTGAGTTAACAACAGCCGACAAGGTCGTCCCGATGCTCCGAAGGCCAATAACGAAGGCACTTTCGGGCGTGTGAGCGGCCGCAAACCGTGTCGCCGTCACTGCGAATTGCTCGGGATAGAGGGAGTAAAATTGGAATCCTTCAGGCGCTTTTAGCGTAAGCGCGAGATTCGCGAGCAGAAGAGTTTCCAGCAGCTCGAGCTGCCCGGCCATCACAGGTGCGGTTTCGCGGATGAACGCGTCGCTCGCGTTGTCTGTCAGCGCCTCGGCTGCGCTCTTCGCGGTGGCAAAAGTGGGGTCTTTGTCAGCCAGGTCCGCTATGGCCTGCTCTAATTGCCCGCAGCCAATGACGAGGGTTCGAGAGGTGTCGGGATCTGCGGAATTTTGTAAATGTCGCAACGTGGAGATCGCCTCTTTCAATGTCACCACCGTCACTGGATCCCCGAAGACAATCATCCGACCGCATTGTAGCCATTGGACCGCAGGAGGTGCATCAGGTGAGAACTGATGCGCTTTCCAGCGCCGGTCGGATTGAACAGAACGGCTTGACCGGAGAAGTTCATACAAAGCGGTAAGGGAATCATCAGAACAAGGAGCCGTATGAAATTGGAGTTACTCACAGATTTTTACATCGAACAACTAAAGGACGCCTACGACGCCGAGAAGCAGCTTCTCAAAGCATTGCCCGAAATGGCCAAGGCCGCTGAATCCCCTGAGTTGCGCGAAGCATTCAAGCTTCACGCAAAAGAAACCCAGGAGCAGATCAAACGGCTCGAACGCATCTTCAAAAGCCTCGATGAAAAGCCGACCGGCAAACGGTGCATGGGGATGGAAGGGCTCATTGAGGAAGCCAAAGAGGTTCTCGAAGACGATGCTGAACCCGAGATCCTGGATGTCGGGCTCGTCACAGCGGCTCAAAAAGTTGAGCACTATGAAATCGCTAGTTATGGATGCTTGGCCACTTACGCCAAGCTGCTCGGATTTCGCGACCATCTGGCGCTGCTCGTCCGCACGCTGAACGAGGAGAAAGCCACCGACGGAAAGCTGACGTTAATGGCTGAGTTCGGCATCAATATTGAAGCTGCCCAGGGAGAGATTGAGAGCGAAGAAGATGAGGTGTCCGACGAGGAGATGAATGAGGGCAGCGGGCGAAGCGGCGGCCGCAATGGGCAACCACGCAGCCAGCGTCTTCGCCAGGGGCAGAAGGGCAAAGGCAAAAGCGGAAGCCAGGCGCGCGCACGGGCGGGAAAGAGTGCCAGCAAAGGCCGCGCTGGTGGGTCGCAGATGACTACAGACCTGGAGGAAATTCGCGAGTGGGCGGAAGCACGGGGCGGGAAGCCAGCTGCAGTTCGCAGCACGGGCCGCAAAAACGGTCCCGGAGTCCTGCGAATCGATTTCCCCGGCTACAGCGGCGGTGACTCACTTGAGGAAATCTCCTGGCACGAGTGGTATGACAAGTTCCAGGAGAACAATCTTCGTTTCCTCTATCAGGACCGCACCAAAGACGGCAAGGAGAGCCGCTTCTTCAAGCTGATCTGCGAGCCAAAAAAGTAAGCTCGCCGGTCCAATTAGACGAGGATTGTGGGACAATTATCCGCGAGGACATCGCTCGCTGCCAGTGCAGCGGCGGGCGAATCACGCGCGCGCACGGAACCGGTCAAGGCAGGGCTGCCTCCCGGCAAGCGCGGCCGCTTGCGGCGGGCTCTGGCGTTCGCGTTTCCTTATCGTTCCGCAGTCTTTGCGCTCATTGGGATCACTGTTGTTGTCGCGGCGCTAAACGCCACGGAGCCGCTCGTTCTTAAATATATCTTCGATCATATCGCGCCAAACAGCGCAAAAGAACCGCTGGTCATCGGCATTCTTTCCCTGGTCTTGCTCGGCTTGGTCCGAGAGCTGGCTTCCGGACTTTCCAACTATCTCACGTGGCACACCCGGCTGGGGCTGCATTACGCGCTCCTTGAAGCCACTGTCGGCCGCTTGCATCGATTGCCGCTGAGCTTTCATCGCACCGAAGGGGTTGGCGCTGTAATGACGAAGCTCGATCGCAGCATCCAGGGCTTTATCAATGCGGTGAGCCAAATCCTCTTCAACGTCTTTCCCGCAGTGGTGTATCTCATCATCGCGCTGGCAGTGATGCTCCAGCTCAATTGGAAGCTGGCGTTGCTCGTGCTGGCCTTTGCTCCGCTGCCCGCGGTAATCGCCGCCTTCGCAGCGCCCGAACAGATGCGGCGCGAACGCGCGTTGCTGGATAAGTGGGCCAAGATCTACTCCCGGTTCAACGAGGTGCTCTCCGGCATCGTCACCGTCCGCAGTTTTGCCATGGAAGAGTTGGAGAAGAAACGCTTCCTGTCGCACGTCTCCGAAGCCAATGAGCGCGTGATCAAAGGCGTGACCGTGGACAGCGGATTCGGCGGCGCAACGAACCTCGTGATCATGGTTGCTCGAGTCGCGGCGACTGGGGTGGGTGGGTATTTCGTGATTCAAGGCCAGATCACTCTGGGCACATTGATCGCGTTCCTCGGGTATGTGGGTGGGTTGTTTGGCCCTGTGCAAGGGCTCAGCGGCATCTACCAGACGGTGCAGCGCGCGTATGTATCTCTGGATGAAATCTTTTCTATCCTGGACTTTAATGAAACCTTGGGAGACGCGCCAAACGCCACTGACCTTGGGCGTGTGCGGGGGGCAGTGGAGTTCGACCATGTGACCTTTACCTATGAGCGGCGCGACCGCCCGGTTCTGAACGACCTCACCCTTAAGGTTGAGCCTGGCCAAATGATTGCCATCGTCGGCCCGAGCGGATCTGGAAAGACAACATTGATGGCGTTGCTGATGCGCTTTTACGATCCAGCTGAAGGCGTGATAAAGCTGGACGGCACTGACATCCGTCAGATCAAGCAAAGTTCATTGCGCCGCAACATCGGCGTCGTGCTGCAGGAGCCGTTGCTATTCAACGACACGGTGCGCAACAATATTGCTTACGGCAAACCGGACGCGAGCATGGCTGAGGTGGAGCGCGCCGCGCGGGCGGCAAACGCGCATGATCTCATCGCGCACTTGCCGGATGGTTATGAGACGATGGTCGGTGAGCGCGGCAGCCTGTTATCCGTGGGTGAGCGACAACGCGTCACGATCGCCCGCGCAATTATCAAAGACCCGCCATTAATTGTATTGGACGAAGCTACGTCTTCACTGGACGCGGAATCCGAGCGCCTGGTTCAAGAAGCCTTGGACAATCTCATGAAAGGGCGGACCACATTCGTGATAGCTCACCGGTTATCGACGGTTGTTCACGCTGACAGAATCATTGTCCTTAAAGACGGACGCGTAGCTGAGCATGGCAAGCATGAGGAGTTGATGGCGAGTGGCGGCTACTACTCCAAGTTGGTCGAGCACCAAACCCGCGGGCTCATTCGCAACGAAGGCGAGCCTTGGCCACCTAACCTTCCGGACATCTAAGAAGGCTCTACCATACCCATTCCCTGGAAGCGCTCCGATTCAGGGCAGGGGAGCAGGGTGAGACCCTACCGGCTTTTACATGCGTTTCCTGAAAGAGTTACTTTCCCGACTATGGCAGCTTACGAAAGCTGAAATAGCTCAAAACGCCCTCGCGCGATCTGGGGCGTTCTTAGCTGTTCCGGACAAACAAGGAGGATTGCTTGGAGGGAACAAACAAGGCCCAAACGCCTGAAACCAGTGACGGACGCCCACCCCTCGAAATCTGGGGTGGAATCGAGTGCACCATAAATCGGGTTGGCGACCGCTTTCCCGACCAGCTCATTAAAAACGGTCATTACGCTCGGCTCAGTGACATTGATGCTCTCGCGAATCTCGGCATTAAAGCTGTTCGCTACCCAGCATTGTGGGAGCGGAACCATCAAAACCCAGAAGAGCATTGGAATTGGCTGCGCCCCCGGCTCACTCGGCTGCGCGAACGCGGCGTGAACCCGATCTTGGGACTCGTTCATCATGGCAGCGGCCCCGCACACACGAATCTCTTGGATCCAGGTTTCGTCACAGGCCTTGGTGAGTACGCGGAGCAGGTCGCCCGGCAATTTCCCTGGGTTACCCACTACACTCCCGTAAATGAGCCGTTAACCACCGCCCGTTTCAGTTGCCTGTACGGCCATTGGTACCCTCACAAAACAGACGACGCATCTTTCGCGCGGAGCTTGTTAATCCAGTGCCAGGCAACACGGCTAGCCATGAAGCGGATTCGGTCCGTGAATCCTGCTGCACAACTCGTCCAAACTGAGGACATGGGGCGCACGTACAGCACTCCTACTCTCGCCTACCAGGCCGAATTTGAGAATCACCGGAAGTGGCTTTCGCTCGATTTGCTATCAGGAAAAGTAGTTCCGGGCCATCCCCTGTGGGAGCGGCTCCTCGAGTGGCGTCTGACCGAAGACGAACTCCTGGAGTTCGCGAACGACCCGTGCCCTCCCGATATTTACGGCGTTAATTATTACATCACGAGCGAACGGTTTATTGATGAGCGCCTGGATCGTTACCCACCTAGAACACACGGTGGTAACGGCAAGCATGCCTACGCTGATGTTTCGGTGGTGCGCGCATCAACCGATGGAATCTCCGGGCCGGGCGGGATCCTTGAGGAGGTCTGGGAGCGATACCGCCGTCCGCTCGCCGTCACTGAGGCGCACATCGGTTGCACGCGTGAGGAGCAACTGCGTTGGATTCTGGAATTCCACAACGATGCTCAGCATCTCCGTTCTCAAGGGATGGACCTCCGTGCGATCACCGTTTGGTCAATGCTGGGAGCTTTCGACTGGTGCAGCCTTCTTACCCGTGATGAGAACATTTATGAACCTGGCGCGTTTGATGTCCGGAGCAATCCTCCCCGTCCGACTGCCATCGCGCGGCTGACCAAGTCCCTCGCTGCGGGCAAGGTCGAGGATCATCCAGTCCTCGGCATGAACGGTTGGTGGCGACGGCAGATCCGCCTCGTCCACCCGCCATCCACACCGGAGCAGCCGAGGAAGTATGTGAGCGTGAACGCCACGCGAAAGCCTGCCCTTGGGCGCCCCATCTTAATCACCGGCGCCACGGGGACACTCGGCCAGGCTTTTGCGCGGCTCTGCGAAATCCGTGGCATTCCTTATTTTCTAGCAACTCGTCAGCAGATGGATATCTGTCGGCCGGAGACAATCGAGAGCCTGGTGACTGGATTGAACCCATGGGCGATCATCAACACGGCTGGCTATGTCCGGGTCGACCAAGCCGAGACAGAGCAGGAGCGCTGTTTTCGCGAAAATGCCACTGGCCCAGCTGAACTGGCCAAAGTCGCGGCTCATCATGGCATTCCATTGGTCACATTCTCCAGCGACCTTGTTTTCGACGGGGAAAAGCGCGCCCCTTACGTTGAAACCGACACCACCTTTCCGCTTAATGTGTATGGGGCAAGCAAGGCGCAGGCGGAGCAATGTTCGTTGGAGCTTTGCTCCCGATCACTCGTCATCCGGACAAGCGCATTCTTTGGTCCCTGGGATCTCCACAACTTCGTCACGGTTACATTGGACAAACTGCGGAAACGGGAGCCCGTTCAAGCGCCGATTGATGCGATCGTCTCCCCAACGTATGTTCCCGACCTGGTCAACGGCACACTCGATCTGCTTATCGATGGCGAAACGGGGATTTGGCATCTGGCCAATCGAGGCCAAACCAGTTGGGCCGAACTCGCCTGGGCTGTTGCTGAGCGCTCCGGTCTCCCTCGCGATATCATCGAGCCACGACCGTTGCACAAGTTCCATTTGCCTGCGAAGCGCCCGCTCTATTCTGTGCTCGGCAGCAGCCGGGGGGAAATCCTTCCAACCTTGCAGGATGCTTTAAATCGATATTTCGATGACATTTCCGCTGTGCGTGGCCCTTTCGACGCGGCGGGCAGCAGTATGCACCATCCAATCAGCGAGATTCCCTGCTTTTCTGGCAAACCGTTCCCGGCCTCCAACCCGCGGCCTCGACTATAAACTCTCTCCGAGGTGTGTCAGTTCAGAATGCAAATGCTCCACGTGGAACAATTTGCTTCTTGGGTTCCTGAGTGGCGCGCATGATTCCATTGAAGGTTTGCAAGTTGTTGATCTTAGCTGATTTGCGATTTGTCTAAAAATTCTCACAATTTTTGTCCTCTCTTGGACGGTTCGTTCGTTGTGGTAGTGAAAGTCGAAACAACAAACGAACATGAAAACAAAATTCACAGCACTTTGTGCCACTCTAATCCTGAGCGCCTCGCTGCAACTCCTTGCCGATGCGCCTACTCCAACGAAGAAAGCTTCTCCCGAGCTTGATCGCATGAAGTCCCTCGTGGGGACCTGGCAAGGGAAGACGGATGTCGGGCAGGGGCCTGTCGACATGACTATTGAGTATCGTCTCCTTGCCGGAGGGACCATTGTGGAAGAACGCTCTTTCCCGGGAACCCCAATGGAGATGGTGACCATGTATTACGATCGCGGCGGGAAGTTGGCCATGACTCACTACTGCGTCATGGGCAATCGCCCGGGCATGATGCTCAAATCATCCGACGCGAAGAGCATCACGTTTGATTTCGACGAGACCTGCGGGATTAATCCCAAGAAGGAAGATCACATGCACGGCCTCACGATCCGCTTCGATGACGCGGACACGATCACCACGAGCTGTAAAGCGATTATCAACGGAGAGGAGGCTCCCGCTAAGCCCACGACGCTCAAACGTGTTCGTTAATTAAACCAAGGCAGGGAACGAAACACACTATGAGCGCTACAGCTACAGCAAATGAATGTGCGGGACGCGTGGCTTTGCCAGGCACGCTGGTTTGGTTCGAAGTGCCGGCTGAGAATATCCAGCGCGCCCAGCAATTCTACCGCAGCCTCTTCGGCTGGGACTTCACGCGCCTGCCGGGCGGGAAAGAGTATTGGCACATGAACACCCATTCCGGGGGCGGGAGCCCGGATGGCGGGATGATGCAAAAGCAGTGCCCGCAGCATACAATCACGAACTACATCAACGTCGCCTCGGTGGATGCCTCGCTTGCGCGCGTGGCCGAACTCGGCGGCAAAGTTGTGGTTCCAAGAACCGAGGTGCCTGGGATGGGCGCTTTCGGCATCTGCACCGACACCGAAAACAACACGTTTGGCTTGTGGGAAACAACCCCGCAGGCTTAATGACATCTACCTGGAGAGAGCATGCAAAAGATCACACCATTTTTATGGTTCGAATCCAGAGCTGAAGAGGCGGCGCGTTACTACGTGTCCATCTTCAAGAACTCCCGGATCATTAGCATCAACCGCTATGGCGAAGCTGCGTCACGGGCTTCGGGGCAGCCAGTTGGCGCCGTCATGACGGTAGCCTTTGAATTGCAAGGCCAAGAGT
>DASPKX010000142.1:0-5057 GCA_035627835.1 Candidatus Methylomirabilota bacterium
GGAGCGATGACTGCGGCAGGAACGCTCGCCACCCGCGAAGGGGCAGGGGGCGCGTTTTTCAATGGCGTTCTGACGACGGTGCTGGCGACGCCGTGCTCCGCTCCGTTTCTGGGCGCGGCTCTCGGCTTTGCGTTTACTCAGCGGCCTTTGGTGATTGTCGTCGTGTTTGCGTTTATCGCGGCGGGTTTGGCATTTCCCTACGTGCTTCTGAGCAGCAAACCCGAATGGCTGCGCTTCCTGCCAAAGCCTGGCCTATGGATGGTGCGTTTCAAGCAGGTCATGGGCTTTCCCATGATTGCCACTGCGTTCTATCTGATGGACACCGCGCTGGCGCTGTATGGCAGCGAGCATGTGTTCACGCTCGGCCTTTTCCTGGTGGCGGTCGCTGTGGCTGCCTGGATCTGGGGAGAGTTTGCGCAACGCGGAATTCGTCCGGCCCTCAGCCGCGGCATTGCTCTGGGCTTGCTCGTGTTCGCCTACCTGTTCTTTCTGGAGCACGAACTCAAATGGCGCGAGGCGCGGGCGGAGGAGACATCCTCAGTTTCGACTGCTCCAACGTCGCCAGATGGTTTGGTTTGGCAGAATTGGAGTCCAGAAGTTGTGGAGGAAGCCAGAAAGCTCGGGAAACCAATCTTCGTCGATTTCACAGCGCGGTGGTGCCCGAATTGCCGCGCAAACAAGCGGCTCGCCGTCGATGTCCCAAGCGTTAGGGCAAAAGTCAAAGAGTTGGGCGTGATCATGATCAAGGCGGACATCACAACGCGCGCCAGCGACCCGATTGTGGTGGAAGAAATCACACGGTACGGGCGGGCAGCTATACCTTTGAACTTGGTCTATCCGGCGGATGGCAAGAGCCCTCCAGAAGTGCTGCCAGTGGCGCTTACGCCCGGGATCGTTATTGCCGCCCTGGAACGGGCCGCACAGAGCGCTCAGACCGCAGCGCGCTAACGGCGCAGCGTTTGCATATAAGCGTACAGGTCTGCCAGATCCCGCCCCGTCAGCCCGTCCAACAGCCCCGCTGGCATCAGCGACTTTTCAGAGAGCGCTCGCGCTGCAATTTCCTCCGTCGGGATGCGCAAGGTTGCTCCGGGACCGGTTTGCAGGATGACACCGTCCGCCGCTTCAAAGGCAATCAAGCCCAGATGGCTCTCGCCAGATTTGGTTTCAAAGCTGTGCGCTTGATAACCTTCCGGCGCTGCGTCATCCGGATCGATGATGCTCTTGAAGAGATCCTCGCGTGAGAAGCGGCCCGTCACGCCTGCTAGGTCCGGCCCAATTGCGCCGGGGCCGACATGGCAGGACGCGCAAGCTCTCTCCTGAAACACACGTTGTCCAGCTTCGGCATTTCCGTCACTCCACGGGGCGCTAGATAGCAATGCCGCCACAGAAACGTATTTCTCTCCGGCTGGCTGCAGTGTTGTTAACGCTGCGCGAACTCGCGCACTGCGATCCGCGCCCCGGAACTGCTTTCCAGTCGTGGCCTCCGCAAACGATAGAAGCGAATCAATCCATTCAGTCTCTGACGTCTTCGCGCGTTTAAGGGCGCGAGCGAGCGCTTGGCGCGTTGCGGGAGAGTTGATGGTTGGAAGTTTTCGAAGCGCTCGCAAGCTAGCTCGAGCGGCCTGGGGATTGCTCGTGCCAAGACCAGTGAGCAAAAAGTCACGGTCAGCCTCTTCAGGCTCCCTGGACAAAGCGATCACCAGGGAATCGCGAAGAGCCACATTGTTCACCTGTTGTTTGAATAGCGGCCGGCTACTCGGCAAATCGCTTAACAGCTCCACAGTCGCGGAGTTCCACGGCCAATTGGCATTCTGGTTGATTGCCTCGTAGAACTTAGAGGCCGCTTTCATCCTGAACTCAGCGGGGAGGTCCAAGGCGAGCTGGGTGTGCGCGGGTTTTACGAAGTCAGCATTCGGCAGGAGGGCTGGCGCCAAGCGCGGCTCTCGTTGCAGGAGAGCTTTGAAAAGTTCGTCGCGGCGGGTGGTCCAGGTTTGCTTAATTCGATTCTCGCGACCGCCCACCTTCGCATCGAGCCCCAGCATCGCGTCAGCGACCTTTTGAACTATGGGGTCTGGCCAAGCGGCCCTGAGCTTCGAGACGACAATAAGGAGGTGGAAGTCTTCTTCGACAGTAGAGCTGGAGGTTCCAAGAAGGCCTGCGACTTTTAGCAATGTTCCAGGAGCGTCGCTCTCCAGCATCGCTGCCAGACGCGTGGCTTCGAGCTGCAAGGCTGCCGAGGAGTTCGGGATCAGTTCTGATACAGCCTCCAGGGCTGTGTGTTTGGTTGCGGGCGAAAGCGCATCCGGAGTCGCCAGTTCGTAGCCGCTGTAGATTTCAACTGACGGCTTTTGGATATTCCAATTCCCTCCCAGTGCGATCACGCAGCGAAGAGCCTCAAGCTGCGTTTGAGGATCCCGTGAGTTCGCCAATGTTTGCAGTGCAACATCTGTGGCTTGCTGACTGTTGATCCCCCGCGAAATTGCCGCGAGAGCTGCCCGAATTCTGGCTCGCTCTTGGTTTGGTGTTAATGATTCCCAAAACCGACGAAAAGCGGCGTCGTCCAAATACGCCACCACAGCGAGCGCCGCCATGCTGACCGTTTTATCCTGCGAGCCGAGCGCTGCAACGAGGTGAGGAATCGCGGCGGCGTTAAATGGGGCAGGCATGTTCGCAAACGCGAACTCCAGCAAGCGTTCCAGAGCCGCGCGCGCCACAAGCGGATTATCAGAAGCGCATGAAGCGAAAAGAATGTTCGTGGCGCTTGCCGGGGCTGCCCAAAGAGCACGAGCCAGCACGGCGGGAGCAAGATTTGCACGGTCAAAGAACGCGAGGGTGACCGGCCCGAAGAGTTCTCGATGGATTTCCAAAGCGCGGACGCGCTGCTCTTCCCGGAGTTTCTCGTCTCCAGCCGCTGAAAGGATGCGTTCTTTTCCCAGCTGCCTCGCGATTGGGATCCACCGTGCTCGTGACCAGGCCTCCAAAGGTTGAGGCGCATCAAGCGCCGCCAACAACGGGTCTTCTGGCCCTGGCTTGGAAGCAACGCGCGCGGCGGTTGCCACTCGATAAACAGCCCCGCGGGTTTTCCGCCCGCCAATCGAGATGAATAAGTCTCCGTCTGGCCCCACTGAAATATCGTTCGGCGCGAAACCTTCTGATCCGATTGGCTCAATGATGACCTGCGGAGTTGAAAAGCCTCCGTTCGTCGATCCGCAGAACCACACCTTCCCGAACGTCCAATCCAGTAAAAACAACCCGTTATGATAAGCGGCTGGCAAGGCCCGGTGACGATAGATTGCGACCCCCGTCGGGGAGCTGCGGCCGAGATGAATGCGAGCTTCCGCGACTTCAGGGTAGCTTCCGGGCCATTTCCAACTTCGTTGGAACCCCGGCAGACGCCAGCCGTGATGCCCGCCCAATGCGACTTCGTATACACGCGTGGGGACATACCACGGCAGCAGGTATTCCCGCTCCACATCGCTGTCGAAAGTGAACGCCCGCCCGTGCTGGTCAAAGACAAAGTCGTAGGGATTGCGGAACCCTTGAGCGACGAAGCCGCGGGTTTGGAAATCAGGGGAGATTCGGAGCATGGCTCCACCTTCAGGCGATCGGATGAGGGGCTGTCTTAGCCCCTGGGTGTGTTCAGGCCCAAACTTTGAGTCATTGCCACCGAGGAACCACCACCAGCCGTCAGGCCCTTTGCGAATGGCGTGACCGCCATGCTCGCCGGACGCCACGCTCAACAGCTTCTCCGGAGGTTGATCCCCGACCCCATCATCATCGAGGTCAATAACGCGCCAGAGCCCTCCATCAGCCATGTAAACCAACTCAGCCCCGTCGAAGCACATGCCCATGGCGCCAGTTCGTGGGCTGGTTAGCGTCGTGAACCGATCCGCAGTTCCATCTCCATCGCTGTCCACCAGCCGCCGGATATATCCCGGCCCAGACACCACCACCCGGCCTTTTGCGTCGATGACGCTGCTGAAGGAATTCTCGGCCAGCGCGGCATCAGCGTAGAGGGAAACGACCAGGTCATTGGCTACGCGCAGCCCAAGCGCCGGAACGGACTTCAACTCCGCGCCTGGAGTTGGCAGTAGGAAGCAGAGCGAAAGCAAAAGCCGCCGGTGCATTGCGCAACTTTAGCCAAAAGCCTTCGAACGCTCCACAAGAACTGCCACCCTGTTCGCCCTGTGCATTACAGCGCATAATATCAGGCTTCTTATCACGTGGGCTGCAATCCGCACCGGGTGAACCTATTCGCTTGCCACTCCTCCATCCTTCCCCTAGGGTGCGATAGTCGGTGAAGGTGCCCTTACGGCAGGGCGCGTCCGGCCATACTTTTTTAACATGATCGCTTTCCCGCTCGGTGTTCTGCGCGCGTTTGCGCCGCGTAGCCTCGCCCCCATCTTGTCACTGTTCGCGCTCATCGGCGTTTATGCGCCGATTGCCAGCAATGCGGCTCTTCCGCCCACCCCGGAGGATTATGAAGTCATTTACGACAATACCACCACCTACACCGACTGGGCGTTCACTTCCGCCACAGAGTGGGGCGATGAAGTCATTCTCGCAGGCCACGCTCGCCGGGTGGTCGAGTTCTCCTTTGAATATTTCGGAGATTTCACCCCCTCCGGCGACGAGTTCGGGATCATTCGCTTCTATAAAAATGATGGATTTCCATGGCCACCCGCCTCGTTCATGCCGGGAACGCTGATTTGGGAGAGCGCTCCCTTTAAGCTGGAGCAGGGCATAGCCGTGAAAACGCTGCGGGACATCGAGAGAGTTGTTCCGGCGAACTTCACGTGGACCATTCAGGTCACCGGGTTGACCGGTGTTGCCGGCGATGCCATTTCCACGCTCGTTTATGATCCCCCCACCGTCGGCAAGAGCTTCAAAGATATCTGGATCAAGGAACGCGAGGGAGTTTGGAAATTGGCTGTGGACCGGCTGAAGCGCAGGATGAGCTTCTCCGCCAAGGTCACTGCCGAACGTGAGTCGCCGACCATCGTCGCCACATCTCTAGTGAATGGAAAATTCCTGACCCGGGGCAAAGCCAAGCTTTG
>DASPKX010000143.1:0-9454 GCA_035627835.1 Candidatus Methylomirabilota bacterium
GCCGATCTCGTGGCGCTCGATCTCAGTCGCGAGCGTCATCATGCTCGCCTGATAAGCCTGCTGGGTGTCAGAGACTTTTTGCGCCATCTCAACTTCGAGGGCTTTGTGTTTGAGTTTCAGCTCAACGAGCTTGTTGACCACGGCTTCCATGGCTTCCCGGCTGTTGACGTTGATGGGGATGAGCTTGTCCTTCTTTGCCATATTTCGTCTTTCTTCTTTGGTTTCGTTAAATTGTTGGGTTAGTGGTCACTTCCCTTTCCGCTTTCTTCCTTTGCGTTCTTCCTCCTCGGCAAAGGCGATGGCTTTTTTCACCAGCAATTCCAATGTCGGCGCATAGAGGATTTCGCAGATTGTGTAGCCCCATGAGTGGCTCGTCCCATCGCGGTAGGGTGTTTCAACTTTGGCGAGAAAACCGAACAGCTTCAGATCCCACATCGCTTGGAGGGTGTCGTCATCGTCGCGATCTTTAACAGCGGCCCAAAGCTGCCGCGTCTTGCACCCAAAGATGCCTTGCATCTGAGCGTTGCTGTCCAGGTCCTCTAGGATCGCTCTAACTTCATCATGAACCCGGTGTCCGTTATGGCAGCAGGCGAGCCAGTGCAGCGATTCGAACCTGACGCTGTGATCGTCGAACAATTGGGCTAACTGAGCGTGATCTGTGGGAATCTCTTTCATCTTTATGGCTTTCGTTAAATTGTTGGGTTGGGTGTGGTGAGGTAATCCGAGAGGGACTCCTCTCCCTTGCCCTCTCCCCTGGAAGGAGAGAGGGAATGGTTAATGGTGGTGGCGTTACCCAGGGCTGCGCCTCGCTTGCCCTGGGCTACAATTGTGCCGCCCCTCCGGGGCTCAGGACTACCGTGGCGTTGCTGGTGTTCGAGATGCACCAAGCCGATCATGGTTTCACGGCAAGCGCGGCATAGGCCGTGGGAGATCTCTGGACCGCCTTTGGTGACGATGACGCCGCATTGGCAGCAGATATGCGTGGCGGTGGCATCGCGTTTGCCGTCCAGGGCGTAGAGCACGCCGCCCAGAGCGAGCACAACCAGGGCACCCGAAAGGACCACGAACCACAGAATTGCAGGGATCGTGGCGCTCATTCCCATTGCCCTTTCTCGATGGCCAGGAGGACGGCGTGAGCTTTCTTGACGTGCTTCCATTGGAGCTTCTCCCGGCTGTTGGAAGCCAGCTTGCTGCTGGCCTGCAAAAGTGTGTTCCAGGCTCCGAGGCTCTCTGCTTTGACCACTTCATTCTGGAGCGCGAGGAACTCGCCCGTGGCGGGCTCCAAGCCATAAGCGGCAGCGAAGGCGTTTAGATCCTCGCGGGTTGGGAAATCAGGCAAGCGGAGGGTGGCGATCTTGCGATTGCTGAACTGCTTCAGGTCTTTGTTGAACTTGCCCACCATGGACTCCGTGGTGAACACGTCCGTGGCGACGATGGCCACGCCGCAGCGGGTGGTGTCGTGCAGTTCGCGGATGAATTCCAAGCCTTCCGGAAAGCGGGTATTGCTTCCGCCGAGGCCGTTGAAGAACTGGTGAGCCTCATCGACGATGAGCAGCATGTGCTCGTCAAAGGAGTCGAGGATGCGGCGGCACATGTGAGCAGTGGTCGGCCCCAGGCCGATGCCAGCAGCTTTGGCCAGGCATTCGATAAAGCGGCGGAAGCGGCCATGGGCAGGAGTGCGGACGTACTTCGTCTGCCCGTGATTGTGGGTGCGTTTGTAATGCAGTGAGCCTTCCGTCTTGCCAATGTGGCTCGCGCCGATGATCCAGACGAATCGGTTGTGCGTCAGCGCAGCGTCGAATACCTTGAACATCTTGCGCGTGGTGTCGGTCTCGATGAAGTCGGTGCGGTGGATCCCGCTGCGGCTTTCCTCCAGCCGACGGAGGCTCTCAACGGCTTCGCAGAAGCGATCCAGCTTAGCTTCATGGAGGCCGTTCAGGATGCGGTAAACGGTGTTGCCGTCGTAGGTCTTGTTCTCGCCGCGCTTAAGCTTCGCGCCGATCTCCTGATAGCCGAGATTCTTCTCGCGAGCGTAGCCGTGCAGCCAGCGAATGGCAGTGCGCTGTTCCTCGGGCAAATCAGCGGTCACGCGCTGAACGATGTCCCCTGGGACAGAGAAGCGTTGAGCGGCGCGGGCTTCCGGCCCAAGGGTTGGGCCGGAGGGTAGGAGCGCGTCGGAGCCATTAGGCTCAGCGATGTCAGAGGATTGAGTTAATGTCGTGCTCATTGAACGAGGGTTTTTGTTGTGGTGCTTCGAGGGAGGGACTGTTCAAAACATTGTCAAAGTCTTCGGCGGTGAGTTCGGCGGAGCTGATCTGCTCGCGTTGCTTGGCGGTGATCTCCCCGCGAGCCAGGGCAAGATTGTTGCGGTGCATCTGGAGCTTGCGGTCGGCCTTGTCGATGTGGCGGACGCCGATCTCCAGGAGGCGCTCGCGTTCCTCGTGGCGAGCAGCGCCGAGCTGACGTTCAACACCTACGTAATCCGAGCGGGAGGGAACATCCTGGCGATCCAGCACACCAACAACGCGGCCCTTCACATCGGTGAGCACCAGAGCGTCTGGTCGGTAAGGATTCAGGAATGTGAGGAACTTCTCACCGTTGCGCAGCCGCAGTGAATCGGTCCAGACCGGGAAACGGAGCGGCTCAGAATCGATCTCCGAATCTTCGATAGTGATGTAACCGCCGCTGACGGTCTTCTCGACGCCGAACTCCAGGCCGAGGAGAATGGGCATGAGGTCAACGGGAACTCTGGTGAGCTGGGCTCTTCCATGATTCCAGACTTCCAGAGGAGAAAGCTTGCGAGGCCGGGTCAGGGCCGGAGAAAGGGCGAGAGCCTGAGCCATGGCGGAACGGGCGGGCTCTGGAATGGCATCGAATTCCTGGCGTGATTGCCACGGATGATTTGGGGAGAGCCGCCATTCTGAGGTGACGTTGCCTGCCTTATCCCACCCCTGAAGATTGTGGTCCTGGCGCGAATTGATGAGGTGGTAAACCTCCATCATGGCGCTGACCCACTTCGACCAAACGGGAACAGGGAATTCCAACTCTTCGCGGGCAGCGGGTGAAAGCAGGTCGGAAAGCCTGAGCATCTGCGCGTTGTAGGAGAGCAGGCCATGAGCCTCGTCGGGCGCGTGGTCTCGGTCTTTGCCGGTCTGCGCTGGGAGCCGGGCGGTGCGATTGCGCACCAGGTTAAAGAACGATTCAATATGAGCTTTGAACCGTGGATTGCCCTTGCCACGAGACTCGAAGAGGCCCGCGAAAGCGGGAGTGGTGTTGATGCCGCTGCGCTCCACGCGCACGCGACCGCCCGTGGCCTCGGCAATGCGGGCTTCGAAATCTGCGCGAATGGCAGCGGTGCCATGCTCAACGATCAGCGCTGTGCCATGCTCATCATCGCGGTAGCCATGGGAACAGAGCACATTGACGACAAACCAGAGCATGTCGCGCTCTTTGAGCTTTTGCTTAACACCGGCTTCGTTCTCAAGCGCGGGCTTGAAGCCGAAGGCGAAACAGCAGGCTGACGCTAGATCGAGGGCATTGAGGCCGAGTGGGCGAACGACCTTTCGTTGTGAACTGAGCCAGTTGACGCGTTGATCGTATTCCTGGTCATCGAACAGGTAATATTGGCCGACGCAGAGATTCTCGCGGGAGGTGAAGACGCGGCGGCGGTGATCGGACGCGGCAGCGCGGCCCTGGCGGGAGACCGTCAGAGCAAACCGGTCGGGAGCGTGGCGGAACAGGTTCTTGTCTGACCACCCGCGCGGATGGGAACTGAGCGCGTCAGCCTTGGGCCACTCCTCATAACCTGGGATGCGTTTGTAAAAGTTGCCCTGCGAATCGCGCTTGGTGCGCCAGATCTTGAGCAGCTCGGCATATGCGCCGGCATTGGTGCGTTGATCATCCTCGCAAAGCTTGCGCCAGAACTCTATGAAAGCACTGGGAAGGCCGCTGGGCTCATCTGTGTTCCAGAAGCTTGGGCCTGCTTTGGCGCGATCAATTAGCACGCGCCAATCTCCGGACTTCAGGTAAGCGTAATATTTGTTCTCCAGAGACGTGGCGCTGAACCCGCGCTTGTGTTGCAAGCCCGCTGCAATGGCTCGGCACTCCGCGCTTTTGTTCGTGGAACGATGGATCCGGCGAAGGCATTCGAGGAGGAGATCAACGTGCTTCCGCTGTTCTTCACCGATCCGTTTCCAATCGCCTTTATGATCCTCCTGGGGAACGAGGAAAAGGGGCGCAGGCCGGGCACTTCGCGCGAGCGCGCGGCCTGCGTTAATCTCCAGAGCCAATGAGCTGGGCGCTGCCGCATGGAGGCTTACCGAGTGACTGTTGGCCGTCATTGTTGCTGGAGACAAATTCATGGGGTGATCTGGGGCAGGTGGTTACTTCCGGCCCTTTTTCTTTGGTGTGACCTGCTTGCTGTGGTGGAGGAGATCCCGAAGGCGCTTCGAGAATTCCACCGTGCTGCGCAGAGCAGCTTTGAGTTCGGCGGACGAGAGGTTCAGCAGCGTCTCGTCAGTCGCGAGGTCCATGGGCTCAGTGATCGCCTGGACGTACCGGCGGGCTTGCTCCCGGCGCGCTTCCACTACCTCCTCGGGTGAAAGCTCCTTAGGCGGGTGGTATTGCTTTTCCTTTGGCTGGCGGATGACGCCGAGGTCGCGATAAAGCTCGGTGAGGGTCTTGCCGTCTGCGGCTTCGTGAGCGGCTTCCAGGATCGCTTTACGGTCTCTCTCGTTGAGAGAGCCATCCGTAAGCAGGAGCGCTTCGGCTGCGAAATTCGACACCGTGTCGAATTTGGCGGCTAACCCTTGAGCAAACGCCATGTAACGATTGACTGTGCGATCCACCACATCGGGCAGATTCTCGCGACACCAGTTCATAAACTGGCCATGTGGCAGCGCAGCTTTGACCCTCTGAAGTTCAAAGCCAGCCAGGAAGGCATAACCGACATGGTCCTGCGCAGCGCGGAGGCAAGCGTTATGGCAATGAAGGACATGCTCTCGCGACTGCTTCAGATCCGTGGAGGCGGTGATCTCCAGGGATGCAGCGGGTGATTTAATGACGGCTGTTTTCGACATGGGAGGTTACTTCGATTGCTGGTTCTGTGTCGGCCTTGCCAAAGAGCTGTTCGGCCATGGCCCAGGCACGTTCCAGATAAGCGGATGCCTGATTGGCGTGGATCTGCGCTTGCGGTTGGTCGTTGACGGAGAGCGCAGAACGCATGGCCTTCACGGAGAGAGCGGCGCCGCTCAGCTCTGAAAAGAGCAGGCGCTTGCGCATGGCTGCGGCTAAAAGTAAGGGGTTCATTCGAGGATGTTCCTTCCTGGGGCATCCGCATCCACCTTCGCCGAGGCTGCGGCGGACAAGGATTGCGCAGGTGGGAGGGAGGGATGGAGTTGGTCAGCGATGAGCAGCGAGACGTGCGAGAGAGTGCGGAGCAAACTCGCGGCACTCAAGGGACAGGCATACCGTTGGCAAATCGTGACGGCATCCAGAAGCTTTTGGAGCTGCTCGATGTCTGGAGCGGCTTGGAGCGGCGAGTCTGAAGAACCGCCCGGTGCGGTGACCGGGCCTACCAATGTTGGTTCGGTTGTCGGGTTCATTCGAGGGTGTTCCTTTGTTTGAGACGGGCGGTGACGAAGTCGGCAGCGGCGGCTGTGCTGATGCGGTAATGGTTCCGCTGGGGGGCCTTTGAATCGCTGATGCTGATTCGCCCGGTCAGGGGACCGGGCCTACCGCAGATCAGAGGGAGGAGGTCGCGGACGTGGCGGACGGTGCAGCGCAAGTGGGTGGCGACTTCATCAAGGCGGAGCAATTGCTTGCCGGTTTTAAAGCACCAATCGGGACCGTAATCCTTGAGGGTGGGCGCTGGTTTGTCTTCGGCCTTGTGAATGACGCTCAGGCGAGTGACGCGGACGTGGTCGCGCTTCGGATTTTCTGAATCGCTAATGCTGAGCACATGCAGCACACCCGAGTCGGAGAGATCGCGCACCTGGTCTGGTGAGCAAGCCAGGCACCGGGCTGCCTCAGCAACAAAGACGAGCGGCTTGGCGTGGGGGAAATAGCCGTCCATCTCCAGCTGGTCCGGGCCGGACTGGCTTTTGCGCTTTGGCAGAGATGGAAGGCGGGAGATCATCAGGCGTGGCGATGAGCGAAATTGAAAGTGAACTCACGGCAGCGGGCCTCCGCTGTTTCGAGGGTTTCAGAAAGTCTTAAGAGACTCTGCTTTTCGGTGGGCTCATCACAGAGAGTGGCGAGCTGCCGGTAAAGGCGCGCGCGTTTGCACACGGGCTGTTCGGCGGCTTGAGCCAACACGAACTCAATTAGTTCACTGCGCGAGTCTTCGTTGGAGGCGTTCATACCGGGCGATAAGACTTTTGCTTTTGCGGTGACCACGAAGGACGCGGTTTAAGTGTTCGCGGCTCACGTTGAGCTTCTCCGCAGCCAAAGTTTGGGAGAATTTCCTTGTCATTTCTTTGTGACGCGTCACAGTCGTTAAGAAAGTCGTAAGACAATTCTTAAGACTGTGCAAGGAGTTTTTTCTTAAATCGTGAGAAATTTCTTAAAGGCGTTTCGGAAAGCGAGTGGATTCACCCTCGATGATCTGGCTGTAAAAAGCGGGTATGCTAAGTCCACTATCAACAACTTCGAGTTGGGAAAGACGAACGCGAGTGACGAGTTTTTGGAGAAGATCGCAGGAATTCTTAAGACGACGCCTGAAGGAATTCTTAAAGGGCCAGCTCCCGAGTCAGAGAGTCCGCTTGTCTTAAAAGAATATTCTGGACCTTTCTACGGGGCCACAAAGCAAGCACCGATAGTCTCTTGGGCGAGCGCGGGATACTCTCATGCATACGAAGACCAAGGAGAGTTGGGGCGCGTCACCACTGATTGCCGTGATCACAACTGCTATGCGTTGTATGTGGAAGGCGATTCCATGGAGCCCAGGCATAAGGCCGGTGACATTATTGTGGTTGCCCCCAATGCCGTGCCACGCAATGGCGACTTAGCAATCGTGCGGACAAGGGATGGCGTGTATTTCAAAGAGTTCCACATGCGCGGGCTCGATAGGCGTTACGTGCAATTGAACTCGTTGAATCCTCGTTATCCACCTGTTGAGCTGGAGCTGGATGACGTTGAGAAAATACACGCGGTGCACTCGGTTGTGAGCGTTTATAGAAAAGACCTTTAACAAATTCGACACTGTGTCGAATTTGAAAACGGCAACTGTTGCCGATTTGAAAACGACACAGTGTCGTTTTTGGGAAAAAGGAGGCAGGAGTGAAAGATTTGGGTTGCTCGGAACGTATTAAGGAATGAGATGAAAGCACTGAAACTGTGCCTTTTGCTTTGGGCTGCGCTGCTGGCGGCAGCTAACGATGAACTGGACAGCTGGTACCAGCCTCCGGAATCGGCTTGGGTCAAGCGCATGAGCGGCGTGGCCTTCGGTGAGGGAAAGTGGGTTATCGGAGGAGAGAACGCATGGAAGTCGGAAGACGGCACTAACTGGGTGCAGACCCGTGAAGGTTTCGGCTGCAATAAGGTGATATATGGCTTAGGACAATTCGTTGCATTCGGGCACTCCACTCCTTCAGGGATCCGCTACGCGACCAGCAAGACGGGCGACGACTGGACATTCCGCACCCTAGCTCGCAACGAGGCTCTCAGCTTCCAGTTCGTGTTTGACGGGGCAGCGTTCCTCGTTGCCAACAATGCCGATATCTACCGCAGCTCTGATGCGGTCACATGGAGTAAAGTGCCGATTACTCTGCCAGAAGGAAACTTCCGCGGAGCTAGCGGGGGACGCTATTGGGCTTCCAATCTCCAAGGGCTTTGGACAACAACAAACCTCACTGATTGGACGAAGTGCGATATCAACAGTGGGTTTACAGGGCCGGTTCACTATGCCAAGGGGAAGTACTACTCAGCATACGGATCAGCACTTTACTACAGCACAAACGGGGTCAATTGGCGCTACGTTAAGCTCGAAAAGGGCATTACGAGCTTTGCTGTTCATGACGAGGCGATTCTGGTCGGCGCAGGCAGCGAGATACTATCCTCCCGAGATGGAGAAAGCTGGACGGTACGGCTACGCGATCTGAACTCCCGGTTTAGTGGATTAGCTAGCAATGGGCGCCAAGTGGTTGCGGTTGGTGACTACTGGGCTTTCTTCACAAGTGCTGAGCGTCCTTTGCTTGCCCCCCAAATCGAAGTTGGCATTCGCGCAGTGGTGAGCATCAAAGGCGGCCGGGGCCGGACGTATGAAATCCAATCGCGGGAGGATGCTGCTTCTGGCGAGTGGGCCACTGAGGAAGTGCTCCAGGTGAGCAGTGAAGATTTCGTTTGGACCGATCCAAAGCCGCTGAATAACCGAAAGATTTATCGAGCGGTGGCGAGGTAAGGACGATCCGCAGATTTCGCAGATTAACGCAGATTGCAAGCGGCAGAAGCCCGAGTTCATAGCTCGGGCTTTGTGCTTTTATAGTCTCAGGCGGTGTCCCACCGAGAAGTCAGCGCAAAGCTGACAAAGTTCTCAGGATTCAGGGAATACAACGGATGGAAGGAATGCAGCCGTGGGGGTGGCTGCGGAAGTTTGGTTTAGTCGTTCACGTTTAACGGGAACGACAATGAAGAAGCAAGCCAAACCACAATTCCTCATCACTCTGCTCCTCTGTGCCTGCGCCGCGCTGTTCGTCGGCTGCAAAAGCACCGATGGCGGCCCGAGTCCGTTGCAGAAGTTCCTTTATGATCACCAAGTGATCACGGTGCCTGGTGAAGTCACCCGCACGAATGTCGTTTGGCAAACGAACGTGGTGGTGGTCAGCGAAGCGCGCACGAACGAGACAACCGGCGAGGTCGCTGCGCCGGTCCTGAAGCAGGTCATCACACCTGTGGTCGAATACGATTACGCGCCCACGACTTACCGCACGAACCTCGTCCCCAGGCAGAGCATTGATGATGGCCTGCAGATCGTCGGCGCGCTGCCGATTCCCTACGCAGGGACCGCCGCCGCTTTCCTTGGCTGGCTCTACACCGCTTACCGCGCTCGGAAGAACAAGCAAACCAACATTGCGCTCCTGGCATCGGTCCAGGCTGCGCGTAATTGGCTGAACAGCACGCCGGAAGGAGCGGCTACCGATGCCAAGGTGAAGCAGATCCTGATCGAGCAGCAAACCGTGCGCGGCGCTGTCACTGAAGTGAAGCGGCTTCTCGATAAGTACATCCCTAACCACTAACCCGCATCTTTTTCACCAACCACGAAGCACACGAAGGGCACCAAGAATTTATGGCTAAAGAAGTATCTGTCTCGATCTCGATCAGCGCGCAGAAGAACGGCGCTGGGATGAGCGCAACGGTCAGCTCCACTGCTGACATGACCGGCAACAAGCTGATCGGCAACGTGCAAAGCATCGGCACCACAGCCGAAGCGTTGAATGTGGGCGATATGGCCACGATT
>DASPKX010000144.1:0-10823 GCA_035627835.1 Candidatus Methylomirabilota bacterium
GCCGGTTCGTGGCAGAAATGGGCGGCGATTTCGTTGGCAGCCTCCCATTAACCGCCACCTTTCTCAGCAAGCCTTTCGAGCCGAGCCCTTACTCCCCAGCAAGCCGGCTTTTCTGGAGCGAGTATTTCATCGATGTTCAGACTGCGCCGGAGCTGCAACATTCTCGACCCGCTCGAAAGCTGTTGGAATCAGACTCGTTCAAGCGGTCCGTTAAACAATTCCGCAGCAGCCCCACAGTTTCCTACGTGCAGGAGATGCAATTAAAGCGGCGAGCGCTCGAAGCGTTAGCCGAGACTCTGGACAGAAGCAGGGGGGCGCGCCGTGAAGCTTTCGAACAGTTTCTGCGCTTGCGTCCGGACGCGCAGGAATACGCCGCATTCCGTGCAGTCGGCGAAAAGCTCCAAAGCTCCTGGCATACTTGGCCGGAGCAGGCCCGCCGTGGGCGAATCACTCCCGCCGATTACCGGGAAGCGGATTTCCGCTACCATCTCTACGCCCAATTCCTCGCCCAGGAGCAGATCAGCGCGTTGCTGCGAGCTTACGAGCGCGACGGAGTCTCTCTATATCTTGACCTCCCCGTTGGTGTGAACTCAGACAGCTACGATGTTTGGCGGAACCGAAGCCAATTCGTTAGCAGTGTGAGTTGCGGCGCGCCGCCCGATATTTTCTTTCGCGAAGGCCAGGACTGGGGTTTCCCTCCGCTCAATCCGATTGAGCTGCGGAAGTCTCACTACGCTTATTGGCGCAAGGTGATGCGTTTCCAACTCAAGCACGCCAAGCTCCTGCGCCTTGATCATGTCATGGGGTTGCATCGCCTGTATTGGATACCTCATGGTCGCTCGGCCAAAGACGGGGCTTACGTCCACTACAACGCGGAGGAGCTGTTCGCTATTCTGTGTGTTGAGTCGCACCTCAATGAGGCAGTGGTGATTGGTGAGAACCTCGGCACGGTTCCTCAGGAAATCACCCGCGCGATGCGAAAGCATTCCGTGCGCGGGATGAGCATCCTTCAATTCGAGCACCAGCCTCGCCAGCCCGCTCTCAAGGAGCCGCCGCGCGCTGTCCTTGCCACTCTCGACACCCATGATACTCCCACCTTCGCCGCTTTTGTCACTGGTGCGGACATTGCGCTCCGCCAAACCCTGGGATTGCTGAAGGCGAAGGAAGTCGCAAGCGAGCGGCGGCGTCGCCAAAAACTGATTAAAGCGTTCGCTGATTTTCTCAAGAAGAGGAGACTCATCACCTCGTCTGAACCGAATCCAACGGATTTGTTGCGAGGCGCGCTGCGTTGGCTCGCAAAGGGCAGGGCGGACATTGTCCTGATTCCCCTGGAGGATCTTTGGTTGGAGATCAACGCCCAAAATGTTCCAGGAACCACAGATCAGCATCCTAATTGGCAGCGAAAAGCCCGTCTCACTCTCGAGGAGATGCTCGGCTCTGTCCACGTTCGGACGCTTCTTAACGAAGTTTCGGAGGCCCGCCATCCGGCGCAACGGACCATCCACAAGTCCAGAACTCAGAAATGAATAGCAATCCCGCTTTCCCCAGCCGCGTCACAGCCACTCGTTACCCGCTCGGCGCCATCAGCCTTGAAGGAGATCGCTGCGCGTTCACTCTCTGGGCTCCGCAAGCTGAGCAGGTGAACATCGTGCTCTGTGGGCCGAAGGAACGCTCGATTGCTTTAAAGAAATCACCGGAAGGCTACTTCGAAGCCGTTGCCGAAAACGTCACTCCCGGCGCGCGATACTGGGTGGAACTTGATGGCAAACTCCGGCGTCCTGACCCCGCTTCCCGTCTCCAGCCAGAGGGTGTTCATGGTCCCTCGGAAGTGGTGCCTCACCAGTTCCCATGGACTGATGGGAATTGGTTCGGAATTCCGCTTCGCGATTACGTCATCTACGAACTTCATGTCGGCACGTTCAGCAAGGAAGGAACATTTGAGGGCATCATTCCGCACCTGCGTTCCTTGAAGGATCTGGGCGTCACTGCCATAGAATTGATGCCGGTCGCTCAATTCCCGGGGACTCGCAACTGGGGCTACGATGGCGTTGGTCTTTTCGCCGTTCAGAACTCGTATGGTGGACCGCTCGGCCTTAAGAAGTTGGTCAACGCAGCACATGCCACCGGCTTGGCTGTGATCCTGGATGTTGTTTACAACCATCTCGGTCCTGAAGGGAATTACCTCGGGGACTTTGGCCCATATTTCACGGATGCGCATAAAACCTTCTGGGGTCCTGCCTTTAATTTCGACCAGAGCGGCTCGGATCATGTGCGCAGGTTTTTTATTGAGAACGCTCTCTACTTCCAGCGCGAGCTGCACATTGATGCGCTCCGCTTGGATGCAGTCCATGCTATCCGTGACTTCTCCGCCATTCCATTCCTGCAGGATCTCGGCCACGCAGCCAAAACCGCTAGCCATGAGACGAATCGTCGCTTTCACCTGATCGCCGAAAGCGATCTGAACGATCCTAAGGTAATTCGTCCGACCACCAGCGGTGGTTACGGCCTCGATGCCCAGTGGAGTGATGATTTCCATCACTCCCTGCATGTGCTTTTAACCGGGGAGCGGACTGGCTATTATAGCGACTTTGACGGGGTCGCGCAGCTTGCTCGAATTCTCCGCACTGGCTGGGCTTTTGCGGGTGATTATTCCCCCCATCGCGGACGCAAGCACGGCGCCCCCTCCGAGGGAACATTCGCCAAGCAGTTTGTCATCTTCGCTCAAAACCACGACCAGGTTGGAAATCGGATGTTGGGTGACCGGCTTTCCACATTGGTAGGTCACGAAAAGCTCCGGCTCTCCGCTGCGCTCGTTGCGCTCTCTCCCTTCATCCCGTTGTTGTTCATGGGAGAGGAATATGGGGAGCCCCGGCCTTTCCAATACTTCATCAGCCACACCGACGAGGCTCTGGTGCAAGCGGTCCGTGAAGGTCGCAAAAAGGAATTCGAAGCCTTCCACACCACCGGGCAAGCTCCGGACCCGCAGGCTGAGGAAACCTTTCGAGCATCCAAACTGCAACATCACTTGGCCGCAGAGGGCAAGGGCCGCGAGTTGCGTGAGCTTTATGCCCGCCTTTTTCAGTTGCGCCGTTCGATTCCTGCAATCCGTGACGCCGACAAATCCACTCTCGAACCCATTTCTCTCGAGAAGGAGCAATGTCTGGCGGTACTTTATCGAGGACTCAGCGGCGATGCTCTTGCGGTGTATTCGTTCAACGACCGTCCTGTCACTCTCGACGTTCCCGCAGGACTCTCGCGCTGGAAACGAATCCTCGACTCCTCACGTTCACTCGCTGCCCCCCCTGAGGAACTCCCCGCCGGCGGCCTGAAGCTGAATCTGCAGCCGTTTGGATTCCAACTGCTGGTGAGCGGGAGTGATAGGTAAAAGGTGATCGCATGACAGGGAGCAAAGCCATTCCTCAAGCTCGCATTCCAACCGCGACATACCGGCTGCAGTTCGGTGAGCAATTTCCCTTCACTGCGGCCATGCCGCTGCTGGGATATTTGAAGGAGCTTGGAATCACTGATCTCTACGCGTCCCCAATATTCCAAACTCCGCCCGGCAGCGCGCACGGTTACAACGTGTGTGGCTTCGAATCAGCCAACAGCTCTTTGGGCGGGGATGAAGGCCTGCTCCGGCTGACTAATGCACTCAAGGAGGAAGGTCTGGGGCTCCTGGTGGACATGGTTCCCAACCACATGGCGGCGCACCTCACGAACTGTTGGTGGCGCGATGTCCTTCGCTTTGGCCGAAACTCCCGCTACGCAACCTTCTTCGACATCGATTGGAATCGCCACCAAGGGAAGGTGTTCCTCCCCACACTTGGGGATCACGCCTGGGAGGCCGCGCAACGGCGCGAGTTGCAGCTCGCATGGCACGACTCGCAGTTAGTCGTAAAATATTACGACAACTCCTTCCCGCTCTCTCCCGAGTCGCACATTTTGATTCTTCGAGAATGGCTCCACCTTGAGCGCAAACCGATCATCGCTGAACTCATGGGCAAGTTGGCTCATTCCGTGCGGTCGTTGCCGGAAGTGGACACCGCGTTGGCAACGTTGCTCAGTGATTCTGCTCGCGGGCTGGAACAAGCCCTCAAGAGCTTTAATGCTGATCCCGATCGCTTGATGACCGTTCTGGACGCGCAGCACTACAAGTTGGCGTTCTGGCGTCTGGCTCCCGAAGAAATTAACTACCGTCGTTTCTTCGACATCACTGATCTGGTTGCGTTAACCATGGAGCGCTCCGAGGTGTTTGAAGAAACGCACCGGGCGCTCTTCAAGTGGGTCCATGAAGGGCGCATTACAGGCCTGCGCATCGATCATCCAGACGGCTTGCGAGCGCCCCGAGCGTACTTCCGCGACCTGCAGCTCGCCGCCCTCGGTGACGGCCCTCTGGTGGATCGAATGAGCAAGCTCGAGAATTCCAGCCAACTCCCGCTCTACGTGGTCGCTGAGAAAATCCTTAGCGCCGATGAGCAGTTGCCCAAGGATTGGCGCGCCCACGGAACAACCGGGTACGATTTCCTCATCGCCCTCAATGGATTGTTCATCAACTCGGCAGCTGAACCGGAATTTACAAGGTTCTACGGCGAATTCACTGGATGCGTCGCGGATTTCCACGCGATCGAGCATGCCTCTAAAAAGGAGGTGCTCGAGATGAGCTTCCGCGGCGACATCAACGAGCTTTCTGAACGGCTCTGGCAACTCGCGCAGAAGTCACCCTCGACGCGGGGTCTTTCCCGTCACGTGCTTCGCACCGCCATCGTCGAGTTAATTTGCAGCTTTTCCGTCTATCGCACCTACGGTGAGCCGGAGACGGGCCGGTCCAATGCCGCCGATGCCGAGGTTCTAAATGACGCGCTGTCCGCTGCCACTAAAGCAAAGGGCATCGACTCTGCCGCTCTGCAGTATCTGGGGTCCGTCCTTAGAACCGAAACCGCTCCCTCGCATGAGCTTCTTGAGTTTATCTGGCGCTTCCAGCAAGTCTCCGGGCCGCTCACCGCAAAAGGCGTGGAAGACACCGCATTTTACCGTTATTTCCGGTTTATTTCATTGAACGAAGTCGGCGGCAACCCCGGCCGTTTCGGCACAACTCTGGATCACTTCCATGCTCATTGCGCGGCAAAAGCGAGGAGTTGGCCTCATTCCATGCTGGCTTCCTCGACGCACGACACGAAACGCGGGGAGGACACTCGCGCTCGCCTGAATGTCCTCTCAGAAATGCCAGAGCGGTGGCAGCGCTTCGTGAATAGGTCTTCAGCCCTCACCGCCCGTGATTGTGATATCGTCAGTGGCAAACCCGCACCGGATGCCAACGACGAGTATCTCTTTTACCAAACTGCCGTCGCGGCCTCAGGCTTCGAAGACAACTGGCCAGCGCTCGCAACGCGCGTGCGGGAATACATGCTTAAAGCCGCGAGGGAAGGGAAGCGCAACACCAGTTGGATCGACCAAAACACTGATTACGAGAAGGCCCTGAGCCAGTACGTTGAGCGAAATCTCGCCTCTGACAGCGCGTTTGTTCAGGAACTGCTGAAGCTGCGGGGCGAAATTGAATTCCCCGGCGTGGTGAACTCCCTTGCGCAAACCCTCATCAAAATCACCGCTCCAGGCGTTCCTGATTTCTACCAAGGCTCCGAACTTTGGGACTTCAGTCTTGTCGATCCCGATAATCGCCGCCCGGTGGATTTCACGCTAAGGCAGGAGATGCTCAGCAATCTTCGCTCACGTTCTACGAAAGACGCCCGTTCAAAGTTCCTGGCCTCCCTGCTCACGAACTACCGCTCCCCTGAAATCAAGTTGTTCCTCATCCATCAGGCTCTAAGGACGCGCAACGGTCTGGCCGAGCTTTATCGCACCGGCGAGTACATCCCTTTGCAGGTCGAGGGCGACAGAGCGCGCCATCTTGTCGCCTTTGCACGGCGACTCAACAAGGAGACCGCAATCACTGTGGCGCCCCGTTTCACTTCGCTGCTCCTGAACGGCGCCAAATCGTGGGAAACCGCCGCGAACGCCCTTCAAGGCGCCACCATCAAACTCCCGTCTGAAATGAGCGGCCTCTTTGAAGATGCCTTCTCTGGTGAAGTCATCGAAGGTGATGCTCTCCCCGCGGAGCGTGTGCTCGCTCGCTTTCCCGTGGCTTTGCTCGTTGCGCGACAGGCGTGACACGTTCCCGCATTTAGATCACAACGGGGTTATGCCATTCCGCCTTCTCGCACTAGCCCTGCTCCTGCAGCTCACGCTGCATTCCGCGACCTCACCAAAACTTTCCCGCAAAGGAATGGTCGTCGCCCAGGATGCAATTGCCGCTGACGTGGGCGCGCGGATCCTGCGCAACGGCGGCAACGCAATCGACGCGGCCATTGCCACCGCCTTCGCCCTCGCCGTCACCCATCCCGCAGCCGGAAACATTGGCGGGGGAGGCTTTATTGTGCTGCGCACTGCGGATGGGCAGACTGCTGCCTACGATTTCCGTGAGACCGCCCCCGGGGCTGCGCATCCGGAAATGTTCCTCCGCAACGGCAAATACGATCCCCAGGCGCACCACGAAGGCCACCGGGCCGTTGGCGTTCCTGGCGCAGTCGCTGGCATGTGGCTCGCCTGGACGAACCATGGCAAGCTGAACTGGAGCAACCTGGTCGCTCCTGCGATCACTCTTGCCCGGGACGGTTTCCCCATTTCCTTCGAACTAGCCGAGTCGCTGCGGGGGATAACACCGGCCATGCGCCAATATCCTGCGGCCCACAAGCAATTCACAAAGGAGGGGGAACCGTATCAGCCCGGAGACACCCTAAAACAGCCAGATCTCGCCAGAACCCTCGAACGCATCGCTGTTCGTGGTCCGGATGACTTCTATCGTGGCGAAACTGCCCGTCTGATCGTGGCTGAGATGCAACAGAACAACGGCCTTATCACAGCTGAAGACCTGCGCGCTTATCGAGCGGTAAAGCGTTCAGTGATTCGAGGAACTTACCGTGGCTTCGGAATCATCTCCATGCCTCCCCCAAGTTCAGGCGGGGTCGCCATAGTCCAGGCTCTCAACATCCTGGAAGGCTACGATCTTGCATCCAGTGGCTTGGGCGCCGCCCGCAGCACTCATTTGACGGTTGAAGCGCTTCGAAGAGTCTTCGCTCAACGGGCTCAGTTTCTCGGTGACCCAGACTTCAACACCAACATGCCGATCACCAAGCTCGTCTCGAAAGATCATGCCGCTGACCTCCGGCGATCAATCAACCCGCAACGAGCCTCCAGGAGCGAAATCCAGAACTTCTCCTGGAGCAATGAGAGTGACGCAACCACTCACCTTTCCGTGGTTGATTCGGCTAAAAACGCCGTTTCACTCACTTGCACCCTGGAAGCTTCATACGGGTCCAAGATTGTGGTGACCGGCGCCGGCTTCCTTTTGAATAACGAAATCGGTGACTTCAACGCCGCGCCTGGGCTCACCACCACGAATGGGCTGATTGGCTCATACCCAAACCTTGCGCGCCCCGGCAAACGAATGCTCTCCAGCATGTCACCGACCATCCTCGTCGAGGACGGTGAACTCTTTCTTGTCACCGGCACCCCGGGAGGGCGCACGATCATCAGCACCGTTCTTCAAACGATCATCAACACCGTCGACTTCAAAATAAACGCGCAGGACGCCGTGAACGCCGCTCGTTTTCATCATCAATGGTTTCCCGACCAAATCAATTTTGAGCGAGGCGGATTAACTGTGGACACCCAGGCGCGCTTGGCAGAGTGGGGGCATGCACTCAGGCCTGTTGCCGTGCAAGGCGCCGCTCAGGTGATCCGCGTCACTGGTGATGGCTACCTGGAAGCAGGAGCAGATATGCGCTGGGCCGATTCCAAAGCCAGCACCGTCGAGGAATTTGATCGGGCCTCCTCCCGTCATTAGCCCATTCTCACCTGCGCAACCGGGTCTGCTGGCACGATTCCGGCTCAGCTCATGCCCGTGAATACAGGCTGGGTAACGGCAGCAATAATCTTGTCTTTTGCAGACTGATTCTCAACACTGCGCATCGTTCAGCTCAGCCCGATGAAAAGCATCCTCGTCATTGACGACGACCACGCCTATCGCGGAGCGCTCACCGAACTTCTCAAAGCAGGTGGGTGGAGCGTTCTTGAGGCTGAGGATGGCGAAACCGGCCTCCGCCTTGCTCGTGAAACGCGCCCCCGGATCGTTCTCTGCGATCTGCTTATGCCACGCTGCAATGGCTTTCAAGTCTGCCGCGCTTTAAAGGCTCCAACATCTTCGGGGCCGCGCACCCGTGTTGTTGTCACCACCGGCAGCGCCTACTCCACAGATCGCTTGAATGCCCTGGAAGCTGGCGCGGATGAGTATCTCACAAAACCTGTTAAGCCCGACGCTTTGTTCACCCTTCTGGAGCGTCTGCTCGGCGCAGATGACATTCTTCGCTTGCAGGCGGATGATCCAAAGCCGCAAGACCCCCTCACACGAGTCCGTTTCTGGGGAGTTCGTGGCTCGATTCCGACTCCTGGGCCAGACACCGTTTTCTATGGGGGCAACACTTCCTGCGTGGAAGTCCGCGCCGAAGGGGAGATTATCATCCTCGACGCCGGCACAGGCATTAGACCCTTGGGTCTCGCGTTGGCTAAAGAGTTCAAGGATCGCCCCATGCGCATCAGCCTGCTGATATCGCACACCCACTGGGATCACATCCAGGGGTTCCCATTCTTCGGTCCCGCCTACGATCCGAAGAATGAAATTCGCGTTCTGGCCTATGAAGGCGCCCAAAAAACCTTGCAGCAGACCCTCGCCAGCCAAATGGAGAGCGCTTACTTCCCAATCAGCATGCAGGAGATGCCCGGGCACATCGTGGCGCAGGATCTAAAGGATCCAGAATTCAAGATCGGCAAAGTGCGTGTAGAGACTGCCTTCCTGAATCATCCGGGTGTTTGCGTTGGTTACCGTTTGCAGACCCGTCACGGAGTGGTCGCTTACCTTCCCGACAATGAACTTTTCCAGCGCCTCCACTCGCATCAAAAAGCCCACGCGGAAGGTGGCCGCGACGGATTGAGCTTCGCCCGCAAGCAGGATGAGAAAACCATCTCTTTTCTCCGTGATGCTGACATTGCGATCATGGACGCTCAATACGACGCCGCTGAATATTCGCGCCACGTTGGGTGGGGGCACAGCTGTGTCGATGACGCAGTCGAGATCGCATTGCAAGCAGGCGTAAAGCATCTGTTTTTGTTTCACCATGACCCGACCCATTCTGATGAAAAAATCGCGAGCATGGTCGCCGGCGCTCGGGAATTGGTCGCTGAACGCGGCGGAACGATGACGGTTGAAGCGGCTCGTGAAAGCCTCGAAATTACCCTTGGCGCCGCGGCCCCCGTGGCCCGGCCAATCACTGAACTCGTCGGGAAGTAATCTGCCCTTCTTTTCTGGCTTGCCGCTCCGCTTCGTTGCCGCGCACCTTTGACCCGTCACATGGGAACGCATAGAATTGGCATCATCGGCGGGAGCGGCCTCTACAACATCGAAGGCTTCGAAAACCAAAAGTGGGTCACGGTCCGCACCCCATTTGGCTCACCATCGGATCAATTTCTGACGGGCGTCTTGAATGGGCGCGAAGTCGTGTTTCTCCCTCGCCACGCCCGCGGTCATCGCATCCTCCCGAGCGAGCTGAACCATCGGGCAAATATATGGGCCATGAAAAAGCTCGGTGTCGAATGGATCATCAGTGTCAGCGCGGTTGGATCTCTCCAGGCAAAATACAAGCCGTGCGACATCGTGGTTATTGATCAATTCTTTGACCGCACCAAACGTTCGGTGGACCAGTCATTTTTCGGGAATGGAATCGTCGCGCATATCGCGTTTGCCGACCCAATTTCCGCTGAGCTGCGCCAGATCCTCGTTGAAAGCGCTAAGGCCTTAAAGGCCCGTGTTCACAGCGGCGGCGTTTACGTGAACATGGAAGGCCCTGCCTTCAGCACACGCGCAGAATCCAAAGCCAATCACAGCAATGGTTTTGACGTCATTGGCATGACCAACCTGGGGGAAGCCAAGTGCGCCCGTGAAGCGGAAATCGCTTACGCCACGCTGGCCATGGTGACCGATTACGACGCATGGAAAGAAGATGAGGAGCATGTCACTCTCGACATCGTGCTGGATAACCTTCGCCGCAACGCCGAGCAGGCCAAGCAGATCGTCGCCCGAAGCATCATGCGGATTCCGACGACACCGAGCTGGCCTGCCCATGAGGCTCTGAAAACAGCCATTATGACCGACCCAAAACTCTGGCCCGTGAAAACGAAGGTCAACCTTAAGCCCATTCTGGCCAAGTACCTCGCACCGGAGAAAGGTTGACCCGCGAGCGCCGCAGCTTTTCAATGTCCGCACATCCTATGAAGCTATTTAAGTCATTCGCGCTCGCTCTTGCGCTGCTCACGGCAGTCTGCGCCAGCGCCCAATCCGACAAACCGCTCAAGATCGGCGTTCAGACATGGACCTTGCGCAACCTCGATTTCAATCAAGTCCTTGAGTTCGCAGCCAAGCACAAACTCAAATACCTTCAACTCATCGGCAAACACATTGACCCGATGAAAGCCACCCCCGAGGAGATTAAGGAGAAAAAAGCCATCTTCGAGAAGCATGGCCTCGTTCCTTACACCTTCGGCGTCGCCGCGACCTTCCCCGAAAAAGAGCAGAATCGTAAGCTGTTCGAGTTCGCCAAAGCGATGGGAATCAAGCTGATCATTGTTGAGCCAAACGACTTCAAAATCCTGGATCACCTGGAAGCCCTCGCGAAGGAATATGACGTTCGCGTGGCCATTCACAACCACGGCATCAA
>DASPKX010000145.1:0-31990 GCA_035627835.1 Candidatus Methylomirabilota bacterium
TTGAGGCGATCGGCAGTCGGCGAGTTCATCCCGATCATCAAAATGTCGAGGAGGCCATCCGCGTTGAAGTCAGCGAAAGAGTGCCCCATGCCGAGAGCATGGGGATCGGCAAAGGTTAGGGCCGTGATGTCGGTGAAGTTCCCTTTGCCGTCGTTTGCATACGCATCAATGCCGTAGAAGTCGCTGACCACGATCAGGTCCAGATCGTTATCAGAGTCCAAATCTATGAATGAGGAGCTGTAGGCGCGGCGGCGCTGCTTTGGGCCGAGACCGCGTGCCGATGTGACATCCGTAAAGTTGCCCTGCCCGTCGTTCAGCAGGAGAAAGGATGGATGGCCATCCTTCGCGTCAAAATAGGGATGCGGCATTTGGCCGTTGTCGAAAGGCACTTTGTATTGGCCGAGGAAAAGGTCGAGGTCGCCGTCTGCGTCGATATCGCCTGCTGTCAGCGTTTGCGCGTAGCGCAAGCGAGGCTCCGCCGCCCAGGCGAACCTCGCTTCTGCGGCAAAGTGGCCGGATGCAGTTCCCGGCCATAGCAAGAAGCCATCAAAGGTGACGCCGACGAAGTCGGTAAGACCATCCTGAGTGAAGTCGCCAAGCATTCCCGTAAAGAGCAGGGGAGGCGCCTCGGACAGCAGTGATCGTTGGGCCCACTGCCCATCTGAAGCACGGGCAAAAACGAGGTTGCGGGTGGCAAGAATGATTTCAGAAGAGCCGTCTTGATCCAGATCCCAAACAATCAGGGGGTCGATAAAATAAGAGCCGTGCGCTGGTTTAACTTCCTCGCGCAAGATTTCGCGAAATGGGAGAGGACCGCTCCTGGAGCGAACCTGCACTTCAGAAGCATCAATGCTGGCGATCTGGGGCGACTCTGAGGTGCCGCTCCATACAACTTTTATTTCGCCTTCCAAGAGCACCCTTTCCTCCGGATTCGATCTGAGGAGGTGAGCAGCGATGTAGAAGGCGCTTTTCGCGGCGGGGGTCGGAGAGAACTGGATGTGTCGGATCTCACATTCTTGAAGCTGCCAGCCTTCCATTTGAGCTTGTTGAACGACTGCGTCCCATGAGCCACCCGACGCGGCGCTTAAAGATATCTCGTGGCTGATTGTTCGCTTTGTGGGTGCAGCTTGAGGGAGATGGAGATCAAATTTAAGTTTCCAGAGCAACTCCAACTTGTTGGAGGAGGAGTTGAGTTGGTTCCACAACCGGTCCGCAAATTGGCCATACTTTTGCGCGTCCAGCTCAGGAGCCCAATGAAGCTGTGCCTGCTCAGTTTCATAGGCCTTCAGCACGACAAGGGGATTAGTGGGCGCGGCTGCTGAAGCGGCGCGGCGTTGCTTCAGCAGAAGAGCAACGCCGGCAGCAACACCGGCGACCAGCACGAGCAATATCAAACGTCGTCCGGGACGGGGCACAACTCCAGCGTATGCACCCGGCGCGCACTTTTCCAGCGCGATGCTACACCAGCGCGGGCGCCAACGGAGCCGGTCGGCGCACCGTTTTCTCGCGGATAACCCCCTGGAACATTCCTTCAAGGTTTACGATGTAGCTGTCGAAATCGTACTCACGGTTAGCAAGGGCAAGACCGCGTTCGCCCATTTGGCGCGCGAGTTCCTTATCGTTGAGCAAGGTGTCGATCCGCTGGGCGTAGGTTTTGTGATCCATCCAAGGAACCAGGAAGCCGTTGTGGCCATCCTGGAGCCAGTCTTTGATTCCACCCGCATCGAAGGCGACGACTGGGAGCGCGTAGCGCATGACTTCAATCCCAATGGTGGCAATCGGCTCGGGCCAAACGGAGCTGATCGCGATAAGGCTGCAATCACGATAATAAGACTTCAGCTCGTCTTGAGGAACAAAACCTTTGAACTGGACGCGATCAGTTAGCTTGAGCTGCGCAGCCAGGCGTTCGCACTCTGCCTTGTGATTTCCGTCTCCAAGGATAATGCACTCAAATTTGGTCTTAACTTCAGCGAGGGCGCGCAGAAGCACATCAACGCCTTTGCCACGAATGATCTGGCCGGCGTAGATGATAAGGTTGCGGTCGCTGAAGGAGCCGCGAATGCTGGTGTCTCCCATGCGTGGCACTGGAGGGTAAATCTCGATCTTTTCGGCGTTAAAGCCGTTCTTCAGCAACTCACCTCGCATGAAATTAGTCACGACGAGCATGCGATCAAAGCGTTTGCAGAGTTCGATCTCCCGCGCTTTGTCGAAGTAACTCACAAGCTTGATTGGGAAGCGGCCGACCCGGTCGCGGGTTATAACGGCGCCGCAGGGAATGATGCAGTGGGGGCCAAATGCCTTGTCGCAAATCTTGCGGCTGAACACGCCATACTTGTAGCTGCGCATGCAATAGATGTCATGATCGTGCACCATGCGCACGAGCGGGAGTCCGGAGTTCACGAGCGTTTCCAGCACCTTCAGGTCCGCCATTTTGTGGACGTAAACGACGTCCGGATCGAACTCGGCGATGGCGTTCGTCGTCGGGCGAGCAGAGGCGCGGGAGTCTAACGCGAAACGGTGGGGGAATGCGCTATGCCATCCCGCTTCACCTTTGCCGGTGGAAGGGCCGTGAAGAAGACCAATAGTATGGCCGCGCTTCCCAAGCTCAGTGGCGGTGATGACCGCGTTGGTTTCGGCGCCGCCGAGCGCGCCCAAGCGTTCGTGAACGTAAAGTATTTTCATGTGGCGATTTGCCGCAGCGATTAAAGCAGGCCGAGTAGAGGCGCGCATTCAGGAGCGAGGGCGTGATGAGTTTAAGGTTTTCCCTTAACGCAGAGTGCGTCCGAGCCTCATTGTGAGACTTGGATGAACGCAGCTTAATTAACGTGAATATTCTGGGCAGGAAGAAGGAACTACATGGCTATCAACCAGCAAAAGCAACGGGCGCCAGCCGCGAGCACACGAAACCCGCAGCAACCACCGGTCGCCACTTCACGGCGGGCATCGACTGGAACTGGAAGCCCCGGTCGCAGCGGCGGGCAAAAACGGGCGATACGTGCCGGACAATCCACAGCGCGGCCTCGTTCGAGCAACTCGGATCGCACTGAACGGAATTTATCCGCTGGCGGCGGCAAGCGTTCCTCCATGATGAACAACCAGGTCCGCAGCGCCTCACCTGGGTCGAAGGATTCTGGAAACAAACGTGGAGGACGGATGGCTCAGCGCATGCAAGCCACCGAGCTTCAAGGCCCGTCCAAAGGTATGGAGCGGCGCCGTAGTGGGCAGGAGGCCCTGGAGATGGCGGGGCAGAATGGAAGATCTCGAGCGAGCGCCAAGGATTTTCGCCAACCGGTGACCACGCGGGATAGAAGCGGCGGCGTTTCACAAAACAAAGAGCCTCGCTCCAAACTCCAGACTTCCCGCAACTCTAGCGCGGCGGGTCGTGGAGGCCCTGGCGCAGCAAAGGGCAGCTCTGCGCGGAAGCAGGCCAGCCCTCGTGGCAAGTCCCGTCAAGGCAGCTGATTTCACGCTCTGAAAATGAAGTTCAAGATATTGCCACCACGCCTGAAAGGGCGGCCATCGCCTGGGCATCCCGAAAAGCCGCCCGTGCGCCGATAGCATGCCGGAACAGAAATACACCGAAGTTCCGCGCCAAAACCCCCCAGAGTTTCACAAGCCTCCAAACGCCGAAAGGTTGCGGGAGGCTATTATTATTGGGGGCGGGTTAGCTGGGCTTTCCGCTGCGATTTACCTCGGTCGCGCCATGCGCGATGCCGTTCTCATCGATGCAGCGCATTCCCTCGCTCTTTGGGAGCACGATGTTCAGAATTATCTTGGATTTCCCGAAGGCATATCCGGCGAGCAATTGTTGGAAAATGGACGACAACAGGCGCTGCGGTATGGCGCAACGCTCGTCCAGGATGAAATCAAAGAAGTCGGACGAGACGGGGATCTCTTTTGGGCGCGCGGGAAGCAGGGTGTCTATCGCGGCAGCCGCATGCTTCTTTGCACCGGGCTTTATCATGTTCCACCAGACATTCCCGAAGTAAACGAATGCCTCGGCAAAAGCATGTTCTTCTGCAAGCACTGCGATGGATATCGTGTGCAGGACAAGCGCATTCTTGTTCAAGGCGCGAATGATGAGGCGGTGGAGTATGCGCTCGGATTGATGCTCTACTCACCTTGCGTGGTGATTGCAACCAATGGCAGCGAGCCTCGCTGGTCGCCTCAGCATGCCGCCTGGATTGAGGAGCATGAAATCCCCGTGCATCGCTCGCGAATTCTCGAGGTCGAGCAATGCGGCGGGTCAATGAGTTCAGTGCTCTTTGAGACAGGTGAGCGCGTTGCGATCGAAACACTCTTCACCACACGGGGCGACATCTACTTCAATGAGTTTGCAAAAGCGTTGGGGGCAACCGTCGATGAGGATGGGCAGGTGGTTGTGGATGAGGACATGCGGACTAATGTTCCCGGACTCTACGCTGCCGGGTGCATTACACCCGCGAACTGCCAAATGATCATCGCGGCCGGGCAGGGGGCCACCGCCGCCCAAGCCATCAACCGGGATTTGTTTGAGGCGAGTCTAAGCAACCACTCGCTGCGCCATTATCGCAAACGCCAGCTTCGTGAGGAGCGCACTCAGCCTGAAGTTATTGCAACTTAGGCGCGCTGAACACGCGCCACAGTTGCCAAAGACCGAAAAGAGTTATAACGGCTCCTGAGAGCAGGTTAATCCCTTGCAACCTCTTCTGAGTTACGCGCTCTCTTAATCGGCCAATCAGTAGCGTCAGGATCACCCACCAGACGGCGCTTCCCAGGAATACGCCCAGAACCATCGTAGTTGCGCCACGCAAGATCGTGTCGCTTTGCACTGACAGTCCCGCGCCCGCAAACACGCCGGTGAACGACAAGATGGTCATGGGATTGGCGAGCGTTAAAAGCAAGGTCGAAGAGTAGGCGCCCAAGCTGCCTCCAAACGGGCGCAGCGTTGCGGACCGACTGACTGGCGAACGGATCGTCTGGATTCCCAAGTAGATTAAGAAACTCCCACCAAGCACCTGCACCCACGATTGTTGCTTTACGAGGAAGAGTGTCGCAACGGTCAGGCCAAATGCGGCCAGCAATGCGTAGAGAGCATCGGCAGTCGCTGCTCCAAGTCCCGAAATAAAACCAATCCAGCGGCCATGCGCCAGCGTGCGTTTCATGCAGAGCACACTTATTGGCCCCACTGCCGCAGCTATGCTGAACCCAAGCAGGAACCCCTTAAAGAAAACGCCCACGCATTGAGTTAGCGTGGGCGCCTTTTGTTAAGCAATCCGAATTCTTACGCCTTGCCGGCGGCTTCGGGCGCGCTCATGTAAGCATCCATCCCGACGCAAGAGCAGACGAGGTTGCGATCTCCGAAGACGTTGTCGATGCGTCCCACAGATGGCCAGAATTTCTGCCGTCGCAGCCACGGGGCCGGATACGCAGCTTGCTCACGCGGATAAGGCCGGTCCCATTTCTCGGAAATCAAAACATCCGCAGTGTGTGGAGCGTTCTTCAGAACGTTGTTTGCTTTGTCCACCTTGCCTGATTCAACCGCTTTGATTTCGGCATGAATGCTGATCATGGCCTCGCAAAAGCGGTCCAACTCCTCCTTGGACTCGCTCTCCGTGGGTTCGACCATCAGTGTGCCTGGCACGGGGAAGGACATGGTTGGCGCATGGAAGCTGTAATCCATCAGGCGCTTCGCCACGTCTTCAACGGACACCGACTTGAACCCGCGAAAATCCAGGATGCACTCGTGGGCGACCATTCCGTTTTTTCCCTTGTACAAGACGGGGAAGTAATCCTTCAGACGGTGCGCGATGTAGTTGGCGTTCAGAATTGCGACCTGCGTTGCGCGCTTAAGCCCAGCCGCGCCCATCATCCCGATATACATCCAGGAGATCGTAAGAATGCTGGCGCTGCCCCACGGAGCCGCTGAAACGGCGCCACCTTTGGCTTTAGGATCGGGCGAGACGACTTGATGGCCAGGCAAGTAAGGCGCGAGGTGGCTGCCCACGCAAATCGGCCCCATCCCCGGCCCGCCACCGCCGTGAGGAATGCAGAATGTCTTGTGCAGATTGATGTGGCAAACGTCCGCTCCCAACTCCGCGGGACGGCAAAGGCCGACCTGAGCGTTGAGGTTGGCGCCGTCCATGTAGACCTGGCCACCGTTCTCGTGCACGATTTTGCAGGCTTCCTTGATGGATTCCTCAAACACGCCGTGTGTTGAAGGGTAAGTCACCATGAGGCATGCGAGTCGGTCTTTATGCTCCCCAGCTTTCTTGCGGAGGTCATCCACCTGGACGTTCCCGTCGGCATCGCATGCGACAGCGACAACCTGTAGTCCGGCCAACGCGGCGCTGGCTGGGTTTGTTCCGTGGGCAGAAGTGGGGATCAGGCAAATGTCGCGCTCGGTGTGACCATTGGCGGCGTGATAAGCATGGATCGCCAGGAGACCAGCGTATTCGCCTTGTGAACCGGCGTTTGGTTGAAGCGACACGGCGTCGAAACCAGTGATCTCAGCGAGCCAATCGCTGAGCTGACGGAAGAGAACTTCATAGCCTTTCGTCTGCTCCCGCGGCGCGAAAGGATGCAACAAGCTGAACTCTGGCCAGGATACGGGGAACATTTCCGCTGTGGCATTCAACTTCATCGTGCAGGAGCCAAGCGGGATCATGGATGTCGTGAGCGAGAGATCCCTGCTCTCGAGCAAACGGATGTAACGCAGCATCTCCGTTTCCGAGTGGTACTGCCTAAAAACGGGAGCTTGCAAATACGACGATTTGCGCTCAAACGCGGCGGCCACTGTAGCGGGTAGGCTTAAGGCGAGTTCCTCGGGCCGCGTCCGAACTTTCGCGCCCGCGCTGAACAAGCTCCAAAGCTGTTCAACATCCTGAGGCGTGGTCGTTTCGTCCACGGAGATGCTCAAGGCAGTTGTTGAGAGCTGACGCAGGTTGATTCCTTGAGCCTCAGCAGAGCGAATGATGTCCGAGGCGTTCTTTGTTTCGATGCGGATTGTGTCGAAGTAATCGTTGTGAACGACAGTGATCCCGAGGTCTTGCAACCCTTTGGCCAAGACGCGCGCGAGCTTATGAACGTAGGTGGCGATGCCCCGCAGCCCCTCAGGGCCGTGATAAATCGCATAGAGCGCCGCCATGTTCGCAAGGAGCGCCTGGGCAGTGCAGATGTTGCTAGTGGCTTTCTCGCGGCGGATGTGCTGCTCGCGAGTTTGCAAAGAGAGACGGTAAGCGGGACGGCCTTGAGCGTCGCGAGAGACACCGATGAGCCGACCAGGCATCTGGCGCTTGAACGCATCACGTGTGGCGAAGAAGGCGGCGTGCGGCCCGCCGTAGCCCAGGGGAACTCCGAATCGTTGGGCGCTGCCGACAGCGACATCAGCTCCCAGCTCACCGGGTGACTGAATCAATGTAAGCGCCAGGAGATCTGTGGCGACGATCGCTAGAGCGTCCATCGCATGGGCCTGCTCAATCGCGGGTTTATAATTGATGAGCTGCCCATCTGTCGCGGGATATTGCAGCAACACTCCGAAACACCCCTGCAGCTCGCTTAACCGCTCGTGATTTCCGACAACCACGCGAATGCCGAGGGGCTGCGCGCGCGTAACGACGACTTCAATGTTCTGGGGGTGGCATAGCTCGGAAACGAAGAAGACATTTTTCGCATCGCTGCCTTTTGCCTGGTAAGCCAGATACATGGCCTCAGCGGCGGCGGTCGCTTCATCGAGGAGGGATGCGTTGGCTATGTCCAGACCGGTGAGATCCATCACCATCGTCTGGAAATTCAGCAGGCATTCGAGGCGCCCCTGAGAAATCTCGGCCTGGTAAGGGGTGTATTGAGTGTACCAACCTGGATTCTCGAGAACATTCCGCTGGATCACCGGAGGAGTAATGGAGCCGTAATAACCAGCGCCGATGTAATTCTTAAAAACTTTGTTCGTTAGAGAAATGGCGCGAAGCTCCTTCAGCAGCTCGAATTCACTTTTCGCCGGTGGCAGCTTCAGCTCCCGCTCCGTGCGGATGCTGCGGGGCAAGGTGCGGTCCACAAGCTCCTCCAGACTGTTCAGACCGAGGGCTTGGAGCATTTGCTGCGTTTCCTCTTCGCTTGGGCCGATGTGGCGACGGACGAACTGGTCGGGATGCGCTAGAGCAGGCGTAACTGAAGTGGCTTGGAGCGTCATTTTAATGTGCGGTGAAGTTAAGAGCAGATAGGCGGAAATCAACTGCTGGTTCGAGGGGAGAGCAGGGCGGCTTCCCGTTCGAGGAGCGTTGGATGCGAATAGTAGAACCAGCTATAAAGCGGGTGCGGGGTAAGATTGGATAAGTTATCACGGGTGAGCTTCCTGAGCGCATGTTGAAGCGGTTCCGGGCTCCCCACAGCGTCCCTGGCATACGCGTCGGCCTCGTACTCATATTTGCGAGACCACACATTCATGAGCGGCCCAGCCCAGAAGGTCACAGCGTTGCTGGCAACCGCAAACAGGAGGAACGCAATAGCCAAATGAGGTGAGTTGAAGCCGAACGCCTCGTAGAACCAGCGTTGCTCGGCCAGCCAGGCAACCGCAGCGAACGCAAGGAACGTGGAGAGCATGGAAACCACCATCAACTTGGGGATGTGCTTCCGTTTGTAGTGGCCGATCTCATGAGCCAGCACAGCTTCCAGTTCTGCCACCCCGAGCTGGTCGATCAAAGTGTCAAACAGCACGATTTTGCGAAAGCGGCCAAATCCGGTAAACAGCGCGTTCGAATGACGTGAGCGTTTGCTTCCGTCCATCACCAGTATTTCCCGCGCGCTGAAGCCGGTTTTCTCACCGAGGGCCAGCAGTCGATCCCGCAAGGCGCCTTGAGGCAACGGAGAGAATTTGTTGAAGAGCGGGAGAATCAATGTTGGCGCGAGAGCCATCATGACGATCTGGAACACGATCATGGTGCCCCAAGCGTAAATCCACCATGCACCCCCGGCCCAATCGACCCACTTCAGGAGCAGAGCGAGAAGGGGCCAGCCAATCAGCCACATCAGGACAAGCCCTTTGATGCGGTCTAACCACCAGGTTCTTTGAGTGGTGGTGTTGAAGCCGAAGCGCTCCTCCAAACGAAATTGGCCCCACCAATCCAGCGGCAGCCCTGGCAAAGCCAAAGCTGTCCCGATGACAATAAGGAATGCCGCGGAAGCCCAGACCGTTCCGCCGAACTGGCTCGCGTGCCACTCCCACCAGCGCGGCAATAGGCCCGATGCGAGGACAATGAGCAGGATTAACAAATCCCAGATAATCTCGACCTGCTCCAACCGCGTTTTAGCTAGCGTGTATCGTGCGGACTTTTCGTGCGTCGCTGCGTCCACCACGCCCGCATAAGCGCTTGGAAGAGCATGCGCATTTGCGGCGACATTTTTGCGGTTCAAGAACTCGAGCCAGAGTTGGGCGGCAGCGCGTGTGGCCAGCAGCGCTATGACGATCCACCAAACCTGCTCTGGAGTTGGGCTCAGCTTTAATCCTTCACTTAAAACTCGAACTTAACGTCACCAAGCCGGCGGGCAATTTCATTGATAACGCGGTCTTCATCCTGCTCGTTGCCAGCGACGAAGGTGACGCTGAAACGGAGGTAATTGCCTGCATCATCCCATGGCACGGTGGAGATCATCTTCTCAGTGATAAGCCACTGCGAAATGTCTTCGCCGCTCTTGAATTCCACGCGCTGTCCATCCTTTTTGACGGCCGCCTTTGGCGCCTTCACGTAAAGGAAGAACGAGCCTGCGGGTTTGCGCGCCTTAAAGCCGGCGGCCTGCAGCACACGAACGAGCTTGTCCATGCGACGGGAATATTTCGCCGCGATGCGTTCGGTAATTTCAGGATGATCGAGGCAATAAGCAGCCGCGTGTTGAATGGCGAGGAACTGACCTGAATCCGTGTTGTCCTTGACGTCGCCGTAGAGCTTCACCAGCAATGGGTTTCCAACCACAAACCCACAACGCCATCCGGTCATGTTGAAGCTCTTGCTGACGGAATGCAGCTCGATGCCGACTTCCTTGGCCCCGGGCACAGAGAGGAAGCTCAACGGTTTGCCTTGGAAAACGAGAGCTGCGTAAGCCGCATCGTGAATAATAACAATATTGTGCTTCTTCGCGAATTCAACGGCTTTGGCGAAGAACTCGCGAGTGGCGCTGGCTCCGGTTGGATTGTTTGGATAATTAATCACCAGGACCTTGGCCTTTTGCAGAACCTCGGCTGGAATGGAATCGAGATTCGGCAGGAACTGATTGTCCTCTGTCAGGGGCAGATTGTGGACCAGGCCTCCATAGTACTTGGCATGCGTCCCAAACACCGGATAACCGGGTGTGGTCATCAAGACGTAATCACCCGGATTAATGAGTGCAGCCGGCAGAATTGAAAGGGCGGCTTTGCTGCCAATCGAGTGAATGACCTCTGTTTCGGGATCAATTCCGGGCACGCCGCAGACCTTCTCCATATAACGCGCTGCTGCTGCCTTTAGTGAGCCATCGCCATTATCAGCGTAGCCGCGGTTGACCGGTTTACGAGCTTCCTGGTGAAGCACTTCAACCACTTCTGGAAATGCCATCTCATCCGGCTCCCCGACCCCCATGTCGATGATTTCGATTCCGGGATTCGCGGCGAGAGCGGCGCGTTTGGCGCGTTTAATTTTCTCGAACTTGTAGATGACAGTGGACTTGCCGTAGTTCCGGCCGCCCATGCGTTCAGCGATCAAACCCTGAATGAACGAATCAGACATAATAAGGGCGGCAAAGTAACGAAACAGCTTTCGCCGCGCAAGGAGCACACGCGGGCCACCCCTGTTCCGCCCGCTAGCGCCATGATCATGTCTTTTTTCGTCAAAGCGCCTTGCGAGAATGGCGTCTTGAGCGCATACTGTTCGCAACAAAACCGGCTCGGTTTAAAAGCCTCGCTGGATGATCTTTGAAGAGAATTTTTGGTAGATTTAACCCTGCCTATGCTCGTGCTCAGAAGCAAAGTCCTTGAACCGTAAGAATATAATTCCGAGGGACCTGGCGTTAGGGAAAGCCGCTGACAGGCCTTGACTGGAAGTCAAACGCACCCGCCCGCGTCCCGTCTTGTTTCAAGAATCAGTTCAAAGGAACTGTTTACACACGGCATTCATGGCGGGGTTTTCTTTTTTTTCGACCCATTCATTAAAAACGGGTAAAGTCCAACTGCTGCCGCCCGGCGCGCCCGGATGCCAAACGATCTGTTCAGCTCAGTTCAATCAGCGGAAAACTCTTCTTCCGCGTCCAAGTCAGAAGCTCCGAAAAGCTCAGCCGTTGTAGAACGGGCTCAAGGCCCTTTGGCCGCACGCATGCGACCGAGGTCTCTCGACGAATACGTTGGGCAGACCCACATTCTTGGGCCTGGGCAGTTGCTGCGCCGCGCCATCGAGGCAGACCGGATCCAATCACTGATTTTCTTTGGTCCTCCTGGCACCGGAAAAACTTCACTGGCCCAGATAATTGCGCAGCACACCAAAAGCCGTTTCGAACGGCTTAGCGGTGTGGAGTCAAATGTCAGCGACATGAGGCGGGTGCTCGCCTCCGCTGCTAACCGTCTGGAGAACGCGGGGCAAAGCACGATCCTATTCATCGACGAGATCCATCGCTTCAATAAATCGCAGCAGGACGTGCTGCTTCCGGATGTGGAGAATGGAACGGTTCGGCTTATTGGCGCAACGACACACAACCCGTTCTTCTTCGTCAATTCTCCGCTGGTTTCGCGCTCCCAAACTTTTGAACTGCGACCGCTGAGTGAAGAGGAGCTGGCTGACCTGCTCTCGCGCGCCTTGGCTGATCCTGAGCGCGGCCTTGGCAAACTGGCGATTAATGCGGCGCCGGACGCAATTCGTCACTTGGCCAGGGTGGCGGATGGGGATGCGCGCAAAGCCTTGAACAGCTTGGAAATCGCTGCGTTGACGACGAAGCCAGATGCAAGCGGGGTTGTTCAGTTAGACTTGCAAGTTGCTGAGCAGAGCATTCAACGCAAAGCGGTTGTTTACGACCCGGATGAGGATGCTCATTACGACACGATCTCGGCGTTTATAAAGTCGATGCGCGGGAGCGATCCGGACGCTGCCCTCTACTGGCTCGCGAAGATGATCCACGCTGGTGAAGATCCTCGATTTATTTCGCGGCGGATTATGATCTGCGCGGCGGAAGATGTGGGGCTCGCAGATCCAATGGCGCTGGTGTTAGCGACTGCGGCCCACCAGGCGGCCGAATTTGTTGGTTGGCCCGAAGCGAGAATTCCGTTAGCGGAAGCAACGGTGTATGTGGCGACTGCGAACAAAAGCAATTCTGCCTATCTGGCGATTAACGCCGCTCTTCGTGAAGTGAAAGAAAAGCCAACCCTCCCGGTTCCGCCGCATCTGCGGGACACCCATTACAAAGGTTCAGAGCGCCTTGGACATGGGGAGGGATATTTGTACGCGCATGATTTTCCCGGCCACTACGTTCCTCAAGATTTTCTGGGAGCTGATGTGCGGTTCTACGAGCCGACAGAGCAGGGGGTCGAAAAGAAAATTAAAGAACGCCTGGATCGTTGGCGCTCGATAGCCGAAGACGCCCGTAAACGGAAGACCGACCCATGAGCGTTTTGTCCATTCAGGAGCAAAAAAAAACCTTGCGGGCGCAGGCGCGGCAAAAGATAAAAGCGATTGCAGGCCCAATTCGGGCCCAGGCATCAACCCACGCTTGCAACCTCCTCCTGGCCCATGAGCTTTGGTCGAGGGCCGATGTGGTGCTGATGTATTGGCCATTGGCGGGGGAATTGGACTTGAGGTCGGCGATTGCCGCGGGGCTGCAGAGCGAGAAAACCATTCTGCTCCCCCGTTTTGATCCGGTCGAAGGAACATATGTCGGTTGTGTGTTCCAGGGCGGCGCGGATGAGCTGCAAGCGGGTGAGTTTGGCGTCCCGGAACCGGCTCTGACCGCGCGAACCGTGCCTTATGGGCGTGTGGACCTGGCGCTGGTTCCTGGACTGGCTTTCGATTGGGCAGGTGGACGGCTTGGGCGTGGACGCGGATTTTACGACCGCATTTTGGCGCAAGTTGCTGGCGTTAAATGCGGTGTGGCGTTTGAAGAGCAGATTGAGCCGGAACTCCCGATCGAGGCGCATGACGCCTTGCTGGATTATCTCCTCACACCAGTTAAATTCATAAAGACGAAACGCGCGAATGCAGATCGTAGTTGATGTTCTTAGTTTCCTGGCGGGTGTGTTCACCTGCTACTTCGTGCTGGAGCGCCTCGCGAAAAAGCGACGGTTGCAGGTGGAGGAGTCCGCGCGCCGCATTCGTGAGCAAGCGGAGCAGGACCGCGAGCACATTCTGCGGGAGGCAAACATCGCAGCGAACGAGGAGGCTCTGAAAGCGCGGCAGACATTGGAAAAGGCAATGGCTGCCAAGCGCGAGGACATCTCAGCCTTGGAGCTTCGGGTTAGCCAGCGGGAAGCGCTGATTAACCAGCAACTTGAGGCATTGATCGACCGGGAACGCCAACTGGGCGAACGGACGGCTGCCTTGGAGCAGCAAAGGGCCGCGTTGGAAGAGGAGCGGGTGGAGCTTCATCGGCTCGCAGAAGCCCAGAAACAAGCTTTGCAGAAAGTCTCAGGATTGACCGAAGCGGAGGCTCGCACTCAATTGCTCAGAGAAGTGGAACGTGCGGCCATTAAGGATGCCGGTGATCTCACTCGCCATATCCTTGAGGAAGCGAAGCTCCGGACCGAAGATCAGGCCAGGCGCATCATTGGCATTGCGATTCAACGCTATGCCGCAAGCCACGTGTCGGAAACCACCACCGCCACGGTCGCGCTCCCCAGCGACGAAATGAAGGGCCGCATTATCGGGCGCGAGGGCCGAAATATCCGCGCATTCGAAAATGCGACCGGCATGACGGTGCTGATCGATGACACCCCGAATGCGGTGGTTTTATCGGGATTCGATCCGGTTCGTCGCGAAGTCGCTCGGGAAGCGATGCAGCGGCTGATCATTGATGGACGCATCCATCCGACACGCATCGAGGAAGTCGTTGGCAGTGTTAAGGCCGAGATTGAGGACACTATCGTAAAAGCAGCCGAAGAGGCTGTTTACAAACTTGGGCTTGCCCCGCTGCCCATAGAGGTGCTGAAGAAGCTGGGCGCATTGAAATTCCGCCACAGCTTTTCCCAAAACATCCTGGCGCATTCAATCGAGGTTTCCTACCTCACCGGTCTATTAGCGGCGGAACTGGGGGTGGATGTCACTTTGGCAAAGAAGGCAGGGCTCCTCCATGACATTGGCAAGGCGCTGGACCATGAAATGGAGGGGGCGCATGCGCTCATTGGAGCGGACTTTATCCGCGCGCATGGTGAGTGCGAAGAAGTGATTATCGGAGTGGCTTCGCACCACAACGAGACTCCGCCAAATATTTTTGGCACATTGGTGAGCGCAGCCGATGCAATGAGCGCCTCACGGCCGGGGGCTCGCGCGGAAACAATGACTACCTACATCAAACGGCTGGCCAACCTGGAGGAGATCGGGATGTCGTTTGAAGGGGTGGAGAAATGCTTTGCCGTTCAGGCGGGGCGTGAGCTGCGGGTAATAGTGAAACCTCAAGAGGTGAACGACGAACAAGCGGCAGCCCTGGCGCGCAATGTTGCGAGGCGCATAGAGGATGAGTTGCAGTATCCCGGCCAGATTCGTGTGACTGTTGTGCGTGAAACCCGCTGCACAGAGCACGCAAAATAGGTCGGCCAGGAATCTGTAACCTTTGAGACCTCAGCGGGGTAATAGGAGAGGAAACATGAACGCTCTCTTGTTTACAGTCGGTTGGTGCATTCTTCTGGTATTGTGCTGGCCCCTAGCGCTGGCCCTCCTCGTGCTGGCTCCAGTGGTCTGGCTAATTTCTTTGCCCCTGCGGCTGATTGGCTTCGCAATTGGTGGGTTGCTGGCTCTAGTAAAGTCCATCTTTTATCTTCCTGCGCGGTTGCTCCGCGGTTCCCCTAAACGCGCCTGCACCTGCTGCTGACCTCACCTTTTATGCGCCACATCATTTATCTGCTCGCCTGTGCGCTCATTCCGTTACTTTCCTCCGTCTCCGGCGCGGCAGTGCGCCTGGAGCGTGTGCCTGAGGAAGGAATCCAACCGCAGGTAGAGGTCGATTCCAAGGGAAGGGTGCATTTATTGTATTTCAAGGGCGATCCCAAGGCTGGCGACATTTTCTACACTCATCGCCAGCAGGGCGCTGGAGCAACATGGGCAGCGTCGCTTAAAGTGAACAGCCATCAGAAGGCCACCGCCCTCGGAAATGTAAGAGGCGCGCACTTAGCGATCGGCGCTGGTGGTCGCCCCCATGTCGCCTGGATGGGAAGCGGCATGACCTCTTCGCCTGCGGGGGAGCAACATCCGATGCTATATACCCGCCTAGCTGAGGATGGGAAGCGGTTTGAGCCGGAACGCAATCTGATCACGCATGGCTATGGTCTCGATGGAGGCGGCTCACTGGCTGCGGATGCCAAAGGTAATGTCTTCGTTGCATGGCATGCCAACGGCAGCTCGACTGAAAAATCGGAAACCAACCGGGTAGTTTATCTCGCCCGTTCAACTGATGGCGGAAAGACTTTTGGGCGTGAAGTTGCTGTGAGCCCTGCGGGCAAAGGGGCATGCGCTTGCTGCGGAATGAAAATCTCACACGGGCCAGGAGATCTCGTCTCCATCCTTTACCGCAATGCGGCTTCAACAGATTCGCGTGCTGCCACCTTGCTCGTCTCGATCGATGGCGGAAAGACGTTCACCGAAGCCGGGTCTGAGCCTTGGAGCATCAACGCCTGCCCGATGAGCACCGCATATCTTGGGCGAACAGAGAAGGCGCTGCTTGCCGGATGGGAAACCGCGGGAAAGGTTAAGTTCGCTGGGTACAGCCCTGATCGCGGCGAATTCGTCAAAACTTTCACACCTGAAGGGCAGAAGAAAGCGCGTTTTCCAACGGCGGCTCACAACTCCAGCCGCGAAACGCTGCTAGTCTGGACAGAAGGGATGGCATGGATGAAAGGCGGCTCTGTGGCGTGGATGGTCGTTAACGAACGAGGGGAGCCGGTTGGCGAGCGTGGCCACAAAGATGGGGTTCCCGTCTGGAGTTTCGTGGCAGCTTACCCAGAAGGAAGCGACGCTTTCGTTATTGTGTATTAAATCCTCAAACACCTTCGATCTGATTTGACGCAGGGAATTGGACGCGCAGAATCGTTCACGATGGCCCGGCCACACCGATTCAAATTCGAGCGCGAATGCCTCGCCCGTGGGTTGCGCCGGATCGGCGGCCTCGATGAAGCGGGCAGGGGACCGTTGGCAGGCCCAGTGGTGGCAGCAGTGGTTGTGTTCCCTTGCGACTGGATCGAAAATGATCTTCCACGAAAATTGCGGGGTCTTAACGACTCGAAACAACTCGCGGAAGAAGAGCGCGAAAAGTTTTACGCGCTGTTAACTGCCAATCCCGAGATCCGCTACGGCGTGGCGGTGGTCGATGTCGATGTCATTGATCGCATCAACATTCTTCAGGCATCGCTGCACGCAATGAACTTGGCAATGGCGAGCCTTGAAGCGGAGCCGGAGCACTCGCTCGTTGACGGCCCGCACATCAGCACCGTCAAGCACCCGCAGACGCCGTTGATCGATGGTGACGCGAGGAGCTATTCCATCGCCGCGGCCAGCATTATCGCAAAGGTCACGCGTGACCGCATCATGGTGGCGCATGACAAAGAATATCCGGGCTACGGCTTTGCTGAACACAAAGGGTACTCCACGCCAAAGCACTTGGAAGCGTTGCGCGAGCTAGGCCCCTGCGCGATTCACCGCCGCAGCTTCGCTCCGATTCGGCAGGATCCACCAGCTCACCCAGAGTTCTTTTCCTAAATGGCTCTCGGCGCATTTATCTCTCGTCTATTCGGCAGGAGTGAGCTGCCGGTGCACTTGGAACGGGGGTGGTTGGGCGAACTCGCGGCAAAGAAGGAATTGCAGAGGGGTGGAATGAAATTCCTCACTGCCAACTTCGCGTCAAAACGAGGAGAGATCGATTTGATCTTCCGGGATGGTGACTGCCTTGTTTTTGTGGAAGTGAAGACGAGATCTTCGGAGGAATGGGCGCGGCCATCGAAAGCTGTGGATGCGCGGAAGAAAAGACTTATCTCGCAAACAGCTTTCGATTACCTCCGCCTAATCAACAATCCGGAGGTGCCGATTCGATTCGATATCGTGGAAGTTCTGATGCGTGAAGGCAAGCCGCAGGAGATTCGCCACCTGCGCAACGCATTCACACTCACCGCGCCTTATCGGTACGGCGGCTAAGTCGAAGAACCGCTCTCCTGGCCCAACTCAACGTTCCAGTAGGCGATATCCAGGAAATGCTTCCAGCTTTCGTGGCAGTTAATACCCAGATTCACCTGCACGAAGGGACGCCACTTAGGGCGCTTTGGCTTGCGAATTAAATGCATGCCAGCTTCTGGCGGCGTGCGGTTAGCCTTGCGCGTGTTGCACTTAATGCACGAGCAAACAATGTTTTCCCAAGTCGTTGGGCCACCGCGATCGCGTGGGATGACATGATCCAGGTTTAGGTCTCGGCGCTCAAAAACCTTTCCGCAGTATTGGCAGGTGTTTTGATCGCGCTCAAAGATGTTGTGTCGGGTGAACTTAACTTCTTTCTTCGGCAGGCGATCAAAAAGCATCAGCAAAATGACGCGCGGCACACGAATCTTGAAAGAGATCGTCTTGATGCAATCTGAGCTGCTGACATCCGTCGTTGAAAAATCCTTCCACTGGTTGAACGAGTATGTGTGGAAAGAACCGTCGTTGCTGCTGAGCACGACTTGGGCATGGCCTTCGAATAGAAGGGTTAACGCTCGGCGAGCGGAACAAATGTTCACCGCTTGCCACAGTCTGTTTAAAACCAGAACCTGGGAATTAAGTCCGGAGCTCATTTGGAATTGCGCCGGAACGTATCACACGATTTTTGGAAGTGTCAATTGCGCAGCTTGAATAAACTATAACGATTGCGTGACTAAAATCGCATGAATCTTAGACTCAATCCCATGAACTTGCGCCTGCCTCGCCGACGGTTCTTGCACGCCTTATTTTCCGCAGCCGCCGTGCCACTGCTCACCGCCGCCCCTCCAAAACCCCGCTTCGGGTCGCAGCTTTACGGTTGGGGACAATACTATCAACGTGAAGGGAAGTCCCTTGCCTCACACTTGCCGGAGGCGTTATCCGCGATTCGCGACGCGGGGTACGAGTACGCTGAGGGATCGCTCGACCTGAGGCACATCGAGCGCAATGAGGAGTTTGCGGCGCAACTGAAGGCCAAGGGACTGATCCCGCTCTCGCTCTATAGTGGTGGGCGATTTGGAACTCCCGGCGAGCAAGAGAAGACGGTCGAGGCTTTGCTTAACGCGGCCAAGGTGTGCAAGAGGGCCGGTTTCACCATCATTAATTTAAATCCGGACCCTATCGGGCGGCCCAAGACGAGAAAAGAGCTGGAAACGCAAGTGGCTGGCCTTAAAAAGCTAGGAGCGGCGTTTAAGCAGCTCGGCCTGCAGCTTGGCATTCATCACCACACCCCTGAGTTCGCGAACCATGGAGAGGAGTTTCATTTTAATTTTGCGCAAACCGATCCTGAACAGGTCGGTTTTTGCTACGACGTTCACTGGGTTTATCGCGGAGGAGTCAAGCCGGCTGACGCCCTGAAAAGCTACGGTAAGCGAATTGTTTCATGGCATTTGAGGCAGAGCAGGGGCGGGATTTGGTTTGAGGAAATGGCAGCCGGTGACATTGATTACGGGGGAGTGGCCCGGCACGCACGGGCTAATCGACTCCCTCCCAATTACAGCGTTGAACTCGCTCTTGAGGAGGGAACCAAGATCACGCGATCCGTCGTGGAAAACCACCGGCGCAGCCTGGAATATACGAAGCAGGTCTTTGCCTAAGCTAAAAGCGGCTTCAGGGCCGGGCCAGTATGGCTGCCCGGAAGGGCAGCTATCGCTTCAGGCGTTCCGCTGCCGACAACTTTGCCACCATCATCCCCAGCCTCCGGGCCGAGGTCGATCACCCAGTCTGCGCACTTAATCACGTCCAAATTGTGCTCGATCACGATGAGCGAGTGCCCACCATCCACAAGTTCCTGAAAGGCGCCGAGCAGAATCCGGACATCTTCAAAGTGAAGGCCAGTCGTTGGCTCGTCGAAAATGAACAGGGTGGGCTTCGGTTTTTCCTTTGACGATTTGAATACAGCCAGATAGCTCGCGAGCTTCAAGCGCTGGCACTCCCCACCTGACAGCGTGTTAATAGGTTGGCCGAGGCGCAGATAACCCAAGCCCACTTGCTCCAACGCCCTGAGGGCGGTCCGGGCACGCGCGGCGTGCCTGTTGTTCAGAAACGCATCGAGAAAGGCAGCAGCATCGTCGACGGTTGCCTCAAGCAGCCCGCCAATGCTCAACGGGGCCAGTGTGGGGTTGGGCTGGATCGCGATTTCCAGAATGTGCGGACGATAACGCCGCCCCTGGCAATCAGGACAGCGGATGTAAACATCGCTCAGGAACTGCATTTCAATCTTTTCGAAACCAGCCCCTTTGCAGCGTTGGCATTGGCCTTCAGCGGAATTGAAGCTGAAAGCGCTCTCGGAAAGCCCTTGCTGCTGCGCGCGCTCGGATTGAGCGAAAAGTTTTCGCAGATGCTCAAAGGCTCCGGTGTAAACCGCTGGGTTCGATCGAGGGGTCCGACCGAGGCAGGATTGATCAACCGCGATCACCTGCCCAAGAGGCTCCCATCCGGCAATGGAACCGGAGCTTGTGCTCACGGATGCCAGTTCGCTGCTCGCGTCTTCGGCCTCCGTTGAGGCGCCTGCTTTCTCAGCAGTCGCGGCGAGCTTCGCCTGAAGCAACGGAGTAAGTTCTTCCCGAATCAGGGTCGATTTGCCCGAACCGCTGACGCCCGTTACACAAACGAAGCGACCCAGAGGAATATCGACCGCAACATTCTTTAGGTTGTGCCGAGTGACCCCTTGCAGCCTTAGCGAAGGAATGTTCGCTTTAACAGGGCGCCTGGCGGGGAGAGGGATTTGTTTTCGTCCGGAAAGATATTCTCCAGTCAGCGACCCCTTGGACTTCAGAATTTGATTGTAGGACCCCTGAAACAGCAGATGGCCACCGGTCTCCCCGTGCCCTGGGCCAAGGTCGAGGATTTGATCCGCAGCCCGCATCACCGCCGCCTCATGCTCCACCACGACGATGGTGTTTCCAGCGTCACGCAAGCGTTCAAGGATTTGCACTAGCCGCGTGGTGTCACGCGCATGAAGGCCGACGCTTGGCTCGTCGAGGACAAACAGCGTGTTCACGAGGCGCGCTCCAAGGCAAGTGGTCAGGTTAACCCGCTCCGTCTCGCCGCCGGAAAGTGAGCGGGTGGGGCGATCAAGGGTTAAGTAACCCAATCCAGCTTCCTTCAGGTAAGCCAAGCGAGAGCGAACTTCGTCGAGGCAAAGCGCGATCGGGTCATTCGCCCTGGGTCGCAGCGACGCTTGTTGCTCAACGAACGACAAGGCATGTGCGACGGAGAGTTGGTAGAAATCGGCCAGCGTCAGTTGCCTCTGGTCTGCGACAACTCTGTACGCGAGCGATTCCGGTTTGAACCGTTTACCTTTGCAATCCGGGCATTCTGTATAAGCGCGGTATCGGGCAAGGAGCACGCGGACGTGCATTTTGTAAGCTTTGCTTTCCAGCCACTTAAAGTAGCCACGCACACCGTACCACGCGTTGGGCCACTCCTTGGCTGGTTCTGAGCCGTAATCCGGGTCGCCGTTAAGCACCCATTCCTGATGTTTTGAGGCGAGGCGATTGAAGGGCACGTCTGTCGGAACGTTCCTGCGCCGGCAGAATTTCAACAGATCGCCCTGAGACTCTTGTCCCGAACCGCTCTGCCATGGCTTCACCGCGCCTTCAGCAAGGGTTAAAGATTTCTCAGGTATGGCGAGGTTGTAATCGATGCTGATGACTCTGCCGAACCCGCGGCAGGTGGGGCAGGCCCCAACAGGATGGTTAAAGCTGAACAGTGTGGCGGTGGCCTCGCGATACTCGATGTCACACCGAGCGCAGTGAAATTTGTTCGAGTACTCGCATCGCACGCCGGAGTTCAGGAAGGCAGTAAGATGGCCTTTGCCGAAGTGGTAAGCCTGCTCAGCAGCTTCACAAAGACGCGCCCGATTTTCAGGCGCAAGCTTCGCGCGGTCTTGCACGATCATGAGTGAGGGCAGTGCGCCTGATTTTTCACCGGACAACAACTCCTCCAGGCGCACCACGGACCATTTATCCCCCTCGCATCGAACGGCGCGTTGAAAGCCCTGTTTCTGAACGAGGCCAATGGATTCCGGCAAGGAAACCTTGTCGCTCAACGGCAACTCGAACGCGAGGATGGCCTCTTCTCCGGGGTGAGTGGCGATGAGATCCTGCGCGACATGCGCGGGACTTTCCTTTTGGACCGGGCGGCCGCAGCCACGGCAAAACAATTTTGCCAGTCGCGGCCAAATCGTTTTCATGTAGTCTGTGATCTCTGTCATCGTTCCGACCGTTGACCGAGTGGTCTTCACAGAGTTTGTTTGCTCAAGAGCGATGGCCGGGGGAATCCCTTGAATGCTGTCCACCTTCGGCTTGTCCATGCGGTCAAAGAATTGCCGCGCGTATGGGGAAAACGTTTCGATGTAGCGGCGCTGTCCTTCGGCGTAAAGGGTCTCGAAGGCAAGTGAGCTTTTGCCGGAACCGCTCAAGCCAGTGACGACGACCAGCTTGTTGCAAGGCAGATCCAGGTCGAAGTTCTTAAGATTGTTCTGACGAACTCCTCTTAAACGAATAACTTTGTCGCTCCCTGGCCGCATGCGCGGGGGGAATATACGGACAGGCGGAAAATTCGCTAGCAGCGGTTTAGCTCAGAAGCGAATCCCGATCGCGCTGCGAATTTGCAAATCGCTGTTCGGCACGTTGGGCGGCGGGTCTGACTCGTAGAGGTGAATGCCGTTTAGGTTCAACGAAATATTCTTCCAAAGCGGGTAACGGAAGGTTGCGTCTGATCGAGTGCGGAACTCGCCTGGTTCTTCAAGGCTGGGGAAGATTTCAATGCGCGCATCGGCAGTCAGTTTGTCCCATATACGCCAGGTGATGATATTTCCCAACCGGGCTGAGTAGCTCTTTTCATCAGCATCCCGGTCGCGGTCCTGGAATTGGTAAGTGAACCCAAGTTCAGTTTTCCAAACGAAATTGGTGAGCGTCAGCACTTCATAGCCCATGCCCGGACCAACCTCATACTGATAGTTCAAGCGCCGCATCTCATCATAGCCGCCCCCGATGAGGTTATAGGCGTACCAGCCTTTCTTGATGTCGTAATCAAGCTTTGAACTCAGGGTCAGGCGGTTCGCAGACAGCACCTCTTCGGTTTTCCCGTAGGCAAAGCTTCCATCCGCAGTGTGGCGGAGTTTGTCCTTGTTGTAAGTTGAGCGAACGGTGCTGAAGAAGTCCTCGGAGTCGCGGCGTCCCCAGCGCATATTCAGGCCGAGCTGGATGTCTGTGTTGGTTCTCTTGGGGCCCTTGGGCTTCTCAGGAGCCTTGGCGGCTACAGGCGGTTTGGCAGGAGCCTTTTGCGCCGCTCCGATTGGAGCATTGGTCGATGACTTCGCCACGATGTTGGTCGAAGGGGCGGCGTTGGTGACGGTCGCAACGGCAGGCGGCGTGTTGGTTTTCGCAGCGGCCGCAGGCGCGTTCGTTTGCCGGCGCGCCGAGGGAGCGGCCAATTGCGGGGCTTCAATATTCACCTCCTCGCGCATGCGAATGTCCTGCTTGCGCACGACAACCTGCCCGATAGCCGCGTTGAGAAGCGTCACCTCTTTCTCAGTTTCGGCGACGATGCGACCGCTGACACGGTCGCCGTTCGCGAGATGAAGGATGTGGAGGATTTTAAGATCGGAAGTGTCGATCTGAAATTGTTGCGCCTGCAAACTTCCGCCCAACATCAGCAACGCGGCCCAAACTAGGAACGCGCGCCATGAGCAGAGTTTATTCGGTTGCAGGCTTATCATCCGGCTTGTTTGTGGCAGGCTCAGCCTCTTTCGAGACCTTTTCTTCGACTGCCTCGCGGTCGAGGACAATCGCCTTCTTCACACCACCAACGACGATGATTTCACCCTCACTATTCATCTTAAGTGTGGGGCGGGTGGCCGCCATGTCGTAGCGTTCCTGCTTTATTAACTCCCCGTCGGGACTAACCACAGCGTAGTTAAATGCGCGCGCGCCATACTGGTGGAGCACATGAAGCCTGCTTGTTTCGTCCAGTTGTTTCTCAGGCGAGGAGAACGAGACAAGGCCGCCCAGTGGGAAAACTCGAAAGGTCCGCGAGCCTGACCCATCTGTTAAGCGAAGGAACAGCTTCATATCCTTCCCGAGGTGGCCCTTTTGCAGCACGTAGCGGCGGGATTCACCCGCCTCTGGGCCTGAGGGCATGCCGAACACTGTCTCCCACATGGTGGTTCCCGTGACGATGTCGAAAACGCGAGGGGCGCTTTTGAACGGCGCTTCGTAGCCAGGAACGTGAACCGTCGCAACCAGAGTGTAGCGGCCGGGCTTTAGCTCGTAATATGGGGCGATATCCACCCGTTTCGTGGCGACCTTGGAATTAGTCAGCTCGAACTCGCCTTGCACCGGAGGCGCGCCTATTTGCGGAGCGATGCCCCCATCCTGCGGCACAATCGAAAACACCAGCCATCCAGGATCTGCTCCTATTGGGAGAGTGCGACCGGTGAAATTTGAAACGCGAACTTTAACAATGAGATCCTCGTTCGCGAGGTAAGCCTTCTGCTCCAAAGCGCAATCCACCGTCACCTGAGCGCGCAGGGCCGGTGAAAAGCTCATGAGCAAGGCCACAAGAACGAGAAAGCGTTTCATGCTGCGAACAGAGCAGAACTTCCGTTTTGAAGCAATTGCGATTGTCACCCCCCTGGGCTGATCAAAAGCAAAAAAGGCGCGTCCGAAGACGCGCCTGGTCGTTAGTGAATGTTCTATTTGCCTAAGCAGCGAGAACTTTTGTGACACGCACTTGAGCCGCACGTTTGCGTTGATTCTCATCGAGAATCTTTTTGCGCAGACGGAGGTTCGTTGGAGTGGCTTCGACGTACTCGTCCGGCCCGATGTATTCGAGCGCGCGCTCCAGGGAGAGCTTGAGCGGCGGATCCAGTTGGATGCCTTTGCCGTCGCCTTGGGAGCGCATGTTCGTCAGCTTCTTTGCTTTGCAAGGATTGACCGGAATGTCGTTTTCGCGGGCATTCTCGCCAACGATCATGCCTTCGTAAACGGCGGCGCCTGGCTCAATCATCAAGCGGCCACGCTCTTGAATCATTGCGAGCGCATAAGCGGTGGATTCACCGGATTCCATGCTGACCAAAGAGCCGTTCTTGCGGGCAGGAATGTCGCCGCGGTCCGGACCGTACTCATGGAACATGTGACTGATGACACCCATGCCGCGGGTCTGGTTAACGAGATCAGTTTCGAAACCGATCAAGCCGCGCGTTGGGATCAACGCTTCGATGCTGATTTCTTCGCCATGGTGCTCCATGTGAGTGATCTCACCTTTGCGTGTGGCCAAATTCTCGAGGACGTCGCCCATCGCGGACTTCGGAATTTCGAGGAACAGCTTCTCGATTGGCTCGAGCAAGTTGCCCGCCTCGTCCCTGCGATAGATCACTTGAGGACGGGAGACGAGCACTTCGTGCCCTTCCCGGCGCATCTGCTCGACCAGGATGGCGATTTGCATTTCGCCACGCCCGCTGACGAGGAACACACTTGGAACATCCGTGTCCTCTACGCGCAGCGCGACGTTTGTGCGGGTTTCTTTAATTAGGCGCTCGCGAATGTGGCGGGCGGTCACCAATTTGCCTTCCTGGCCAGCCAAGGGGCCGTCATTTACGGCAAATTCCATCTGAATGGTTGGAGGATCAATCGGGATGAAAGGAATAGCAACGGCGTCGGGGGTGCCGGCGATTGTCTCGCCGATGAACACGTCGTCAAACGCAGTCAGGCCGATGACATCGCCCGCGGATGCTTCCTGGATTTGAATGCGGGCCATGCCTTGGAAATGGAAGATGGCCGTAACCTTCGAATTCACGCGCGAACCGTCTCCGTGAATACAAGTGACCGGATCCCCAACCTTCACACTGCCGCTAAGAATTTTGCCCAAGGCAATACGCCCGAGGTAGTCGGAGTAATCGAGATTTGAAACCAGCAGCTTAAATTCTCCGCCTTCAGTGGCGCGCGGAGCAGGAACCTTGCTGACGATGACCTCGAACAAAGGTTCCATGCTGGAGCTTTCATCCTTGATGTCGAGCTTGGCGAAACCTTGCTTGGCGCTAGTGTAAACGATTGGGAAATCGAGCTGCTCATCGTTCGCATGGAGCGATAGGAACAGTTCGAACACCTGGTCGAGAACCTTGTGCGGATTGGCGTTGTCGCGATCAATCTTATTGATGACGACAATTGGCTTGGCGCCGGCTTCCAGAGCTTTGCGGAGCACGAAGCGGGTTTGGGCCTGGGGGCCCTCGGCGGCATCAACGACGAGAAGGACGCCGTCAATCATGCTCATGATGCGCTCGACTTCGCCCCCGAAGTCGGCATGGCCCGGGGTGTCAACGATGTTGACGTGGAAGTCCTTGTACTTGAAGGCAGCGTTCTTTGCGCGGATGGTGATGCCCTTTTCCCGCTCCAAATCCATGGAGTCCATCATGCGCTCTTCCGTGGCCTGGTTGGCGCGGAATGTTCCCGATTGTTTGAGCAAACAATCCACCAACGTCGTTTTTCCGTGATCGACGTGGGCAATAATTGCGATATTTCGAATGTGCTGCATACCTTCTGACCTAACTTCCCCGAAAAGGGAGCGGTTAAAGTGCCTTAAAAAGAGGAAAGGTCAAGTTATTCAAATGGGCGGGTTGGGGACGTTTTACGGCTCCCTGCGAAGTTTGCCTTTGAATTCCAGCGGCACACTGAGAGCGTGATCGTGCTTTTATGAAGGAGCTAACATACGATGTGGCGGTGATCGGCGGTGGAAGCGCGGGCTATGCCGCCGGTCGGAGCTGCGCTGCCCAGGGATTGCGCACCGCCATTATTGAAGGAGCGGAGGAGGTCGGGGGGCTCTGCATCTTGCGTGGCTGCATGCCCACCAAGGCGTTGTTATATTCCGCTGAGGTGGCCCACCTTGCGCGACACGCGGCAACCTTCGGCGTCTTCACCAAAGATGTGCAGGTTGACTATTCGTTCGTGAAAGCTCGCAAGGAGCGGCTTATCGCCGATTTCGCAGGATATCGCCGCAAACAACTCGAGACTGGGAAATTTGAGTTTATTCGCTCCCGCGCAACCTTTGAGGATCCCCACACTTTAATTCTTCAGGATGGCCGAAAGCTTCGGGCCAAAAACTTCATTCTTGCCACTGGATCAGTCACCTCCAAGAGCCCACTCCCGCAACTTGACGAGGTGGGCTACATCACCAGCGATGAAGCTCTGGCTTTGGAGAAGCTGCCTGCATCGCTGATTGTGCTTGGCGGTGGGGCCATAGCCCTTGAAGGAGGGCAATTCTTCAATCGCATGGGCACGAAGGTCACTATCATCCAACGGAGCAAGACGTTCCTGAAGGAGGATGATGAGGATGGTGTGGTTCAACTTGAAAATGCGCTGAAGCGCGAAGGCATCACTATCTTCACTGACACGCAATTAATGGGAGCCTCGCTAGAAGGGGGCTTGAAGGTCGTGGAGTTTAGCCACCGGGGTCAAACCGTGCGAGTGGCCGCTGAGGAGATTCTCTATGCGTTGGGACGCTCGCCGAACGTGGAGGGTCTCGGATTAGATAGAGCAGGGGTGGCGGTGGAGTATGGCCGCTTCCTAACGAATTCGTTTATGCAAACGAGCGCCCCGCACATCTTCGCAGCGGGGGATTGCACAGGTTTGCACGAGATTGTGCATATTGCCATTCAGCAAGGTGAGATTGCTGCCCACAACATTGTGAACCCAGATAACATGAGGGCAATCGACTACCGGTTAATGATCAGCGTCATCTTCACCGACCCGCAGGTCTCCAGAGTTGGACTGACCGAGAAAGAGGCCTTAGCGAAGAAGATTCCCTATTTGGCTGCGAAGTATCCTTTCAACGACCATGGCAAATCAATGATCATGGAGGCGCTGGACGGGTTCGTAAAATTGTTGGCGCATCCAGAGACGGGCGAGATCCTGGGCGGGAGCTGCATCGGCCCGTTTGGTGGTGATCTGCTACATGAGATTGTCGTGGCAATGAGCAAACGGATGACCGTGCATGAACTTGCAACGGTTCCTCATTATCATCCGACCTTGGCCGAGATCTGGACTTACCCAGCTGAGGAACTGGCCGACCAAATCAAAGTTTAAACCGATCAGTCACTTAGGGCCTGCGGGCTGTAGCGGAGTAGCGTTTCAGGTCAGTGCCCGATAGCTCAGGGGGTTTCCCATGAATACCCTGTCCAAGGGTCTTATGGGTTCCGGATTTTTACTCCTCAGTCGCAGGCATTTGCTGCCCTCTTTGCTGGCGCTAACCGCGTTTCTCACCGTTAGCAGTGGATGTTACCTGATGCGGCCGAACAAAGGTGGTGGACAGGCAAAAGCTAGCCCTCCAAGAGTTATTAACGCGACGGACGTGGCTCTGCCAACGGGTTACCGGATCGAGGCCATGGCTGAAGGATTAACTTTTCCCACGGGCGTAGCATTCGATTCGCAAGGAGCAGTCTATGTGGTTGAGAGCGGCTATTCCTACGGCGAGAAGTGGACGACTCCTCGGCTCCTTCGAATCGGTGCGAATGGCCAGCTCGTAGAAGTAGCCAGCGGTGGGCGCAATGGCCCTTGGACGGGTGCGGCTTTCTTCGAAGGCGCCTTTTACATAGCAGAAGGAGGCGCTATGGAAGGCGGTCGGATTCTCCGCGTCACCCCCGGCGGCCAAACGCAAGCTATAGTGGATGGGCTGCCCAGCTTTGGTGACCACCATACGGATGGCCCGGTCGTTGGTCCCGATGGTTGGATATACTTTGGCCAGGGCACTGCAAGTAATTCAGGCGTGGTTGGGCCCGATAACCTTAAATTCGGATGGTTAAAGCGTGCGCCCTCGTTTCACGACATTCCGGGTGAGGACGTGACGCTGGTGGGGCAAAACTTCGCTTCTGTGCAACGAGGGAAAATAACCGGCGCATTCGTGCCGGACGGCGAAGCCACTTCCCACGGCCAGGTCGTCAAAGGGCAGGTGAAGTGCAGTGGAGGGATTCTGAGGGTCCGTCCGGACGGCAGCAACCTCGAGCTGGTAGCCTGGGGATTCCGGAATCCGTTTGGGTTAGCGTTCTCACCAGAAGGCGCGCTCTACGCGACGGACAATGGTTACGATGAGCGTGGCAGCAGGCCAGTCTGGGGCTCGCCTGATTTTTTGTGGAAGGTGGAGCGGGGGCTTTGGCATGGTTGGCCTGACTTCGTCGGCGGTCTGCCAATCACCGAGGAGCAGTTTAAACCGCCAACGAAACCGAATCCAAAGTTTCTGCTGGCAAAGCACCCGAACAAACCGCCTCAACCCGCAGCTCGCTTGCCCGTCCATTCGTCCGCCAATGGACTCGATTTCAGCCGATCGCCTGACTTTGGGCATGTGGGACAAGCTTTCGTTGCGTTGTTCGGCGACCAGACACCGGTAGTGGGCAAGTCACTCCATCCTGCAGGTTTCAAAGTTGTTCGCGTCGATCCTCAGACAGGAGTGATCGAGGATTTTGCGGTTAATAAAGGACGGAAAAATGGTCCAGCCTCGAAAGTCGGTGGCGGCGGGTTGGAGCGACCGGTCGCTGCGCGATTCTCCCCTGACGGAAAGGCGCTCTACATCGTGGATTTCGGAATGATGCCGCACGATAAAGCAGGGGCTAAACCGAAAGAGGGAACAGGAGTGATTTGGAAGGTGACGCGCGAAGGAGGGGAAAAATGAAAAAACTCATTTTCTGCTTAACGCTCGCATCGATCATTAGCAGCCAGCCGGGCTGCCGCCATCCCCGGCGTGGAGAACCGATAGTTGGCCCGCTGCCCGTCAACGATCCCGCCGTTGCGCGAGGACGCATTGTTTACGCGCAACACTGCCATCAATGCCATCCGGGGGGTGAAGGCGGGCTAGGACCCGGGTTGAATGACAAGCCTCTGCCCAAGTTCTTAATCAAAACCCAAGTGCGCCTGGGGCTTGGGACGATGCCTGGATTTCCAGAGGAGCGCATCGACTCAGAATCGCTGGATGATCTGGTGAATTACATTGTGGCCTTGCGTCACCATTCCAAGCCACTACCAGGGCGCTTGGAAGGACATAAATAGCATTGGAAATATGGGAACCTTTGACACGCATTCAGGAAGCACACAATCGGTCTGGATGGCAACGAAGACCTTGCCTGAGTTCAAGCTGCTGGCCACAGACATTCAGGCGGACGTATGCATCGTCGGCGCGGGAATTTCAGGTCTAAGCTGTGCATACGAACTGACGCAGCAGGGCCGCTCTGTAGTCATCATAGATGATGGCCCAATAGTATCCGGGGAAACAGAGCGAACCACAGCTCACCTGGCAAATGCGATGGATGATCGCTTCTACGTGCTGGAACAGATGCACGGCGAGGCGGGGGCTCGGATTGCCGGTGCGTCGCATGGCGCCGCCATTGATCGAATCGAGCAGATCTGCATGCGCGAGCAAATTCAGTGCGATTTTCACCGGGTTGATGGCTATCTGTTCCTGGGCAAAGGAGATGATCGATCAACTCTGGAAAAGGAGCTGGATGCAGCGCATCGAGCTGGGCTGAGCCGCGTGGAACTATTGGTTAAGGCTCCTGTGCGCAGCTTCGACACGGGGCCGTGCTTACGCTTTCCACGGCAGGGTCAGTTTCATCCCACGAAATATTTCGACGGCGTCACTGCCGCTATTCTAAAAGCAGGGGGAAGAATATACACGCAGACTCGCGCGCTGGAGATCAGCGACGGCAGCCCTGTTGAGGTGCGCACGCAAGGAGGCGCAACCATTCGCGCGAGTGTTGTGGTGGTCGCAACGAACACCCCGGTCAAGGACCGCTTCCGGATTCACACAAAGCAAGCGCCTTATCGCACGTATGTAATCGGCGCGCGCGTTGCGAAGGACTCTGTTCCGCTGGGGCTTTATTGGGACACGGAAGATCCGTACCACTACATCCGGCTGGAGGCAAACAACGATGCTCAGCGGCCTTACGACATGCTTATCGTCGGCGGGGCCGATCACAAGACGGGGCAGGAGGATAAACCGCAAGAGAGTTGGGATGAGCTGGAGGAATGGACTCGCGCGCGGTTTCCGGTGCAGATCGTCGAGTACCGGTGGTCTGGGCAGGTGATGGAGCCGGTGGATGGCATGGCGTTCATTGGCCGCAATCCAGGGGATCGTAATGTGTACATTGCCACCGGAGATTCAGGGCAGGGGATGACACACGGCACGATTGCCGGGATGCTCATAACCGATCTGATCCAAGGGCGTGAAAATCCGTGGGAATGCCTGTACGACCCTTCACGCAAGGCAACTCGAAGTCTAAAGGAGTTCGCGCGGGAAAACCTTAACGTCGCAGCGCAATACCGGGATTATGTCACCCCCGGCGACGTCCCGAGCGAGTTCCATGTTGCTAAAGGCGAAGGCTGCATCGTGCGGCATGGGGCGAAGAAGGTGGCGGTCTATTGCGACGATTCCGGCCAGCGTCATGAATTTTCCGCAGTTTGCCCGCATTTGGGGTGCATCGTTTCATGGAATACAGCGGAGAAGACGTGGGACTGTCCATGCCATGGCTCGCGCTTCACTAAAATGGGCGAGGTCGTTAACGGTCCGGCGAAGACAAACCTTGCGCGGGTGAAAGGCTAGACCACTCGCGGTTAATGCAGGATCGGCAGGTCATGCTCCTGCCGCATTAGCTTCGCGTCCAGATCCAGGAAGTAGTCCAGGCGGCGATCTGTCTCCGGATCATCGACTGCGCGCGCCATCAGGATGTAAGTGGCGTAATGATTTCCTTCCGACTCCACTAAGCTTCCGTAGAAAGTCGCCATTTCCGGATCATGCGCTTCGAGTTCTCGCGCAAGAATTTGGAACTTCTCACAACTCCTGGCCTCAATAAGAGAGCATACAATCAGGTGGTCAATCACCTGAGGTTTGGTTCCACGGCGGATCGCCTGCATGAGCCCCGTTATCCAAGGGCTTTGAATTGCATTTGTGAAGGGGATGCCACGCCGCTTCAGAATGGCGAGCACGAGTTGGAAGTGTTGAAGCTCCTCTATCGCAATGGCGGTTAGCTCCTCCAGGTTGTCCCGCAAGGGTTGGTACTTCTCCAGCACAATGGCTGTTGTGGCTGCTTTTCTCTCCAGATGCGCGTGATCAACCAGCACTTCAGGCAAGCGTGAGGTGACCTTGGCAGTCCAGCGTGGCGTAATCTTTTCGCGAAACAACAGCATGCTTCGTAACTAAACTGAAACGTGGAAAAGGAAAGCAAATGCCGAACGTCACAGATTTGTAACATTCGCGCCATTTGCGCGTAACAGGGTCGTTCCAATCTGCGAGTGCAACTGAGGAACAAACCCATGACTCAGAAGCCAAACCAACTCATCAGGATCGCTGCGATCCTGACCCTAACGGGCGCGGGGGCTCACGCGCAGTCGGTGGACTCGTTGCTCGACAAACTAGTGGACAAAGGCGTCCTCAGCGTTCGCGAAGCCAACGAACTCCGCGAGGAATCTGATAAAAACTTCACATCGGCTTACCAGGTGAAAAGCGGGATGCCGGATTGGGTGACCGCTCTGCGCATCAACGGCGATGTTCGCGGACGTTACGAATCGTTCTCCTCGGGGAATATTGGATTCAACGATCGCCATCGCTTCCGCTATCGTTTGCGGACCGGTGTCACGGCGGTGATGCGG
>DASPKX010000146.1:0-17295 GCA_035627835.1 Candidatus Methylomirabilota bacterium
TGGCTCAACTCGGCAAGCAAGCGAAAGCTGCTTCGCGCGAGCTGGCCAAGCTCACCAGCGAGCAAAAGAACCAGGCGCTCCTCGCCATGGCTGATGCTCTGCTGGCCAACCGCGCCCGCATACAGGAAGCCAACCAGCGCGACATGGTGGGCGCGCGTGCGGCCGGTATCTCCAGCGCCATGCTGGACCGCCTTGAACTGACGGATAAACGGATCGACGCCATGGCCCAGGGTCTGAGGGAAGTGGCCGCTCTCACCGATCCCGTTGGACGTCTTCTCGACGAGCGCACCCGCCCGAACGGCCTCAAGCTCCGCAAAATCAGTGTCCCAATCGGCGTGGTAGTGATTATTTACGAATCACGCCCCAACGTGACCGCGGACGCCGCCAGCCTCTGCTTCAAGTCCGGCAATGCCACAATTCTGCGCGGCGGCAAGGAGGCGATTCATTCCAACCAGTTGATCGCGCAAACCATGGTCGAGGCAGGCCGCAAAGCGCTGCCGACTTTTCCCGAACACGCGATCCAGGTTATCCAAACGCCAGATCGCGACGCGATTCGCGAGATTCTCTCGCTCACGCAATACGTGGACCTCTGCATGCCCCGCGGTGGGGAGGGCCTCATTCGTGCGGTCACCGACTGCTCCAAAGTCCCCGTGATTAAGCACTACAAAGGGGTTTGCCACGTCTACGTGGATGCGGATGCCGACCAGGCTATGGCCGAGCAGATTGTCCTTAACGCCAAGGTGCAGCGCCCAGCGGTTTGCAATGCGGCCGAAAGCTTGCTCATCGACCAGGCTATCGCGCCGAAGTTCCTGCCTGTGATCGCCGCCAAGCTCGGGGAGAAGAAGGTTGAGCTGCGCGTGGACGAAAAAAGCGAGTCGATTCTCAAGGCCGCTCTGGCCAATGGCTCACCGAAGCTCAAGCGCGCGACCGAGGAGGACTTCTACACGGAGTACAATGATTACATCCTCAATGTGCGCGTGGTGAATGGCGTTAAAGAAGCCATCGATCACATCAACCATTACGGCTCTGCGCACTCCGATTCAATCGTCACACGCGACGAAGCCCGCGCTCAGCAATTCCTGGCTGAAGTCGATTCCGCCGCAGTCTATTGGAATGCTTCAACGCGCTTCACCGACGGCGGAGAGTTCGGAATGGGCGCCGAGATCGGCATTAGCACGGACAAGATCGGCGCGCGCGGGCCAATGGGATTGGACGAACTCACCACCTACAAGTGGCTGGGATACGGCACGGGGCAGGTTCGAGCCTAAAGATTGTGGAACAGAAACCCACTCTTGGAGCTGCGGAGGCCGCGGAACGCGCTCGGCAGATCCACTCTAAAATCCCGGAGGGAGGTTTGTTCGCTGGGCTCACCTGGCGCACAGCCACGGCGCCATTCCCCTTGGGCGCGGAGCTAGCGACGACCTTTGATAAGCTTGGCCGAGTCCTTCATCAGTTCTACAAAGCCGTTAACCTGCTCTATCGCCAAAGCCTTGCTGGAAAACAACCCTCCTGGGTTGCCAAGTGGCTCGATGCCGGGAAGGACCAGCAACTGCTCGAATGGCAGCGCGCGCAAGCCTTTAAGAACGAGATCCCGCGCGTTATTCGTCCGGATATTATCCTGACAGAGGATGGCTTCAAGATCACCGAACTCGACAGCGTGCCCGGCGGGATCGGCTTAACCGCATGGCTTAACCAAACCTACAGCGAGCATGCTGAAGTGGTGGGTGGCGCTGACGGAATGCTCACTGGATTCGAAGGCATCTTCGGCGAAGCCGCGCGTGTATCCATCATCGTTTCAGAAGAATCGGCGACTTACCGGCCCGAGATGGAATGGGTTGCGCAGCAACTGACGCCCGGGCGTTTTCGGGTGCTGGATAGCTCGCCCCGCGACATCGCTCCAGGCGAGGCGGTTTATCGTTTCTTTGAATTGTTCGATCTGCCCAACGTCGCTTGCGCCGGCAAGCTGTTCGAAGCGGCCACCGCAGGCCAGGTCACCGTCACGCCGCCTCCGAAACCGATCTTCGAAGAGAAACTGCTTTTCGCGCTGTTCTGGAATCGAAACCTGCGCGATTTCTGGCGCCAGCAGCTTGGCGAATCGTTCTTCGCGCAACTGCAGAAGGTCATTCCCTATACCTGGGTTGTGGATCCAGCGCCTCTGCCGCCGCATGGCGCTATTCCTGTGCTGAATCTCACCGATTGGCAGCAGCTCAAAAACCTCTCGCAACGCGAGCGCGAATTGATCCTCAAAATCTCAGGCTATTCGCCACAAGCGTGGGGTTCGCGCGGAGTGCATCTGGGCAGCGACCTGCCGCTGCCAGAGTGGAGCAAAGCTGTTGATGAAGCTTTAGCGAGCTTCGACAAGAACCCGTTCGTTCTTCAGCAGTTCCACAAACCGCGCACACTGCAAACAGAGTGGTTTGACCTGGACGCGAACAAGATCGTCCCGATGCAAGCGAAGGTGCGGCTCTGCCCCTATTACTTCCTGCACGGCGCCGGTGACCAGGCCCGCCCAAAGTTAGGCGGTGTTCTTGCCACGCTCAATCCAGCCGACAAAAAGATCATTCACGGCATGACGGACGCAGTCCTGGCCCCCTGCTCCATTTAGCGCACGTTGATCAGCGTCTTCACCGCCTTGTTGCCTGCGGCCATTGATCTGAAGAGTTGCGGCAACTCTTCGAGCGAACACTCTCCATCCACAAAGTCCGCGGCGCGAATCACCCCTTCCTGGATGTAGCTGAACGCTTCGCGAATAGCGCCCGGTGTGTGATGGAAGCTGGCGAGTAGTTTGAGGTTGGAGTAGTGAATCAAGCCGGTGTCCATCTGCACGGTTGTGCCGCTGGGGCAGCCGCCGAAGAAGTTAATCGTCCCCCCTTTGCGAACTAGTTTGAGCGCGGCTTCCCAGGTCTCTGGTTTGCCAATCGCTTCAATGACAATGTCCCAACCTTCCGGGCGAACCGCTTTTAGAGGTTCAGCAATGTCCTTTGCCGAACCAACATCCACCACACGGGCGGCCCCAAGCGATTCCGCTTTGCGCAACCGGCTCTCACCCCTTCCAGCTACGGTCACAACGCAGTTCGCATTCACAGCGAGCGCTGCAAACATAAGCCCAATAGGGCCGGCGCCGAGGATTAGTATGCGCTGCGATTCCTGAAGGCTTGTGTCGCGGATGCCTTGAACAACGCAGGCCAGAGGCTCGGTGAGTGCGGCGTCTTTAAACGCGGTTGAAGGCGCGAGCCGCAGCATGTTCTTCTCCACGATGCGTGCGGGAACAACGATCGATTCCGCGTAAGCGCCGTTCAGGAACAATAAGTCATCGCAAAGATTCTCCTGCCCATGTTGGCAGAAGAAGCAGTCGCCGCAGGGGGCTGAATTCGCCACTACAACGCGCTCACCACGTGACCAGCCTTGTGTGTCGGGATGAATCTCCGCGATCTCGCCAGCGAGTTCATGACCGAACACCGCTGGGGGAACAATCATCTTCGCGTGGTAGCCGCGTTTATAGACTTTCAGGTCGGTGCCGCAGGTGAGCGCGGCTCCGATCTTTACGCGCACCTCGCCCGGCTTGAGCGGATATTCTGGCGCTTCCTCAACTCGCACATCCTCGCGCCCATGGAGGACTGCCGCTCTCATTTTGGGGAAGGCTGCTTCCGCAAGCGGGCCATAAACCCAGGCTCGCTGCCGTTCAAATCACGCTCCCGTTGCGCCGCCAGCAACCCGCCATAGACGCGAATGTCATGGACCCACATGTCCAACCGGCTCTGGAAGGCGGGGTTCACAATCTTGCCATCCTGCACATCGACCTTCTCCGCCAGCGACATGCCGTAGGGCAATGACCAGGCGTAGCATTGGCGAGCGACGGTGCGGAGTTGGTCTGTGACCGTTAGCCCCTTTTCGTGGGAGGAAACCAGAGTCGCAAAAAGCTTTCCGGCGAACTCCTGCCAAAAATGGTCGAGGAAATTCTTGATCGTGCTGCTCATGCTCCCGTGGTAATCCGGCGTTCCAAGGATATAAACATCGGCATGCTCCACTCGGCTCTTGAGCCGCTCGTATGAGTCGCCGCTGTATGCGCTATCCGGGTTGAAGAGCGCGAGCGGTTCCTGGATGAAATCCAACAGATCGACTTCGCACCCTTGTTTCTGCAGCTCCTCAGCGGTGTGCTTGAGGACTGCCCTCGTCACAGAATGCTGATTCAAACTGCCCACAACAGCGAGAATGCGGACCTTGCGATTTAACGTGCTCATGAACGTAAAGGTAATGCTTCGTCCACCAGCAGAATCGGTATCTGCTGGCGGATTGGATAAGCGACAGCTCCATCCTGCCGGACCAGCGCTCCTTCGATTGCTGTGGTGACTGGAGTTCCGGCGCGGTTCTTCAAACTGCCAGCGGCAATGCGCGCATTGATGCCGTGCACGATCGTTTGATCAGCAAGGGCCAGCGGTTGGCGAGTCTCAGGGCAGCACAGAATCTTCAACACCTCAGCGCTTAGCATAAAGCTGATTCAGTTCCCGGCTGCCGCGCGAACAGCGGCTTCATAGACCACCTTAACCGGCTGGCCGGCCTTTTCGGCGATGGCTTTGCACGATTCGAATTCAGGCGCGTTCTGGATTCGTTTGCCACCGAGCGTGCCGACTTTCACTAGCACCGGGCCGAATGGCGTTTGCACGGTCACCTGCTCCCGCTGCAGTTTGCGACGCTCACATAAGCTAAGCCGCACGCCGAACGATGAAGTCTCACGCAGCACCAACTCGGCAAACCGATCCTTGTCGCTTGCGCTGCAGAGAACGCTTAACAACACGCCAGGACGGTTCTTCTTCATTTGGATTGGTGTGTAGAAAACATCCAGAGCGCCTTCCTTCAAGGCCCGTTCCACAAAATGGCCGAGGATCTCAGCATTGATGTCGTCCAAATTCGCTTCAACCAAGGCGACCTGGTCCACTTCCCAATCTCGCACACCGCCAGAGGAATCATTGGCCGAAGTGCCCAGTGCCGCTCGCAAAACATTTGGGCGAGTCTTGTTGTCGCGAGTGCCCAGGCCGAAACCGATCCGCTCAATTTGCAGCCCCCTCATGGGCCCAAAGTGTTCCACGAACTCGGTCAAAATCGCGGCGCCGGTCGGCGTGATGAGTTCCTGTGGCTCGTCTGTTTGACTCACCGCGATGCCGCGCTGGCTAAAGATTTCCAGCGTTGCTGGCGCAGGAATTGGGAAGCGTCCGTGCGCGCAGTCAATCCACCCAAACCCATCAACGACTGGCCCTGCTTCAACTTTCGGTTTACCGAGCAGCTCCAGGCAAATGCACGCGCCGACCACATCGACAATGGAGTCCACCGCGCCCACCTCGTGGAAGTGAACCTCCTCCACAGGCTTGCCATGGATGCGCCCTTCAGCCCGCGCAATCCGTTCGAAAACAGCGACAGATTTCTCCCTCACCCACGGTGAAAGGCGGCTCGTCAGGATCAGCTCACGAATCTCTTTGAAACCACGACCGTGATGATGCTCGTGCCCATGATCATGGTGATGGTGGTCGTCATGATGGTGGTGATGATCGTGATCATCATGGGAGTGAGAGTGGCCGTGTCCGTGCGAGTGACCTTGCTCGTGCGAATGTCCGTGGTGGTGATGGTCTCCGTGATCGTGATGATGGCCGTCATCATGGGAGTGATGATGGTGATCGTCGTGATCATCATCGTGGTGGTGATGATGGTCGTGCCCGACCCCGTGATCGCTCAGATGCACATCAAACTTCACCCCTTCGATGGCGCATTTTGAGGCTCTCTTCGAATGCAGGTGATACTCATCCAGGCCAAGCCCTTTCAATTGATGCTCCAGCTCATGGAAAGGAACCCCCAAATCGAGCATGGCGCCAATGAACATGTCGCCGCTGATCCCGCTAAAAATATCCAGGTAAAGTGTCTTCATCGTCCCCCCAATGCATTGATCTGAGCCGCAGCGTATCCCGCTCCGAAACCATTATCGATATTCACCACCGTCACCCCGCTCCCGCAACTATTCAACATGCCCAGCAGGGCTGCCAATCCACCGAAGCTTGCGCCATAACCAACACTGGTTGGAACTGCGATTAGAGGCTTCGAAACCAAACCAGCCACCACACTCGGAAGAGCCCCCTCCATGCCGGCGACAACAATGATGACGTTCGCCTGCTGGATCTCTTCCAACCGGCGCAGCAATCGATGAAGCCCTGCCACGCCGATGTCGTGGATGCGCTTCACCACGTTGCCCATGATCTCCGCTGTCAGGGCGGCCTCCTCGGCCACAGCCAGGTCGCTCGTTCCAGCTGAGAGCACCGCGATGACCCCGTCTTTCTTCGGCAATGGCTCCTTTTCCACCGTCACGCATCGAGCAGCCGCATGGTGTCGGGCACTTGGAAGCCCTTTAAGAATTACCTCCGCCTGTTCATGGCTCACGCGGGTGATTAGCAGCTGATTCTCGCGTTCCAGGAGCTTTCGCCCGATTTCAACAATTTGGTGAGCGGTTTTCCCAGCTCCGAAAATGACCTCGGGAAAGCCTTTCCGCAAACTGCGGTGGGTATCGACCGAGGCAAAGCCGAGATCCTGCACGGGGGGCGCTTGAAAGGCGCGCAACGCGCTCTCCACGCTCACCGTCCCCTGTTTTACGCCTGCCAGCAGGTCTGCCGCTTCCTTGTCGGTCACGGCTTTAATGATGCAACAATTGCGCCGGAACGAAAAAGAAAAACTCCCGCTGCCTGCGTGCTGAGTTGCGACAGCCCCTAGGTCGCGACTATGCTGAGCGTATGGCGGGTGTCATTGCAATCGTGGGTCGGCCAAACGTCGGCAAATCAGCTTTGTTCAACAGGATCGTTGGGCGGCGCATTGCCATTGTGCATGACCAACCGGGCGTCACCCGTGATCGCGTGAGCGCTGAAGCTGAATGGCGCGGCAAGCCTTTCACCCTGATCGACACCGGCGGAATCGGTTTGCTTCGGGGCGAGAAGTCCACGGATGTCATTACGGCCGCCGCCGTCCAGCAGGTGGAACTGGCGATTGAAGCCGCCCAGGTGATCATCTTCGTCGTTAACGTCCAGGAAGGCATCGTTCCTTTGGACAGCGAAGTGGCTGATCGACTTCGACGAGCGGGCAAGCCAGTGCTCGTCGCGGTGAACAAAGCAGACCACGAGCGCGTGGCCGAAGAGGCTCCCGTGTTTGAGCGGCTTGGCTTCGACAAGCTTTTTCCTGTAAGCGCAATCCACGGGCTAGGCATGTCCAATCTCATGGACGCTGCGTATGCGTTGCTCCCGACCGATTCGGGTGGCGGCCCAATGACGGAGGAGGAATCCGTCGAACCACTCAAGATCGCGATCGTCGGCCGCCCGAACGTTGGTAAATCCTCCATCATCAACGCGCTCACTCGCTCCGAACGCGTCATTGTCAGCCCCATCCCCGGCACTACCCGCGATGCCGTGGACGTGCCGTTCGAGGTGGAAACCGAAGGTGTGCGCGAGCGATACCTCTTAATTGACACCGCCGGTGTGCGCCAGGAGCGCCGCATCGATGACTCAATCGAGTTCTACAGCGTGAAGCGCACAGAGGAATCGATTGAGCGCGCTGACATCGTCGTCTTCATGATCGATGCGGAGGCTGGCGTGACTTCGCAGGACAAAAAGGTTGCCGGCAAGATTCAGGAAGCTCGAAAAGCCTGCCTGCTGGTGGTCAACAAGTGGGATCTGGTCCTTCCTGCTTTGGAGAAAGCACGCCAGCAGCAGGATGCGGAGGAAGCGTCCAACCGAGACAAGAAGAAAAAGAATTATCAGCAGGAGCGCACACCCACCACGCTGAACGAGTTCGCCGAATGGGTGCAGTCCCAACTCTTCTTCATCGACTACGCTCCTGTCATTTTTGCCTCTGCCAAAACAGGATTCCACCTCGACCGCTTCCTGGAAGCGATTCGCTACGTTGCGGCTCAATTGAAGCAGCAAGTGCCGACTTCGCTCATTAACCGCACGTTGCACGATGCCATTGAGAAGCAGCAGCCCGTCAGCGCGATGGGCCATCGCCTAAAGTTCTTCTACGCAACCCAGGTTCGGCAGGCCCCGCCCACTTTCCTTCTGTTCGTAAATCGGGATGAGCTGTTCTCCGATCCGTACACGAAGTATCTAGAGCGCGAAGTTCGGCGCGCATTTGGTTTCGAAGGCTGCCCGATTCTGTTGGTTCCAAAGCCAAGGCCGAAGACCATCGATCCCATTCGCAAAGAGCGTAAAGTCCTGCCAACCCGACAAACGCGCTCCGGGCGGCCCCGCAAACCGACCGACAAGAAAAAGCGGCTCTCAAAGAAGCACGCGCGCCCACGCTAGAAGCCATCCCACAAATTGCCAGCACCCGTCTTGCGGGGCTTTTGGCTCGCATTCCGCTTACTGGTTATTTATGAGATGCCTTCTTATCCTGCTGACTCACGCCGTCCTCTAGCGTATTGCTTGGCGGCGCATGTTCAGACTCGATAATAAAATCTCCCTCGTCACCGGCGCTGCCTCCGGTATCGGAGCGGCTATTGCTGACGCTTTCGCAGCCTCTGGAAGCCACGTTTACGTCGCGGATCTCAACCCCGCACAAGGCTCTGAAGTAGTCAGTCGTATAAAAGGCGCTGGAGGCAAAGCCGAGTTCATTCGATTGGACGTGAGCGACGAGGAAGCTTGTCGTGCTGTGGCGCAAACTGTGCTGAAGGCCCATGGCCGGCTCGACATTCTCGTGAACAACGCTGGCATCGGGCATGTCGGCACGATGGCGCAGACCGAAGGCGCGGACCTCGACCGAATTTACCAAGTGAACGTGCGCGGCGTCTTCAACGTTACCAAAGCGTTCTTCGCAAGCATGCAGGAGCGGAAAGCCGGGAATATCATCAACGTGGCTTCCATCGGCGGAGTCGTTGCGGTTCGGGACCGGCTGGCCTACACCACGAGCAAGTTTGCTGTCGTCGGATTGACAAAGGCTATTGCTCTCGATCACGCGAAGGAAGGCATTCGCGCCAACTGCATCTGCCCGGGCCGGGTCGAAACTCCCTTCGTCTCTGCTCGTTTGAAGGAATATCCCGACCCGCAGAAAGCCTACGAAGAAATGTCCGCCACCCAGGCCTTGGGACGGATGGCAAAGCCAGAGGAAATCGCCTCAGCAGCGGTGTATTTGGCCAGCGATGAATCCGCTTTCGTCACAGGAACGGCGTTCCTGATCGACGGCGGCTGGAGCGCTGGCAAATAACCCGGTTTACGGCGTCGCGGTTTTCGGGGCTGTGGAGATGTGTTGGGCGGAAACAAGGCCGTACTTCTCCATAGTGCGCGCAGTTGCTTCCTGGGTTTGGCCAGCATCGAGCACCACGCGATGGACACTCTCGCCTTTTCGAAACTCCAACACATGCACGCCGTCCTTGGCGGCATTTTGGGCCTCCACCAGGTCTGCGAGCGTGCGAACCGTTTTCCCGTTCAATTGCTCCACCACCAGGTAACGCAAATCCTGGTAACCGATGTTGAATGGGTCTGGCAAAACGGCGGACATCACCACCAAAGATTTGCGGCCAGGCATGGCCTTTTCGCGCGTGAAGTAGCTGAGCCTAAACGGCGCGCGGCGCCGGAAATCTCCTCCCCAGGACTTCAGAAACGGCTCAGTCAGGGGAACGAAAAGAAACCCGCCCATCATGACATATTCAGGCTCCTGGTCGAACAACTCAGAAGGCACGAGGTCCACGTCGTAATCGGCTTTCGGCAGCTTGTATTCGACCGTTTGCTCTTTGCCTTCACGGAGCACCTTGATCTTCACCACGTCGCCCGCTTTGTGTTTGCGGGTGGAGAGATTCTCTAAGGAGAGCGCTCCAAATTCGGGGTCGATGTAGTCGCCCTGAATGTCGATTTCGAACCCGTCCACCTCAAGGACGATATCCTTGGCGCGAACACTATTAGTCTGCTCAACCGGCGGCACTTCGAGCACAACGACTCCGCGCGGATCCCCTTTCAAGCCGAGATGGCGCAACGTCGCGGGGTTCTCTCCCGGGGTCCAGACAAAGGCGAAATAGCCAAAGCCAGCATTCGTGCCGGACTTCCGCGCGTCCAACGCTTGCCGAATAAAACTCGCAGGGATGACTGTGAGACTCTGCTCCTCCTTCGAAGCGGTTAAGCCAACAATTTTGTTATCACGAATGATAACCTCAGCCCAACCGGTGCCACTGATTTCGGACTCGACCTCCAACTGCGCATACTCAAGAAAGCTCAGCTTCGATGGCTTCACACGCATGCGATTGATGTCTTCGTTGCGAACTTCAAGAAGGCCATTGAGCCAGCGCACCATGTAAACTGGCCCGCGGGTTGGAGTCTTATCGATGAGCTTGAGGGACTGGGTCTTCTCCCAGAACTCCTCTTCACTGACGCCGAGAAGCGCGAGGTTCGCGTGGTAATCCACCCACTTGATCTCCCCCTTCCACCACTTGCCGCGGCCATGCTTTTGCACGCGCACCAGGCTGGCGTTCCCCAAATGGTCGGCCGTAGTCAGGATCTCGTTCTTGCCAATGATCGCGCCGAACTTGTTGATCTGATCCACACGTCGCGACCAGGGCTGGATGTAGTCATAGACTCGGCGGGAAACTTCAATCGACACCACGGAGTTCTCGAACAAGCGGGTGTCGGGATCCGCTGCCTTGAGGTTTGCCACCAGGCTCAGCGCGAGCAGAGCAAAGATTGAGAAATAGCGGTTCATAGGCGGCGATCCTTGGCGATGCCGTAAAGTTTCAGAATCTGCGGGTTTGCTTCCTGCACTGGCTTGCGATCAAGCGCCTCGATTCCACTGTCCGGATAAAACTCAATCACATCCTGCTCTCCTTTGTTGCCTTCGATGGCCCGAATCACATCCTCCAGCTTCTCAATGCGCACGCCGTTCACCTTGTCCACCAACACACGCCCGCGTGTGCCAAGATCGGCATTGACGTCGTGCGCCAGGACGGAAGCGAGGACGATCGGCTCTTGCCTCATCGTGTGAGGAGCTTCCTGACGACGGTAGTATAGCTCGTAAAGCAACGGGGCGGCCGTGGGATCCCCCGCTCCGCCACCGAGAGTGCGCAAGTAATCGCGGCTCAGCGGCGTGAACACCAGCCCCCCATAAACGAAGTAGCGCGGAAGAACGTCGTACTGATTGCCCTCGCGGAGGTCGCCTTTGTACACCTCCACGGGCAAATTGATGTCCATCGGCTTGCCTTCGCGCCACACCTTCAGTGGAACACTTTCCCCATGCTGCGCCTCCGCAAAGGCCACCGACACGAACACTCGATGACCATTGTAAAGAATCGTGCCGTCACTGGCGACCGGGTACTTCCCGACCTGCAGCAACACATCATCGATCTTCAACAGGTCCTGGGACGGCTTAATGTCAAAAATATGATCCACTCTCGCGCCGACCTCATTATTAGGGAGCTTGAGGTAACGTCGATAAGCGGCGTTCTGCAAAGAAGCCAGGCGAATGCCCGCCTGCGGAAAGCCATCATATTTGCCGTCCTCAATGTCTTTCAGGACATGATTGATGATGGGTGGCGGGATAAAGAACCCAGCGTTCTCCAACCCAGGGATTCCTTGAAAGGCGACACCGACAACTTTGTCGTCTTGAATCACAGGGCCGCCACTGTTGCCGGGATTAATCGCTGCGTCTGTTTGGACGGCAAGAAAGGAGCGGTTCCCGATATGCACGAAGTTCTGAACTTCCACACGTGAGACCACGCCACGAGTGTAGGAAATTTGCTCGCCGCCGCTGGGATAGCCGTAAGTCACGACCGTGGAGCGAACCAAAGGCAGGTCGCCGATTTCCAGAGCTTCCATGCCGTCGTAGAACGCGGGATCTTCAACTTCGATGAGAGCGAGGTCGCAATCATTGGCCACGAAGACCACCCGCGCCTGATAGGGCTTGGGATCCTGATAACGGCGCACGACCAGTTGCCTGGCCCAACCGACGACATGGGCGTTGGTCATGATGCGCTTGCCCTTGATTAAAAAGCCCGATCCTGAAGATCGCTGCACCGGGTTGAAGCGCCAGCCCGCATCCCAAACAGGCTCCTGGCTGAAGCTGGAAATCTGAATGACAGACTTCTCCGGTTCAGCCGCAATGATGCTTGTGCCAAGCAGTAGCGCTAACAGGATTCTCCTCACGCGCTGAAGATGGTTGCGAAGCTAAACCCGGTCAAGCGCAGGTTCGAACGTGAGGTTTGGCTTGACTCAATGGTCCAAAGAAGCAGCTCTTAACGCAATCTGAACGTATGAAACGCATCCTGCTGATCGCGCTCGGTGTGCTGTTTATCTTTGGCCTAATTGCATCAACCGCCCTGTTCACCGGCGGGGGTGTGCGAGGGAACTGGAATACTCTTGAGCAATCACTTCGGGCGGAAGGATTGGAGCCTGAATGGGCCAGAATCATTCCCTCCGCTTCGCGCGACGAAGAGAACTACTTCGCGCATCCGGTCGTGGGCGCCTGGATCCCTCCCAAAGGCGGCGCTCGCAGAAATGAGGATTCCCGGGAGCAGAACGGCCGGCTTGTCCCGCCAGAACTCCCGCGCTTCATCACAAACACCGCAGTGCCATACCCCGTCGAATGGCTTGCATCCTTGCCCACATCCGGGCCGGAGCCAATAACGCTGGAGAAGCTTGAGCAATGGTTCGCGCGATACGACCAAGGACTGGCTGGACTGCGTGAAGCAGCGAAACGCCCGCACGCTGTTTGGGATGCAAACTATGCGGATCCGATGGCGATGCCGATTCCTGATTTTCCATCGATGCGGCTGCTGAGCCAGATCATCTGCACCCGAGCGCCTGCACCTCGCGCTCGGGCGGCCGCAAGCGGCCATTGAAGATCTCGCCTCATTGCGGGCTGCCATGCGCGCGCTCACAACATCGCCGACCGCGACCATCAACGCTTCGCTCTATCTATCGCTAACCGGGATGCACATTGAGGCTGTGCAGGAAGGGCTTGAGCGGGGCGCCTGGAGCGAGGCCGACTTGGGAGCGTTACTTGCAGCCCTTCCCGAATTGAAGCCTTTCGAGCTGATGGCCAATGCGCTTCGTGAAGGGGAGTTGGCCGGTGTCGGTCACATGATAGCGGAGCACAACCGCCCCGCGCCCAAACAGAAGTTTAGCATGGATCGGCTCGGAAAACGCATTCAGCCGCGCCGCTGGATTTATCAGAACCGAATCGCCCACGCTTCGACGCTGAAGCCATTCATTGATTCGATGAATCGCACAAACCTGACGCTGGATCTCCGCGCGCACCAGAGCGGCCTTGCTTCACTAACCAACCTGCTCAGCCGAATGGGCGTTGGGACCATGCTCGCGGCCATGGTGCTGCCTGATTTAAAACAGCTCGGGCCGCGTGCCGCGCAGTCGCAAGCCTTGGTGAATCACGCCGTCATTGCATGCGCGCTGGAGCTTCATCGAAAGCGGACCGGCAGGTATCCCGAAAGCTTGGATGCTCTTGGAGTGAAACTTCCACACGATGTCATCACAGGCGGGCCCGTTCATTACAAACGCACAGAAGATGGGTTCCTGCTGTATTCCGTGGGTATGAACCAAGTGGACGACCATGGCAGCCCCACGCTCGATTGGGCGTGGAAGCGCTGAACGACTCGTTCTCAGGTTCGGCCCTGACGGATCGCTCAGGCTCGCAAGGCTTTCCTCAATTGTGACGCTTAGGTGAAATTCGGTCCCGCAGCCCATTGAGCGAACTGCGCAATCAGCGATACTGGCACCATGGAAGATGAACAACCAATCGTCGTCGTGAGCACTGCTGAGCCAGCCTGGCAAACCACCTGCGCGCGCCTTGTTGAGCAGCAGGTCGCCATGCGCGTTCATGGAGTGTCCAGCGGGCTGCATCGGTCGCAGCTCCGGGATATCGCTGAATCGCGCGGAGCGCACGTGATCTACGCGGGCAACGCCTGCGCCATCATCGCGCCGTAAAAGGGATTTTAGTGGGGACTTGTGGGCCTCCTTGCGACGGCTGCTCTGCAGCATGTTGCAAGGAGGCTCGCTTGTTTCCGCGCAGCCCGCCGCCAACCAGGGCCGGGCCCACAGCAGCTTAGGTGTTGATGATTTCGCCGCCGTTCGGATGCAGAAATTGCCCGCTCATAAACGACGAATCATTGGATGCCAGGAAGACGAAACAGGGCGCGACCTCCGCTGGCTCACCCGCCCGTTCCATCGGCACACTGGCTCCAAAGCTCTCGACCTTCTCTCCAGGGAATGTGCTCGGGATCAAAGGAGTCCAGATCGGCCCCGGGGCCACGCCATTCACCCGAATCTTTTTCTTCGCGAGGTTCAACGATAATGAACGTGTGAACGCCACTTCAGCGCCTTTCGTGGCAGAATAATCGAGGAGTTTCGGGCTTCCTCTAAATGCGGTGACAGACGCGGTGTTAATGATCGAAGAGCCTTCTTTCAAGTGCGGCAACGCCGCTTTCGTCATGAAGAAGTAGCCGAACACATTCGTCCGAAACGTGCGCTCCAACTGCTCCTCGGTGATGTCCTCGATGCTGTCCTGCGGGTGCTGCTCGGAGGCGTTGTTCACCAGGATGTCCACGCCGCCGAATTGCTTAACCACCTTCTCCACGGCGCGCTGGCAGAAGGATTCTTTGCCGATATCGCCAGCGATCAACAGGCACTCGCCCTCATGCTCCTCAATCAGGCGACGGGTTTCGTCCGCATCCTCATGCTCATTTAAGTAGAGCACGGCCACTTTGGCGCCTTCCTCCGCAAACGCCACCGCAACGGCGCGGCCGATCCCGCTATCCGCGCCTGTGATGATCGCCACCTTGCCAGCGAGCTTTCCCGTGCCCTTCTGATGCGGAATTTCCGCCTTGGGCTTCGGCGTCATTTCTGACTCGCGCCCCGGCCTGGTGGATTGTGTTTGCTTCGGTCTGGTTTTTTTCTGGTTCTCGGCCATAGAAGTCCTCTTTGTCCCTGTGGAACAAAGTGGCCGAATAAACCAGACCAGCAATCAGGGGCGTTACGGATTGCCCGTTCAGGGGCGAGGCTTTCCGCTCAGTTACTTCTTCTTAACGACTGATTCCACGCGAATTTGCTTTAGAGCTTCAGGCTCTTTGTAGTGCCGCTTTAGCCCACCTTCACTCAGCATCTTGGCAGGGACGCGGCTGATGAACTCAGGAAAAATGCGCTCCACTCGTTTTCGGAGCAGGTTCTGGCCAGTCTTTGAGCCCCAGAAGTCATCCTGGATTTTGCTTAATTGAATGGCGGCTTCTTCGGTGGTCAAAGTTTCGCCGCGCCCGAGCACCCACACCAATTCTGGGTCGCTCTCCAGGCTAATCGGGAAGGGGACGAACTTCGGCTTGAATTCGGGATCTTCATTTTCCTCCTCGCGCGGGCCGACTTTTACGGCGCCCTTCAGCACCTCGCCGTCCACCTTCACCTCCACCTGCGCGGTGTTTTTCTTTTCATCCGCGACGATGGTCACGTTGCCGTTGCCGAAGTTTTCCTCGAACTGCCGCTGCAGTTCTTCAACGCTCGCTTCCTCCAGGTTTGGCAACTCGACGCGAGTGCAGAATTTGTCGAAACTCTCGACTTTCACCCGCGTGCTGATCTGCTCCTCGCACGCCGAATAAATCTTTTTCACCAGGCTCTGATCGCCCACGGCTTTGGGTAAAATGTCCTTCAATAAAGCGAGCACTTCCGCGTTGCGGTTCGGGTTCTGTTTCTTTGCCATAATCACATCCGACAAGGGGGCCAGCGTTGTGCCTGCGCGCCTGCTTCGTGGCAAGACAATGTTGAGCACGCGTGAAAGAATCGGCGCGGGTCATCTTGGCGCGCCAGCAGGTGTGCTGTTTAATGGCCGCATGTTGAAGAGCGACTTCATCCCCTCCCCTGCCGGTGTGCCCGGCCCTTTGCTCATCATGATGCATGGGCTCGGCGACAGCATTGAGGGTTATCGATGGCTTCCGCTTGGCATCAAAATCCCGCAGCTCAGCTATTTGCTTCTGAACGCTCCGGACTCGTACTACGGCGGGTTCTCATGGTACGATTTTGTTGAGAACCCCGGCCCGGGCATCAAGCGCAGCCGGGAGTTGGTCTTTGACGTCATTGAGGCTTATCGCCAGAAGGGCTTCGACACATCCAAAATGTTCATTGGCGGCTTCTCCCAGGGCTGCTTGATGACGCTGGATGTGGGGTTGCGGTCGCCGCACCGGTTCGCTGGGCTGATTGGCATCAGCGGTTACGTGCATGAACCCGCGGCGTTGATCCCTGAGCTATCGCCGGTCGCGCGTGAGCAGCAGTTGCTCATTACCCATGGCACACAAGACACTTTGCTGCCGATCGACCAGGTGCGCGCGCAAGTCGCCATGCTCCGCGAAGCCGGTTTGAAGATCGAATGGCGCGAGTTCCAGAAAGCTCACACGATCGCGGGCGAAGCCGAACTCGACCTCCTCCGCACTTTCATCAAGGCGCGATTAAACGCCGGCGCCTGAGCGCGCCTGCGGGAAGATGACGTAGAGCAGGAAGTAGATCAGCACACCGGTCACAGACACATACATCCACAACGGCCATGTCCAGCGGGCGATCTTTCGATGCTTCTCATCCTGCCGTTTTAATCCCCGCACCACGGTCACGAAGATCAGCGGCAAAATCACCACCGCAAGGATGGTGTGCGTGAGCAGGATGACGAGATAAATGGGGCGGAACCATTGCGGGTTCGCGAACACCACTCGTCCTGCATGTGAGTGGTAGTAAAGATAGCTGGTGAGGAACAACGCCGAGGTGATCAATGCGCCAACCATGCACCGAATGTGCGCCTGCTGGTTCTTTCGCTTAATGAAATAGAAGCCGAACGACAGCAGAACCGTGCTGCAGGTGTTCAGAAACGCGTTAAGCGCGGGCAGGTCGGTCACGCTCATCGCGCGGGCTCCCTCTCCAGATCCTTGATGATCTTTAGCAATGTGTCCTGCGCGAACGGCTCCAGCGATTCAACCGATGCGCGAACTCTCCCCTTTTTATCGACGACCATGAAGTTCGAGCTGTGGATGAAGAGATCATTCTCATTTTCCTGCTGGCCAGGATCTTTCTCCATTGTGGTGAACTTTAAATCCTGAACAGCTAGCCGCGCGATCTCCTTCTTTGGGCCTGTCAAAAAGCTCCACCGCTTTGGGTCGGCTTCAAAGCGCGCGCTATACTCTTTCATCACCGTTGGGGTGTCGTTCTCTGGATCGGTCGTCAAGGTCACGAAACGCGCATTTGGGCCTGCGCTCCTGGCCAACGTGGCCATCTCTCGGGTCATAGTCGGGCATGGCCCGCCGCAACGCGT
>DASPKX010000147.1:0-81297 GCA_035627835.1 Candidatus Methylomirabilota bacterium
GTTAGCACAAGTCGCGGCAACAGGTTTTCCCCAGCCGCAAGTCTAAAGTCGGAACCTTCTAATATATCTCTGTCGTTCAGTCTAAAGCACTTGATCCGACCCTCTGGGTCCGCTTCGATCACAATATAGTGGTCTGCAAAACGGATCTCCACTTTACTGGGCTTTGTCTCGCCTTCCGCAAGAGATGTGAGAGAGAGCGAGACTGTGGTGGGCAGTTCTTCAAGAACCCTGATGGCTGGGTAATACCAGGAACGAACCTCTGTCGGATCCGCATTCGGACGAAGCTGAACTTGGAAATCCATCGTTACTTCCCGTGGACTTGCTGTGCGCATTACTGCTGTATCAAATCCTCCAAAGTCAACATAGCGCCCGTACCATAATATGGGACCTTTCGTGACGGTCTCAACGCTTTGTCTCAGCAACGGGAAGGTTCGCAAGAATGTACTTTTACCCGAACTATTCACTCCTACCAGCAATGTGAGAGGCTTTAAATCGATAAATCCGGTATCGGCCAAGCTCCGTAGGTTCCTAATGCGGATTTTTTCCAGTTTCATCCGCACACCATAACCTTTCCGCTGTCGACCAAACAAGATTTCATTGACGTGGAGCAGGGCCTCCGCTAAGCGCACCCCACCAACGTAGAAAAGTGCAAATCCCCGTGTAACAACTAACCACCCACTCGACGAAGGACTCACGAATGACCATCCCCAAGGGTAAGAAACAGCAAATGAAGAACAGAACTAACGATCGTGACGAGCTTTCTTCTTCACCCGCAGAGATTTTCGTTTAGCGGCTTCGCTGATCTTCTTGACCTCGCACAGGTTCTCAGTTGCCCGGTTCCGTCGTGCAGCGGTTTTGGACTCCAAATTTAGGTAGGTGAAGACAAGGTCAATAGATCGCATCCGATAAGCCGTCGCCCCAATCACTTGGCTGCTGAGCTGGTTATTTTGCACGTAGATGAGGGTCGCATCTGAATTATTGATATCTGAGTACAAACCAAGCCAGAGCCAGAAGTCTACCACCGCCGAGTGAGGAAGGAAGCAGGTTTGGGAACCTTTCAGTTCTTTGGAGGGCTCCTACACTACTTTCTGCCTGGCAACTTGGCTTTCGATGAGACGAAGGGCCGATAATGAAATACGGTGGCGCAGAGATAATGACTCGAAGGCTCTCCGCAGGCTTGATCGTAGGCCTGCTAATGATCATGGCATTCCGACTCATTGCGACTGCCGCGACCTTTCAAACGAACTCGATCGAAGGGTGGCAGGTGGTGGTGGATCAGCGATTGCTGGCGGAGGATCGAGTGGCCACGGAGAAGGCGCTGGGCATCCTGCGCGCGCAGTTGCAGGAAATTGTCCGAGTGGCGCCGGCGTCCGCCGTGGCGAAGTTGCGGGACGTGACTTTGTGGTTTTCGCCTGAGTATCCCAACGTGAAGCCGAGCGCGGAGTATCATCCAGGCGCGGGTTGGTTGCGCGCCAATGGACGCAATCCGGCGATGGCGAAGGGGGTGGAGTTCACGAATGTGCGGATCTTCGAGGCGGAGACGAAGCGGATGCCGAACTTTACCCTACACGAACTGGCGCATGCTTACCACGACCGTGTGCTGGCGGGCGGGTTCGATCAGGCCGAAATCAGAGCGGCGTACGAGAGGGCGAAAGCCAGCGAGTCTTACGACAAGGTGGAACGGTGGCACGGGAACGGTCAGTCGAACACCTGGGAAAAAGCGTACGCGATGATGAACCCGATGGAATACTTCGCCGAAACGACCGAGGCATTTTTCTCGCGCAACGATTTCTTTCCGTTCACGCGCGCCGAACTGGAAAAGCACGATCCTGAGATGGCCAAGTTGCTGGAGCGGTTGTGGAACGGGATGTCTGCGCAGCAGAGGGCGGATGGGGTTTCCCGCGGAGGCGCTGAGAACGCGGAGAGGAAGTAGATTGGGAAGAGATGGCCACAATAGATCACAAAGAACGGCAAAAAGGGAGGTATTCGCATTGAGATGGTGCTACGCCAGGCCCGCTTAGCTTGGGGCGTTTGGGCCGTACGGTCAGCTATGAGGCGTCCTCGATGACGACCGCGCTTTGGCATTAATCAATGATAACACGGCATGGCGTGAAGCTCACTTCAGCCGTTCACGTTGCGGCTGATTGTCCCGGTTCCAAAGCCGCAAAGCGCTTTCGTGCTCGTCCTTGAAAAGGCGCTGGAACGTGAGCGCCTCAACGTGACCATCGCAGAATACTATGTTCGCTTTGGAGGCGTGGCGCTTGTTCAGCAGTTTGTAGTCTGTGTAGCTGTCGTCCGCCATTGCGGTTCGACCGATCAGGTGAGTGCCATCCTGTAGCTTGGCTCCCCACCCAACCATGCCATCGCCAAGCGCAATCATCTCGACCGGGCTACTGACCATGGATTCTTTGACAGGCCCGACTGGAAAAGAGTCCCCTGGCATCGTGCCACCCAAACCGCTCAAATCGTCGCGCGTCTTTTGTAAGCCTGATCCGTTGTAGCCATAATGTACGAAGCTTAAGAAGTCCGGCATATTTTCTGGCCGCTTTGCTGATGGGCAGTGCCAGAGACCGGTGTTCTGGCTGAAGTTTGTTCCTGTGGGATCGATAGCTCGAAACCAGGATCGGTTTTGTTCTGAATCACTGTTAATCTGCCAGGATTTGTTTGTGTCGAAGGTAAGTGGGTATTCACCTGTTTGAGCCACGAAGTTCACCAATCCAACGCCGTGCTGTTTCAAGTTATTGATGCAGACGATATTCCTGGCTTTAGCTTTGGCGGAGCTGATCGAGGCGAGCAGCAAACTAGCAAGAATGGCAATGATGCCTACAACGACCAACAACTCGACGAGCGTAAATGCATTGAGCCGCTTTGCGTTTTTCATGAGGAGCCTTTCCTGATGGTGTGGGACCACTTCTTTATACGGTTACAATGGGCCGGGTCGCAACGAGGAAACGAGCGTGTGCACAATGCGGTCAGTTTTGAAGAATTCACCCCCTTGGTCAGAGCCTCGTGTGCCCACGAGGGGATCGTGGATTAATCGTTTATTGGGGGCGCAAGGGGAAGCCTGGCGGCTGGGCGGGCACTGCTAGGTGAGAACCACTCGATTTGGGCATCAGCAGCGAAAGCTCGCCGTTCCTATCAATGAGGACACGCTGAGTCTCTATAGCCTTTATCGTTCTGGAGACGTATGTGAGCGGAAAAGCCGGAATGACGTAGTTCCATTCACCCCCCTCGAATGTGATTTTAAGTTTTGAGGGGCAAGGCATTTTCGTTGATTGCCCCGTTCGGACGGGACGCGCTTCGGATCGACCCTTTACGTCATAGGAATACAACACAAGGTGTCGAGCGGATTCATTCACCATTTCGAAGATAATGCCTCTCGCGCAGCCGCCGATGAAGGTCAAAGGCAGAAGAAAAAGAGCAGCTAACCCGATTAGCTTGAAACGGTTTATGGTCATGACCTACTCTCCTGTCGGTGGGACTAAGATGCTTGAGCTGATGCAGTTGGAAAAGCGCGATCCTGAGATGGCCAAGTTGCTGGAGCGGTTGTGGAACGTGACGTCGGCGCGGCTGAGGACGGATGGGATTTCCCGCAGAGACGCTGAGAGCGCTGGGAGGAAGTAGCTGGAAAAAGTTGGCCACAATATATCACGAAGAACGCAAAACGGGAGAAGTAGGCATCTGACAGGTCTGAGGTTTATGGCGGCGAAGGATTTGGCGCCCGCCGCAATTCATCACTTCGCCACATTTTATTCAAAAAATGCGTACGTTTGCTGAGGAAACGAAGACAATTCCCATCGTTCGTGCAGTTCGATACTTTAAATCATCCTAGAATTTAGATGAGTTTAACTATTTTAGTTCACGAGGAGCTCCCGGTGGCGATAGTGAGGTGGTTCCTGGATACAAAAGGGCTTGTTGTTTATGCCTCCGGGCTGCCGATGCAAATATCAAAAGAAGAGTTTCGTGCCACGGGATTCGATTGGGTTCACCGCCACTTTGAGGATTACCAGAAAGTCAGATTGCCAGAAAAGGACGTTGTTCCAGTGTTCCAACGTGGCGAAGCAAAGCAGCTCATGAAAGGCAGACGTGCCTTAGAAGTCGGCCGATACCCTGATGGGACCCTTCTTTTTTCGCCGAAAGTGATTCGGAAATATGACCTCGCAGATTTGGAACCAGTCGGGAAAGAAGCGCGCAGAACTATTCCAGTGAACAGCTCTCCAGAACTTTTCTGGAAAGCATTCGATGAAGTTTTAGCTGCAGCCCCGCTGGATGAAATAATAATGGGATAAGACTCGCATATCACTGCGCCAGATCCTCCCCGCCTCGTCGTACTGGTACTTCGTCCATTTAGGGGTCCGAGCCTGGATCCTGAGGATCATACGGCAGGCATGACATCACCAACCGCGCCAGCCTGGTCATACCGGCGCTCGCTGCAGGTCAAGATGTCCTGTTCCACAGGCGGCGTAAATCTTGTTTCTCCCACCTCACCCTTGAGATTGAACGCGATGGCCACACCCTTCAGCCGCTCTTCAACGATCGGCCTGTTCAACTCGTCAAAGATCGTCCGCCACCCTGTCACTGGCTCTCCCAACAAGTGGCGGTGTTCGCGGGAGGCCAGAACGCTATCGACGCCCTCCGCTAGGAACCCTTCACGTCTGATGACGCAGTTGAACATGTTTGCTTCCCGCCGTCCTGATCCTGCCGTGTGGACTGGAAGATGATCCCGCGCTGCGACGGCAGAGGCACCCCGACTACTCACACGGGCTCACCTTTAACTGAGAGCGCATAAATAAATGCCTGCGAACACAGGAGCCAACAGCGCGCCGCGCATAAGGTAATACGAAGATGATCTCACGTGGTGGGGTTCGCTTCAGCCTGGCCGATCTCACCCGTGAAGGACCGTTCCGCGTCGCTGCCTCCTTCTCCCCTGCGCGTGCTCTGCATTATTCTGTCTTCACCCAGCAGGCACGGTCTCAAATTTGCTTGATAATGGATGCCCCTGAGTTGAGATAAGGCATGGCCAAGATCGACGCCTTCTTTAACTTAATGTTCGAGCAAAAGGCCTCGGACTTGCATCTTTCCTCCGGCAATCCGCCCATCCTCCGCATCAACGGCGAGCTGCATCGGGTCGATTTCCCGCCCCTCGATAGCGACTCGCTCAAGGCGATGCTTTACGAGATCACCCCGGAGTACAAGGTGAAGGTTTACGAAGAAACCGGGGACGTCGATTTCGGCTATGAAATCCCGGGGGTGTCGCGTTTCCGCGCCAACTTTTTCAACCAGCGCATGGGGGTGGCGGCGGTGTTCCGCCAGATTCCGTCCACGGTGCTTTCGTTCGAGGATTTCGAGAAGTTCGACGCGCCGTTGCCGCCGGTGCTGAAGAAGTTTTCTATGCTGCACAAGGGCCTGGTGCTGGTGACGGGGCCGACGGGATCCGGCAAGAGCACCACCCTCGCGGCGATGATCGATTACGCGAACAAGAATCGCAAAGATCACATCCTGACGGTCGAGGACCCGATCGAATTCGTGCACCAGAGCAAAGGATGTCTCGTCAATCACCGCGAGGTCGGCATTCACACCCGCTCGTTCTCGTCAGCGCTCAAAGGGGCGTTGCGCGAAGATCCTGACATCATTCTGGTCGGCGAAATGCGCGATTTGGAAACGATCGAGCTGGCGCTGACGGCGGCGAGCACAGGTCACCTGGTCTTCGGCACTTTGCACACGCAGTCGGCGGCCAAGACGGTCGATCGTATCATCGACGTGTTCCCGGCTGAGCAGCAGAACAAGATTCGCGCGACGCTTTCGGAAGCGTTGAAAGGGGTGGTGGCCCAGAACCTTTTCCGCCGCATCGACAAGAAAGGCCGTGTGGCGGCGCTGGAAATCCTGGTGTTCACGACGGCGATCGCGAACCTTGTGCGCGAAGGCAAGACGCACCAAATCCCCGGCATGATTCAGGTCGGCAAAAAGATGGGCAACCAACCGCTCGACGACGCGATCATGGATCACTTGCGCATGAAACGGATCGCGCCGGAAGAGGCTTACGAGAAGTGCCTCGATAAAAAGAAATTCCGCCCGTTCCTCACGACCCCGCCCGAGGACGAAGAATAACTCTGATTCTGAACGACCATGCGCCGCACCGAACTCGATTTCGTTCTCTCCACGATGTTGGACTCGTTCAAAGACGTGTCCGACCTGAACATGACCGTGGACAAACCGCTGCAGGTGGAAAGCTCCGGCCAACTGGTGCCGGTGCCGATCGATCCGCCGGTGGAGAAGCTCACGCCGTTTCAAACGGAGATGATGGCCCTCGCGCTGATTGGCGGCGGGCGGCGGTTGACAGAAGACCTGCTCCGAACTGGCTCCTGCGATTCGTCGCACACAGTGCCGGGCAAAGCGCGGTTCCGCGTGAACATCTTCTCCCAGCGCGGGAATTACTCGCTGGTGCTGCGCAAACTGGCCACGCGGATCCCGAGCCTGGCGGACATGAAGCTGCCGGACATCTTCCAGCAGATTGCGAAGGAAAAGACCGGCTTGATCCTGGTCACAGGCGCCACGGGCTCCGGTAAATCGACCACGCTGGCAGCCTTGCTGAACGAGATCAACGAAACCAAATCGATTCACGTCGTCACGCTGGAAGATCCGGTCGAGTTCGTGCATTCGCAGAAGAAAGCCACGTTCAACCAGCGCGAAATGGGGACCGACTTCGACACGTTCGCGTCCGGACTTCGGGCGGCTTTGCGCCAGGCGCCCAAAGTGATTCTGGTCGGTGAAATGCGTGATCGCGAAACTGTGGAAATCGGTTTGAGCGCCGCGGAAACGGGTCACCTGGTCGTCAGCACCTTGCACACCATTGACGCGGGCCAAACGATCAATCGTATTTTGGGCATGTTCGAGCAGGAGGAGCAGGAGCAAGTGCGGCTGCGACTCGCGGATACGTTGCGCTGGATCGTCAGCCAACGTCTTGCGCCCAAGCAGGGGGGCGGCCGCGTGGCGCTGCTGGAAATCATGGGCAGCAACATCCGAACCCGTGACTCGATCATCCAGGGCGAAGGCGAAGGCAAAACCTTCTACGAAATTATCACCGCGAACTACACCTTCGGCTGGCGGACGTTCGACCAGGCGTGCATCGACGCGTTCGACAAGAACGAGATCACGGAGGAAAGCGCATTGCTCTATTGCTCGAAGAAAGGCCCGGTCAGCCGCGGCCTGGATAACATCAAGAAGAAGCGGGGCGAAGACACCTCCGGGCTGGCCTCACTGCAGATGAAGAAAGAAGAGGAGCCGAAGAAGGAAATGCCCGCGATCCCAACGACGCTGAAGCTGAAGTAAAACTATGGCTGTTTCATTCGATATTCTTGGCCCCAACGACAAAGCCGCTCTCCTGGCTTTGAGCACGCCTGAATACATTCACGCGGCGGGCACCGCTCTGGCTTCCCTTGGCTACAAAGTTCACCAGGTGGAAACGCATGATGACTTTGATTCGCGCTTCGGCCAGGTGTCATATCATCTGGTTGTGCTGGAGGAGAACTTCGCCTCGAGCGCGCGTGAGGAAAACCGGAGCTTGCAGCGGCTGCAATCGATGCCGATGAACCAACGCCGCCATGCAGCCACTCTGTTGATTGGCAATTCCTGGCCAAGCCTGGACCGGAAATGGGCCTGGAAAGAAAGCGTGGCAGGCCTGGTCAATGCCGCGGACCTGGCCAGCATTCAGGATGTGATTCAACAAGTGGTCAGCGAACACACCAACCTTTACGCCACGTTCAAAGACGTGCAGTCCCAACTCGCCAAAGGCAAATAAACATCGGCCTGCATGGCAGGCTTGAACAACGCCTATGGCATCCGAAAGGCTCGATCAGGCCTTGGTTGATCGCGGCCTTTGCGAAAGCCGTGAGAAGGCCAAGCGCGCTATTCTTGCAGGAACCGTTCGCATCAACGGACAAACCGCCCGCAAAGCGAGTGATCCCGTGAGAGCGGGTGACCAGCTCAGCATCGATATCCCGGAGAAATTCGTCAGCCGCGGCGGGCACAAGCTGGAACATGCGCTGAATTACTTCCAGATCCAAGTCACAGGATTGCGCTGCATTGATGTGGGCGCATCGACGGGCGGGTTCACCGATTGCCTGCTGCAGCATGGCGCTGCGCATGTGACCGCTGTCGATGTCGGCCAGGGGCAGCTCGCGTGGAAGCTGCGCCAGGATCCGCGAGTGCTGGTGATGGAGAAGACCAATGCGCGGCATCTCTCCCCTGCCCTGCTGCCGCAGCCATTTGTTCCGTATGACATCGCGGTGATTGATTGCTCCTTCATCTCGCTCGAGAAAATTCTCCCCCCCGCGATTGCGTTGGTGAAGCCAATGGGTAAACTCATCGCGCTGATAAAGCCGCAGTTCGAAGCTGGCAAAGCGGAAGTGGACAAAGGTGAAGGCGTCATCACAGATCCGGCAGTGCATGCCGAAGTTCTCGCGCGGCTCGAGCAGTTCGTGCGGACCGAGCTTCACCTTCACTGGGTGGGTTTAACCGAATCCCCGCTGCTGGGGCCTGCTGGCAACAAAGAGTTTCTCGTTCTGATTGAAAACAAGAGCTAAACAGTTTCGGAAAGTCGGCTTGTACGTGAGTCCGGAAAAAGGGGCAGCGCGCGAATTGCTGCAACGCGCGGCCAAGCTGATTGCCGCGGCTGGCAAACAAGCTCTCGCGGACGTCAGCACCGCGCATCTGGCCGGGCTGAAGCTCAAAACGACGAAAACCTTGAGCGACCTGGCTGAAGCGGTGGACCTGCTGCTGGTTGTCGGCGGGGACGGCACGATGCTGGGCGCAGCACGAGGCGTGAGCCACAGCAGCACACCTATTCTCGGCATCAACACAGGCGGGCTTGGGTTTCTGACGGAGGTTCAAGCGCAGCAGATGGGGGCAGCTTTCAAGCAGCTCTGGGCCGGTGAATACGAGATTGAAGAGCGCTCGCTGATTCACGCCATTGGGAGCGCGGCTGGGCATCCTATTTCGCTGATTGCGCTGAATGACTTTGTTATCAGCCGCGGCGCGGTGTCGCGCTTGATTGAACTGGACGTGTTCATCAACGAGCAAAGCCTCACGCGGTATCGTTGCGATGGATTGATCATCAGCTCACCCACCGGCTCCACAGCGTACTCGCTGGCGGCAGGCGGCGCAGTCGTCAGTCCCGACGCAGAGGTGCTCACGCTGACTCCTATTTGCCCGCACACGCTCTCGAATCGCTCGGTGATCGTGCGGCTCGATGCGGTGGTGCGGATTGAGGCGCTCAGCGGGAAAGTGGACATGTTCCTGACGGCGGATGGGCAAGAGCAACTCGCATTGCAGTCCGGAGATTCCATCACCATCCGGCAAAGTGATCGCTCCGTTCGTTTGGTGCGGTTGCCAGGAAGCTCTTTCTTTGACACTTTGCGGCAGAAGTTGAACTGGCGCGGCTCTCACGTGACCCATTGATATGATCCGCTTAAAAGATATAGCTGCAGCAGCTGGCGTGTCGGTGATGACCGTCTCGAAGGTGCTGCGTGACGCGCCGGACATCTCAGCGGCCACGAAGATCAAGATCCGCCAGTTGGCGGAGCAAATGGGGTACGTGCCCGACACGATGGCCCAAAGCCTGCGCACACGGACCACGAAGTTGTTCGGTCTGGTCATCCCCGCCGCCACCAACCAGAACTTCGCCCGCGTGATCATGGCAATCGAAGAGCAGGCCTACGAGCTGGGCTTCGATGTCATCCTTGCGCACACGCTCAATGATGAGAGACGCGAAGAAACCGTCATTCGCAAACTGCTCGCGCGGCGCGTGCATGGGTTGTTCATCGTGCCTGTTTACCGCCTCGCGCCGGAAGTGCCTATTTACAAGGAATTGGCTGAGCGCAAAGTCCCGACGATCATCCTTGGGCATCGCGCGCCGTTCTGCGGACACTTCCCTGCGGTTGAAAGCGACGACCTCACGGGCAGCTATCAACTGACTCAGCATCTCATCCAGGAAGGCCACCGCAGGATTGCTTACCTGAGCGGGCCGGTTTACGCGCCTGCGGCCACTGAGCGAATTGAAGGTTATCGCCGCGCGCTGCGCGAAGCGCACATTTTCCCTGACGACCGGCTGGTTTACTCCGCGGGCAACACTCTGGAAGAAGGCGAAGCGGTCGCGCGGCTGCTGCTGAAAGAGCGTCCGGACATCACGGCGATCCAAGCCTTCAATGACACCGTCGCGGTCGGCGTTTGCTCTGTGTTGAAGAAGGAAGGGATCCGCATCCCGGAAGACATTTCCGTGGTCGGTTTCGGCAACATTCTACTCGCGGAATATGGATGCGTCCCGCTCACCACCGCGCGCCAGCCGAAGCAGCGCATGGGGCGGGCTGCGGTGGGTATGATGACGAAGCTGCTGGCCTCTCAGCAGGTGGACACGCAACGGCTGCCGACACCGATCATTGCGCGCTCCAGCACCGCGACTCCGCCTCCGACACCGGTGTTTCAGCGGAATGCGGAACCACCGACTGAGGCCGCTCCAGACCAGGAGTGAAGCTCTTTCGCCAACTGAGACAACTGTTCTAAAGAGTGCCGTGCTGTCAGAGTGACCCGCAGCCGAGCCTGACCGCGTTTTACCGTTGGATAACGAATCGCAGGAACGAGCATTCCTTTGTCCCAAAGCGCCTGGGCGGCAGCTAACGCGCGTTGCTCATCCCCCAGCAGAATGGGAACGATCGGGCTGGCAGCTCGGATATCAAGCTCGCGCGCAAATCGTTCTATACGCTCCCACAGCAGCGCATTTAACTGAGCCCCTTCATCGCTCGCGAGCAACTGCAAACCAGCGGAAGCTGCCGCAGCCGCAGCGGGGACAGGGGCAGTCGAGAAGATGAAGGATCGAGCCTTGTTGATGAGAAGGTCGATGAGCTTCCGGGAACCGGCGATGTATCCGCCTGACGCACCCACAGCTTTGCCAAGGGTCCCCATCTGCACCTCCACCTGATTGGTGAGCCCGGCCTGCTGGATGAGCCCCGCTCGCCTCTGACCGAACACGCCAGTGGCATGCGCTTCATCCACCATTAACCACGCGCCATGCTTCGCCTTAAGCGCAACCAACTCGGTGAGTGGCGCGAGATCGCCATCCATGGAGAAGACGCTTTCGGTGACAATCAGCGTGCGGCCATTCGCCTTTTCCTGATTCAGGATCGTTTCAAGCGAGTTGAGGTCATTATGGCGGAAGACGCGGAGTTCAGCGCCGCTCAATCGGCAGGCATCCACGATCGAAGCATGAACGAGGCGATCAACAATCACTCGGTCCGAGCTGGAGAGGAGCGCTGGAATGCAACCGACAGCAGTGGCGTAGCCAGTGGAAAAAGAGAGCGCGGCTTCAACGCCTTTGAACGCAGCAATAGCTTCATCCAATTGGTGGTGCGGCTGCAATGAGCCGCAGATCAAACGCGAAGCCCCGGCCCCCGCGCCGTAATCGCGAACCGCCCGCTGGGCGGCTTCCACCAAGGTTTGATGCGTGGCTAAACCGAGGTAATCATTGGAGGAGAAGTTAAGAACGGGTCGCCCGTTGATCGTCAGTTCGACGCCCTGGGCTGAGTCGATTTGCCGCAACGAGCGCGTCAGTTTCGCTTCGCGGATGCGACCCAGCTCCGCTTCAAGATGATCCTCAAACGCGTTCATCCGCAGCGACGGAAAGAAGTTGGCGCTTCTCTGGCGGCTTCCACCGTTTGTGAACCCAGAACCAATTGGCAGGATCGCGCCGGACGGCAGCTTCAAGATGGGCGTTCACCTCGGACATCACGTCGGCCGTTTTTCGCGGCTCACCATCCGCAGTGTGCAACGCGATTTCGGGGCCGACCTCAATGCGCCAGTGGGCGAGCTTCGTCCGGTAGCAGATGGCGCTGAAGAGGCGCGCGTCATAGCGAAGGGCGAGGACAGCGGGAGCGGTCGAGGTTGAGCAGGAACGGCCGAAGAACGGAACCCAGACGCCACTGCGGCCGGCATGCTGATCGGAGAGCAACCCGATCATGACGCGGCCTTTATTCATGGCGGTTTTTAAAGCGTCTGCATCTGTTCGGCGTTCGAAGAAGACGCAATGGGATTTAGAGCGAAGCTCCTGCATGAGGCGAGTGAGCGCGGGTTGCCGGAGAGCGCGATAGGTGGTGGCAAAAGTGTATTCGCCCACCTTGAAGTTGGCCCGGGCGTAGAGTTCGAAGTTGCCAAAATGGCCGATGGCCACGACCAGGTTCTGCCCTCGGGCGGCATACGGAGCGAGCGGTTCAACTCCAACTGTCTCGAGGCGTTCCGCGACTGCGGCCTCACTCATGAAAGCGGTCTTTATGGCGCAGCAATAATTCTCTCCAAGCCGCTTAAAATTCTCGCGGGCCAGGGCGCGGATTTCCGCTTCTGTTCGCTCCCCTTGAAAGGCGGCTGTGAGGTTGTTCAACGCTACCTTCCGATGCCGCGCATCCAGGGTGTAAGCAATTGCCCCGAGCGCTCTGCCGATGCGGGCGACCAGATCGAGCGGTAGCATGGAGATGCCGCCGATGATGATTCGAACTGTCCAATAGAGAAGAAAGTCCATGCTTACCGGAAGCAGATTTGGCGCACGCAATCCTGAAAGTCGGTGGCACCTTTCAGTATCTTGATCTCGACACGCATGAAGTAAAACGGGAGATCCCGTCGATCAATTTTAGGGAACCGGACGGCGTCCTTTTGGGTGGTGACGATGATCTGAGCCTGCCGCTTCTTGCTGCGGTTAATGACGTTCAGAATCTCCTGCTGGCTGAAGCGATGATGATCGGCGAAGCGCTTTGTGTAGACGACTTCTGCCCCGAGCTTCTTGAGGCTGTTCTCAAAGCTTTCCGGCTGGGCGATGCCGCTCAAGGTGGCGACTCGCTTGCCGACGAGGAACTCCAATCCCTGGCGCTCACCGGTGAATACATCTTCGAAGTAAAGAGGCTCATGAATGCACTCGATGATCCCGGCAGTGGGATTGAGTTGCGTGATCCGCTTGCGCAAAGCCGTTGTGTCACCACCTGTCTTGGTAATGAAGATCGTGCTGGCACGGGCCAAGTGCGGCGGCGGCTCCCGGAGGGTTCCGCGGGGAAGCATGTGCTCGTTGCCGAACGGCTGCTGGTAATCGATGAGCACGATGTCCCGCCGGCGGCCACGCAGCTTCCAATATTGAAAACCATCGTCGAGCAGCAGCGTGTCGCAGCCAAAGCGCTCGATGGCGTAACGGCCGCTCTTCACGCGATCCTTATCCACGAGCACCACCACGTTCTTGAGATTGCTGGCGAGCATGTAGGGCTCGTCGCCCGCAGTTTCGGAATCGAGCAACAGGTTCTTGCCATCGGAGACCACGCGGGGCGGGGAGCTTTCGTGGCGAAAGAGGAGTTTGTCCTTCAACCGTTTGGAAATTGGCGGCGGCTTGGACCGATAACCACGGGAGAGGATGGCGACGTGGCGGCCCTGGGCCTGAAGTTCGCGGGCGAATTTTTCCACGACCGGCGTTTTGCCGGTGCCGCCTACGGTCAAGTTGCCGATGGCAATCACCTGCACGCCAAGGGTTGAGTCGCGCAGGATGCGGGCGTCGTAGAGAAATTTGCGAACCTTAACCGCGACCGTGAAGACCTTGGAGAGCGAGAAAAGAACAGCTCGGGCCACCTGCGCCTTGCCGTCCTGACGGTCCCCGAGGATGACTTCGAGAACGAACGTCTCGAAGTTTTCCACACGGTTCCGGAGTTGCTCACGCATCGGTCCGGTATCTAAGGAGTTTCGGGAGGGCGAAGCAAGGAACGATGCGCCCAGCAGGGGTCAAACAGGGGTGGTGCAAAAATCGCCTAATCACCCTCGATTATTGTGAAAGGAGCGCTATCTTCTCGGCTCGTTTCGCGTGAACAAAACTGAACAACGCCCTGTGCGGGTCGGGATGGTGGCTCTTGGCTGCGCCAAGAACCTGGTCGATGCCGAGATTATGCTTGGATCCCTCATGAAAGAGGGAATGGAACTGACCAACGACGCTGCCAGCGCTGACGTGCTGATCGTCAATACCTGCTCCTTCATCGACGCGGCGCAGGAGGAAAGCGTGGACACCATCCTGGAGTCCGACGCACTGCGCGCGGCTCACAATCGAGGCCAGGGCTTGATCGTATCCGGCTGCCTGCCCCAACGCTTCCGCGACGAGCTTCCAAAGCTGCTCCCGGAAGTCGATGCATTCATGGGTGTGGACCAGGTGGCGCAAGCGCCTGAGATCGTGCGGCAAGCGTTGGCGCATCGTTCGCTGCGGCTGGAAGGCGCGGAGACGCCGAAGAGCAAAGGCAAAAAGAAGATCGTTCAGAAGCTCGAGGAGCTGAACAAAGCCAAGCCGACAGACCATGAAGTTGAGGAAAGTCTTCGGGGGACGGATAAATTCGGCAACACTAAGAAGGTTCTCGCTCCTTTAGCCCCGATCGTTGAGGTCAACCAACGCCCCACTTTCATCCCTGATTTCGGCACGCCACGCTTCCGCCTGACGCCAGCTCATTTTGCTTACGTGAAGATTGCCGAAGGGTGCAATCACCCTTGCAGCTTCTGCATCATTCCCCGCATGCGTGGCGGGCATCGCAGCCGAGCGCTGCCGGACATTGTGCAGGAAGTGCGTGAACTGGTGGCCCAAGGAGTAAAGGAGATCAACCTGATCTCGCAGGACTCCACGTATTACGGATTGGACTTTAGGCCGAATCGGACTGGCTCTATTGCGGCTCCCGACAAGTTCCGGGAAGCAGCATTGGCTCTTCCGAGCGACACACCGACCCTTTGCACGTTGCTCCGCGAACTGAATGCGATTCCGGGCGACTTCTGGATCCGCCTCCTCTACACGCATCCGGCGCATTGGACGGACGAACTCATTCGCACTATCGCCGAATGCCCCAAGGTCGTTCGCTATATCGATATGCCTTTGCAGCATATCCATGGAACGATGCTGGAGCGGATGCGCCGCGAAACATCGCAGCAGTATATCGTGGACCTGATCGCCAAAATCCGAGCGGGAATCCCGAACATTGCTATTCGCACCACGTTCATCGTTGGGTTTCCTGGGGAAACGGAAGAATACTTCCAGACCCTGCTGCAGTTCATCACTGAAACGAAGTTCGAGCGCCTTGGTGTGTTTACATACTCGCAGGAAAGCGGAACACGCGCCGCCAGCATGGCTCAGCAAATTCCAGACAAAGTGAAGCAGCGGCGCAAAGACCTCGCGATGGCCGCACAACGCAAGATCGCGGAGGAAGTTTCCAACCGCTTTGTCGGACGCACGGTGAAAGCCCTTGTGGAGAAAGCCGCGACTGCTGAAGACCTTAGCGGCGCGAATGTTTCCTCATGGGAGCATGGTCTGATTCGCGATCAACAACCGGAACGCGCGTTGAAAGGCAAATACCTCGTCGCGCGTGGGGAAGCAGATGCGCCGGATATCGACGGTCGCATCTACGTTCGCGGCAAAGTTCCTATTGGTGAGTTCGCAATGCTCAAGATCATTGGCCATACGGCCTATGATTTGATTGCGGAACCGGCTTAAGAAGGATACCCCCGGTCGGTGACCGGGCTTTCAGAAGCCGGGCCGCGAGTGCGCCACGCTACTAGTCGTCGTGCTTCTTTTTCTTTCGCTCCTTGCGCTCTGAGCTGGTTTCCACGTGCTCGGATTGGCGCAAGCTGCGGGGACGGTCAGGGTCGCGATCTCTATTTTCCCGCGCATAGCCGCTTTCTTCCTCTCGGGACGATCTCTTGATGGGGCCCTGGTGGAACCGATCGATATGCTCGCGCATATCACCGAAGCGTCCTGCTTCACGAGCGTACGGCCGTTGCCGCTCCCAATTGGTTTCACTGTGCGGATACGAAGGCTGCCCTTCGCGACCGATGTAGTATGGGTCGTTGTAATGCGCCTCCTCATCACGGCGACGGCGATGCTCCCGCTCGCGCGATTCCTCGAATTCCTCCCCGCGGTTGGTGTTCCAGCCTCCCTGGTATGCGCCACCGCCCTGCCGCTCGGTCCAGCGCTCCCCTTCCCTGCCCCAGCCGCCTTCGCCGAGGCCGCGCTCGTAAGTGTCGCGGTTGCGCTCAGGGGGGCGTCGCGACTCGAAGCGTTCGTAATCGTGGCCGCGGTCGTCCTGCTCCCAACCTCCTTCCTGGCGGCGACGCTCCTGCGGCCATCCACCATACTGGCTTGGGCCGCTGCTCCTGTAGTCACGGTCCGGTCGGCGTGAGTCGTCGCGATAGTGATCACGAGACGGATCGCGGCCGTGCTGAGATTCATAACGCTCGCGGGAGCCGCGATCCTCGCGATACGGCCCACCCTGCTGTGAGCGCAGTTCTCCCCGGCGGCCTTCTTCCTGCGCGCGGCGCCACTCGCGTTCATCGTGCTGGCCCCAGCCTTGATTCTGCTCTCCGGCCCAACGTCCGTGCTGGTTGCTGCGGAACTGCTGGTTCTCCTCAGGGTCGCGGCGGCGGGCCCATTGGCCGCCGTGCTCGCCTATGCCATTCTGCGCGCGCCAACGCTCTTCCTCATAATCGCGCTCGCGCCCGCGCTCGGGTTCGCGTTCTGGAGGACGGCTGGAGCGAAAGGTGGATTGATAGCGCTCCGGGCCGTTGCCGCGCTCCCAACTTTCATTGCCAACGCCGCCATAATCGCGCTCGCGGCTGCCTTCCCCGCGGAAAGCTTCGCGGCCATATTCCCGGTGGCGGCGTTCATCTACATCCTCGCGGCGCCGGTTGGATGGACGCCGATTACCCTCATAACGATCTTCGCTCACGATAGAATCCTCCTGCCGAAAACCTAATTCTCGAACGGGAGGATGCTATGGGGATTTAGTCCCCTTTACGGTTACGTGATTCCTGTAGGGCCTGAGGAAGGGCCCGCAGCTGCGCAGGCTTTCGCAGATTAAAAATCCGGCAGGACTTATGAACCACGAAGAGCACGAAGAGCACGAAGTTTGGAAGAAGAGGTGAGATTGAGCAATTGGATGTAGAAATGGGTTCTACTGCCTTATGCCGCATTCGGTTTCTGTTCTTCGTGTGCTTCGTGAGCTTCGTGGTTAAGTGCCGGTCTTAAGCTTTACGGACGCCGAGGCCGAGGGTCTGTTGGCAGTACTTGATGCTGCGTTCGAGTTGCTGCTTTTGGTACTCTTGCTCCGCAACTTTGCGATCGCCCTGGGGCTGGAAGCTGTCCATCGCTTTACCGCGTTTGGCCAGAGCGACGAACTTTGCGAAATCCGCTGCTTTAACTTTCGCGTAAGGTGGCCAGAACTCGGATTTGAGGTAAGGGAATGGGCGGGCGAAGCCGGAAATGATTTCCAATTGAACGGGGCATTCAGGAGCCAGTTCTTTCAGGCGAGCCATATACTTCTTCCAATCGACGAGGCCATCACCCATGGCTGTCCACTGCACGGATGCGCCTTCGGGTGTCTCCCAGATCATGGAGTCGCGGATACCGGAAGTGACGGCGTATTTGCCGAGGACTTCCAAGTTGACCATTGGATCTTCAAGTGTCCAGGTGGCGTTGCCTGAGTCGATAGTGCAACCGACGTAATCGGCTCCCGCTTCTTCGATCAGTTCGACCAACTCCCAGCCTTGCATGTCGCCAGCGTGGTTTTCGATGGCAATTTTCACGCCGGCGTCTTTCGCCTGCGAGCGGACCGCTTTGCAGACCTTCACTACTTCCTTCATTCGGGTGTAGATGCCGCCTTCAGCTTTGCGGTCATCTGCGCTGCCGAGGAAACAGCGGGCGACCGGAGAACCGAGAGCTTTGGCCACGCGAATGGTCAGGCCGAGAAGCTCTTCAGCGCTGCCCCACTTCTTGTTGAACATGCGGGAGCTTTCGCAAATCCCGCCGGTGCCCACATGAACCTCGAGCCCCAAATCCGCGGCTTTCTTCTTGAGATCCTTGAGGTAGCTCTCGCTGTGGTTCTCGTAAACATCGAGGTCCGAGAAGAAGACCATGTCCACCTTCTGCGCGGCCGCATATTCCATCAGTTGCGGCGCTTTCCACCCGAGGGCGCGGATGGAGAAGTTGTCGAAACCGAGCTTGGTTCCCTTGCCCGATTGCGCGAGGGCAGCGGGCGAGGAGAGGGCAAGCCCCGCTCCAGCTAAAGCGACAGATTTGATAAACTCCCGGCGAGAAGGCGCGAATGAATTCATAAATGGCGAAGCCGCAGTTTTAGTATTTCGGGACCGAGTGGTCAATTTCATCCGCCCAGGCAAGGATGCCGCCTTTGACGTTCTTCAGGTATTTGAAGCCTTGCTCACGCAGGAAGCCCAACGCCTTCATGGAACGAACGCCACTCTTGCAGTGGATGTAGTATTGCTGGTTGGGGTCCAGTTCAGTGAAGCGTTGGCCCAGCGCGCTGAGGGGAAGGAGTTTCACCCCCTTGATGTGGGCGATGTCCCATTCATCCTGCTCGCGAACGTCGATGACCTGGATGCCGGCTTTTGGATCATCGAGAGCTTTCTTCATTTGCTGAACGGTGACTTCGTCCGGGTTGCTGTCGGGCACTGCGGGCTCCGGGGTGATGCCGCAGAACTGCTCGTAATCGATGAGTTCCTTGATGGTCGGATTCTCCCCGCAAATCGGGCATTGCGGATCCTTGCGCAGCTTCAACTCGCGGAACTTCATGTCGAGCGCGTTGAAGAGCATCAGGCGGCCGATGAGCGGCGTCCCTTTGCCGAGAGCCAGCTTGAGAATTTCCGTGGCTTGGATGCAGCCGATGATGCCCGGGAGAACGCCAAGCACACCGCCTTCCGCGCAGCTCGGAACCATGCCTGGAGGCGGGGGCTCTGGATACAAGCAGCGATAGCAAGGCCCGCCGAGGTGCGGAGCGAAGACGCTGGCCTGGCCTTCGAAACGGAAAATTGAGCCGTAAACATTCGGCTTCTTGAGGAGCACGCAAGCGTCGTTCGTCAGGTAACGAGTAGGAAAATTGTCCGTGCCGTCGACCACGATGTCGTATTGGCCAACGATGTCCAAAGCGTTCTCGCTGGAGATCCGGGAACGGTGCGCAACCACTTCCACGTTCGGGTTGATGCTGTTGATGGTTTCCTTGGCCGAATCGGTCTTTGGACGACCCACATCATCAGTGCCGTGGATGATCTGGCGTTGCAGGTTGGAAAAATCGACGGTGTCGAAATCAACGAGGCCGATTTTCCCCACGCCCGCAGCGGCGAGATACATCGCGATTGGGGAGCCGAGGCCGCCTGCGCCAATGCAGAGAACGCTGGTGGAACAAATCTTCTTCTGCCCCGCAAGCCCGACTTCCGGAAGAATCAGGTGTCGCGAGTAGCGGCGGATTTCATCGTTGTTTAATTGCATGCGGGAGATTATTCCAAGCTGGCCAAAACGCCAGCAAGCAGAATCCCTGTCATTTAGTGAACACCGCGCCAGAACCGAGGAAAACCGCTGACCAGATCAGAGAGCGCTTGCAGTGTTCCGCCAAGCTCGCAGTGGTGCTCGGCAGTGGCTTTGGGAAGCTCGCCGAATGTGTGGCGCAAGCGCGTTCAATGGCCGTGGCAGAGGCCGATGGCTTCGCGCCCGTGAACGTCGTTGGGCATGCCGGTCGGATTATTTGTGGTGAACTAGCAGGGCGGGAAGTCCTTCTGCTCGCTGGCCGGGCGCATTATTACGAAGGCCATTCCATGGAGCAGGTCACCTTCCCGATGCGCGTTTTGGCGGAGCTGGGCATCGGAACGGTCCTGCTGACCAATGCCGCTGGCGCGATCAATCCTGCGTTTGGCGCCGGCGACTTCATGGCCCTTTCCGATCACATCAATTTCATTGGTGTGAACCCCTTGGCTGGAGTGAAAACGGAACGTTCGCGCTTCGTCGATTTGACTGAGGTCTATGACAGCAATTTGCGTTCTTTGCTGGTGAAATCAGCCCCACCCGGAACAAAGGTTCACCAGGGTGTTTACATCGCAGTGAGCGGGCCAACTTACGAAACCCCTGCGGAAATCCGCGCCTTCCGCACCTGGGGAGCGGACGCGGTCGGCATGAGCACCGTGCCCGAAGCTATTGTCGCGCATCAGTGCGGAATTCGAGTGGCAGCACTCTCGTGCCTCACGAACAAGGCGGCTGGAGTGGCTGGAACGAAGTTGAACCACCAGGAAGTTCTGGCTCAGGGTGATAAATCCAGCAGGGCAGCTTGTGAGATTATCGCTGCGTTTGTGGCGGGGGCTTAGGAAACACACGCAAGAAATAAGCCATAGCGACCTTTTTGGTATATGCATTCACAAGCGCGAAAGTTCCTTGGCAAGCGAACGCTCTTGATCGCGGTTGTCTTGACTTTCAAGCAGCGATCCTCTGCTCCTCATGTAGGAAAGACCCAGACCGCAAGCAGCTTCATGCGGTTATTCATGCGAAACACGTTCTTAATGCCGGCTTGATCGATATGGCCCTCCATGAGCATAAAACGATGTCCGCACTCATTCTGTCACTTCATACCAACACGTCTCTAAAATGGGCTTCTCAAGAGACAAACACCTCGTTCCAGCTACACAGCGACCTCTCACGGTGGCGCTTTCCACGCAAGTACCCCTCGGAAGTTGCAGTAATAGCCACTGTGCGCGAGCCCGACCGAGCTTTCCGGGTCAGCATACAGTTCAACGGAGAAGCGAGGTGGGGTGACGCTTCGTTCGAAGCGCTCACCAACCTTATTACCCTGAACTTTGAGAACAAGCGCACGTCGAGCTTGGGTGCCCTTAAATTTTAAAGGATGCCAGCCTTTATCAGGGTGTTGGGGAAATGACCGCCGAAGGGGGCCCCGCGAGCAACGGCAAGTGTTACTTGTCAGAGAGATAACCCCGTGGACGTCTTACTGTTCCTTGGTGCTTGGAAATTAATCGTGCTTCAGTTTTCTTTTTAACATGTCCATGGAAACAGTCGCGGCTATTTGCGGTGCGGTGGCCGGTGCGATTGCCACGGTTCTACTCGACGAGAAGCGCCAATGGGGTCAACTCTTAACATTTAAAAGCAAACAAACAACGATCGAATATGAGACTATTACTACTCTCTGTGTCAGGGCTGCTTATAGTTGTTTGCAACGCGCAGGCTCAGTCTTCAGGGGTCAGGTTCGAGACGATGATCCCTGGCTTAGTGGACGCGCCAGTGTTACGTCCAGGTGGTGAAGGGGCGGGAGTTGGCTACACAGCTGAGTTGGTGGTGCTTACCGGTGGAAGTGCCACAGTGCTTACTCCTGTGACAACTTTCAAGAGCTCAAGTCCTATGGATGTGCCTTACGTTAACCCAATTGATGTGCAGATTCCAGGAGGGCTGCCGGGGCAGCAGGTGACGCTTGCCTTTCGTGCATATGAGTCGGCTGCGCAGTCTTACAATACGGCAGCTTCGACGACATTGTTTCTACATGGACAATCCTCGCCAGTTACAGTTACTTTACGATCGGCAGATCAGGGCCCTGTTGAATTAGTCGGCCTTCGGGGATTTGTGCTAACAGTGCCTGAACCATCAGTTGTCTCAGCAGCCTTCTTGGGGATTGCTCTTATTGCTACTCGGTTCCGCACGGGCTTCCTTCGGATCTAAGCTTACAAGAGTCGTTAGAAGCGGCCCGCCGCGCCTAACGACCCTGATCTAGTCCGGATTGGTTCTGCGGGTTGTCATCTAGTTAATCGACCCCACCTCTCCTTGGCTAAGGTGATAAGAGGCCCCGCTTCCGGTGTGCACCAGCGTTCGCGCGCGGACGCGATAACCTTTCAGGCCGACCGGAGCTGAAGTGTTCGCCAGTGGGGTCAACTCTAGTGTTCGCCAGTGGGGTCAACTCTTAACATTTAACAGATGCTTCATTTGTTTGAGCTTCTGCTGCTCCTCTGGTGATTTGTTTAACACTGCTTCGTATCGTTTTAAGCACATCGTCAGCGAAGCGCCACTGCCCAGCCCAGCCCCTTTGACCAGTTCCGCAGTCGCAAACCCGCCTTCCTTCCGGGCCAGCCACAGAGCCCTGTTGCGTGATCGGTCTCCATGCCGCTGGCAAAGCTCCTCCCATTTGCCTCCCCCAACACGCTCCGCTGCTTGCACAATCTTGTCCCAAGAGAGAGCGACCCTCTCCGCAGCGCTTTCCGCCGCGCCCGCAATGGGGTTTCCTAGAGCTTGCGCGCGCACCTGAGCCCACGGTGACTCGATGATCTCGTCTTTTATAACACTCTCGACATAGGCGCGGTAATTGTCGGCGGCCAATGCCCTGCGACCGCCGCCGAGCGCCAGCACCGAGTCACGGCAGAGCCATGCAGGCGCTGGCGCCCGTCCGATATATGCCCGATATGAACTCCACGGAAACTCCTCCAACTCTCGCAGGCGCAGCTCCGTCTGCCCAGGGTTCGGGCTTCCGGCTCCTATCTTGCGGCCTCGCTGGCTTTGCTTGCTCAAGCCCAGGCGCGCCACCCGCACTGGGTTCAAGTGGAGGTATCGGCTCAAGGCCAACCCCCACTGCAACGGCTCCACAAGAATGGATTTAAAGCGGCCCTGAAACAGGTGCCCGGAGCGCCTGTGCTTGCGGTTAAACCACACACTATAGCTGACGTTCAGCCATTGGCAGGCGCGCCCAAGGTTTGCGCGGCGTGTCTCCAGCAGCAGGTGGTAATGGTTGTCCATCAGCACATACGCGTGAATAAGCAGGTCAAAGCGGTTCGGAAGCTCAGCAAGGAGTCCGAGAAAATGAAGGCGATCGACGTTGGTGCGGAAGATTGGACGCCGCTCATTGCCACGCGCAGTCACATGATGCCACGCTCCCGCTCTTTCCATTCGCCGCTGCCGCGCCATTGGCCAGCAGCTTGTGCCCGCCAACGAGCAAGGGCAAGTGTTAATTGTTAAGAGTTGACCCCTTCTGTTGGACAAAGTCCTGCTCAGTGGTGATGTCGAAGTACTCGGACATTGAAGCTCTCCAGAGGTATCTGCGGCCTTCGAAAAAAAGCGATGCTTTTTGCTTTTGGTCCATAGCACCGGATTCAACGACGAACCCTTCGAAACGAGTTGGGCGCTTCAGAATGACTAAGTCAGAGGCCATATGCTAACTTTTCTGCTCCAATTGCCGGTCCAATGGGGTCCATTGCTCCAAATGCCGTCAACTCTTAACATTTAACAGATGCTTCATTTGTTTGAGCTTCTGCTGCTCCTCTGGTGACTTGTTTAATACTGCTTCGTATCGTTTTAAGCACATCGTCAGCGAAGCGCCACTGCCGAGCCCCGCCCCTTTGACCAGTTCCGCAGTCGCGAACCCGCCTTCCTTTCGGGCCAGCCACAGCGCCCTGTCCCGTGATCGGTCTCCATGGCGCTGGCAAAGCTCCTCCCATTAATGGTCCTGGGGCAGAAGGCCGACGCAAAACGGCTTGGCATCAACGGACGTACGCCGGTCGAGTGGGGCACTGGAAAGTCGCGCGACCGCGAGTATCTTATCGCATGGCGGTGGGGACAACGGATAAACCGAAACGGAAACGCTCAACCCTCCCCAAATCCCGCAAACTCTCCCGCGACGCTCAGCCGCAACCGCTGACTTCCAACCTGCCGCTGACGAACTCGCAGATTGCGGAGCTTCTCGCTTTGGAGGGAGAAAAGGCGGAAGGGCATGTTCGCAAAGCTCTCTACCGGGCGGCCCATGAGGCGTTTGTTTGGCCGGAGGAAGCGGCGCTCCTGGTCGCGCACGAGCAACCGCTCACTCAATTGCCTGCTGTAGGCCCATTCATCGCGAAGACCATTAAGGCGTGGGTGGAAGCTCCGCCAACGATTCCCGAACCGCCAGTCACGCGGCGGCAGTTTATCACCCTGGCCGAAGCTCGCCGGGTCCTAGCAGCGCATCCTTCCTGGCGCGACCGCTGCAAGGGTGATCTCCAGATGCACAGCACGTGGAGCGATGGCGCCGGGAGCGTGAGCGACATGGCGCTGGAAGGGATGCGGCGCGGCTATGAGTACATCTGCATCACGGATCACACGAAGGGACTGAAGATCGCTGGCGGTTGCGATGAATCGGAGATCGCTCAGCAGGCTGCGGAGATCGGGGCGGTCAACGCGGAGTTCAAGCGGGCGAAGAAGAACTTTCGCGTGCTGCATGGGGTGGAGATGAATTTGAGCCCCGACGGCTCTGGCGATATGGAACCAGCCGCGTTGAGGCAGCTGGATCTCGTGCTCGGCTCTTTTCATTCCGCGCTTCGGGTGAAAGGGGATCAAACGGAGCGTTACATCGCGGGGTTGCGCAACCCGCACATTCAGGTTCTCGGGCATCCCAAAGGGCGGGTTTATAACTACCGCGAAGGTCTGGTGGCCGATTGGCGGCGAGTGTTTGCCGAAGCTGCCAGACTTGGAAAAGCGGTGGAAATTGATGGGTATTCGGACCGGCAGGATATGCAACTGGACTTGCTGGAGATCGCGCGCGAGGAGGGAGTGCGGGTTTCCATGGGCAGCGACGCCCACGCGCCGGGGCAAATGTTGTTCCTGGAGATTTCGCTGGCCCTCGCGTGCCTGGCTAAAATTCCCGCTGAGCGGATCATTAACTTCATGCCCCATGAGGAACTCGCAGCGTGGGTGGAGCAAGTTCGGGTCGGCTGAAGTGTGATTGAACAGAATCACGATGGCGCTGCTCTGATAGTAGTTCACCGGATTTGCTGGCTTTCTCAAGTGGTCTAGCATAAAGCCGGTGTGGGACCGATATGGCTGATGACGTTTTGGAGGCCGAAGACAGGCCGCAACGCCGGGTGCCTTGGTGGCTGGCCCTCGTGGTGGGCCGTAATCCGAAGCGAACTTTCATCCGCTTAATCATTTGGGTTTTTGGGTCGGTGCTCATTTTCAAATTTGCGCTCGCTCCAATCCGCATCCGCGGGTTGAGCATGATGCCCACCTTCCGAAACGACACCATCCACTTCATCAACAAGCTGGCCTACAAGCGCGGAACGCCGCAGCGAGGCGATGTCGTTGCTGTGCGTTTGGCGGGAGACAAGGTGCTGCTCCTCAAGCGCGTGGTCGGGCTTCCTGGGGAAAGGGTCGCCCAGGTGAAGGGACGAATTTTCATCGATGGCGAGCTTCTGGAAGAACCGTGGGTGTCGCGGACTTCCTTCACCCCTCGCGGCCTCAGCTCGCGGGGCGAAGAGCAACTCGGGCCCAATCAATACTTCGTCACGGGAGATAATCGCGAGATCTCTGATTTTGGACCTGTCACGCTGGATAAAATTATGGGCCGCCTCTGGTTTTGAAAAAGCTCATTCCCATCATTCTTCTGTTGGCCTTCGCCGTTGGCGGATTTTTTGGGTGGAAGGCTTACAACTCGGACGAGCGAAGGATCACCCGGAAGCTGCAAGCTTTGCCCGAATTGCTGACGTGGAATCCGCGTGACGGGAACATTGTCCGCCTCGGACGCGCTAACAATCTCAAGGAAATGCTGGCGCAGAATATCACCATTGAGGTGAACGTCGGCCGGGGCGAAGTGAGAGGCATTGAAGGGCGGCAGGAGGTTTATCAGGCGCTCTTGGCGGCGCAGAGTTCGGGCATGGCTTTGAAAGTGGAAATCCCTGCGATTAAAGCCACAGTCACCAGCACGGAAGCGGCTTCAGCGGAACTCACAACTTTCCTCTACGTCGGCAACGATAATCGCGAGCCCTTCCTGCAGGAACTCGCGATGGAGTTGGTGAAGGTCGAGGGCGAATGGCTGATCAGCAAGGTGCGCACGATTCGCACGTTGAGCAATTGATCAGGAGAGGTTCACCGGGTCGATGTCGATGATGAGGGTGACATCCTCCGGCAATTGAAGTTTGGGGCGAAGCTCAGTCAGGATTTTGGCGAGCTTCGGCGTGTGAAGGGTGCGCAGCATAATTTGATGCCGATAGAATTGCTCCGCCCGCACTAACGGCGAGGGCGCTGGACCGGCGATGATTAAGTCTTTGATTTCCTGCGTCGCTTTCTGAACTTCTCCTTTTAAATAGTCCGCGCTGAGGGAGACCTTCTCGTCATTCCGACCCTTGAGTGTGAGCAACGCGATTCGCGCGAACGGCGGGTAGCAAAGTTGTTGGCGGAATTCTAACTCTTGCTCCACGAACCCTTGGTAATCGTGGCGGCGCGCGTATTGGATGGCTGGATGAAACGGCGAGAACGCCTGCACGAACACTTCGCCCTCGATATCTCCCCTGCCCGCCCGGCCTGCGACCTGGGTTAGCAATTGGAACGTGCGTTCGCCCGCGCGAAAGTCGGGTTGGTGCAGGCTCAGGTCCGCGTAAATGATTCCCACCAGCGTCACGTTCGGGAAATGAAGGCCTTTGGCGATCATTTGCGTGCCGACCAGGATGTCGATTTTGCCGGTGCGAAAGTCGCCAAGGATCGTGCGGTAATCTTCCTTTCGCTTGAGCGTGTCAGAATCCATGCGGGCCAGGCGCGCGTGGGGAAGTTCTTGCTTCAGCAAGGCTTCAACGCGCTCTGTCCCGATGCCAGCGTAGCGGATCGCGGGGTTCTTGCACTTGGGTTCCGGGCAAACGACCGGTGCGTTCTCGGAATGCCCGCAGATATGGCAGCGGAGTTCCTGGGCATGGCGATGATACGTAAGGGAGATGCTGCAGTTGGGGCAGCCGCAGACATGGCCGCATTTCGGGCATTGCAGTGAGGAGGCGAAGCCACGCCGGTTCAGGAAGAGAATCGATTGCTCGCTGCGCTCAAGCCTTTGCAGGAGGGCTTCCTTTAGTTGCACCGAAAGCACAGCGATGCCTGCGCCCTTCGTTTTGCGCGTCTCGTGCCGAAGATCGACAACGCGCATGATCGGCATCTTCTTGTCGTCGGCGCGGGTCGGCATGTCGAGGATTTGGTATTTGCCTCGCTGGGCGTTGTGGAAACTTTCGATGGAAGGAGTCGCGGAGCCGAGCGCCACCACAGCTTTCTCCAAGTGGCCGCGCATGACGGCGACGTCGCGCGCGTTGTAGCGGGGCGTTTCGTCCTGCTTGTAGGAATGCTCGTGCTCTTCATCCACGATGATCAAGCCGAGCGGATCGACAGGAGCGAAGATGGCCGATCGCGCGCCGATGACGATTCGTGCGCGGCCCTGGCGGATCTTTTGCCACTCATCGTGACGCTCGCCCGCGGAAAGGTGCGAGTGAAGCACCGCGACTAAAGTTCGCTGCGGGCCGGCGCTGAAGCGAGCTTTGAAGCGTTCAACTGTTTGCGGCGTGAGCGAGATTTCGGGCACGAGCACGATTGCGCCTTTGCCGCGATCCAGCGCGTGCGCGATGGACTGGAGATAAACCTCGGTTTTGCCACTGCCCGTGACGCCGTGGATCAGGAAAACAGGCGCGGCAGCGGCAGCGTGATTGCTGTCGATAGCGGCTCGAATGGCAGCAAACGCGCGCGCTTGGTCATCGTTCAGCGGGAGCGGTTGCGTCGGGAGAATCGTCTCCTCGGCGTAAGGGTCGCGCTCGGTGATCTCGCGGTTGATCGAGACGAGATGCTTCTCCTCCATTTGCCGCAGCGTGGCGGAGGTGGTGTGCAACTCCTCAAGGAGATGCGTGAGCGGCATGGGCGGTTTGCCGTCGAGAAATTCGTAGATCTCACGCTGGCGTTTGGTGAGCGAGGGCATTTCACCAGGTGGAACGGTGCGGCGGACGAAGAGTTGCTCACGCCAGCCTTCCTTCTCTTTGCGCACGGAATCTGGCAGCACGGTCCGCAGCGTCGTCTCAAGCGGCGCGCAGTAGTAATCAGAAATCCAGCGCGCGAGTTTCAGGACATTCGGAGTGACCTGCGGACGGGAGCCGAGGACTTTGGTGATGTAGCGGAGGTTTGTGTGCGGGGATTCCTCAACGAGCGCGGTCACAGCGCCGAGCACTTCGCGGGGGCCGAACGGAACCTTTACTCGGCTGCCCACTTCGACTTTCCCCACCAGCTCGTCGGGGATGAGGTAATCGAAATCCCGCCGAAGGGCTATATCGAGCGTGACGCGCGCGATCATGGGAGGAACTTCGGTTTTGAGCGGCTTGTGGGCAACAAAAAAGGCCGCGCGAACGCGGCCTTTGTGAAAGTTGTGAGTCGCTTAGGCGCGTGGTGGGAGGACTTTGTCCACCATCTCACGCTCAAGCGTGACGTAGCGAGGGAGGCCGCCTTCGGTTGGAGGGCGAACTTCGCCTTCAATCAAGGGGCGCGCATACGCGAGGAATTGCTCGTTTGGCATGAAGCCATCCTCACTGATCCATTCGCGTGGGATGTGATGCACCGCGTTGGCGATGTCGTTCAAATCCTGCAGGTCGTAAGTGATCTTGTAAGGGGCGTCGGAGGTGCGAACCATCTTGATCATGAACCCGCTCTTGCCATCAACCGCCGCGCGAACGGCTGCTTCACCGCAGGCAGCGGCTTCAGCGACATCGGTGGCGCTGGCGTAGTGAGCCGCAGCCCGTTGAGCGTAGCCGAGCTTCACGGTGCGGGTCTTGGTGTTCAGCTTGCCCTGGACCAATTCAGCCAGACGATCAGCAGCGCCGGAGAGCACTGGGTGGCCGAAGGCGTCGAGGCGGCTCTTGTCCGCGCCGATTTCTTCGCCAGCAGCGTTCTTGAGGCCTTCGCCAACCACCACGATGCAATACTTCAGCGCGGCGACGGTTTCTTTGACCTTGTTTAGGAAGGCAGCTTCGTCGAACGGAATTTCCGGGAGGAGAATGATGTGCGGAGCGTCGTTTGGTGAACGCTTGGCGAGCGCGGTGCCGGCGGCGATCCAGCCAGCGGAACGGCCCATTACCTCAACGATGCAGCAGGACCCGTCATCAGTCGCCATGCCGCCAACATCGAGGGCGATTTCCATCACGGTGGTTGCGCAATACTTGATCACGGAACCATACCCGGGGCAGTGATCGGTGTGCGGGAGATCGTTATCGATCGTCTTAGGCACGCCAATGACGCGCATCTCATAATTCCGCTTAACAGCCTCCGCATGGATTTGGTTCGATGAATCCTGGGAATCATTCCCGCCCGCGTAGAAGAAATAGCGGATGTTATGAGCCTGAAAGACCTCGAACAGGCGATCCATGTCCTTGGCCGCTTGTTCAGGCTTCTTCTTGAAATCGATCTTGTAACGGCAGGTGCCGAGGGCGGGGCCGGGGGTGTACTTCAACCCTTCAATTGCGCGCGCCTTCTCTTCGTTAAGGTCGATCAGCTCCTCGTTGAGGATGCCGAGGATGCCATTGGCGCCCCCGTAAATTTCTTCGATCTCGCCGTGCTTGCCGGCCTCCTGGATCACACCAGCAACACTGGCGTTGATCACGGATGTTGGCCCGCCGGATTGGGCGACCAACAGATTTCCAACTAGTTCTGCCATAATAAAATTATCATCTGGGGCGGGCGCACCCATATTTCATCTGCAATTCCAGCCCGGGTTTCAACAGAGCCGAAACCTTGCCAACCTGCCACCCCCATGTCAAAGGGGAATCACAGGGCAATTTGCTTTGCGCCATACCACAGCGCTCGTATGCTTTCCGGCTCATGAACGGCAGCTCTGAAGCCCCGAAAACGCGGGAGGATGGCCGGGCGGCAGATCAACTCCGACCCATCAAATTCGTCAACGGAATCGCTCCTTATGCGACGGGCTCCACGCTCATCGAGTGGGGCAACACGCGCGTGATTTGCGCCGCGACTATCGAGGAAGGCGTTCCCCGCTGGATGAAGGAGCAGAACGTCACCGGCGGCTGGGTGACTGCCGAATATTCCATGCTCCCCTACTCTACTTTGACCCGGAAGCAACGGGACATTTCCAAGGGGAAGATCGACGGGCGCTCCCAGGAAATTCAGCGGTTGATCGGCCGCTCCATGCGCGCGGCGATTAACCTGGAAAAGGTTGGGCAGCGGACAATCTGGATCGATTGCGATGTGCTGCAGGCCGACGGCGGAACTCGCACCGCGGCAATCACCGGCGCTTACGTGGCCGTTCGACTCGCTGTGCAGAAGTTGATGACCACCGGCAAGCTCGCGTCCGACCCGATCAGCCAACCTGTCGCTGCAGTTAGCGTGGGCATCGTGTCCGGCGCGGCCTTATTGGATTTAGCCTACACCGAGGACGTGAGTGCGGCGGTGGATATGAACATCGTCATGACAGGCGCGGGTGAATTCGTGGAGCTGCAAGGGACCGGTGAAGAATCAACCTTCAGCGACGCGCAACTGGCGCAACTGCTTCAACTCGGGCGCAAGGGAATTAAGGAACTGCTTGGCTTGCAAAAGGCGGCAGTGGGCGTGTCGTGAGCGTGGTGACGCCACTCCGGCTCTTCCTGATTCGCCACGGCGAAGTTGAACCGAAATACCATAAAGTATTCGGTGGGCGCATTGACATGGAGTTGTCCCCCCTCGGCCACGAGCAGGTGCGCGCGCTGGCCCAATACTGCAACCGCTTCACTCTGGATAAGGTTTATGCCAGCCCCATGCGGCGGGTGAAGCAGACGATGGCGCCGCTCCTCGAGATCACAGGCCACGAACCCGTGATTCTGCCGGGGTTGCGCGAGGTGGACTTCGGTGTTTGGACCGGGCTTAGCTGGGATGCGGTCACTGAGAAGTATAATTGCAGCGCGTTCGAGTGGCTCGACAAACTGGAAGCTGGTGAGATCGCGGAAGCCGAATCGACGCGCGATTTCCGCGCAAGAGTGGACGAAGCGCTGAGGACAATCCTCGGGGCGCCCAACCAGCAGAATGTGGCGGTTGTTTGCCACGGTGGCGTGATCCGAATGCTGCTCTCGATCCTCCTCGGCTTGCCATTGCAACGAATGGCTGGGTTCGACATTGAATACGCCAGCATCACGAGTGTCCTTTACCGGCCTAACAAAGTTGAAGTGCAACTGCTCAACCTGACTCCGTGGCGTGATTTATAGATATGGCTGTCAAAAAAGCTAAAACCCTTTGGCACTTTGCGATCACCACCAGCGTGGAAGCTGAGGAAGCTGTTGCTGAATTGCTGACGCGCACGTTTGGCCAATCGCCTGTCGTTTACACGAACCAGGACACAGGGCTGACGATTGCGAGCAATTATCTGCAGATGCCCCGCGCTAATTTGACGAAATTAGAGCGGGAGATCGCGGCGGAATTTTCCAAGCTGCGCAGCTTCGGCCTGCAGGCGGGCTCGGGCGAGATTCAGATCAAGCCGGTAAAACGAGAGGACTGGGCGGAGTCCTGGAAGAAGTATTTTAAGACCATCCAAATTGGCTTGAAGCTCCTGATCAAGCCGAGCTGGAGCAGGCGCGTTCCAAAGCCGGGACAACAAGTAGTCGTTCTCGATCCGGGGTTAAGCTTCGGCACCGGCCAACATGCGACCACCTCGTTTTGCCTCAAAGAGACAGTTCGCAGCCGCAAGCCAGGCACAAAGCAGTCCTTCCTGGATGTGGGGTGCGGCTCGGGCATCCTCGCAATTTCCGCAGCCAAGCTCGGCTATTCGCCGGTAGAGGCTTTCGATTTCGATCCGGTGGCGGTGCGCGTGGCTCGCGCGAACGCGCGCCGGAATCGCGTTGAGAATAAATTAACGCTTGGCCAACGGGACCTCACGAAGATACCCGCCAAACCTAAAGCTGCTTTTGACGTGGTCTGCGCAAACCTGATCTACGATCTGCTTATCGCTGAAGCAGATCGGATCACTGCGCGGGTCAAACCTGGCGGGTTGCTGGTGCTCGCGGGCATTCTTTCCACGCAGTTTGAGCAAACGATCGAGCCCTTCTTAAAGCGTGGTTTCAAGCTGCTGCGGACCAAAGTGGAGCGGGAATGGCAGAGCGGCGCCTTGCGGCGGCAGTAATGCCAAGCTGAACAGCATTCGTCTTGCTTGTGGCGTGGTTAATGCTGAAATGCTGCTATGCCTGTTGTTTCCGAGCGGTGGCACGCTTTTCCTCACTCCAAGGAAACGCTCTGGCCAATCCTCAGCAAGACCGACTGGATCAACCGCGCGCTTGGCCTTCCCCCGGTCGATTACGAGATAGAGCCCACCGGCCTCGGCGGAACGATTGTCACAGCTCGAGCCCGCGTCTTCGGGATTCGGCTGGCCTGGCAGGAGCACCCCTTCGACTGGCGTGAATACGAGCGCTATCGTGTGCGGCGGACCTTCAAGGGCGGCCCGCTCGCTGAAGGAACGATGGGGATGGACTTTCACGAGCAAGAGGATGGCTCGTGCCGGGTGCGCGTGTTTTCAGAGTGGAAACCCCGCAACAAGCTGGGCCATTGGCTCGCCAAGCAGCTTATCGTTCCCAAAACAGAGAAGGACATGGCCGTCCTTATGGACCACGTGCGGGATTACCTCGGAGGCTCCGTTGCGGAGGTCATGCCGAACCTGCCGATCACACCTCCGAAGGAGGCGGCGCTTGCGGCTGCCCTGAACGCGCTTGCGGAGCGTGGCCACTCGGCGCATCTGATTTCACTCTTCCAGGAATTCATACAACACGCGCCCGATGTGGAGGCCAGCCGTCTGCGGCCATTGGCTTTAGCGCGGCGTTGGAAGCATAATCCTTGGAGAACCCTTCGTTTGTTCCTGGACGCCACACGAGTTGGGTTGCTGGAGTTGAGCTGGGAAGTGCTTTGCCCCAATTGCCGCTCCAGCAGGCACCCGCTCAAGAAAACCCTCGGCGATGTTGCCCGCGAGATGCATTGCGAGGTCTGCCAAATCGACTATGACGGACGCTTTGATGAGTCGGTGGAGCTGAAGTTCACGATCCATCCATCCGTTAGGCCCGTGAAGATGGAGACCTACTGCCTGGCTGGACCGGGAGCAAAGCCGCATATTCTGACACAGCTCACCGTCGGCCCAAATGAGCGACGCTCCTGGGACATACCATCCTTTGAAGCCACCGCGCGGCTGCGCTCACCGCAAGTGAAGCAGTTTGTGAACTTGAAGCCGGAAGAGGCCGGAAATCCTTATGTGACCCCGGTGGTCGTTTGCAAACCCGAGGGTTTCGATGTGGTGACGGAAGCAACAGGTGGTGGCGATTACACGCTGCGCGTCATTAACCCGAACCCCTACCCTGTCCAATTGATCCTGGAGCGGTTGGAATGGGATCCCGACATTCTCACCGCCGCGCGTGTGACGAACTGGCAGGACTTCCGTGATTTGTTCGCGCGCGAAGTGATCGCGCCGAACGAGCGGATCACGGTAGGCTCTCAAATCGTGCTCTTCACGGACCTTCGCGGCTCCACCGCGATGTATCGGGATGTCGGCGATGCGCCTGCATACGTGCTCGTGCGCAAACATTTTGAATTGATCGAGCAATCGGTCCGCGAAGCTCACGGAATCGTGGTTAAAACCATCGGCGACGCTGTGATGGCGGTTTTCAGCGATGTCACAGAGGCATTGGAAGCTGTGCATCGCATGCAGCGCGACGTGAGCAAAGCGACAGCCAACCTGGGTTCCACCGCGTCCAAATTGACACTTAAAGCCGGGTTGCACATAGGCCCTTGCCTGGCGGTCAACGCCAATGATCGGCTCGATTATTTTGGCACGACTATCAACCTCGCCGCGCGCATCGTGGATTCGAGCCAGGGCGGAGACATGGTAATTTCTGATGATCTTTACAGCCGCCCGGAAGCGGCAGCTTTTATCGACAAGCTCAACCTGATGCCTGAGTTGAAAGAGCTGCAGTTCCGGGGCTTCACCGCGCCGCAAAAGGTCTGGCGCATCGCTCTGGATTGAGCGGGCTTAGTTCAGCCCAGAGGCTTTTTTCGCGCGCTCGAGCACCGCGCGAGCAACCACGCTGGCCCGAGCTGCGCCGTCACGAAGCACACCGTTGACGTAGTCGAGGTTGCTCGCCAACTCCTGACGCCGCGCGCGAGCCGCTGCAAAGTAATTCCAGTAATGCTCGAAGAGCGCCTTCTTCAAATCGCCGTAACCAAGCCCGCCTGCGCGAAGCCGATTCTCAAAATCCGTTGACACTTCCTTCGGGGCGACGAGCTTTAGCAATTGGATGGCAATGTTTTTATCGGCATCGGGCTTGGGTTCCGCCGGGGTGCGGCTATCCATCACCAGGGCCATGATTTTCTTTTTGGTGGCTTTCTCCTCGCCAAAAATCTCAATCGTGTTGCCGTAGCTCTTGCTCATCTTCTGCCCATCCGTGCCGGGCACGACTGACACGTCTACGCGTATCTGCGGCTCGGGAATGACGAAGGTCTCGCCATAGGTCATGTTGAACTTGATGGCGATATCGCGCGTGACCTCCAGGTGCTGCTTTTGGTCTTTGCCGACCGGAACAATGTTCGAATCGTAGATCAAAATGTCTGCGGCCATCAGCACAGGGTACGCGAATAAGCCGTGGTTCGGGGAAATGCCCTGGGCAATTTTATCCTTATAACTGTGGCACCTCTCCAACAGGCCCATCGGTGTGATGGTGGTGAGAAGCCAGGAGAGTTCAGTCACCTCAGGGACATCAGATTGCCTGAAGAAGACGGCTTTTTGAGGATCAAGCCCGCAGGCGAGAAAATCGAGAGCGACATCGAGCGTGTTTTTCCGGCGTTGATCCGCATCCGTGAGGCTCGTCATCGAGTGATAATTCGCGATGAAGTAGTAAGCCTCGCCTTGCTTCTGCAACTCGATGGCAGGAAGCATCGCTCCAAAATAATTGCCGAGGTGCAAAGCCCCCGATGGTTGGATGCCGGTCAAAATTCGCATGGCGCAGAACGTAATGGCGGGGAACTCGAAAAAAAAGCCTCAACAACGCAGGATTCACAAATACTCGCGCGGCGGCGGCGCTTTCACAAAAGCAGTCTCACGGAGATAAATCGGATCCAGAAACTCCGCTGAGGCGGAAGGAGCAATGCGGGCTCCGAGGTGAGCCAGGGCGAGCGCGTCGGGGTGCAGTGGTTGAGCCCCTGGTAGCCAGGCCGCCACGTCCGGACCGGCGATGCGGGCGTCCGTTACCGTGAACCCGGCGACCGGCGCTACGTGAACCGCCCTTGTGACCGTAACTTGATCTTCCGCCAGTTGATAATCGGCAACGTACAATTCGTTCCGCTGGGCGTCCGCAGCCAGCCGCAAGGGTCCGCGCCAACCGCGGCGCCGCGCCGATTCGGCCATCACGTCGAAGGAGTTGACCCCACAGCATTCAACATTTCTCGCGAGTTGCATTCCCTGCGCCACCGCAATGCTGGAGCGAATGCCAGTGTACGAGCCGGGCCCCAGGCCCACGGCAACACGGGCGAGGTCTTTGACCCGCACACCTGCTTCCCTCAACGCCTGGTCAGCCAACGCCACACTTGAGAAGGTCCGAGCGGCTTCCTCCCGGACTATATGCGCGAGGGTTCGCGTGCCATCGAGAATGGCGGCGCTTCGCACGGTCGTGGAGCAATCAAGCGCAAGTATCATCATAACTGATCTCGCGTGTCTCTTGATCCATCAGCCGGAAGCGCACAAGGCAGAGCTTCGGCAGCTTGATTTCGGGCGCGAACTCAATCAGCCGATCGACCCACTCGATCAAGGTCACGCCGTCCCGTTGGTAGTAGTAATCCTCCAAGGCAGCGCTGCGAATCTCGCGCCCACTTTCGAGGCGATAAAGATCGATGTGATACATCGGCAGACGGGCGCCGCGATACTCGTTGAGCAAGGCGAATGTCGGCGAGTGGACGCGCTGGCCTACTCCAAGGCCCTTCGCTACGCCTTTTGCGAATTCTGTTTTTCCCGCGCCCAGGTCGCCCTGCAACCCGAGAATCAAACCTGGCCGAGCTTCACGGCCGAACCGCTCGCCAAGCGCGAACGTTTCAGCAGGGCTACGCGAAATGATCGTACCCATGGAAGTTCAATTCTTTCACCCCGCGCGCATCACGCAGCCGCAAACCAGGATCCTTGGTGATCTTCCCAATACAAGTCAGGCGAACATCTGGAAACGCGGCTTTGAAGCCGTCGAGGGCTGCCACAGCGGACTTGCTGGGCAGCGTGAAAAGCAGCTCGAAATCTTCACCGTCCGTCAGGGCGGCCAGTGTGGGAGGTTTCGCGTTGCTGTGCTCCCTGGCCCGAAGCTTCGCAACGCGGCTGACCGGGAGGGATTGCTCGAAAAGTTCCGCGCCCACATTGCTTTGATTGAGGATATGGCGAAGGTCAGAAGCAAGGCCGTCGCTCACATCAATCATCGCGGTAAGAGGAAGGTTTTCAGCCAGCCATTGCCCTTCCTTCAACCGTGGCACGAAATCAAAGTGCTTCCCTTCAATCGAGCCGCCCAACTCGCCAGTGACAAAGATGGCGTCACCCGCCTGCGCGCGCGAACGGCGAATGCAGCGCTCGCGGCCAACGCTTCCGAGCATCGCGATGGAGATGAACATCCGCTCGGGATTTCGTGTCGTTTCCCCGCCGACAATGGAAATCTTGAACTCGTCGGTGATCGCCCTCATCCCGGCGTAAACGCGATCGAGGACGGCCACATCAAAGTGTGGCGGCAAGCCCAGCGTGACCAGCGCGTGCAGAGGCGTTCCGCCCATGGCTGCAATGTCACTGCAGCATCGAGCGATCGCTTTCCGTCCAATTCGCTCCGGCTCGGATTCGGCATGGAAATGAGAGCCTTCAACCACCGCATCCGTTTTCAGCAGAAACAGTTTATCAGGAACTCCCAGGTCCACGACAGCGCAGTCATCACCGGGACCGGTGACGACGCCGTCGTGCTGAGGAAGGCCTTGTGTCAGCCGCGCAATTAACTCGACCTCTTTCATCGCTTACGTGCTCACCAGCCAGGCAAAGTTCGCCGCATTAAAAATCGCATGCGCGGCAATCGGCGCCAGCAGATTGTCAGCGCTTTCATAAAGCACGGCCAGCGCGACACCCAAAAATGCCAACGGCAGAAAGGTCAAACCGTGGCCATGGACAGCGGCAAACACCACCGCGCTGCCGTAGAGAGCCAAGCGTGGAAACCCACGTTGTTTGACGAGCGGGTACAGAATCCCCCGGAAGAGAACTTCCTCAACAATGGGCGCGCCAATAACAGCGAGGAGCGCGAAGCCGGCTTGCTCCACGAGCGAGTTCGTTTCTTCCAGGACTTTAACCGCGGGTTGAAGGCTCACCTCCCCGGCGAACTTTTGATAAACGTAAACACAGACGCCGTTAATCAGCAGGGCGATTGGAATGATGAGAAGCGAGCTGATCACGCCCAGTCGAAGCGCCCGCGAAGGGAATGTTCGAAAGCCGAATCCTTCCGACCATGTGCTCCCTTGGTTGCGCAGGAAAAAGTGAACCGCTGTGAGGGCGGAAACGTGAACGCCGAGTGTTCCAAAAAAGAACATCAACCCCTCAATGGTCTCGCCAGGTATGAGCCGGCGGCCGAGGTCCATAACCACAGAAACGATGGCTAATCCGAGGAACAGGTAAAGAAGCAAGCGAATGACATGCTCCCCCTGCCATGGTTTCGCGGATAACATGAAGCGTTGCCGGAGCGCTGCCACGAAAGGCAGCGACGGCTGCTAGTTGTTGCGGGGTTTCGGCAGCTCGTGAAGGCCGACCGCATGCGCTATGTCGCGGAATTCCTCGCGGCTGACAGTTTCGAGCTGCTTGCCCTTTGCCGAAAGCTTTTCGTTAATCTTGATGACCTTTTCCGTCATCACTTCGTGAGTCTCAGCGCTTCCACCCACGAGAGCAAAGTTCTCCCCGGTGGTCACACGTTTGTGGCCGTCGGAGTCGAGTCCCACACCTAGCAGCACCGCTTTCTTCTGCGTCTTCGGCATGAAGTCACCGTAACGAGAAGGACCCAGCGATGGCAAGCGCGAGAGGTTAATCCTTGCCGAGCTTCTCGTAATAATTCTTCACCAGCTCGGAATACTTCGGGGGAACGGGATCGCGATCGATCGGCACGAGCGACTCCGGCGATTCGAGTTTGGCCAGCTCTTCCGCGAGGCGTTGCCGCACTTCCAGCAAAGGAGTGAGCACCTGGTTTTGGACGAGATCCCATTTCGGCTCCTGGGAATGCCGACGGAACTCCGCTCGAACGGAGCGCGCTTGCTCGCGAGCGCGGACGAGCTGCTCGCGCAACTCCGGCTGGCTCACGAGTTCCTCGACTTCACGCAGACGATCCTCCCACTGGCGGAAGTCGCCGCCAGTCAGCGGCCCTTCCTGACCCTCACGTGCACCGGTGCCGTTGTTCATGTTGTCGAAGAAAGCTCCGCCGCCATTGCGGTTGCCACCATTCCGATTGCCGCCGCGGTTTTGACGCTGGCCTCCGGGTTGTTGGCCGCCTTGCTGATTATTGTTGGCAAGCTGCGGAGTCTGGCCGGCCCCGCCGTTTTGGCCGCCTTCCTCCTGACCGCCCTGCCCCTGCCCCCCCTGCTGACGGCCATTTTGTTGGCCCTGTTGTTCCCCGCGCCCCTGCCCTTGTTGTTGGCCGGGCTGACGACCTCCTTCCTGGCCCTGGCCTTGCTGTTGGCCCTGCTGGTTGGACTGCTGTTCACCACCTGGACCCTGCTGCTCGCCTTGGCCGGGAGTTTGGCCGGTTTCGCCGCGCCGCCCCGGCTGCCGGCCTTGACCTTGCCGTTGAGTGTTGCTGGCCAACTGGCGTGGCCGCTCACCTTCCACGTTCTGCTCGGAAGCCTCAGCCGATTCAGATTCACCCTGCCCACGCGCTTGCGCCAACTGGTTCGTTCCTCCGCCTTGGGCTCTGCCGGTCAGGTTCGTTGAGCCGGGCTCCCGTTGGCCCGAAGCGTTCTCCGCGAGCTGATTTCGCTGCCCGCCCTGACCGCCTTCTCGCCGCCCCGCTTCGCCAATCTCATTCTGAAGGCGCTGACTTAAATCTGTTAGCTCGCGCTGCGCCAGCCGAAGACTTTCAGCTTCATTGCCGAGAACGGATTCCGCCGCGCGATCGACGCTGTCGCGAAGGCTCTCGAGGCTCGTGCGGGCGCGTTGCTCGAATTGGTCCGCCTGGCTTAACAAGCCGCGACGCACCAGTTCGGCTGACATATCGAGATCCCGTTCGGTCGTTTCCTGAGCTTGCTTGCGCAAGGTGTCGTAAAGCTGCTTCGACAAGAGCGGTTCGCTGGCTTCAGCCTGCTCTGTGACCTGGCGCATATTGCTGAGCATGTTGGTCAGCGCGGTTCCTTGTTTCTCCAAACGCTCCGCGATTTGCGCCTTCTCACCGGAGTCGCCGAGGGACTTCCGTTGCGGCTCTTTCATTTTCTCAAGCTGTTGGGCGAGCTGCTCCTGGTTCTGCGCGAGCTGGCGAGCTTGATTCCGCAATTCCCGCATCTGTTCTGTGAAGGCGCTGCTGGTTTCCTGGCGGAAATCTTCCTTGAGCTTTTCCAAGTCCCGCTGGGCGCGAGCGCTGGAGCTGAGCGCCTGGCCGACCTGCCCCTGCTCCATCTGCTCCGCCGCTTTGTTGGCCTGCTCGCGGGTCTGGTCGAGTTGGGAAAGAGCTTCACTTGCGCGCTCCATGTTCTGCTGATTGGCCACGCGCTCACGGACCTCATCCATATCCTGGACCATTTGGCGCTGCTCCTCGCGAAGACGTTTGAGCTGGCGCATCAATTCTTCACGCTGCTTCTCGTCAGCGGCTTGCAACGCCGTCTGCAATTCCTGGAGCCGCTCCTGAATGTCCTGCTGGCGTCGAGCGAGGTCTTTAAGGCGGCTCAGGATCTGCACATTCTCACGCTGCTCAGGCGTTTGGGCGCCCTGCGCCTGTGAGCGCGTTTCGTAACGATCCTCTGATTGCTCGAGGTCGAGTTCGTTAACCTGCTGTTGATTGCGCCCTCCCCCACCGCCGCCGCCACCGCGTTGTTGGCGCGAGCGCGCGACCTGAAACTCACGGGCCGCTAGCTTTAGCAATGACTGATAAGCGCTTTGCTCAGATGCCAAGGCTTTGGGCAGCGGCTGCGTGACTCCTTTACCCGCGGCGGCCAACTGGTTCATCGCCTCGGTCATGGATTTGGTGGCGCTCTCGAGGAACGGTTTTAACCGGGCATCCTGAAGCTCCTCCATCATCGCCTCTGCTTTTTGCAGCGCGTCCCGTTGGGAGTTCAGGATGACATTCACATCGTCCTTGTACTTCGGCGAAACTTTCAGGCTGCTTTCGCGCCGCTGGAGGTTCCAGGTTGCCGTGACGATTTGCTTTTGGATTTCTGCCAGTTGCTCTGTTGGGTTTCCTTGCTGGCCCTGCTGCTGTTGTTGCTCTTGCTGATCCTGCTGGCCGGCGGTGCTTTCGCGGAAGATCTCCTCGAAAGGACGAACTTCGGCAAAAAACATGTCGCTGTACGTGCGGCGGGGCTGGCCGTCAGGCCCGACATCCTCCGCCCAATAAAAATAGCTCACCAGTTGGTCTGGCTGCGCATCGAGCGTCTCCAGCGGGAGCATGTAATTAACCTGCTTCTTTGGCAGCGCCTTGGAGTTGGTGCTCTCCACAGCCGCAACCGTGGGTGGCGCTTGAATCACGTCCGCCTTGATAAACTGCGGCTCATCTCCCCCGACCGAGTAGGCAATGCCGTAGTCGCTGAGTCCGAAGTCGTCCCACGTCTCTGCGGCAAAGGCAATTTCCTCAAGGGGAGAAACGCGCAGATCGCCGCGTGGAAATGCCAGCTTGAACTGAGGAGGCCGATTGGGTTGCGCGGTGAATGCAAATTCCGGTGGGGCTTTGTTCGTGCGCCCGTCAGCATCCACGAGGCGCAGCTCGTACTTCTTGCTCTCCAACAGCTCCAGGCCGAGCTGGTAAATGTTGCTTTGCCCAGGGCTTGGTTGCAGTGCGATTTTGCTGTTATCACGCGCAACCAACTCAGCGCTCTTCACCGGCTTGTTGAGCTGCAACTGATATTCGACCTTTGTTCCTTCCACGGCCGTAACGCGCGTGGTGTCCATGATCGTTTTTGGCTCCTGCTTCGTGTAAGTCGGGAAATTTAACGTGGCGTTGGCCTGCTTCAGCTCGGGCAGCTCGAAGACCTTGATCTTGTAATCACCGACTTCTCCGCCTGTGAACTGGACCTTGTAAACGAAATCATGCTGAACGTCGTGGATGGTTCCGCCGAACAGGGGATCATCAAGGCTGCGCTGCAGATCGATCGTGCGCATTGCGCCGCCAGCGGGGCCAAACGACAACTTGGCTTCGCGCGGCCCGGGCTTTGGAAATTGCACCACCACCGCGACACTGGATCCCTTCTCCACCTCCGCGTCCCCGGGAGAGACTTGAATGCTCTTGAGAGCCGCTGGCACCGCGACACCTTTGCGGGCCAATGCTTCAGGGCGGCTTTGGTGCAGGCCCACCAACACGGCCATGGCGACCACCAAAGCTATCGAGTGACCGACATGCGCGAAGAACAACCGATCGTAGAATTTCTGGAAGGAGCCTTTGCGGCGGACCATGTCACCCGCTTCGCGAATGACGCGTTCCTGCAGGTAACTGAACTTGCCGTCTGCGCCCGGCTGTTGCTCGATTGCTGCGAGCAAGCTCGCATTGAGTGTTGGATTCTCCTCTTCAAAGGCGCGGGCCACGTCGCGCCCCGTTAGCCGAATGCGCAGGGTTCGCGCCAAAGTGACGCCAGCGAGCAGGAGGGCCAGGAACACGACCGCACCGAACACCCAGCGGGTCATCCAGCCAGTTGACCAATAAATGACCAGAAACACTGCGCCGACGAACGCCGTCACCGACCACGCGGTGGCAAGCCCGGTCCAGAGGCGAAAACGCTTGTAGCTAATGGCGAGCCGCTCGAGCTGCGTTTGCAAAGGGTTTCGCGTTATCATCGGTTTCAACCTTCCACTTCAGTCACGTCTTCAAATCATGCGGTCGCGGCGCTTTCCCCGGAGCTTCGCTTCAGCGTTTTCCACCCGGCGATCGCGCTCTCCAATAATAACCCAGCCACAGCCGCCACAAGGAACCATCTCCACATTTTTTGGCGGTTCTCCAACTCGACGGCCATGAGGTTCTTCTCGGACTTCACAGTTGCCGGGGAGATGGCTGGAGGTTGCTCCTTTATCGGGACTCCCATCCTCTCGAGTTCTTCGAGGGTGCGCGGCTTCGTGCGACCCTCGCTTGGATCCATGTTCACCGCGAACTCCAGCGGCGGAGTTCCCTCCATCACATAGATCCCGGGCGTTGCCGTGTCGGTGAAAGCAGCGTCTGCGGGCACAATCTTCACTTCGCCGGACGGCACACGGACGCGCGCCTCGCCACGCCCTTTGGGCAGAGGCAGAGCCTCGCCCACTCGCACTTCCGTCGTGCCGCTTCGGACCGCGCCGGAATGGTCGAGCATGCCGTAGAGCAGCGGCACGAACTTCGAGGAGAGAGCGAGTTGGGAATCGGCTGGTTGCCAGCCGCTCGCAAGGATGAAGATGGAGCCTTGGCCCACAGGCGCGTGCAGGATGGCCGGACTGTTGTCATCAAATCGGGCAATCACTCTTGCATTGGAGCCAGAGTCGAGGCTCACAGCACGGCGTTTCCAAAAACGTATCTTCGTAAAATCACTAAAGCGCGGGTCTGCGAATGGGGCGAACAAGGGATGGTCAAAGGAGATTTGGCCGAACAGCGCGTCCTTCGTTGGGCCATTCTGGACAGTCAACTTTGCGTCTGGAGCCAACCTTGCCAGCAGTGGCCCCATCTCTGGAGAACGCAGCATCAGCAACACCGTTTTGCCGGTTGTAATTGCGGCGGCCAAAGGCGCCACCGCGTCATCCGGCATCTGCCCAGCCACGACCACCAAGCCGGCGTTCTGCAACTGCTCGGGCGCGGGCGGACGGATGAGGTTCGTCACCACGATCTTTTGGCGGGGGTCTTGCTCAAGAGCGCGTTGCAGATAGTAAAGCGGTTGGGCCGTGTCCTTGGGATCATCCCCGCCGAAGTAGAGGACCGAGACGTTTTGCTGGGCGGCTGCGGCCACAAACAACTGATTGTCGAACAGATGATCATCGCCTGTCAGGAGCAAGGAAACAGGGCCGTTGGAAGAGGGACGCTCGGGCACGGTGACGGTCTGACTTTTTCCTGGAGCCACGTACACGTCGAGGGGCTTGCCCAGATGCGTCAGGGCTCCAGGGACTGCCCAACCCAGCTTGAATTGTTCCTTGCGGGAATCACCGGAATTGTGAACTCGCACCCGCCCACCTTTCGCTCCGCTCGGAGCGCCAGCTTCTGCCAGCACGGTCAAGCTGGCGTTCGATGCGGAGGTTTCCAGGTTAACGAGCGACACCCTGGTGTTCTTCGGCCATTCAAGTCCTTGCAATCCGTCCAGACGCCCGCCCTCCTGAAAATCAGTGATCAGGTAAATTAACTGCTCGGCGTCGGCATCGTTCATGGCAGCTTCGTGAAGCAACTCCACTGCGGCGGCGACGGCGTTGCCGTAGTGGCCGGTGTTCCATGATGGTTTGATGTTCGCGAGCTGCTGCTGCAAACGCGCTTTGCGCTCGCCCACTGGGAGCGCGCGCGATTCCTCAAGCCTCAGGAGCGCCGTGCTCGTGCGGTCAAACGTCAGGACGGCGAGTTCATCTTCCGGCCGGGTTGAGCTGACTACTTTGTCGAGTTCGCTGCGGGCTTTAGTCCAGAGATCTGCGCGGCGCATGCTCGCGCTCGTGTCCACTAGCGCCACAATGCGTTTGTGGGTTCCTTTGGTGGTGGGCAGCGCGAGGGACTTTTGCACGTAAGGCCGCGCGAAAGCTAAAGCGAGGGCTGCAATAACGAGGCATCTCAGGATGAGCAGAAAGATGTCCTGCAGCCGACTTTTGCGCGTGATCTGGGGCGGTGATTGCTCCAGGAACAATAGCGAGCTGAACTGCACCCGCTGGCGGGTGATATGCCGGATCAGGTGGTAAATGATTGGTCCCGCTATCGCGAGCCCGCCGAGAAGAAATAATGGAGTAAGGAAGCTCATTCAGCTCGCGCCTCCCTGGGGCTCGGTTCCGGCAGCTCGGCGTAAAGGTGGGAAAGTTGAACCAGTACCTGCTCCAGCTCTTTGTAGTAAAGAGCGCGCTCCATGGTTTCCTTGCGACCGCGAAGTTGCTCCACCTGCATCTCCAAAGCGTCGCGCTTCTGGCGCCATGCTAAAGGCGCGCCGCGCTCGCTCTCCACAGGCAGAAGCGCGATTTGCAAAGCTCTGCTGCCATCGACCGCTTTAGAACCGGCGGCTTTCTTGGCAGCGCGCACTCCTTTGAAGAAGTCTGGCGGGGTGCCGACGCCATCGCCGTTGTCATCGACAAGCGCGTGCTCGGTCATCAAACGGCCATTGTTGGAGTAGAACTCTGCGGTTCGCCGAGCGGCCATCAGGAAAGCTTCAAGGGCGGAGGTTTGCCCGTCCTTATCCAGATCACCTTCAGGGCGGCAGGCAACATCAGCAAAGTGCTCGCCAAAGCGGGTGTAGTTCACTTCCGCCCCGCTCCGTGTCGCGCTCAACACCACACGATCTTTGCCTGCAACCTTGCCCATGAAGGCAGCGCTGCTTGAAAATCCCAGCACGACCACCAAGGGGCGCTGGAAAGGCTGAAGGAGGGCGCCCAACTCGGTCGCGGAGAGATCGGGTCCCCGCAGGTTGAACTTGCCTTCCCGGTTATCGAATGTGCCGTGGCCATGAAACACAAGCCAAAGCTCAGCGCCGGTGGTGGGTTGATCCTTTAACCAGCCACGGAGTTGCTCCAAATCGTTCGTTGCTGCTGGGTCGGCGCCGAAAACCTGCAAAGGCACGCCCGCCATCTTGCAGTTTTCTGCCCATGCTTGAGCGACACGGTTGAAGGCATTCGTGTATGCGTCTTCACCCGGCGCGCTAAAGACAAGCAGCACAGCGGGCTTGTCGGAAAGGGGAGCTGCGGGAGCGGAGGCAGCAGCGCGAGGCGCGCAGAAGAACAGCATCAGGGGGAGCGCGAACCCGGCCAAAAAGGCGCGAGGGTTCAAAAGCGGCCGGGGCATAAGTTCTCCAACGCGATATAGTGCCTCACCGCTTCTCAGGCCCCAAGTAGTAATTTTCACCTGCGCACTCCTCAGGGCTGCGCTGATCGCTTTGCTGTGAGGACAGTATAAAGACGCGCGCGAGGGGCGGCAGGTTGCAGGAAACTTCGTTGCGCTTTGCCCCGCCTGCTACTTCCATTGCGCGGTGCAGGAGTTGTTTGGGATGCCCGGGAGCGCGCTATTGGCTGGAGCCATCGGCGTGCTTTTTATCGGGCTCGCCAAGGCGGGGTTCGGCGGCGGGCTTGGAATGCTCAGCACGCCCTTGTGCGTCGTCGCTTTCGGCCCGGAGCACGCCATTGGCATTCTCCTGCCCCTGCTCTGCGCCGGGGACTCATTCTCACTGTGGCACTACTGGGGCAAGTGGAGGATCGAGAACCTGAAGTTCCTGCTGCCGGGCGTTTTCATCGGCGTGCTGATTGGGGTTCAGCTGTTCAACCGGTTTTCGGCGCGGGAACTCAATTTGATCATTGGCCTGTTGGCTATCGTCTTTGTGCTGTTCCAACTAACGAAGCAGTGGCTCTTTCGGTCCGACAGCGCGTTCAAACCCAACCACCTTGTTGGCTTCCCGTGCGGGGTTGGCGCCGGGGTAACCTCCACGTTTGCGCATGGGGCCGGGCCGGTGGTGGCTGTGTTCCTCATCCCGCAGAAGCTGCCGAAGGAGGTCTTCGTTGGAACGACAGTCCTGGTCTTTACCTGGATAAACTGGGTAAAGCTCCCGTTCTTTGTGGCGAATGATATCATCAATGGCCACACCTTGAAGGTCGCTGCCTTGTTCTTCCCGCTCGTGCCGCTGGGGGTCTGGGTCGGCGTCTGGATGAATCGCAAGATCTCGGACCAGCACTTCCCCAAAGTGATCTACGCGCTCACGTTTCTCACGGGTCTGCACCTCGTCATCAAGAACCTGTGACGCCGACCGGCGGCCTTACTCTTTTCGTTGGGCGCGGAGGTCGATGTGCAGATCGCGGAGTTGCTTCGGCTCCACGGGCGCTGGGGACTCCGTCATCAGATCGGTGCCCTTCGCGGTTTTCGGGAAGGCGATCACGTCACGAATGCTTGGGGTGCCGCACAGAATTGCGATCAGACGGTCAAAACCGAGGGCGATGCCGCCATGCGGAGGCGCGCCGTACTTGAACGCTTCCAACATGTAGCCGAAACGGGCTTTCACCATGTCCGGTGGAATCTGGAGCAGTTCCTGGAAGATGGTGTTTTGAACCTCGGGCTGATGAATGCGGATGGAGCCGCCGCCCAACTCGACGCCGTTCACGACGATATCGTAATGCTGGCCACGAACCTTCTTCGGATCGGTCTTGAGCAGCGGGATATCCTCAGCAACCGGAGCGGTGAATGGATGGTGACTGGAGTACCAGCGGTTGAATTCTTTATCGTAGGCCAGGAGCGGAAACTCCACCACCCAAAGGAAGTTGAACTGATCGGCTGGAATGTTCAGCTTCCCGCGGCTCTTTAAGAGGTCGGCGCAATAAAGGCGAATGCGGCCGAGAATCTCGCAGGCGTTTAACCATTGGTCCGCAGCGAAGAGGATCAAGTCGCCTTCCTCGATTTGCAGCTTCTCGGTGAGCGCCTGCTTCTCAGCTTCGCTGAAGAAGCGGACGATCGGAGACTTCCATTGGCCAGCTTCGACCTTGATGTAAGCGAGACCTTTGGCGCCAAAGCTCTTGGCGAACTCGGTCATCGTTTCGACCTGCCCCTGCGTGACGTCGGCGAAGCCTTTGGCGTTCATTGCTTTGATGACGCCGCCTGCGGCGACGGCGCTGGCGAAGACTTTGAATTCGCTCTTGGCGAACGTCTCCGTGAAATCGACCAGCTCCATTCCGAAACGGGTGTCCGGCTTGTCGATGCCGTAGCGGTTGAGCGCTTCCTCAAACGAGATGCGCTTGAACGGCGTCGGGATATCCATGTTGAGCGCGGTTTTCCAAACGCGCTTCAGCAAGCCCTCAATCAGGTTGTAAATGTCTTCACGCTCGATGAAGGACATTTCCAAATCGACCTGGGTAAACTCGGGCTGGCGGTCGGCGCGAAGGTCCTCGTCGCGGTAGCACTTAGCGAGTTGGAAGTAACGCTCGACGCCAGCAACCATCAGGATTTGCTTAAACTGCTGAGGCGATTGCGGGAGAGCGTAGAAGTGGCCGGGGTGCAAACGGCTCGGCACGAGAAACTCGCGCGCGCCTTCGGGTGTGGACTTGAAAAGGGTTGGCGTCTCGACTTCGAGAAAGCCTTGCTCATCGAGGAACACGCGCGTGGCGGTGGCCACTTTGCTGCGCAAACGGAGGTTGCGAGCCATCTCCGGGCGGCGGAGGTCCAGATAGCGGTATTGCAGCCGCAGCTCTTCATTCACCTTGCTGGCGACTTCAGGATCGTCCACTGGGAATGGCAGGACTTCCGCGTGGTTCAGGATCTCCAGCTCCTTGGCCACGATCTCCACTTCACCAGTGGGAATTTTGCTGTTGTTCGTCCCTTGAGGGCGGGTGCGCACGCGACCCGTCACGCTGATGACCGACTCGCTCCGAAGGCTGGAGGCGCGGTCGAACAGTTCCTTCGACATGTCGGAGGGATCGAACACGGTTTGGGTGCGGCCCTCCCGGTCACGAATGTCGATAAAGATAAGGCCGCCGAGATCACGGCGGGAATGAACCCATCCCTGGAGCGTCACAGTCTGGCCAACATGGCCCTGGCGCAACTCGTTGCAATGGTGCGTGCGTTTCATGAGCTAACATTCCATTTCCCGGGAAAGTCCCGGTAAATGGGAGGCGGATGTTCGCCGACGATTATCCCCATTTCAAATTGAAAATGGGGGTAGTGCGCTCAGCTTGGGAACCCAAGAAAGCGAATGCAGACTGGCTTGGCGACTTTGACGGAATGGCCCGTGGGGGTGAGGCGGCCTGTGGCCGGATCAATCTTGAACACGACGATGTTCCCGGAGTCCTGGTTTGCTGCGAGCAGGTATTTGCCGGTTGGCTCCATGCCGAAGTTGCGCGGGGTCTTCCCCTGGGTGGACACGTTTTCGATGTGGGTGAGCTTGCCGCTGGCTGGATCAAAGCCAAACACCGCGATGCTGTCATGGCCACGATTCGAGGCGTAGATCCATTTTGAAGACAGGTGCGCGCGAATCTCGGCGGTGCTGTTGTTCCCCTTAAAATCAGAAGGAAGTGTCGAAAGCGATTCAATCGGGGTCAGGGCTCCTCGGGTGAAGTCGTAGCGGAATGAGTTGATGGTGGAATCCAGCTCACCGAGGGCAAAGAGGTATGGCCCGCCCGCAAAGGTGAAATGCCGCGGCCCAGCGCCCGGCTTCAGACTGGCGGAGGGAGGATCGTTCGGGCTGAGAGCGCCAGTGCGTTTATCGAAGCGATAGACAAGCAGCTTATCGAGGCCGAGGTCCGCAGCGATGGCGAAGTTGTTTTGGAAATCGAGGTTGATGGCGTGCGCGTGCGGCTCCTTCTGGCGGTTCTGATTCACGCTCGATCCCGTGTGCTGAACGAACGCGCTCCGTTCCGCGAGGGAGCCATCCGGCTTCACCGGGAAAGCGGCGACGCTGCCGCCTCCGTAGTTTGCAATCAGCACATGCTTCCCCTGCCGATCCATGCTGATGTGGCAGGGGCCGTCTCCGCCGGAAGGTTGCTGGTTGAGGAGGCGCAGCTTGCCCGTCGTGGCATCGACCGCGAAGGCGCTGACGGCGCCGGTTTTGCCACCTTGAAAGTTGCCGACTTCATTGACCGCGTAAACAAACTGCTTGCTCGGGTGGATCGCGAGAAACGAGGGGCTTTCCACTTCGGCGGCAAGCTCCGGCTCTGTGAGAGCCCCGGTGGCAAGGTCCAGTTTGCTAACGTAAATCCCTTTGCTGCCGCTGCCGGTGTATGTCCCAATGTAAAAAGAAACCGTCTCGGCCAAGGCCGAAGATGCGATGCTCATAATTGCTGCCAAAAGAAGCGCTACCCGTTTCATAAATTGAATGGAATGCCCGTGTTTAACGCCCGCGCAGAGCGCTGGCAATCACCTTTCCGAGACGCTTTGCGCCTTCCTCGAGATTCGCCTCGTTGGCGCTTCCAAAGCTTAAACGCATCTCGTTTCGTGGCGCGCGCCGGGTTTTATCCGCGCAATAGCAGAGTTCTCCCGGGACATAGAGCACATCATGCTCAAGGGCGCTCTGGAAGAGAGCGGATTTCGGCCCGACCGCGACGAGCTTCGGCAGCCCGGCCCAAATGTAAAGGCCACCTTCCGGCTCCAACCAGCGCGCCTCCGCAGGGAAATGCTTCCTGACGGCTTCGGCAAAGATGGCGGCTTTGTCCGCGTAGCGTTTTTGCAGGCGCTCCACATGGGAGCTGTATTGCCCCGAGCTGAGCGCTTTCAGCAAAATCTGCTGCAGCAGGTGAGAGGTGCCGAAGTCATGGTTGCCTTTGATCCTGGTGACGATCTCGAAAACGTCGGGAGGCAGAATTCCAAAGCCAACGCGCACGCCGGTCGCGAACGGTTTGCTATACGTTCCGGCGTAAAGTGTGCGGTCAGGCCCGCCAGGCAGAGAGAGGGCTGACGGAACATCGCGCCCGGCAAAGCGCAGATCGCGATAGGCGGCATCTTCGAGCAGGTAAATCGGATGCCCTGCGGCTTTCTCGAAACGCTTCAGGAGCGCAAGCGCTCCACGTTTTTTCTCCAACGCCATCGTAATAGCGGAGGGGTTTTGGAAATAGGTCACGGCGTAGAGAGCCTTCAGACGCGGCAGTTCGCCGGACTTCTCCAAAGATTTGAGAACCGTTTCAAGGCTCTCCAGGTTTATCCCGTCGCGGTCCAGACGCACGCCGCGGCAGTCCACTCCCCTGCTCTCGGCAATTCCGAGGAAAACGAAGTAGGTCGGGTCTTCGACGAGGATAATGTCGCCAGGATCGCAAAGAGCCTCCGTGAGCAAGTAGAGCAGTTGCTGCGAGCCGTGGGTGATAACGGTTCGTTCAGCGAGGTAAGGCGTGCCTTTCGCAGCGCCATCCTCCCGGCGGATGCGGTCCGCCGTCAAATCGCGCAATTGCATGTCCCCTGCGGTGGAGCCGTACTGCAATGAACTCCGGGCGAGCTTCGGCTCCTTGAGGATGTCGTTCAGCAAGGCGGTCGTTTCTTTGACCGGCAAGGAGGGGTTGTCAGTGAATCCTGCGGCTAAAGAAATGAGGTTCGGCCGCTCGAGCGCGGTTTTCATCAACCAGGAAATGGGCGGCTCTTTCGTCCGTTGCGCCAGCGCTGAGAATGCCTTGTTCATGCGGAGATGTTAGATTGCAGATTCATGAATGAAAACGGAGTTCTGCGCTGCATAGCCGCTGGATTCGAGGGGGGCTTGGAATGACCGTGAATCGCGCAAGACCGTGTATTATCGTGTAAAAGCGTGTAAAAACGTGTTTTTCCGAAACAGCGGCTCATTTGGCATTTTGGATGCTTGCCGCCGAATGGCGCATGACCGTGGATGATCGCGCTTTCGCATTACGGAGGTCAGATGGCGCGCCTTCGACTCGTGATGGCATCATGGATTGCACACAACTGGTTACATGTAATCTGTTTGGACGGTCATTGTCAACCGGATTTCAAAGGGGGGACTGGCATATTGCGTGGCGCTGTTTGGGTTCTGAAACGCTTCATTTCACTCGCTGGTGTTTATCTGCTCGGCTAATCTGCGTCAGCGCATGACTTCAAGGGAGGCATTCATTGCATTGAACATGATCGAGGGGGTTGGACCGGTGCGGGTTCGGCAGCTTCTCGAGTTCTTTGGCAATGCCCCTGCGATTTTAGCCGCGCGGGAAAGTGACCTTGTCCGCGCTCCAGGAATTGGGCCGGACACCGCGCGTTCAATAGCGTCCTGGCAATCGACGGTCGATCTCGACAAGGAGCTTCGCTCGATTGAGGAGCATGGCTGTCATGTTCTCATTCACGATGACGACAATTTTCCGCCGCTGCTGAAGCAGATCTACGATCCGCCCATTCTTCTCTACGTACGGGGTGACCTGCGGCCGGAGGATCGAAACGCGATTGCGCTAGTGGGCTCGCGCCAGACGACTTCTTATGGGATGGAAACCGCCCGGAGGCTTGGATTTCAACTGGCGCAAACGGGCGTGACGGTTGTGAGCGGAGGGGCGCGAGGCATCGACACCGCAGCGCATCAAGGGGCGCTAGCCGGCCAGGGGCGCACGATCGCAGTGCTGGGGACTGGCATTAACATTGTCTTCCCGCCGGAAAACAAAAGCCTGTTCGACCGCATCGCTGAGCGCGGCGCGGTCGTGACGCAGTTTCCGTTTAACAGGCCTGCGGACAAGCAGAGCTTTCCGATTCGGAACCGCATCGTGGCGGGTATGACCCTTGGGACGGTGGTCATAGAAGCAAACCTCACGAGCGGAGCGTTAATCACGGCGAATTTCGCCGTTGAGTACGGAAGGCAGGTTTTCGCCGTGCCGGGGATGATTACTTCGCCCCGCAGCAAAGGGTGCCACGATCTCATCAAGAAAGGAGCCAAGCTCTGTGAAGGGATAGACGACATTCTTCCAGAGTTTGAATACCTGTTTCCACCGCCGAATCGGGCGATCAGCGAGCCCGGAACTCCGATGCTGGCCGGATTGACCCTGACGGAAAATGAGCAGAAAATTTACGACGCGGTCTCAGACCAGGAATCGAGCATGGATGAAATCATCCGTCGGACCGGTTTGCCAGCTTCGGCAGTGGCTGTAGCCTTGCTGACGTTGGAGATGAAGCGGTTGGTCAAGCAACTGCCCGGGAAGTTGTTCGTGCGGAATCGTTGAAAGATTATTGGATGGGAAGTCTTAGAACATGGGTTGGGCTCATCGCCGCGTTCGCGCTCTCAGCGCTTTTCGCCACACAATCTCATGGGGCGACACCAGCGGGGCTGCAGACGCACCATGTTCAATTAAGTCGCGGGGAGGATCTGCTGAATACGCTCCAGCAATTTGGGCGCACCCAGCAACTGAACTCCGCGGTGGTGCTATCCGCGTCCGGAAGCCTCACGCGCGCGGCCATTCTGTTGCCTGAGCGGGAGCAGCCCACCGTCTTAACCGGCGCGTGGACTTTGATTTCGCTCACAGGCTCGCTGAATCGAACGAACGCGTTGCTCCAGATTTCGATGAGCGACAAGGATGGTCGCACGATGGGAGGGCAGTTGATGGAGGGAACGACGGTTGGGCAAATGCAAGTGATGCTCGGGGATCTTGCCTCCAGCCCTGCCCCTCAGCGCACAAATGCAGGCCCCACAACTATTCAGCCACCCATCCTCTCGCCGGAGATTACACCGGACAAGCGGGTGATCGTTCGACTCCTTGCGCCGAACGCCACGTCTGTGGCAGTGGCCGGTGATTGGGGAGGCGGGGTGAAGCCGCTCACGATGGATGCTGCGGGGATCTGGAGCGGAACGGTGGGGCCGCTGGAGCCGGATATTTATAGTTACACTTTCATTGTGGACGAGCTGCGGATGTTGGACCCGGGCAACTCATGGGTGAAGCCTGCGCGCTCGCCTCGTTCGAGCATTGTGCGAGTTCCGGGAGACACGTTGCTGGCGCACGATTTCCAGGATGTTCCGCATGGAGTGCTTCGGCAGCACATGTACGATTCAAAATCCCTGAAGCGGCAGCGATCCGTAGTGGTTTACACGCCGCCCGACTACGACAAGAACGCGCTCTCGAGGTACCCCACGCTGTATCTGTTGCATGGGAACGGTGACACCGAACAAACGTGGAGTGTGCTGGGCCGCGTTGGGATGATCATGGATAACTTAATCGCGAGCGCAAAGGCCAAGCCAATGCTGGTCGTGATGCCGGATGCGCATGCGTTGGCGCCGGAAGGAGCTGGCGCTGATTACCGGCAACGCAACCGGGAAGCTCTGCGGACCGAGCTGCTGCAGGAGATATTGCCGCTCGTGGAGAGCAACTATCGTGTGGCGCAGACGAACACGTCGCGCGCTCTTGCTGGTTTGTCGATGGGCGGAGGGCAGGCCTTGATCATTGGCTTGGCCGAAAATCGCTTCGGCTGGGTGGGCGGATTCAGCCCCTCGCTCCCAGATGCTGAGAGCGCGCTAGCCAGCGTGCTTGATGATTCGCGTGCGCTGAATGATCGCTTGAAGCTGCTGTGGCTCGCGTGCGGGAAGGATGACTTCCTCATCGACCAGTCTCGCAAGTTTAACCAACTGCTGACCCAAAAGAAGGTGCGTCACCAGTTCACAGAGTCGGACGGCGGGCATACATGGCCGGTATGGCGGAAATATCTGGGGGAATTTGCCCCGTTACTTTTTCAAACGCCCTCGGAGGTAACGGCGAGCCGGCCTTAAGCCTTTAGCGGGAATTTCGAATCTCGTTGAGGGGCTCGGCGAACCCTTCGCGGAATGTGGGATACCGCAGCGTCCATCCAAGTTCGTGGCGCGCTTTGCGATTGCTGACGCATTTGTCGGTCACACCACGTTTGCGAGGGGATTCAGATGGGTCGCGCGGAGGAATGGGCTTGTTGAGCTGAGCGGCCAGCCAGTGATAAAAATCGGTCTGCCGCACGGGCTCATCGTCAGTGATGTTATATAAGTTCCCTGAGCCTTTCCCATGAACGGCTGATTGGAATGCGGTCACGATGTCGTCGCGATGAACCATGTTCAGGTGGCGCTCGGGCTTTCCGGTGATCCTCGCCTGACCGGCAACGAATTGTTTAAAGAGGTGCCCACGTCCGGGGCCGTAAATGCCCGAGATGCGCAGGACGATGCCTTTGAAATGGTTGCGAACCATCTGCTCCATCGCGACAAGGGCCTGGCCCGTTGCGGCTTCTGGGCTGGTGGGGCTGTCCTCATCGACCCATTCGCCGTCATCTTGCGCGTAAACACTGGTGCTGCTGGCTTGGACAAAGCGGCTGACGGAGGTTGGGAGCGCGTGCAGCAAGTTACGGGTGCCATCGACGTAGATGCGGTGATAATCCTCAGGCCCTCCTCCTGATGAGGAGACGAGGTTCACGACGACATCGACGACGGGGAAATTGTGCAGAGTGGAGGCATTCGTGATGTCGGCCACCAAAGTCTGGAAGCCGGCGTTCGTGAGTTCAGAAACTCTTGCTGGTTTTGAGGTGGCCGTAACGACGTGGACGCCCTCCGCGCTCAGCGCCTGCGCCAGGGGCAATCCGACATAACCCACTCCGAAGATTAGAACTCGCATTAGAAGCCGTCTCACAAATACCCAAGCAGCGTCTTGCGGGTTGTTTATGAGACGGCTTCTAGCACGCGATCTGTTTGCGCGGTGAAAAGTCACCGCAACGCTTTGAACCAGGGAACATTTTGTGCGGGTTCATGACTTGGTCTGGATCGAACACCGAACGCAGCATCTTCATGGCATCGAGGTCAGCGGGCGAGAACTGACGGGACATGAACTCCACCTTTTCCACGCCAATCCCATGCTCACCACTGACGCTGCCGCCGAGTTCAATGCACCTGGCCAGGATGTCCTCCCCTGCCGCGACTGCGCGGCGCACCTGCTCAGGATCGCGTTCATCAAAAAGAATGAGCGGATGAATGTTCCCGTCGCCTGCATGGAAGACGTTGGGTATGCGCAAGTCGTGCTTGTGGCTGGTCTCCTGGATGAATCGCATGATCTCAGGCAACTTCGAGCGTGGGACCACGCCGTCTTGAGTGAGGTAGCTGGGGCTGAGCCGGCCAATGGAGCCAAAGGCGCGCTTGCGGGATTTCCATAGCAACGCGCGTTCCTCTTCAGTTTTTGCGACACGGACTTCCCGTGCTTTATTTGCCATGCAAAGGGAGACGACCTGTTCCGATTGGCGATGCAGACCGGCCGCGAGCCCGTCGAGTTCCACGATGAGGACAGCGCCAGCGTCTTGCGGGAACCCGAATTGATAAGCCGCCTCAACCGCCTGCGTGATCAAGCTGTCCATCATTTCGATCGCAGCCGGGACGATGCCCGCGGAAATAATCGCGGAAACAGCTTTGCTCGCGTCATCAACCGTTTCGAAAACGCCCAGCATTGTTTTGAATGCTTCGGGCGCATGGATCAGGCGGACCAACACGCGCGTGACAATCCCGAACATTCCCTCGGAGCCAATGATAGCGCCTCGGAAGTCGTATCCATCGACGTCTTCTCCTCCATTCGGCGTCACTCCCACCCAATCGATCTCCCCTTCCGCATTCACGAACTCGAAGCCCAAGACATGGTTTGTGGTCACGCCATATTTAAGGGTGTGGGGGCCGCCAGAGTTCGTCGCAACATTGCCGCCGATGGTGCAGGCGGGTTGGCTGGAAGGATCCGGAGCGTAGAGCAGCCCATGGGCTTTTACCGCGTTGGTGATCCAGGCGTTAACGCAGCCGGCTTCGACTAAAGCGCGTTGGTTCTCCACGTCCACGCTCAAGACTCGGTTCATTCGAGTCATGGCAATCATGACTCCGCCGGTCACCGGAAGGACCGCGCCGCTTAAGCTGGTGCCAGCGCCACGAGGAATAATGGGCAGACGGTGTTTGCGACAGAACTTAACAACCTGACTTATTTGTGCCGCGCTGGTCGGAAGAACAACAGCGGTGGGTGGATGTTTCTCAAGCGTGTAGGCATCGCATTCGTAGACGAGAACATCCGAAGGCGCGATGAGGGCGCCGTCCTTCCCAACAATGTGGCGAAGCTCCTCCGCTAGCTCTTGTGAGAGCGGCGCAGGGGGTTCGCTGTGGGTATGCGGCACGAATGGACGTTACGAAGGAGAAGAGGTTGTGTCCAGAAAGGGTGGCTCAACGACGCCCATCGTACCAAATTGCGCAGGCGGCACGGTCCTTCACCACGCGACCGCGAGTCGTGAAGAACCGGAGGAAAAGTTTTAGATACTCCGTGCGGGAATACAGCTTGGCTTTCCGCGCGGAGGTCAGCAGAGGATGTTTTCGAAGAATGACGATCTTCTTCCCTTCTCGCGCCGCCCACTTGTGCAAACGCTGGCTGAGGTCCAGCTCTTCGCTAACGTAAAGGTTCGAGCTAAACCCGCCGACTTCTCGGAAAGCTCGGGTATCGCAGAAGATGAAGGAACCGGCCATCCACTCGCGGTTTTTGCTGATTTGGTTCCAGACCCAAGTGGCGAAATCCATTGCCCAATCGCGAGCATCCATCCGCACAACCGCTCCACCAGCGGCGACTTTGCCAGACTCAATCTGCGCAGCCATGTCATTGAGCAATTGGCGGGAGGGATAAGAGTCAGCGTCCACGAACAACAGCCAATCGCCAGTGGCAGCTTCAGCCCCGCGGTTCCGGGCGCGGCCAATCTGGTTGATCGGCTCAAACACGACGGTGGCGCCTTTGGCCTTGGCGATGTCAGCCGTACCATCGGTGGAGTTATTGTCACATACGATCAACTCCCAACTCCAACCGCGCTGCGTTAGAGCCGCCGCAGCAGCCTTAATCGCCTCCAAGGATGAGGCCAGCAGCTTCGCTTCGTTGAAAGCGGGGACGACGATGGAGAGTTTCATCATGGGACTCTACTCGTGAAGCGAGTCCATGCAATGTAGGACAGGTGAACGAACCCTTCGTTCTGCGAGGACTTGATTAACGGCGGACGTCTTTGGAGGACTTGCCGTTGCCGGGTTGTGGATCGGAAGGGGCGCCCGTTTGATCACCGGCTTGAGGATCACCTTGCATGACCAAACCGAGTTCGCCGTAAGGCTCGCCATTGCGCGCTGGTGTGCCCAAGCCGCCGCCTGTGCGGGTCTGGTCAGCCCCATCGCTCTTGCTGACGGCGTAGAGGAGATCGCGGGTGTCCGGGTTTAATGCGCGGATAATCGTTGCGGCGCCATAAGGGCTGAACGGAACGACGTAGCTATTGAATTCACCGTGTGAGTCCACCATGCGGTCTGCGCCAGTGTTGCCCAGCATGTAATCCAGGCCGCCGCCGCCGTAGGCCAAGTCAGCGTCACCGTACAGGCCTGCGTCAGGAGCGTCATTCAGGCCGCCGTTTGTTTCGAGATTGTCGTCGGAATTCAGGAGGTCATCGCCCAGGCCGCCGAACATGTGGTCGGAGTTAGTGCCGCCGACGAGCCAGTCATTGCCCAGGTCACCGAACAGGACGTCGTTGCCGTCATTGACCTTGTTAGTGGTTGCGCCAACGAACGCTTCGAAGTTGAGCGCATGGCCAGCAACTTTCAGCAGCGCGTTGTTTTCGTTGTAATCGGTGAATTCGCGGACCGTGGCATCGTAAACGATTGCTCGGGCCGTCGAAGGCGCAACGTAGATGGAGTCGAGGGCTTCCGCGCCAGAGATGCCGTCGTCCCCTGCTCCGCCGTGCAGGAAGTCGTCACCGAGGCCGCCGTAGATCAGGTCGTTGCCACCAATGTCGAATGGTTCCAAATCGACCGCTTTATTCAGTCGCCCAGTCGCGTTCAGAATGTAGCTAGCGGCCATGGATTTGGATTGGATCGAACTCTGGGCCACAGCAACCAAACCATAGAGCGGTTCAGCGATGCCGTTGCGGGAGGTCAGGATCTTGCCGTCATCACCAAGGATGCCGTCTTCGCCTGTGCCGCCGCTCAGCCAGTCGTTACCGGATTCGCCGTAGAGATCATCGTCCTGGCCTTCGCCGTAGATCACGTCATTGCCGCTGGCGCCGTGGAGGATGTCATCCCCAGCTTCGCCGTGAATCACATCACCAGCGCCGATGTCATCTGAGGCCACACCATTTGCGGTGTAGTCGATGAGATCAATCGCGCGTGGGATGATGCGGATCGTGCCGCCGTAGTTATCGTAGTTGAAGGTGAGGAATGCTCCTGAGGCCGAGCCTTTGCCAATTGGGCGGAAGATTCTGCCGTTGTCGCCGAGCACCATGTCTGCGTCACGTGAATGCGCGTTTACGCCGGATGCGCCGACAGTGTTGCGTGCCAGGTCGATGCCCGAGCCGCCAAAGATCAAGTCGCCGCCATCTGGGCGTTGAGCCGGTGTGGTCAGACCAAAGAGATCCGAATTCCCGCCGATGATGTCGTCCTGGCCTTCGTTGCCGTAGATACGATCATCGCCACCATTGCCCTCGATGTAATCGTCACCGTCGTTGGCGGCTGTCACTGAAGCATTGGCTGCATCGTGATCGATGCTGCTATCGCCTTGGATGATTTCGTTGCCTAGTTGGCCAAAGATCAAGTCATCGTGAGCCCCGCCAGCAATGACATCGTTGCCAAAAACCATTGCGGCTGGTGTGATGGAATGGTCCAAAAGAATGATGTCTCGGCTTGCAGCACCGGTCGGGATCGCTTGAGCTTGTGCAGCCACGGCCGCTGAGCCATCAGTCGAGTACAGAAGGTTCCCGAGCAACACTCGGACGCGTGAAGTGACTGAATCGCCACGGCGGATGATCCAGGCATTGTCACCCGCGATCACATCGTTGCCGGTGCCGCCATCAAGTTTGTCATTAAACCCGGAGACGCCTTCGATCTCGTCATGGCCGAGCACAACATTGTGGCCGCCGATGATATCGTCATCATCCGCGTCGCCGTAAACCACATCGTCGCCCTGCCCGCCGAGAATAATGTCATCGCCAGCGTCGCCATGGATAAAGTCAGCAGCCCCGAGATCAGTGCTTTGGGTGTCGATTGAGCGGAAATTGTCATTGGCCGGCAGGCTGTAGTCGATGCGGCCGTGATCCCCGAAAACGAGGTCTTTCTCGCTGCCAGCGGAGATGGTGTCGCTCAATGTGCCGCCGAAGATCAGATCGTCGCCTTCGTTGCCGAAAATAGTGTCATTGCTGCCGATCGTGGGCTGAATCGTTGTGATGATTGAACGGGCGCCGTTGTTGTGGCGGAGGATCGAGGCGTTGTCGCCGAGAACAACGTCGTTGTTGGCTTGAGCTGTGATGGTGTCTGAACCAAAGCCGCCGAGGACGATGTCGTCACCTGCGCCGCTGAACACAACATCTGCGCCGCCGCGGGCAAAATCATGGCTGACCAGTTCGGTCCAGATGCCGGACTGCAGAATGTTGAGAGTGGCCTGGTCACCGGCTACGATGTCGGAGCCACTGAGCGTCACGATGGCATCCGAGCCCAAGCCGGCGAAAACGATGTTGTCGCCTTCTCCAGCATTGATCGAGTCGTCGCCGACTTCGCTGAGCAATCCGTCGGTGGTCGTGAGCTGGGTGAGCTTGCCGTTGGTGTAGGTCAGCTGCCCTTGGTCACCAACGATAATGTCGCTGTTGGCATCGCCGGTGATGGTGTCACTCGCCGTTCCGCCGAGGATGATATCATCGCCAGCATTGCCATGAATTTCGTCAGGGCTGCCGATGGACGGGGCGGTTGTCTGGATCAGTGACAACCAACCATTGTTTAGACGAGAGATCGAGCCATTGTCCCCGATGACGAGGTCCGAGCCTTCCTCGGCCGTAATGGTGTCATGGCCGAAGCCGGCGAGCACAATGTCCTCACCTGCGCCGCTGAAGATCACATCATCCCCGCCGCGTGCGAAGTCATGGGTGACGAGGCTCGTCCAGACGCCGGTCTCAAGGATATTGAGCGTGCCTTGATCGGCCACGATAATGTCGGCGCCGGTCAAGGTTGCGATGCTGTCAGAGCCGAGGCCGCCGAAGACAATGTTGCTGCCTTCTTCCGCGTTGATGGTGTCAGCGCCCACTTCCGCTAAGGTTCCATCGGTCGTCGTGATCTGGGTCAGATGACCGTTGGTGTAGGTCAAGAGACCCTGGTCGCCGATCACGATATCATTGCCGCTGTGGGCTTCGATATGATCGCCCGCAGCGCCGCCGATCACGATATCATCCCCTTCATTACCGTTGAGGAGGTCAGCCGCGCCTTGCTCAGGAGCAACCGAGGCCATGCTAATGAACAGGCCGGTGCTGGTGCGGTTCAGCTCGCCGTTATCTCCAATGACGATGTCGGCGTTCGCCTCAGCACTCACAGTGTCCTGAGCATAGCCCGCCAGCACAATATCCGCTCCAGCACCGGTAGCGATCATATCGTCACCACCGCGTGAAACGTCGTGTGAAGTCAGTTTCGTCCACACCCCGGCTTCAGTAATCGTGAGCGTGGCCTGGTCACCAGCGATGATGTCAGCACCGGAAAGAGTAATGATCGAGTCGTTGCCGAGGCCACCGAAGACAACATTGTCACCTTCGCCTGCGGAGATGGTGTCTCCGGCTGCTTCTTGTGCATCACCGTCTGTGTTGGTGATTTCAGTCAAATGACCGTTCGAGTAGCTCAGCTTGCCCTGGTCGCCAATGATGATGTCATTGCCAGCATCGGAGGCGATACTGTCACCTGCTGTGCCGCCGAGGATGATGTCATTGCCATCCTGGCCGTGGAGAATGTCCGAGCTGCCGAAGAGCGGCGCTGAGGTCTCGATGATGGCCAACCAGGCGTTGGCCTGCCGGAGGATCCTGCCGTTGTCACCTATCAGAGTGTCGTCCCCGGCTTGGCCGAGAACGAGATCTTCACCGCAACCAGCGAGCACAACGTCCGAGCCGTTGCCGGCGTGGATGGTGTCAGAGCCGCCGCGTTCAGTGTCGTGGCTAACGAACTCGAACCAAACGCCAGCTTCGTGGATGTTCAAAGTGGCCTGATCGCCAGCAATGAGATCTGTGCCTGATTGTGTGGTGATTGTATCGTCGCCGAGGCCCGCGATGACGACGTTGTCACCCTCACCTGCGCTGATCACGTCACCACCGACTTCAGTCAACTGGTTGTCGGTCGAGGTGATCTGGACGAGGTAACCGTTGGTGTAGGTGAGCAACCCTTGATCACCGACGAGGATATCATTGTCATTTCCGCTGTTGAGCAGGTCACCGGCGGCGCCGCCTAGAACAATGTCGTTCCCTTCAGCGGTCGAAATTGTGTCAGACGCACCGATGGATGGGCTGATGGTGCGGATAGTGACAAGAACGCTGTTTAAATAATCGATCTGAGCGCTATCACCGATGGCGATGTCGTCGCCAGATTCACCGTCAATAAGGTCACTGTCGGCGCCGCCCACGAGGACATCAGCGGCCGCTCCGCCGTTCAGGATGTCGGCGCTGCCGTCAGCGGTAGCCGTGCTCGTTACGAAGTCCAGCAGGCCAGCGGGGGTGCGGAGGATTTGACCGTTATCGCCGATAATGAGGTCAGCACCGGCCTCCCCATTAGCAACATCATTACCTTGGCCAGCAATCACTGTGTCGTCACCGCTGCCCGCATTGATTGTATCAGCACCGCCACGAGCAGTGTCGTGACTGAGTGAGTCGTGCCAAACGCCCGTGGAGGAAATCTTCACGGACCCTTGATCACCGAAGACGAGGTCCGCGCCGCTGAGGGTCACAATTTCGTCACTGCCCAGGCCACCGAGAACAATGTTATTGCCTTCACCACTGTTGATCGTGTCGTCGCCCACTTCGGCCAGCGCTCCGTCCGTGGTCGTAACGAAAGTCAGATCCCCATTGGTGAAGCTGACGGATCCCTGATCGCCAAGAAGAACATCGTCGCCATCATTACCGAAGACGGAGTCTGAGCCAGCGCCCGAGAGAATGATGTCGTTCCCTTCGTTGCCGTGAACTGTGTCAGCGGCGCCGTAAGATGGAGCTGTGGTCGCGGCGCCGATGAGTACGGCGAAGGATGTTCTCGTTACAGACCCGTTATCACCGAGAACGAGGTCAGCGCCAGCGCCTGCGGTGATTGTGTCTGCGTCAAAACCACCGATCAGAACGTCATTGCCAGCAGCGCCGTTGAGAGTGTCGGATGCACCGCGGCCATGATCCTGGCTGCTTGCCTCGGTCCAGACACCTGCGACGGTCAGTGTCACGGTCGCTTGGTCGCCGATGAGCAAGTCGTTGCCCTCAGCAGCTTGAAGAGTGTCGGCACCTAGACCGCCGACGAGAATGTTATCCCCGGAACCGGATGTCAGAGTGTCGGAGGCGTATTCAGCGGCGTTTCCGTCGGTTGTTGTTACAGCCGTAAGAGCGCCGTTGGTGTAGGTGGCAATCGCCTGGTCGCCGATCAAGATGTCGTTGCCTGCCTCACCATGGATCGTATCTGTGTTGGTTCCGCCAATCAGCAGATCATTGCCATCCCACCCCCACAGCGTGTCGGCCGCCCCATTCGCTGGGCTGGTGGATGCGATGCTGATCCGATTGGCGCCAGAGAAGATCGCCTGGGCATTATCACCCACGAGGGCGTCATTGCCGATCCAACCGAAGAGAACATCCGCGCCGATACCGCCGACCAAGGTGTCGTTGCCCCTTTCCCCGTGCAGAACGTCGTCTGCACCAGTGGCGGTGAGAATGGACGTGGCAGAGCCAAGAGCGCCATTGCTGTAGAGCAGTTCCGCGTGATCGCCAAAGAGGATGTCGTCCCCGTCCCAGCCCCAGAGTGTGTCAGCGCCGCCACCGGAGATCAGAACATCACTGCCGATGTCGCCGTAAAGGGTTTCTGATTGAGCGCCATCCTGGTCGCTGGATGTCACCCGTACTAGAACCCCATTGGAATAGTCGATGGAAGCGCCGGAGCTGACGAGAATGTCGTTCCCAGCGTGACCAGCCAAGGTATCGACGCCGCCGCTGCCCACGAGGATGTCGTTGCCGTCATCCCCGTTCAAGGTCTCGTTCGTGGAAGGACCATTGTACGATTCAGCAGAGTTTAAAAGACCGTGGTTTGTCCGGGTGATGCGGCCATTATCGCCGAAGACCAGGTCATGACCGGAACCAGCGAAGAAGGCATCAACACCTTCACCCCCGAGGATCATGTCGTTATCCGCGTCACCGTAGATGGTGTCCCCTGAGCCCACAAAGTCGTGAGTCGTGGCGTTGTTCCAGGCGCCCCAGAAATAATGGACAGTGGCATTGTCGCCGATAATCAAATCTGCGCCATTCCAACCCGCAAGCAGGTCAGCGCCGACGCCGCCAACCAGAATGTCGTTTCCGTCATCAGCGTAGAGATCATCTCCTGCCCCTGCTGCCGAAGTTGATTCGAATTTGGCTGCTTCATTAGCGCCGGTGTTCCGGTCGAAGGAGAATTCAAGATATCCTTCGTCACCAGCGAGCAAATCGTCGCCAGAACCGCCGGAGAGGAAGTCAGCCCCTGCGCCGCCGATCAGGAAGTCGGCGCCATCATGACCGAACAAGGTATCATTGCCGCCCTGGCCGCTGTTGACCGATTTGGCGAAGTAAACTGGGACACCGAGTTCCCACTCGAAGTCGATGTTATCGCCAGCGATGATATCCCGGCCACTGCCGCCGTGGATTGTATCGTTGCCCATGCCGCCAACGATGATGTTCGTTCCACTCCACTCGTAGATCTCATCGTTGCCGCCATTGCCGAAAATTTGATCGTCACCGGAATCGCCGTGGATCACGTCAGCGCGGCCGCTGCCCTCGATACGATCGTCACCGGAGCCGCCGTAAATGACAGCATTCCCCAGGAACGCATCGGTTAGGATAATCAGGTCGTTGCCAGAACCGCCACTAATGGTGGAAGTGCGGCCGGAGAGGGAAGTTCCTTCGTAGATCAACTGGTCGTCACCACTGCCACCTTCCAATTCGACTGGAGCAGTGACACCGTCACCCACAAGGATAAAGTCGTCGCCATTGCTGAAATCACCGACGATCTTCTTGACGCCTGTGAACCGTTGCTTGCGACCCCAGGCGGTCACATTGATGGTTTCGCCCTCTGGGTCGGAAGCACTGCCTGCAACATGCTCGATGATGTAGGTTTCGCTGGCGTCATCTTCCTCAAGGTTGCGCCAGTTCGCGCGGTCACCAACATTGAGGTAAAGGGTGCCGTTGCCGCCTTGGTCCGCGCCGACCCACTCTTCGGGTTGTGAGGCGAGGCCGCCGAGGTAAACAGGCTTTGGAATGCGGATGTAACCGAGTGTGAAACTGGCGCTCTTGCGGAAGGTCCAGAACAGGAACTCGATTTCAATCGTGACCGATGCGACAACTTTGATGCGTTCATCGCCACCTTTGGTCCGCTTGGCGCTGAACTCGAATTCAAGAGCTACGCCAGCCAGCTTGAACCCGAAGAGACGGGCTGACACTTCGCCACGGCCCCAGATGCCGAAATCTTCCTCCCCAACGTCGCCCGTGAACCAGACTTTGAAGCTAACTGCTCCGACGAGGCCGTTGCTGCGGGAGCCGAGGACGATCTCACCGTAGAAATTAACTTCGAAGTGACCGTTGGAATCGATCCATCCGTCCGCATCCAATGTAGCAAGCCCGAAGAAGCTCATTCCGGCAGAGAACTCGATCTTCCAGGCACCATTGCGAACGTTCATCGTGAACGATGCGTCCATGCTGAAGATCTTGAGGATGGTCAGCTCACCGTTGAGGTGGAGGCGGAAGGAGTTGGCCGGTATGCCGTTGACGCTTGAGTCCGTGGTGTTGATGCGTAGTTGACCGCTGGCTTCAAACTCAACGATCGAAAGCACATCTGCCTCAACGGAAACATTAACACTGAGCACGATGCCCCCGCTGCGGAAGATGCCGAAGCCATCGACGTGAACGTCCAGGGGGCCAAGCACCAGCGTGGCGTCAATATCGATGCGCAGCTCGTTATTGCGGAAGGCAATCTCGAGCTTGCCGGAGGCTGTCGCAAAACCGAGGAATTCAATAGAGCCAGTAATGCGAATCAGAATGCCAGGAGCGATGGTCGTGGCGCGCGCTCCGAGGGACATTCCGACTGGCAATGTGGCGTTATGGCCGGTGGTGTTGATTTCGAGAGTGAAAGTTCCCGTGATCTTCACCCCTGCCCCGCCGCCGAAGTCGTTACCCACGCCGGCGCTGATATCGATTCGCGCCACGATCCCGTCGTTCCGCACAGCGAGCCCTGCCTGAACAGCGATCTCACCGATGAAGCCTACTTTGAGATAACCATCCACCCCAATCACAATCCCGTTGGAATTCCCTGTGAACTCAAACTGGGTCTTGAGTTCAAAGCTGTTAACAAACGACAGAGTGCCCGCGCCGAAAACGCGAACAGTGCGGCCTTCAATAGTTACAGTTTCGATTTCGTCGGTGAACGTGCCTGTGCGTTTGTTAACCACGGGGCGGCTAATCTCAGCTGCGGCAGCTTTCGTGTTCAGCTCGACTTTAAAGCGTCCCGAAATCGTGATGCCTAACGCGGCGGCAATATTCGGCGCGGTTTGAAGGGTCGCGTCAAGGCTCGCGACCAAACCTTCGGAACTAATCTGCAAATTGCCCACGATGTTGGCGGAGCCAATCGGTCCCAAGCCCATGGCCGCAGCCATCATCATGTCCAACTTCTCGCCGCTGGCTTCGAACCAAAGGTTTGCCTGGAGAACGAGACTCCCAGCAACGCTGATTTCAGCAGCCGCGTTGATGACGAGATAAACGCCAGGAGCGCCGATGGACCCGTTGAGCTGCGGGGCTCCTTTCGGAATGACGAACGCCTTCGTCCCATCCGCATTCGTTATGAGTGCAGCTTGCGTTTCGGGGGCGAGGAATTGAACGTAGCTGGCCGGGACCGTGACAGATTGGTTTAAGCCGCTCGTGTTGACCCGCAGACGAGCTGTGGAGGTGTTGCTGAAAGTCGAGGCTAAGTCACCGCCAAAGGATAAGGTTAACGAAACATCGGCGGCAAAGCCCTCCTCGTTCAGGACAAAGACGGCGCGACCATGAAGGTTCAGGGCGTCGCCGCCGGGAACGCCGAGCTTCACCGAACCATCGGCAAACAAACTAATGCTGCCAGTAGTGACAGAGAACACGAAGGCGCCACTGATTTCCAGCAGTTGTGTGTTCGTGCCAGGAATCTTAAGTCCAACTTTGCCCGCAAGTTGAGCCTGGATGAAGACTTCGCTGAAATCGATGACAATGGTGTCACCACCCGTATCGAGGACAAGGCCAGCCTGGCCGTTATTCGCGGACGCTGCGAAATCACCCTTGGTGAAATCGATGGCGGAGAGGCCGGAGGTGAGACCAACGCCAAGGTTCAGGTCCAACTTAATGTCGCGGAAGGTCGCGGTCAGAAAATCCAGGCCAACAACATCCACGCCCCCAATTTCACCTTTAATAGCGAGGTAGCGGGCTGGGTCGAGCAGGTTGGTTGGGATGAAAAGAGCGGCTCCGATGGTGACGTCGTTGATTGAGAGACCAATCGCGTCCGCATCAGGCGCATCATAGATCGGCGAGCTTGGGTTTGTCGTAATGATGCCATCACCGTTGCGGTCAGCCCAGTAAGGGCCGTTCGCTCCGATAAAACCAAACAGGTCGATACCTGCGATCGTGAGGCTCGTAACTTCCTTGTGCTGCCCGTTCGTCAGTTGAACGTCGTAAACAGCGCCCTTCGTGATCTCGATTCCACCGACCAGGTTCAGCACCCCAAGAATGTCGATGACGACCTTGGAGGAAGCCGCACGGATATAGTGACTCTCCATGTCGAGAGTCACAGTTATTGGCGTCTCCATACCGTCCACGATGGTTACGGCGCCGGTTGGAACTTTGTAGCCAGCTGTTTCAGGACCGTTTCCATCGGGGTCAGGGAAGCTCGCGACGAAGTCAACAACCGGAGGATTGAGCGGGTTGCCAATGACTTTACCAATATTCAGTTCGACGGCCAAGTCCTTGGCGGAAATCTCGATGCCATCGATGCCAATCAAGCCCGCGTTATCGGCGCTGATGCTAACGGCATAGTAACGGCTAGGATCAATTGGGTTCGTCGGCGTCATGATTGCCACGCCGAGATCGAGGTTATCCAGGACGAACCCTACTGCTGAAGAATTGACGGTATCTGAACCGTTGATAACACCATCGTTGTTGGTGTCTGAGCGATATGGCCCATTAACGCCGACAAACGCTTGAACATCGGAAGCTCCGATGGTCAGGAACTCGAGTTCGGTTTCCCGGCCAGCAAACCCGAAGGAAGAGAGAGTGATGTCGTAAGCGTTGCCCTTTGTGAACGCGAAGCTGCCTTGCAGATGAACAAACCCGCCAATCCCCAACACTGCTTGTTCAACGGCGACTTCAATGACTGCGTCTTCGAAGTTAAGATAGACAGGATCCTGGCCCGTTGGGATGGCAAAGCCTGCACCGTCATCAACTTCGGCGAAGTTGATAGCGTCTGGAGCCCACAACGGGTTTTCAAGAGGGTGAGAAACCTGGTTCAGACCAACTGTAATACCGCGACCTGACAATTGGAAATCATCACCAAGGCCAACGAACTCGATGGAGCCTGCGCTCGCGGAGAGCGCGAAGTAACTGGTCGCATCAAAAATGTTGGTTGGCTCGAAAATGCCAACACCGACATCGAGATCTTCCAGGGCCAAACCGATCGCGCCGCTATCCTCGTCTGCGGAAATGTTGCCGTTTTGATCACGGACCCAGTATGGCCCATTCCAACCGACGAAGGCGTAAACGTTGCTCGCACCAATGGTCATGGTCTCGACTTCGACCATGTCACCACCTGTAGTCGGCAGCTCGACAGTTTTGCCCTTCTGGAATTCAAAACTGCCAGTGAGGTAAACGAACTTGGAAATCTTCAGGGTCGCTTGCTCGACGGACACCCCGACGAAAGCGTCGTCATAGTCAAGGTAAACAGAGTCATCGCCGGTTGGAACTTCGAAGCCGAGACCGTCATTTAGGGCCGGGAAGTAAATCGGATCAGGCCCGAGCAACCCACCCAACTCAATTAACGCGGTGGCTTCATTGAGGGACAGAGTGATGTTCTTCCCAGAGAGTTCGAAATCATCTTCCAATCCGACGAACGCGATGGATTCAGCGGAGGCCTTCAGCGCGCGATAGCTTACATCATCAAATGGATTGGTTGGCTCGAACAATGCCATGCCAAAATCAAGATCTTCCAATGCCAAGCCGATGGCTTCGTTATTCGGGTCAACGATCACTTCGCCGGCATTGTTACGGGTCCAGTATGGACCACCCCAACCAACGAAAGCATAGACGTTGCTTGCGCCGATCGTCATTGTTTCAACTTCCTTCCATTCCAAGTCGCCCTCAGAGCCAACTGGAACTTCGGTCGTCTTCCCCTTCTCGAATTGGAAGCTGCCGGTCAGGTAAACGAATTGCGAAATCTGGAGTGTGGCCCGCTCAACAGAGATGCTCAGGTAAGCGTCATCAAAGTCGAGGAGCACAGGAGCGCCGCCTGTTTCAACCTCAAACCCGCCACCTTCAAGGCCAGGGAAATAGATCGGAGTTTCGAACATATCGAGCACCAATGGGCTCGAACCTTGGTTCAAACTGACGCTGATATTCTCACCAGAGAGTTGGAAATGCTCACCCAAGCCGACGAAGCTAACGCTTTGCGCGGTGGCTTTCATGGCCATGTATTCGTAAGCATCCAGAGGATTGGTCGGCTCAAATATAGCCAATCCGAAATCCAGATCCTGCAGCGCTAGACCAATCGCTTTGCTGGTTGGGTCGGCGACAATCGAGCCATCGACATTCCTCTTCCAGTATGGGCCGTCCCAACCGACGAAGGCATGAACATCGCTTGCGCCGATGGTCAGCGTCTCGACTTCCTTCCAATCTTCGGGATCCTGCCCCTCCTCGGTTGGCACACGAAGCGTGCGGCCTTTCTCGAAAGCGAAGCTGCCAGTGAGGTAGATGAACTTGTAAATCTGGAGAGTGGCTTCCTCGACTGTAACGCGCGTGATCGCCTCACTGTAATCGAGAGTCACAAACTCAGAACGAGGCCCCGCGCCTGGGACTTCGCTCACTGCACCGGTCTTAATCTTCAGACCGTTCGAGCCGTCCTCGTTTTCAATCGCGCTGAAATCCACGGCTTCCAAGAGGAAGTCTGGAGTGCTCCAGTCTTCAACTTGATTTAAACCAACTTCCAAGCCTTTGACTTCAACCTTGAGAATATCGCCGAAGCCAACCAAACCCGCGTGGTCGGCATTGACCTTCACGGCCATGTACTTGGAAGGATCGGTAAGAGATGTGGCCTCCAGCATCGCGACGCCCACATCAACACCGTCGAGCACGAAGCCCAGGGCATCGGTGTTCACGACACCGTTTTCATCCCAGTATGGACCGCCAACACCAGCAAAAACACGAAGGCCGGAACCACCAATGAGAAACGCCTCGACCTCCTTCGTGTCGTCACCCACGGGGACATCAATGGAGCGTCCCTTTTCAATGGAGAGGCTTCCCTGGATCTGAATGAAATTAGCAATCTGGAGATTTGCGAAGTCGATGGAGGCCTCGAGGATTGCTCCTTCGAAATCCAAGGCGACTTCGGTGACTGCTCCGGCGCCAGCTATCTCAGTTTTCGCGCCAGTGGGGATGACAAGCTTGCCACCGTCCATGGAGCTGAAGTCAATTGCAGGCGCTGGGTTAAAGCGGGTGGCGGTGGGGTTGCTTCCCTCATTAATGCCCAGTTCAATCCCCGAGATCTCCAACTTGAACAAATCGCCGAACCCGACAGCGCGCGCGCTGTCCGCGCTCACTTTCAGAGCGAAGTAGCTGCTGTAATCGAAGAGACTGCTCGACTCGCCGATGAGCAAACCGAGGGCGACATCTTCCAGGACAAAGCCCATCGCCTCATTGTTTGTGCCGGCGGGCGTCCAATACGGCCCACCCACACCGACGAATGCGCGAACGCGAGAAGCGCCGACGAGCAGGACATCGACTTCTTCCGAGTCTCCGTTGTCGAGCGGGGCTTCGATAGACCCGCCGTTCTGGAAAGCAAAGCTGCCCTGGATTTGAACGAACTGCGAAATCTTAAGTTCAGCAAGATCAACACTGGCTTCGATGATTTCACCATCGAAATCAAGAACCACCTCGGAATTACCCGCTGGAATGGCCAGGCCGCCCGTTGCAGCGAAATCGATCGCTTCTTCAGGAGTAAGGGCGGTTTCGAGAGGATGATCCGCCGTGTTTACACCGAAGGTGATTCCAGAAAAACTCAGGCTGAAGATATCACCCAAGCCAACGATCTGCGCGGTCTGCGCCTCGATCTTAGCCGCGAAGTAAGAACTGAAGTCGGTGATCTCGGAACCTTCCATCATGGCGATGGCAAGATTCACGTTATCCAAAACGAAGCCAATGGAACGATCATTGAACCCATTACCGTTCCCATCGAGATCCTCGAAGTATGAGCCACCAACACCGGCAAATGCCCGGACGCCACTGGCGCCAACGCTCATCAGGTCAACTTCCTTGAGGTCACCATCAACACTTACCTCAACCGGAACTCCCTTTTGGAAGGTGAAGCCCCCTTCAATATGAATGAAGTCACCGAGCAGGAGCTTGGCGTTGCCGATGCTCGCGCTGAAGATGGTGTCTTCAAAATCGATGCTGATCGGGTTGCCAGCCGAGCCAAGGATCAATGGGTCTCCCGAGAAATCCACGACCGGCGGCGCAAGTGGATTCCGGAGAGGATCGCCGCCGCCGTTCACTTGGATAACGATGTCAGAGGCGCTGATCTCGACTTCGTCCATCCCAACGGTTTTGATGGAGTCCGCCTCGATTTTCGCGGCGTGGAAACGACCAGTGACACCCATCATCAATGTCAGGCCGAACTTGGCGCCGTCTAATGCAAAGCCAAATGCGCTGTCATTAATTTCGGACGCATCCTGAACTCCGTCATTATTAACATCGTTCCAGTAAGGCCCGTTAAAGCCAGCGAAAGCGTGGATGTTCGACCCACTGATGTTCAGGGCAAGAACAGAGACGGTATCGCCATTGGTCAGAGTGACGGTGTCAGTCGTGACCTGTGGAAGGACGAAATCGCCGGTCAGATGAGCGAACCCAGAAAGGCCGAGAGTAATGCGGCCTTCCATCTGCATGAAGTTTGGATTGGCGATGGAAAGCGTTGTAGTTGAGCCACCTACATTGAAGGATTCGTTAACGGGCTGACCGGTGGTGTTAAACACCACCTTCATGTTGTCAGCCAAGGTCAGATCACTGAAACCGGCGAGATTAACGGAGCCCGACAGCTCCCCCGCAATGCCGCCACCAGTGATGAAGAATGCGCCGCTTGCTTCGCTCAACGTGACGCCGGCACCGAAGCCACCGAACGTGACACTCGCATCTTCAGCCTGAACTGCGATGCCGGAATCCCCATCGGTCGTGGTCACATTCTGTAGGACGAATGAGCCGGTGATCGTCTCCCCGCGCACGAGGAAAGTTCCAACGAAAGCCAGCGGCGTGGAGCCGCCGCCGCTGAGGAAGGAATCAACCTGAGCCTGCGAAGCGCCACTGATCGCCGTGACCGTAAAACTGTTTGCCGCCAGAGCAGAAATATCCACCCGACTTGAGGCGTCTGAGGCTGAGAGCAGAGAATCCTGCTCAAGTCCTTCGAAGATGTTGTCGATGATCTCAGCAGGATTGAAGGTCAGGTTTTCGGCCTGTGAGAGAGCGTCAGAGGACACTTCCGCGCCTTCAAAGATAACCTCAATAGCTTGATCTGGAGCGGGGACGCCCTGCAAGGCTTCCGTGTTCGCGTCCACGGGAGCAGCGGCGAGAAGAACGCGAGCTTCAAGCGCCTCAAGGTCAAAACGGGCTAAGCGTGAACCTTTTGGAGGCTCACACGCGCGCGAAAATGCGTCCCGTTTTGTTTCCATCTGGGCTACCTGGCGATCGGACGGGCGACAGATTGCAAAAGAGATGCAACCTTCGTCAAATTTTTTCTGTAAAAAATTGTGACACTTGGTGGAACTCTGGCCTTTGCGGAGAAATGGCGCGGAGCCATTGCGTTTAACAACACCTCCACGCAAAATCTTCGCAGGAGAAAATGAGCTTACTTCCTTTTACAGATCTGAAGCCATACAAGGCGCGGGCCTTTGTATCCCCAAACGCAGACCTTGGTGACTGGAGCGCGGTCGAGCCGCTATACGCCCAGCTGGAAGCTCGCGCGAGGGAACTACAAACCGAAGGGGAACTTCGGCAATGGCTGCTCGACTGGGGAGAGTTGAACGCTGCTATTGATGAGGAGTCATCGAAACGCTACATCGCGATGACCTGCCACACGGAAAACCCAGACGCGGAGAAGGCATTCCTGCATTTCGTCGAGGAAATTGAGCCGAAGCTCAAGCCCTGGCAATTTAAGTTGGAGCAATTGTATCTTGCGTGCCCGCTCCGCTCCCAACTGCGGGGTTTCGAGGTCTTTGATCAGCTCACCAAAATTCATGTGGAGCTGTTCCGGCAAGAAAACGTGCCGTTGGAAACTGAAGAGGCGAAACTGAGCCAGCAGTATCAGAAGTTAAGCGGCTCACTCACTGTTCAGTTCCGTGGCGAAGAAAAAACCCTCGTTCAAATGGGTCGTTATCTTGAAGACCCGGATCGCTCCCTGCGCGAGGAGGCGTGGCATCTCATGGCGCAACGGCGTCTCCAGGAGCGCGACAAGTTCGAAGACATCTTTGACCAGTTGATAAAGCTGCGGGAGCAAATCGCCAGAAATGCTGGCTTCTCGAACTATCGTGATTACGCCTTCAAAGCACGCGGGCGACTCGATTACACCGCTGAGGATTGCCACCGCTTTCACGACGCCATCGAGACACACATTCTGCCAATACTCCGCCGACTGCATGCGGAGCGTGTGCAACAATTGCAATTGCCCTCGTTGCGCCCTTGGGATTTGGCGGTGGATCCACTAAATCGCCCTGCCCTGCGCCCGTTCGAACAGGTGGACACCATGGTTGAGCGGACTCAAAAGATTTTCGATAAACTCGACGCAGACCTGGCTCGAGGATTTAAGCAGATGAACGATCTTCGCCTGCTGGATCTGGCAAATCGCAAAGGGAAGGCTCCCGGGGGTTATCAATCCACTCTCGCAGAGGCGCGGCTGCCGTTTATCTTCATGAACGCCGTTGGTGTTCAACGCGATGTGGAAACGATCCTGCACGAGGCGGGCCATGCGTTTCATGCCTTGGCCACACAGAGGCAGGATTTTTACCCGTATCGGAGCGCGCCCATTGAGTTCTGTGAGGTGGCGTCCATGAGCATGGAACTGCTTGGCAATGCGCACATCGAGGAGTTCTACGACAGCGCAGATGCCAAGCGCGCGCGCCATGATCATCTGGAGGGCATCATCGAGATCTTCCCCTGGATCGCGACGGTGGATGCGTTCCAGCATTGGATCTACACACATCCGGGGCATACTCGTGAAGAACGCCGAGCGGCCTGGGAAGGGTTGATGGTTCGGTTCGGCGGGGATGTGGATTGGCGCGGGTACGAAGAGGTCCAGGCCTACCTTTGGCACCGGCAACTGCATATCTTCATCCACCCATTCTACTATATTGAGTACGGGATTGCGCAGTTGGGGGCGCTGCAGGTGTGGGTGAACTCAAGCAAGAACAAAGCGAAAGCGCTCAAAGACTACCAGGCGGCTCTTGCCCTGGGTGGATCGCTCCCGCTGCCGAAGCTCTTCGAAGCTGCGGGGTGCAAATTTGATTTTAGCGCGCAAACGGTGGAACCGCTCGCGCGGATGCTGGAGCGTGAGCTTGAGAAGACCAAGTCGTGACGCAGCGGCACGTAGGCCGTTTAGTGCATCCGCTTACGGGAAAAACCGGATTGAATTGAGCAGGAGCGAAACCTAGATTCGACGAAGATGTTGGAGGATCGGTCGTACATGCGCGGGAGTTCACGTTGGCAAAGCCAGCGCTCGGCAACCGTGACGATCCTCATCATTAACGTTGTCGTCTTCATCGCGCATCACGCGCTGGAGTATTACAATCTGTTCGATGTCAGCCGATGGTTTGCGCTGTCTTTAAGCGGGCTGAGCAATGGGTTCGTTTGGCAACTGCTGTCCTTCCAGTTTCTTCATGCGAATCTGCTCCACATTCTTTTCAATTCGTGGGGCATTTACGTGTTTGGCCGGGCGATTGAAGAGGCGTTGGGGCAGCGTAAGTTTCTCACGCTCTACTTCACCAGCGGCGCTATCGGCGGTTTGCTCCATGTGATTGGGACGTGGGCGCTGCCAGATCATTTTGGCGGTTACGGAGCAGCAGTGGTGGGCGCTTCGGCGGGGTTGTTCGGTTTGCTGGCGGCTTTTGGGATGCTCTTTCCCCATGAGCGTTTGACCATGCTGCTATTCCTTATCCTGCCAGTAAGCATCACCGGGCGCGTCTTGATGATCATCAGCGGCTTGATTGCGTTCGTAGGCATTTTGATTCCGACACAAGGGGGTGTTGCGGAAGGAGCGCACCTGGGCGGGCTGCTTGCTGGGATGGCTTACATCCATTGGTTCCGGAACTCTGAATTCAGCTTCGACGCCCCTGGATGGCTCTCAAAATTCAAGAGGTCGCGGCAGCCGAAGCTTCAACGCTCCGGACCGCTGCAGAAAAAGCCGGGCAACGAGTTTGAAGAGTTCACCCCCGATTTCATCAGCAAGGAAGTGGATCCCATTCTGGACAAAATTTCCGAGCACGGCATCCAAAGCCTGACTGAACGGGAGCGGCGCATTCTTGAAGCCGCACGGGCACGGATGGCGAAGCGTTAAGCAGCCGCTGGCCGCTTACGCCAGAATTCTTTGAGCAGGGCGAGAGCTTTGGAACGGTGGCTCAGCTTATTCTTCTCCTCTGCTCCTAATTCGGCAAAGGTTAGGTCGAAGCCGTTTGGCACGAATAAAGGGTCGTAGCCAAACCCATCCCCTCCCCTTGCCGTAGATAAGATGCGGCCTTCGCAAGCGCCGGAAAACAGCTGGGTGCTCGTTTCGTATAAATCGGCCAGGCAGGTGTTTGGGTTGCTGTTGCTTTCGCGAAAGATCGGCGTCAGCGCGAGAACGCAGCGGAAACGCGCCGTTCGTTTACTTGCGGGTGTGGACTCCAGCAACTTAAGGAGCTTGGCGTTGTTATCCGAATCCTTGGAGTTCCCAGGGTTGGAGGAGCCGACGTTCGCAAAGCGCGCGGAATGAACGCCCGGCGCGCCATTCAGAGCGTCAACTTCCAGGCCGGAATCATCCGCCAAAACCCATGCGTCCTCCGGCACGTTCGGCTGGGTTGCAAGCCACTTCGCCAGTTCCACAGCTTTCTTCGTGGAGTTCGCCTCGAACGTGGCGCCGTCCTCCACGGTTTTCGGGGCAGTTGGGTATTCCTTAAGGGAGTGGAACTCGAAAGCGGGGCCAAGTATTGCCCGGATTTCGTCAACCTTGTGCGCGTTCCCCGTCGCCAGCGCGAGCCATGTCATTGCGAGGCAACTTGCGACGCCAGGCCAAACCGGTCAAGCACAAGGCCAGGGCAGTGCCTGAAACCCATGCGCCTGTCTGGAAGTGCCGGTCCAAGTAACGAAGTTCAACGGTATGTTCCCCTGCAGGAACCGCCACGGCTTGAAACGCGTGATTCGCTTTAAGAACCGGGCCAGCATTCTTGCGGTCTATGAACACCGTCCAGTTAGGGTGCCAGGTTTGCGCAATCGTCAGGATCGTGTCTTCCGGGGAGGCATAACGTACGCGCACAGTCTCAGCTTCGATTTGCGATTCGAGGATGCTCGCGGAAACGGCTGATCGGGCGGGCACTTGATTGCTGATATTGGCTGGGAAAAAGACAGTTGCACGGGGATCAAAAGCTGGATTGAAGACGCTGCGGAGCGCGTTTGTTTCGTCCAGGAACATAGGTTTCGCGCCGATTAAGACCATGGGCAGAAAACCTTCGCGCCGAACGAAATTGATGATGCTTTTTGGATCGGACGAATGACTGACTCCCATGAAGTTCAGCAGGCCGGTGGGTTCGTTGGTTCGGGTGTTAAGAATGCCGCGCATGCGCGATTCATACGGCAAGTACAAGGAATAAAAACCATCAGTTTTGGGCAGGTTTTCGAGCAGGTTGCAGTTGTCGTAGAGGCCGAGCCGGTGGCCGACATACGTGCGAAAAGCATCCGTCTGCATCGAAAAACGAAACTCGTTCAAAGCTTTGCCCGTAAGCATGGCGCGGGAAGCTCCATGGGAAGGAATGGGATTTAGTTTCCGCACCTGCTGCAATCCAGGCTCATAAGCGGCCGGCGTGACGGTCGGGTTCTGCCAGGGAACATGCGTCGCGACGTCGGTGAGAATCAACCCAACCAAAACGACGGAAAGCCAGAAGCGTCGCTCCGCAGCGACTGTGCGCGCGTGCAGCAGGAGAAAGGCGGACCCAATTAGAAACACGCCGCGCACGAGGGCGTTCACACCCGCTGTTGGCCACTCGCCCGGCTCCATCGGATGCGCATAGGACCACCAAGCGAGGGCGGCGATGCCCGCAAGGATTCCAGACGCAACAAGCACAGCGTCACGCTTAACCATGTCCTCGCGGAATCGGCTCATCCCATAGGCTGCCAACGCGGGCACGGCGAAGATGATTGGAACAACGAACTTAATAGGGAAGTTCATGATTGCCACTTGAGGAAAGCGCTCTCGCAGCCACGAATAAAGATAACCACTGTTGCCCAACGCCATGATCAGGCAGAAGGCGGCTCCACCGAGCAGCAACCATGTGCGCGGTCGTCGAGAAAAAGCGCCGAACAAACCGAGGTAAATGGCGACTACTGAGATGTAATAGGAGGAAGTCCAGACCTGCCCGGCCTGAAAATAGACGCCGGAATGGGACTTGTAGGTGTGGAACAGCGGAACCAGAAAGTTCGCCCAGCCCCACGGCGGCATGGGGGATTCATAACCGACAACCCCCGCGGAGCGATGCGACTCTTGCAACAGGTTTAAAAACGGGAGCAGCTGCGCTGCAGCCAACGCGGCGGTGAGAGCGACGACGATCCCGAGCGTCAGGAAGGCCGTGGGAAGGCCACGCCAGTCCCGGCGACTGATCACAGGAAGCAGAGCGAATATTCCGGCAAGAGCCCAAGTGAAAATGATGATCTCAGGAGCGCCCGCAAGCATCTGTGTGGCGCCAATAAGTGCGGCGATTAGAATTTTCTTCCCTCGCTCCTGCACCGCAGCTTCCAAAGCCCACATCACCCAGGGCAACCAGCCGAGGGCTGCGATGTTGTTCGGCCACATGAGGCTGTTGAGAGTCAGCCCGTTGAACGCGTAAGCAGCCCCCGCAACGGCGGCGGCTGTGGCGTCACCGCACCAACGCCGTCCGAGAACGAACATCCCCACTCCGCCCAAAAAGAGGTGGCCGATGCAAAAAACGGGGAGGGCCCACGTCAGCGGCAGGACGAGGTAAAAAATGCCGAGTGGGTACAAGGTCATTGTGTTCCACTGGGCGAGGTATGGGAGCCCGCAATTCGTCAGCGGATTCCAAAGCGGGAGTTCGCCTCTCCAGAACAACTCGCGGTTGTAAGCAGCTAAGGGATAGCCGAAAAGACCGTAGTCTCGGAAAACAAAGGTCCGGATGCCGAGCAGGACGTCCCAGAAGCAGAAGATAATCGCGACGGCGAGGACGGCGCAAAAGAATGGGGCATTCCAAGCTAAAAAACGGCTTCGGGCCGCAGCTCGGTCGCTGTGCTCAAAACCGTTTGAAGTCACCGGATTTTAGGACTACTCGGCCGCAAGCTCGTGGCCGGCGATGTTGCAAGTGGCGTTGGCGCCAATTGCGTTGAAGGTGTAAGTGCCTCCTGCTGGGCAGTTTGGCGACTTTTTGATGTATTTATCATCCCCGATCATGTCCGAGTCCACGGGGGTTTCACCTTCACGTTTGTTCATTTCGAGGCCCCAAAGCTGTTTTGCGGACTCGATTTGGGAAAGGTTCTCTATGCAGACCTGTTTGCGAGCCTGGGTGCGGCTCTTGAGGAAGTTGGGGATCGCGAGAGCGACGATTAAGCCGAGGATTGCGACCACAATCATCATTTCGACGAGTGTGAACGCGCGTTTTCGCAGAATTGAAAAACGCATAGTATGTCCTTTCAGTTCTGAAAGGAAAATGGCTCGGAGGAATGGTCCCCCGAGCCATTCGGTAATTAACTAAACCAAGAAGGGCTTAGAGGGTGTGGCCGGTTTGTGTGCAGGTCGGGGCGCTGTCCACCACGTTGTAGGTGTAAGTGCCGCCGCCTGGGCATTTCGGAGCGCCGCCTTTGATGTATTCCTCAACGGAGGTGTCCACCGTGGCGCTGCCAGCGCTCTTCTTGTTTTCGAGAGCCCACTGCTCCTTGGCGCCGTCAATCTGGCGCAAGTTGTTGATGCAGGCATTCTTCTGTGCGGTTGCGCGAGCCTTCACAAAGTTAGGAATCGCGATAGCAGCCAGCAATCCGATGATTGCGACCACGATCATGATTTCAACGAGCGTGAAGCCTGAGCGACGAGTAGTATTGATTTTCATAGTTGATTAAAAGGGATTAAAAAGTGACGCTCAATTACAGCGTATGGCCCGTCTGTGTGCAAGTTGGGGAGCTATCCACCACGTTGTAGGTGTAGGTTCCGCCGCCTGGGCACTTCGGAGAGCCACCTTTGATGTATTCGTTTACGGAGGTGTCCACCGTGGCGCTGCCAGCGCTCTTCTTGTTTTCGAGGGCCCACTGCTCCTTGGCGCCGTCAATTTGGCGCAAGTTGTTGATGCAGGCGTTCTTCTGTGCTGTTGCACGAGCTTTCACGAAGTTAGGAATCGCGATCGCGGCCAGCAAACCGATAATGGCCACCACGATCATGATTTCAACGAGCGTGAAGCCCGACCGACGTGTTGTGTTGATCTTCATTTGTTGTTTCTCCTGCGGTTTGTGAGCAAGGGCACGGCGGTTATTTTACTCAGTCCGATCATGCGCTCACGGATTGCCGTGTCCCAAAACCGCAATTACCATGTTGAGCAACTCTGATACCATTGTCAAAAAAGAAATGGCATTAGTGTAGGGCATCCCCCGAGCGAGGCTCAGGTCGAGCGTCTTCCTTGCACGGCTTGCCTTCCTGCATTATTCATCCCGCAGTGCAAATTCCGAAGCAGTCGAAGATTTACGTCGCGGGGCACCGCGGCCTGGTGGGCAGCGCTATTTGACGGCAACTGGAGCTGCAGGGTTACAGCAATCTTATTGGCCGCACACACGCTGAGTTAGACCTGATCAACCAGCAAGCTGTGCACGAGTTTTACCGCAAAGAGCGCCCCGAATATGTAATCGTCGCGGCGGCCAAGGTCGGCGGCATCCACGCGAACAACTCGCGTCCGGCTGATTTCATTTATGAAAATCTCATGATTGAGGCCAACCTCATTCATGGGGCGCATGTGGCTGGGGTGAAAAAGCTGCTCTTCCTGGGAAGCTCCTGCATCTATCCGAAGTTTGCCCCGCAACCTATGCCGGAAACGGCCTTGCTCACAGGCGCGCTCGAGCCAACCAATGAGTGGTACGCGATTGCGAAAATTGCGGGCATCAAGCTTTGCCAGGCCTACCGCCGGCAGCATGGGAGCGATTTTATCAGCGCGATGCCGACGAATCTCTACGGCCCTAACGATAATTTTCATCTCGAGAACTCGCACGTTATCCCTGCGCTCCTGCGGAAGTTCCATGAAGCGAAGGAATCCGGGGCTGCCCAGGTGATCTGCTGGGGGACAGGTTCCCCACGCCGGGAATTCCTATATTCGGATGATCTGGCTCGCGCCTGCATTTTCCTCCTGGAACGATACAGCGAAGAGCAGTTCGTGAACGTTGGATCTGGTGAGGAGATCACGATTCGAGACTTGGCGAACACAGTGTCGCGCGTGGTGGGTTTCGAAGGAGAGATTGTTTGGGACAAGACTAAACCCGACGGGACACCTCGGAAGCTTATGGATTCGTCGCGCATCCACGCATTGGGGTGGAAAGCGCAAGTGGGTTTGGAAGCGGGATTGCGCCAGGCTTACGAAGCGTTCCTGGCGTCGACAGGCGCCCAACTCGCGCGCGTTTAAACCGTTAAGTCATCAATGGGCGTGCCCGTGGCCTCGGGTTAGCTCCTCGATCTCAGCTTTGTATTTCTGAGCTTCGTTGGTGCGGCCCATTTGCCGCATCAAAGTGCTGAGGTTTTGCAGATGCTCGGTGTTCCGCGGCTCCAGCTCATGCGCTTGGATGAACGCAGCCTCAGCTTGTTGGAACTGTTTCTGAGCTGCCAACGCGATTCCCAAATTGCTGTGTGAGGTCGCTTCACGGGGCCGCAGGCGTGCGGCTTCCCGGTATTCTCGCTCCGCTTTGGCAAAGTCCCGCGCAGCGAAATGGACATCCCCCAGAGCATTCCGCAGGTCGGCGCGATCGGGGGCGAGACTCGCGGCTGTGCTGTAAGCCTGCTCTGCCTCAGCGTACCTCTCCGCAAGCAGACATGTCCGGCCAAGGTTCGCGTGGGCATCAACGAATCTGGGATCCACCGCGATAGCTTTCTTCAGCCAGCTCACCGCCTCATCCACGTTCCCCTTCTCCCCGTGGACGACACCGTAACGGCTGTAAATATCCGCCCGAACAGGATGGTTCCCAAGCAAGCTGAGGATATGATCGAACAAGGCGAAGCTGTCGTGCCAGATGGCGGTTTGCTTCAAGCTTAGGGCGCCGAAGCAGAGGCTCACAGCGAGCGCAATGGCGACCAAACTGTGGTGAGCTTTGCAGTAGAGAATCGGCACTGCCATGGCTACGGCGACCACCACGCCTTGCAAATAGCTGTATCGGTCACTCGGGTAATGTGGCCGTTCGGTGAGCCCCAGGTGCGGGAACAAAAGAAGGAGATGCGCAGCCCAAAGCGCAGCAGCGCCAGGATATCTGCGCCAACGAAGGGCGAAGAAGAGCGTTATTCCCACCACCAGAACCGCGCTGAAAAGGAATCGAAGGTCGCCGACGCGAACCTGCAACAGGGTTGTGTAGATGGGCGAGAGATCCGTTGGCCACAAAGGCCGCCACAGGTAATGGGCCCAGATGTAGCAGGCTTGAGCAAGCCGTTGCGTTACTCCGAAGACGTCCAGATTGGCAGGAGCTTCAAATTCCTCCCGCACAAAAAAGCGAGCTGCCAGCGAGATGGAAAAGATGAGAGCGGTGAGCAGCCAAAGGGGCGCTGCGTGCTTCGCAATGTCTTTTAGTCCAGCCGTAACAGGCTGACGACGGCGTTGCCATAAGCACAACTCCAAAGCCAGCAATGCCGGGGCGTACCCCACCGCGATTGGATAACTCAGCAGGGACAGGATGAAGAAAACTGCAGCCAGCCAGTAATCCAGGTTGAACGGCTTTCGTGATCCGAAAGGAAAACGCGCGCGAAGATAGAACGAGAAAGATAACAGCAGGAAAAACATTCCCTGAACATAGAGACGCCCCGTCGCCCACGAGACTGGCTCAACACGCAACGGGTGCAGCGCCCATAGCATCGCGCCGCTAAAGGCGGCCGCGTGGATGCGCAACCGACGTTGCGGGCTCTCGGGCGCTATCAATTCAAACAATCGCGCAAGGCAGAGGAAGAGGAGCAGCGCGTTGCCGCTATGCAAAATCCAATTGCCAAAATGGTACGAGGAAGGCTCCAGGCCGGAGAAGTGATAGTTTAATGTCCACGATAGCCAGGTGAGCGGCTGATACCGCCACACATACTTCGTGTCGGTGAACATCCACTCAAGACGCTCCAGGGTGAGAGGCCCCAGGTGGGGGTTCGCGTAAATTTCTATACCATCGTCCCAATGCACAAAGTCAGCGCGCAAAGTGGGGAGGTAAACCAACGCCGCTGCCACAGCGACGATCGCGCCGAGGATTAGCGGCAGGTAATTCGGGCTGGTGCGCTGCTGTTTCATGCGGGCCGTC